>CAWIZT010000007.1:0-137033 GCA_963840705.1 uncultured Actinomycetes bacterium | reverse complement strand
TCCACGCGGCGGTCGTCGAGATCGATCCGGACACGGGAGTCGTCGACGTGGTCGACTACGCGGCCGTGGACGACTGCGGGATCCGGATCAATCCCCAGATCGTCGAGGGCCAGGTGCACGGAGCGACGGCTCACGCGCTCGGGGCAGCGCTGTCGGAGGAGTTCGTCTACGACGAGGAGGGAACGCTGCTGACGTCCAACTTCTACGACTACCACGTGCCGCACGCGCTCGACATGCCCCCCTTGAAGACCGGCTCGATGGAGTCGCCCTCGCCGGTCGCTCCGCTCGGCGCCAAGGGCATGGGCGAGGGCGGAGGCGGTGGAATCCATTGCGTCTGCGCAGCGATCCAGGACGCGCTCGCCTCGAGCGGGAAGGCGATCGTCTCCACGAGCTGCAACCCGCCCCATAGAGTCTGGTCGATGCTCCAGGACCCGGAAGCGACGCGAGCCAACGTCTCGGTGGAGTCGAAGTGATCGTCTCCGGGACGAAGGAGCTGTCGGCGCCGCGCGACACCGTGTGGTCGGTCATCTCGGAGCCGGCGGAGATGGCGAAGCTCATGCCGGGCGTGGAGAGCTTCGAGATCCACGACGAGAAGCACTGGACCGCCAAGGTCAAGGTGCCGCTCGGCCTCGGCGGCCTCAACATGACGATGAACTTCGAGCGGCTCGAGGAACGCGAGCCCGAGTTCGCGTCGATGCGCGCGAAGGGGACGGGTGTCGGCGCGTTGATGGACATGAAGACCTCCTTCACGCTCTCCGAGGCCGGCGAGGGTACGTCGATGGCCTGGGAGGCGGACGTCAAGATCGCGGGCCCGGTCGGTGCGATGGGACAGCGCGTGCTGCAGCCGATCGTGAACCAACAGGTGCAGCAGGTGCTCGGCGCACTCGAGACGCGGGTCTCGGAGGCTGCGTCGAGCCCGGGTGGTGCTGAGCAGGGCATTCATCCTGCGTCGCCCGAGGCGTACGAGACCGATCCCGCTGGCCCCACTCACTCCACCGAAGAGCCCTCCTGAGCTTCTCTTAGCCGCGCTTTACCGCAGCCTTGCCGTCTTCCAAGCGCATGGCGGTCAAGTGTGGCAAGCGACCGCACCAGGGACGGCCGAGACCAGCCGCAAACGCTCGCGTAGGGGTAGTAGCCCGGGGAACGCGTGGCGATGCGCTCTTTGCCGAGCGTCTTGCGAAGTTGCGAGACGTACACCTGAAGGGCTTTTCTGCCCGTCTCCGGCGCGTCGTCCTCCCAGAGCGCGTCGATCAGCCGGTCGGTGGAGACGACCTCGTTTGCATGCAGCAGCAGGATCGCCACGAGCCCGCGCTGCTTCGCGCCGCCGAGGTCGAGCTGGCGACCGTTCTCGAACACCTCGAGAGGACCAAGAATCCTGAACTCCATGCCGTCTTTTCTCAGCGCGACCCTATCCCGCGCCGACGTGTTTGACTACGGCCGTGCCACCGCCTTTCCGCATCGGGGTCATGCAGCTCACGATGGAGCCGCTCGACGAGATGCTGGAGTCGGCGCGCGTCATGGACGAGGCCGGAATGGACACGATCTGGCTGGCCGAGGCGTATCCCTGGTGGCGCAAGCACGGAATGGAAGCGCGCTCGTCCACCGTGGTGTCGGCGCTCATGGCCCACGAGACGAAGCGGCTGACGATCGGCTGGGGGATCATCTCGCCGTTCACGCGGCATCCGGTGCAGGTGGCGATGGACGCGCGGGTCGTGCAGGAGGCCGCAGGGCCGGGCCGGTTCCTGCTCGGGTTCGGGACATCGAAGATCTTCCTGAACAACATCAAGTCGCAGACGTCGAAGACGCTCGGGCCCATGCGGGACGCGGTGGCGATCGTGCGCGGCGTGCTCGGCGGCGACGCGTTCGAGTACGACGGCGACACCTGGAGCGCCTCGGTGCCTGCACTTCGCCCGGAAGCGCACAGCCCGCGCGACGTGCCTCCCGTCTACGTGGCAGCGACCGCGCCGAAGATGCAGGCGCTTTCCGGCGAGATCGCCGACGGATGCCTCACACCGTCGATCACGACACCTGCCTTCGTGCGCTACACGCACCAGAACGTCGCGGCGGACATCGACATCGGCTGCACGGTCGTCGCCTCGATCGACGAGGATCGCGACAGAGGACGCGACGGCGCGCGCGAGATCGCCGGCATGTACCTGGCGAACAAGGTCCAGAACATCCAGGGCGCCGCCGACACGTTGCTCGACCTCGCCGACCTGACCCAGGACGAGATCCGGCCTGTGGCCGACGCGATGGAGCAAGGTGGCCGCCTCGCCGCGAAGGCGAAGGTGACCGACGAGATCCTCGACAAGTGCAAGCCGATCGCAGGCACCCCCTCCGACTGCATCGAGGCGATCGAGGAGTACCGCGAGGCCGGCTGCACGCACGTGATGCTCGAGCTCTGGGGCGAGCGTCGCCACGAGCAGATCCGCCTCTTGGGCGACAAGGTGCTCCCGCACTTTCGATGATCGACGAGCGCCGCCTGGTCGAGCTCGCGCTCCGGCTCGTCTCGACCCCGTCGTTCACCGGCGCCGAGCAGGCGGCTGCGGAAGTGGTGCGCGCTGCCTTCGAGGAGCTCGGGCTCGCGGTGCAGTGGCAGCAGGTCGAGGAGGGGCGAGCGAACGTCGTCGGCACGTGGCCGGGGGCGGGAGGCGGGCCCACGCTCATGTTCAACGGCCATCTGGACACGTCGTACTCCGGGAAGGAGCCTTGGCTGCAGGGGATTCCGGGGTTCCAGCCGGAGGGCTTCGAGCAGGGCGGGCGGATCTACGGTCTCGGCATCTCGAACATGAAGGGCGCGCTCGCCTGCTACGTGGAGGCGGTGCGCTCGCTGTTCGAGGACGGCGTGCGGCTGCAGGGGGACGTGCTGGTCGCTGCGGTTGCGGGGGAGATCGAAAAGACGCAGCAGGGGGATGCGCAGGGATCCGAGTACCGTGGCTATGCGGCAGGCTCGCGGTACCTGGTCGGCCACGGAGGCGCGGCCGACATGTGCATCCTCGGCGAGCCGACCGAGAACAAGCTCGTGCTCGCCCACTTCGGCTCGCTCTGGCTCCGCCTCTCGACCCATGGCCCCTTCGTCCACACCGCGTTCAGCGAGGGCCGGCGCGGAGAGAACTCGATCGTGAAGATGCAGCCGGTGCTGTCGGCGGCGCTCGAATGGCTCCCTTCGTGGGAGGAAGAGATGTCGTACGGCGATGTGCGCGGTGTCGCAAACGTGGGGTCGATCGAGGGCGGCTTCGGCTGGCGCGCATCGCGAACCCCGCATCGCACGGATCTCTTTCTCGATCTGCGCGTGCCGCCGAACGTGCCGATGGCGGAGGCGCGGCGAAAGGCGCTGGAGTTCGCGCGGTCGCTCGAGGGGGTGGAGGCCGAGGTGTATGTCACGGCGCCAGGAGCCGAGATCGATGAGTCGCACTCTCTGGTAGGTGCCCTCGAAGAGGCGCACCACGAAGTGTTCGGCGTCTCTCCGGAGCGAGATGTCACGCGCTGGTTCTCCGACGCCTCGGTGCTCACCCGATACGGCATCGCGACCGTCAACTACGGGACGTCGAGTGGCCTGCCGGACGCGGAGCTGGGCGAGAACCTTTCGACCGCAGGCCTCGTGAAAACGGCCGACGTCTACGCTCGGGCAGCGATGAAGGTCTGCGGAGTCGTCGAGTGAGACTCGTCACGTACCGGCCCAAGTGGGAGGCCGACGATCCTCGTATCGGTGTCATCCGCGAGGACGGCGTCGTAGGCCTGGGCCACGTAGCCGAGTCCATGCGTGGCTATTTCGAGCGGGTCGAATACGCGACCGAGGCTGCGGAGCGCGCTCTCGAGTCGGGTCATGCGTGGCCGCTCGACGACGTGACGCTCGACGCGCCTATCGTCCCGAAGAAGCTCATCCATACCGCCGGGAACTTCCGCGAGCACGAGGAGGAGTCGAAACAGGTTGGCTGGTCGCACGAGATCGCCCCGTGGATCGTGTTCTTCCAGAACGTGGACGCGATCGTCGGGCCCGACGAGGCGGTCGTCTATCCGGAGCACCTGACCGAAGAGCTCGACTACGAGCTCGAGCTGGCGGTCGTGATCAAGAAGGCGGGCAAGTGGTTCTCGCCCGAGGAGGCGCCCGAGTATGTCGGCGGCTACGTGATCTTCAACGACATCACCGCGCGGGACATCCAGCGGCGCGAGATGCGGTCGGGCGTCTTCTCCTTCTGCAAGGCGATCGACACGTTCTGCCCGCTCGGTCCCTGGATCGTGACCCCGGACGAGATTCCCGATCCCCACGACCTCGCGATGGAGCTGCGCGTGAACGGCGAGCCGCGCCAGACCTCCCACTCCGGACGGATGAGCGTGACGATCCCCGAGATCCTGAGCCACTACTCGGCGCTCGGGTACTCGGCCGGAGACGTCGTCTCGACCGGAACGGTCTCCGGGGTCGCCGGCTTTTCCCCCGACGCCGCCTCCCTCTACCTGCGACCGGGGGATGTCATGGAGGCCGAAATCGAGCGAATCGGCGTCCTCCGCAACCCGATTGTCTCCTGGGAAGACGCTCACGGCGAGCCGGCGCCGCCTCGAGTGCGCTGGTGAGTGCGCCGAATGTGTGACATTCGGCGCACACCTGGCCGTTCGCGACGGGCAGGCCATGTCTCTGCGAGACATCACCCAGGGTCAGACCCTGGTTTTCGGATCAACCATGCGCTGGACGACAAGCTGTCGGCCAAGCGGGCACAGTGGTAGTCGGGTCGATCGAGCTCCACGCACTCCCGGACGCGGTCGGGGTGCTCGCCGAGTACTCAGACGCCTATCCGGAGGTCGCGGCCGACGCGTGGGAGCCGTATCGCGTCCTGTACCCGGAGCTCTTCGCCGGCATCGGCTGGCGTGTGCCGTGCAGGTGCTACCTCGTGCGCACCGGTGGGGTCACCGTTCTCGTCGACACAGGTGTAGGGCCGCCGGGGCTATGGGACTGGACCGCCGAGCACGAGGGTGACCTGCCCGAGGCGCTCGGCTATCTGGGCGTTGCGCCAGGCGTGGTCGACATCGTCTTCCTGACGCACCTGCACATCGATCATGTCGGTTGGAATACCGACCTGGAGGGCTCAGCATTCTTCCCCCGAGCTCGCTACCTGGCACACCGTGACTCCGTCGCGTTTGCGAGCTCACAGGCCGAGCGACCGCACGTCCGTCGGTGCATCGCGCCACATCTCGACCGTTTCGAGCACGTCGGCGGTGAGGTCGAGATCGCGCCCGGAGTCACGCCCTTCGCTGCACCGGGCCACTATCCAGGGCACCTGGCGGTTCGGCTCGCCTCGGAGGGTCAGGAAGCTGTACTGCTGGCCGACGTCGCCGTGCACCCCGCGCTGCTCGAGGAGCCCGACTGGGTCTATGTCTCGGACGCGAAGTCAGCGCAGGCGGCAGAGACGCGTCGCACGCTGCTCTCGAAGCTTGTCGATCGCAATGTCCTCGTCGCCTGCGGGCACTACCCGGGTAACGGGATCGGACGGGTGGTCACCCGCGACGGACGGATCGTGTGGGAGGAGGCATGACCCAGCCGCCTGTCGGTGTCGAATGCATCGGCGACGCGAGCGTTCGCGCCGAAGACGAGTTGGCGGACCCGCTGTTCCTCCCGCTGAGAGATCTTCTCGGCGGGCGGAGGATCGTGTGAGCTGGCCGCGGGACGACGCGAAGCTCGACCGCGTGCGCGCGCTCATGGGCGACCGAGGGCTCGATGCGCTCGTCGTGCGCGCACCCGACAACGTTTTCTACTTGACGAACTTCTGGGGGATGAAGGGCTACGACGTCTGTGTCTTTCCACGCGACGGCGAACCGGTCCTCATCTGCCTCGAGGCGAGCGAGGCTGACGCGGAGCACATGGCTTGGACCTCGGAGGTCACGTTTGTCGCGGGCTATGACCCTCGAGATCCTCGACCGCCTCTCGCGCGGGCACTCGACAACGCCAAGCAGCACGCAGCGGACTACGAGACCGTCGGTCTCGAGCTGAGCCTGGGAACCCAGGCCTCCGACCGCATGGTCGGCGAGCCGACGACGTTCACCGCCGAGTGGTTCGCCGCCTTCGGTGCCGTCGAGGACGCGTCGCCGCTTCTCGCCGAGGCACGGGGGACCAAGACCGAGCAGGAGATCGAGCGCATGAGGCTCGCGAACGACATCGCCGCTGCCGCCATGGAGCACTGCAAGCTGGTCATCGAGCCGGCCCTGACCGAGGCGCAGATTGCTGCGGAGTGGGAGGGGTTCGTCCACGGCGAGGGCACCGGTTGGCAGGGGAAGGTCGAGCTTGCGCTCGGCTTCTCGCTCGTCTGGTCGGGGCCGGGCATCAAGACGTTCACCGCGACGACCTCCCGCCCGGTCGTCGAGGGTGAGCCGACGCTGTTCGAGATCTGGGTCTGCGCCGACGGCTACTGGTGCGACCACACGAAGAACCTCGTCGTCGGCGACCTGACACCCGCCTACCGCGAGCTCGAGCAAGGTCTCTTGGCCGTCTACGGCGACGCGACCGACTTCGCCCGCCCGGGCGCGAGCCTCGCCGAGCTCGACCGCCGCATCCGGGAGGGGATACGGGCGCTGGGCTTCCCCGGCCAGCCCTCGCATCCGATCTGCCACGGAGTCGGCGCTCGCGCGCACGAGCCACCGTACGCGCACCAGGCAGGTGGAGGCGACATCCGCGAGGGGATGGTTCTTGCAATCGAGCCAGGATGCTATATCGATGGCGGCGGTGGCCTCCGTGTCGAGGACAACTTCCTGATCACGGACAACGGTGCCGAGAAGCTTTCTGCGTTCCCCGACGGCATCGTCTCAGCCGCATAGTCGACGATCGCGCCGTAAGGGATGCGATAGTCCGCGCGTGGCCCTCGACCGCTCGAAGCTCTGGACGGGCGATCTGAACGCAAAGGCGCTCGAGCCGCAGCCGCGCGTCACGGTGGGGCTCTACGACACGACACTCCGGGACGGGGAACAGACCGTCGGAGTCGTCTTCTCGCCGGAGGACAAGCTCGAGATCGCCCGAGCACTCGATGCCGCCGGGGTCGACCGGATCGAGGCGGGCTTCCCGCGCGTCTCGGAGGACGACGCGCATGCGATCTCGCTGATCCTCGAGGCCGGCCTCGACGCGGAAGTCTGGGGATTCTCGCGAGCAGTACGCGCGGACGTCGAAGCGCTCGTCGAGCTCGGAGTCGGCGCGTCGGTGATCGAGAGCCCCATCTCGGACGGCAAGCTCGCCGCGCTCGGCGTCTCGCGGGAGACGATGCTCGAGCGCATTCGCTCCGCGGTCTCCTTCGCCGCGGGGGAGGGCATCCGCGTGGCGTTCTTCGGCGTCGACTCGACACGAGCCGATCTCGAGTTCGTGCGCGCCGCGTACGAAAGCGCAGTCGAGGCCGGAGCTGCCGAGGTCGTGGTCGTGGATACGCTCGGCATCGCCACACCGGAGGCTGCTGCGTTCCTGGTCAACGACGTTGCGGAACGGCTCGACTACGACGTCCCGGTGCACTGGCACGGTCACGACGACTTCGGGCTCGCGACCGCGGCCGCGGTGGCCGCCGTGCAAGGAGGCGCGACCTGGGTGCACGGGACGGTCAACGGCATGGGGGAACGCGCGGGGAACGCCGACCTCGTCGAAGTCGCCCTCGCGCTCGAGGCGCTGTACGACATCCCGACCCGACTGAGGCTCGAGCAAGTGCGAGCGCTCGTTCGACTCGTGCAGGAGCGCTCTGGCACGACCCACGCGCCCTGGAAAGCCGCCACCGGCGACAATCTGTTCACCCGCGAGTCGGGCGCGGTCGCGTCGCAGTTCCACGATCCCTCTGCCATCGAGCCCTACGCTTCCGACGTCGTCGGCGCAACGCGCGGGATCGTGCTCGGGAAGAAGAGCGGCCTCGACTCGGTTCGCATCAAGCTCGAGGAGCTCGGCCTCGAGTTCCCTCCGGAGCGGAACGGTGAGCTCCTGGACGCGGTCAAGAAGGCGGGAACGAAGAAGCGAGGGCTCGTCAGCGATGGTGAGTTCCGACGGCTGGTGAACCGAAAGCGTGGCCGTTCGAGTATTGACTGACATCGGACGGCACGGGATACTCGAGGCCATGGTGGGTCACGCGGCGCCGGGAGCGTGATCGAACGGGTCTGCATCGTCGGCGCCGGAGTCATCGGCAGCCTGTTCGCGGGGCATCTCGCCTCCGTCTGCGAGGTATCGGTTCTCACCCGACGGCGCGCGCATGCCGACGCGCTCAACCGGGAGGGTCTGAGGGTTACCGGTACCCGCAGAAGCACGCGCGAAGCGAAGGTCGTCGCCGCGGACAACCCATTCGATCTTGCTCCCCCGGACATCGCGATCATCGCGACGAAGGCGACTGGGCTCCGGCCTGCGCTCCGGACGCTCCGCTACGCGTTCGAGGACGCGACGATGATGACCGTCCTGAACGGCCTCGGCGCGGAGGAGATCGTGCGTGAGCACGGCAAGTGGCCGATCGTCTCTGCGGTGACGTTCATGAGCGGCACGAAGCACTCCGACACGCACGTCGAGTACATCCTCGACACCGAGACGTGGCTCGGTCCGTACGAGCAGACACCGTTCGAGCGGGTGCAGGAGATCGCCGACACGATCGTCGCCTCGGGGCTCCGCGCCGAGGCTTTGCCCGATCTGCGCCCCGCCCAGTGGTCGAAGCTGGTCTTCAACGCAGCCGTGAACCCGGTCGCCGCGCTGACCCGGCTCCCGCACGACCCGCACTTCGCCGCGGAGGACGAGCCCACCGACCTCGGCCATCTCGTCCACGGACTCGTCGACGAGGGCAAGGCCGTCGCGGACGCGGCAGGGATCGAGCTCCACGACGATCCCTGGGAGATGAACGTGCTCGCGACGCAGCGCGGATCGGCGCACTACCCGTCGATGCTGGAGGATGTCGACGAGCACAGACAGACCGAGATCGACCTCATCACCGGCTCGCTGGTTCGCGAGGCGGAGCGGCACGGCGTGCCGGTTCCGCTGCACACGTTGCTGTACGGGCTGGTCAAGGCCAAGGAGGAGTCCTGGTAGGCAATTCGTCAACACAGGAGGGCGTGATGATTCGAGGAAGGAAGGCGGTGCTGGCGCTCGCTGCGGTAACGGCCGTGGCAACAGCCGTGGTGGCGACCGGCTCGGCGTCGCCACAGCAGGCGAACACGGTGACGATCGGGTGGGCCTATGACAGCACCGGCGCGATGGCGCCGTTCGACGGGCCCGCGCTTGCGACCGCCAAAGATCGCGTCAAGACGGTGAACAGGGGCCGGGGAGTCAACCTCAAGATCAACACCTGCGACACGCAGGGCAACAAGCCAGCCGCGGCCAAGGCCTGCGCTGCAAGGCTGCTCGGCCAGGGCGCCGACGTCATCTTCACGACGTGCGACGTCGACCTCGCAGCCCCGGTGGTGCAGGAGTCGATCAACCGCGGAAAGCTGACGATTGCCCCGTGCATCGGCACGGACCAGATGGGCCCGAAGCGCTTCGGCGCGAACGGACGTCTTGCCTTCTCGTTCGGGAACGTCGCGCAGGACGAGGGCTCGGCGATGGCCGAGTACGCCTGGAGGAGAGGCTGGCGCGACGCCTCGCTCGCGACGGACACGGTCATCGTCTACTTCCGGAACGTGGTCCAAGCGTTCGAGGCCCGCTGGAAGCAGCTCGGAGGCACGATCGTGACCAAGGAGACGTACCAGTCGAGCGGCGGGAATACGGCGTCCTGGCAGAACGTCGTCACGCGCCTGAACGCGGAGGAAGCGGACGTAATCGTCACCTCGACGGCCGCGGCGTTCGGTGCGCAAGTGCCGATCCTCAACGGTCTGCGAACGCTCGGAAACACAACTCCGGTGCTCAACTCATGGGCCGGTGACGGGAACTACTGGTACACGCCGAACCCGATGGTGACGAATTACTACTACGTCACGTTCGCGTCCGCGTTCGGTGACGATCCTGTCGCGGCCGTCAACGCCGTTGCCAAGCGAAGCGCCTCGGCGATCGCGAAGGCCGGGAGCACGGGCGGGTTCATCACCGGGCCGGCGGCCATCGACGGCCTCCTCATCGCGCTCCGGCGCGCGGGCGGCTCGACGAACGGGCGGGCTCTCGCGGCACAGATGGAGAAGTTCAAGAACGTGCCCACCTTGTCGGGGCTCGTGAGCTTTTCGAAGAACCTGCACACGGTGTTCGGCCGGCAGTATCGGGTGATCCGGGTGCAGAACAACGTTCCCAGGGTTGTCGGAACCGTCAAGGCGAAGGTCGTCCCGAAGATCTGACCCCTTTGTCCGATTCGGACACGCAGCTGCAAGACGGGCGGCCCGGAGCAGCGCTTCGGGCCGCCTTGGTTTCGCGTGCCTTCGAGGGGGTGCAGGCGCTCCTTGAGGTGACCCTCGAGTTGCATCGGCACGAGGTGGTCGGGCTCATCGGCCCGAACGGCGCCGGCAAGTCGACGCTGGTCAACATCATCACCGGCTTCGACTTCCCCGACGAGGGCATGGTCGAGCTCGAAGGCCGTGACATCACGCGTTGGCGACCCGATCGCCGTGGGCGGCAAGGCCTCGCCCGCACGTTTCAGCATTCCCGGTCGTTCCGCGCGCTCTCCGTGCGGGAGAACGTCGAGGTTTCCGCGCTCGGCGCGGGTCTCGGCCCGCGCTCGGCGCGCCGGCGCGCTGAAGGGTTGCTCGAACAGCTTCAGCTGATGCCGTATGCAAGCGCGCCCGCCGGCGTCCTCGCGCACGGCGACGAGCGTCGGCTCGGCGTCGCTCGGGCGCTTGCCACGGAACCGCGCTTCGTTCTCATGGACGAGCCCGCAGCGGGCCTGCCCGAGGCGGAGGTGCCAGATTTCGCCGCCGTTATCCGCTCGGTGCGGGACGAGCACGACGCGGGAGTGCTGCTGATCGACCACAACATGGCGCTCGTCATGGACGTGTGCGACCGGATTCAGGTTCTCGATCACGGGGCGACGCTCGCAGAAGGGACGCCAGCCGAGATCCGCGCCAACCTCGACGTCGCGGCGGCGTACCTGGGGGAGAGCGCGGTGCACGAGGAGAAGCCGTGAACGAGCCTGTCCTCCGGGTCGAGGGCTTGTCGGTCGGATACGGCGGTAGCCCCGTCGTACGGGAGCTCACGCTCGAGCTCTCGAGCGGCGAGATCCTCGGGCTCATCGGGCCGAACGGCGCAGGCAAGTCCACGACCTTGCACGCGCTGATGGGGCTCCTTCAGCTCTCGAGCGGCGACGTGACGCTCGACGGGCGATCGCTGTGCGGACGCAGCCCGGAGACGATCGCCCGCTCCGGTATCGCGCTCGTCCCGGAAGGACGCCGCCTCTTCGGAGAGCTCACGGTGGAGGAGAACCTGCAGCTCGGGCTCGCAGGCAGGCGCAAGAACGGCGTGGCCGGCGATCCCCTCGGCGACGCGTACGAGCTCTTCCCGATTCTCGAGGAGTTCCGCGCGCGGCCGGCAGGGGTTCTTTCGGGCGGACAGCAGCAACAACTCGCGATCGCTCGTGCACTGGTCGCGGGGCCGCGCGTCCTGCTGCTGGACGAGCCCTCGCTCGGTCTGGCGCCGACCGTCGTCGACCTCGTGTTCTCGACGCTCGCCACGATCCGCGACCGTGGGCTCGCGATCCTCCTGGTCGAGCAGCGGGCCCAGCGCACCGTCGCGCTCGCGGACCGGACGCACGTGCTCGCGAACGGCGAGCTCCGTCTGACCCTGACTCCTGCCGATGCGGCCGACACCGACCGGATGGTCGCCGCCTACCTCTCGTGACGACGACCCTCGCGAGCGGGCTCACCGACTTCCTCGGCGATGCCGTCGACCTGCAGGTGCAGGTCGACGCGATCGGGCTCGGTGCCATCTTCGCGCTGATGGCCGTCGGCATCGGGCTCGTCTTCGGCGTGCTGCGGCTCGTCAACTTCGCCTATGGCCAGCTGATCATGGCCGGCGCGTTCGCGCTCGCCTTCGCGTCCGACCGGGGCTGGCCGGTGGGCGTCGGCATCGCGCTCTGCTTCGTGGTCGTGATCGTGCTGTCCCTGGCGATGGAGCGGGTCGTCTTCCGTCCGCTGCGGTCGCAGTCGCCGGCGGTGATGCTCATAGCAACGTTTGCGGTCGCGTTCCTGCTCCAGAGCGTCGCGCTGCTCTGGTTCGGCCCGCTGGGGAGGACCGCCGCATCGCTCGCGGAGCTCAACCGTCCGGTATCGATCGGGGACGTCGACATCCGGAAGATCGCGATCGTCGCCATCGTCACCGCGGCGGTGGCCCTCGGTTCGCTCGTGCTGCTCTTGAACCGGACCTCGCTGGGCCTGCACATGCGAGCGGCGGCGATGGACTTCCAGACGGCGAGGCTCGTCGGTGTGCGGGCGAACCTCGTGAGCGCCGCGGCCGTGCTCATCGCCGGCGTCCTGGCCGCGATCGTCGCCGTCCTGCTCACCGTGCAGTTCCCGACCGTGACGCCGACGTTCGCCTTGCGAGAGACGATCATCGTGCTCGCGGGCGTTGTCGTCGGAGGGATGACGCGACTCTTGTCGGCCACCCTCGGCGGCTTCACGATCGGCTATGTCTCCGGCCTGCTCGGCGGCGCGCTGCCGACCGCCCAGAGCCAGTACCTGCCGACGTTCGTCTTCGGCCTCGTGATCCTCGTCCTCCTCTTCCGGCCGGGAGGGCTCTTCCTGCGCGGTCGGGCTGCCGTGGAACGCGTATGAATGCACGGCGCGCTGCGCTGGAGCTCGGTGCTCCCGTTGCGCTGGTCGTCGGCGCAGCGCTGCTCGGCGTGCTCGTCTCGCGCTCCACCGAGATCTACTTCATCAACGCGCTCGTCTCCGTCTCGATGGTCGTCGCGATCTACGTCTTCGTCGGCAACTCGGGCGTGCTCTCCTTCGGGCACATCAGCTTCGTCGCGATCGGCGTCTGGACGGCGGGGGTGCTCTCCGTGCCCGGGCAGGAGAAGCCGGCGTTCATGCCCTCTCTCTTCGACTTCCTGCGCGATACGACGGTCGGAAATCTCCCGTCGCTTCTCGCGGCAGGCCTCGTCGGTGGCGTGTTCGCCCTGCTCGTCGGCCTGCCGCTGATGAGGCTCTCCGGGCTGGCCGCAGGCATCGCCACCTTCGCCGTGCTCGAGATCACGAACAACATCCTTCGCTACTACGAGAAGGTCGGGCCTGGGTTGAATACGTTCTCGTCCGTGTCCGAGACCACCGATCTCCGCCAGGCCGCGCTCGGCGCCGTCGCCGTCATCGTCGCCGCGTTCGCGTATCAACGAAGCCGTTTCGGACGCCAGCTGCGCGCGACACGGGAGGATCCCGCAGCTGCGCGCGCGGTCGGGGTGTCCATCTACCGCCAGCGGTTGGGCGCCTTCGCGCTCTCGGGCTTCCTCGCCGGCCTCGCGGGTGGGCTCTACGTCCACTTTCTTCCGATCAACGTCGATGCCGTCTACCTCGACCTGACGTTCATCACCCTCGCGATGCTCGTCATCGGGGGGACGACCAGTCTCTGGGGAGCGGTCGTCGGGGCGCTCGCCGTTAGCGCACTCGATTCCGTGCTTGCGAACGCGGAGAACGGTCTCGAGCTGGCGGGGCGCACGCTCGAGGTTCCCGCGGGGACGAGGATCGTCGTGGTCAGCGCGCTGATGGCGCTCGTGCTCATTCTCCGCCCGAGCGGGCTCACCGGCGGGCGCGAGTTCTCGGTCGACCCACTCTGGCGAAGGCTGCGGCCGTCGTGAGGGTCTGCGTCGTCGGCTGCGGCGCGGTCGGGTCGCTCTTCGCGGCCAACCTTGCGCAGCTCGATGACGTCGAGGTGTGGGCGTACGACCTCGATCGCGCGCACGTCCAGGCGATCGCTGCGCACGGCCTGCGGCTGACGGGAGCCGGAGAGGTGGTCGGCTCCGTTCGGGCGACGGCAGAACCGTCGGAGCTTCCCGCCTGCGAGTTCGGGATCGTCGCGACGAAAGCGATGCACACGGACGAGGCAGTGGCGGCGACTGCTCATGCGTTCACCGACGGAGCCGTCGCTTCCGTGCAGAACGGCGTCGGGAACGAGGAGGTGATCGCGCGACACGCCTCGCGCGTGATCCGTGGAACGACGTTTCCGGCCGGGAAGATCCTGTCGCCGGGAGTCGTGCAGTGGGACGTCAAGGGAGACACGACGTTCGGCCCGTTCGAGCCGAGCCCGGCTGCGACCGATGAGATCGAGCGGCTCGCGGACGCGTGCACGCGCGGCGGAATGCCGACGCTCGCGGTCACGGACGCTCGCCCCGCCCAGTGGCGCAAGGTCGTCTTCAACGCGGCCACGAACCCGGTCGGGGCGCTGACCGGGCTCACGCATGGTCGGGTCTGCGAGCGGCCCGATCTCCGCGCGCTCGTGAGCGCCCTCGTCGCCGAAGGAACGGCAGTCGCAAGAGCACAGGGGATCACGCTCGACGCGGACCCGGAGGAGCTCATCGACCACGCAGCGCGACACGATGTCGCGTACGACCACAGGGCGAGCATGCTTCAGGACGTGGAGGCAAGGCGGCGAACCGAGATCGACTATCTGAACGGCGGCATCGCGCGCTTCGGACGTGAGCTCGGTGTCCCCACTCCTCTGAACGACGCGTTGACAGCGCTCGTCAAGGCGCTCGAGGACTCGTGGACGTAGAGCTCCAGCGCCGCTATCGAAACGTTCGAGCGGCGATTGCTGCGCACGAGCTGGACGCGCTGATCGTCTCCGGAAGCGAGTACTCGGGCTTCGAGGGTGCCGTGACGTATCTGTCCGGATTCCAGATCGTCCACCGCTACGCGTATGTCGTGGTGCCCGGAGACGGCGATCCCTTCGTCGTCTTCCCCAGCGAGGCACGCTACGTCGGGCAGCACGGCACCGCGCAGCTCGAGCAGGTGTTCCACGACCGGCCGGGTGAGCACATGGCCGAGCACGCGCGTGGCGCCGGCTGGAAGCGGGTCGGGGTGTACGGGCTCGACTACGTCATGACCGTGCGGGACGAGCGCGCTCTCGCGGCCGCGAGCCTCGAGCTCGTCCCTTTCGACGTCGAGTTCGACCTCGCCCGCGCCGTGAAGAGCGAGACCGAGCTGGAGTCGGTACGCGACTCGGTGCGCATCAACGAGCACGGGTTCGAGATCTTCCTCGAGAGCTACGCGCCCGGGAAGTCGGCCGCCGAGGTGATGGCGGCGGCGGAGGAGTGGTTCGTCGCAGAGGGCTGCGGACGGCTCACGATGAACATGGTCCTGACCGGCACCGACGCCTACGCGCGGCCGGAGTTCAAGATCGCCCGCCGCGAGGAGATCCTGCCGAAGTTCCTCCTGCCCTCGCTCGAGGTCGCCGGGCCGGGGATGCACTGGGTCGAAGTGTCACGCGCGATCGCCGCTCACGACGCGACGCTCTCCGAGGACACGGAGCGAATGCTCGAGGCATACCTCGAGTACGTCGAGGTCGCGAGGAAAGCAATGCGGCCGGGCGCGACCTGCCATGACGTGCATCGTGGGATCTCCGCAGGCTTCGTCGAGCGCGGCTACCACCTCGGCCACGTCACCGGTCACTCGATCGGGATGACCATGATCGAGTTCCCGAAGATCGGGGAGGGCGTCGAGACCGAGCTTGCCGAGAACATGGTGTTCTCCATGCACCCCCACGCGATCGCGGCAAACGGGGAGGACTGCCTGTACATGCAGGAGACGTGGCTGGTGACTCCCGACGGTGGCGTTCCGCTCTCCACACTTCCGATGCAGATCTTCCGTGCGTAGCTGGCTACAATCCAGCGGGTGAGCTGGCCGTGGCTCGTCGTGCTCCTCCTCGCGGCCGCACTCGTCGTGGCGGTCGAGTCGCCGCGCCTCGGCAGGCGGTTCGGCGGGGACGCCCGCCGTGAGCGCGAACGGGCGCGAAGGAAGAAGAGCTTCCGTGTCATCACCGCCGACGACGAGAGCGACGAGTTCATCAAGAGCGTGCAGCGCGATCTGGATGCGCTCCCGACGATCGAGGAGCGCGACCGGAAGACGTAGGGGCGAGGCACGCCCGGGCCCTTACGAGGGTCGGACCGTGAAGGTCGCGGTGAACGTTCGCGTGTTGGGGAGGATGCGAGAGACGTTCTCGGTGTTCTTCGTCTCCTGGTAGTCGGAGACCCGCAGCCTCAGGCGATGTCGGCCGGGCGAGAGCCCCACCGTGGAGATCCGAACGACTCCAGTCGCGATAGAACGCGGACGTATTCCGACCGTCGACCGCGGCATCCACCGACGCGGCGTACACGCCTGAGCCGGCGTCGATTGCGTCAACCCGAACCGGATCGGTCCGTCTCACCGTTCTCGTCCGGAGGCGCAGCGTAGGCGGCGTGACGTCGTTCACCCAGAAACGGAACGAGAAGCGGCCGGCTCCCGCACGCGTCGCGCTGTCGAACACGATCGCGTACTCGCCCGGCAGCGGCGAGAGGGCCGCCGCCGCGAGCACAGGACTGCGAAACCCGTCGAGGTACGGATTGTGATGGAGCGGCAGGCCTGCGTAGCCCGTGAGGCGGTTCTCATCGAGACCGGCGACGACGCGCGGTTCGACGCGACTGCCAGGTGGATTCCGTGTGACGACGACGCCGAAGTTCGCGACCCGCCGACTGAGGCGGAGGCGGTAGACCGCTTCGGGCCCTCGAAGGAAGGTGTTCAGGCCGACTCCGCTCGGGTTCTCCGGGTAGCGATAACGGGTGACGCGAGCCGGGTTCCCCGCGGTCGTCCCGCGGTGCACGCCGGGCCGGCGGAGCGCAACCGGCTGGTGACGCGCCAGCGCCGGCACCGCGACTCGCCCCCAGAAGGGAACGCGGCGGACGTCTGAACCGCGGCGGAGCTCGAGATAGCCGCTGAGATCGCCTTGTGTGGCGGATGCGGAGGTCGTGACCTCATACGAGAGCGAGCCGGGAAGCGTTACCGTCGCAGGGACGACGAGACGGGCTCCTGCGGTCTGCTCCCGGCGAACCACGGAGGCTTGCCACGTGCCGGCGCCCCCTCCGGCATCGCTGAGCGCGATCGCGCCCTCGCTCCGCGCGCTACGCCCGAGCAGACCGAGCGAGACGCCGGCGGGATCCGCGAAGAGGAGTGGTCGGTCCGCGCGGGCCAGTGAGACGACTCCACCTCCCTGGAACTGCGGGGCGGCGAGGCTGTCGCCGTCGTTCGAGGCGTCGGTTCCCGTCTGCACCACGGCCGACTTGATCTGTGCGACCGTCCAGCTCGGGTGTCGCTGCACGAGCAGCGCGGCCGCGCCGGCCACGTGCGGCGATGCCATGCTCGTCCCCGAGAGCGACGACCATCCGGTCGGCACTGAGGAGAGGATGTCGACGCCCGGCGCGACGATATCCGGCTTCAGCCGGAGCGACATCGTGGTGGGGCCGACGGAAGAGAACCCCGCGTGCGTGCCGCGTGCCGATCCGCTCACCTCCACTGCGCCGACGGTGATCGCCCGCCCGGAGTTCGCGGGTGACGAGATCGACCCGGCACCCAACTCGTTGAAGTCATTTCCGGCTGAAACGACGGAGACGACACCGGCTGCAGCGGCAGCGTCGAGAGCGATGGCGACGATGTCGCGTCGCGGCTCGAGCTCTGGCTGACCGATCGAGAGGTTGAGAACGTCCATCCCGTCTCGCACCGCGGCTTCGATGGCCGCCACGATCTCGGGTGCGTTCCCGTTCGGGCTCAACCCCGAGTCCGTTCCCACGAGTGCCTTGTAGCTTCCGATGAACGCGCGTGGCGCGATGCCCGACACCGTGCGACCGTTCGCCTGCGTGCGAGCATTCCCGGCCGCGATCCCGGCGACATGCGTCCCGTGCGAGGAGTTGTCACCGTCGAACGCGAGTGCCGCATTCTGGTTGCGCACCCCGGGTGGCGGGAACGCCCGGGCGACGATGACCTTCGCGTTCGTGAAACGCTGCTGACCCTTGGGGAAGCCGGCCGGCATCGCGTAGCCGGCCGGGTCGAAGAACGGGTGATCATGATCCACTCCGGTGTCGATGACGCCGATCTTGACCCCCTGCCCCGCGGTTTCGAGGCCGGCACCCCAGAGGCCGGTGGCGCCGATCTGCTGCGGGCTCTGGTCGAGTTGGGGGAGGTACTGCGCGGAAGCGAACACCTCGCGGACGCCGGGGAGCTCGCGGAGCCGAGGCACCTGCGTGCGCGGAAGGACGACTGCGAAGCCGTTTGCCACCAGCCGATAGCTCCAGCGGGTCCGCGCGTCGGGGAGGTGTCGCGCGAGTGCCCTTCGGAACGTCCGCTGCTCCGCGGCGATCTGCGCTCCGTTGCCCGGAGCGTGCGCCAGCGGCGAAGCGGCCAGTGCGACCACGACCTCCGATCGACCGGTGAAGCCGGCGGTTTCGGACGTGTGCGATCGCTCGACGCCGCCGAGCGTGAGGACGGCGACGGCCACGGCGAGCAGCGTGACGACCCTGGTCATCGAGAGATGAGACGAGCCGAAGCTAGAATCGGTAGGCCGCGCGGATGTGGCGGAATTGGTAGACGCGCACGGTTCAGGTCCGTGTGCCCGTAAGGGCGTGGAGGTTCAAGTCCTCTCATCCGCATCAGCGAAGCACCCGCAGGTATTGCACCACGAGCAAGCCGATCACGACGATCGTGAAGACGGCCAGCTGGATCAACCCGAGGTAGAGCCTCCGTCCAGGCACACGTTTCTCGTCGTGCTGAGCGCCAACTCCACCCGTGCTGCTGGTAAAGGGTTCGAGCGCTTCTGCTCCGGCCGCCGCTCGCCGAGCGACCGTCGACATCGGCTCGGACTCGCGCGCCTCTGCAAGTCTCGTAGCGGCCTCGGAGACGCGAGCGACCTCGTCAGGAAGGCCCCACACGGCGGTCAGCGCCTCCTCGAGGAGCGCGGCGGCGCCCTCGTCGTCGTTGAGCGACCACTTCGCCTCTGCTTCCAGGAGGAGATGGTCGACGTCGAGATCCGTCACGCGCGCGACGTCCTCAGGACAGGGCGGCAAGGACGTCGTCCGCGTGCGTGTCCGGCTTGACGCGTCGCAGCACCTTCGCGAGGTTGCCGCCCGCGTCGATGACGAAGGTCGAGCGCTCGACGCCCATGTACTTCTTGCCGGCGAAGCTTTTCTCGACCCAGACGCCGTACTCCTCCGCGACTGCGTGATCCTCGTCGGCGAGGAGCGTGAACGGGAGCTTGTACTTGTCCCGGAACTTCGCATGTGAAGCCTCACCGTCCGGGCTGACGCCGAACACGACCGCGCCGCGCTTCTCGAACTCGCCCCACGCATCGCGGATCCCGCGGGCCTGCGCGGTGCAGCCGGGGGTGTCGTCGCGGGGATAAAAGTAGAGAACAACCGGCCTGCCTCGGAATTGCGACAGGGTCACCGGCTGGCCCTCGTCGGAGGTGAGCTCGAAGTCCGGTGCCGGCTTCCCCTCCTCGATCATCGAGCGCCGATGGTAGCCGGCGGGCGGGTCACAAATCGCCTGAAACTGTCATACAAGAGGCATGAGTGGTGCGGAGCAACGTTCCGACACCGAGCTCCTGCTCGCGTCGCGCACGACCTCGGAGCCGTTCGGCCTCTTCTACGAGCGCCACGTCGCTGCGGTGCTTGCGTTCTTCCGCCGACGGGTGCCCGGCTCGGAGGAAGCATTCGATCTAACTGCTGAGACCTTTGCGGCCGCACTTGCATCGGTGTCTCGCTTCGAGCCTGGGCCGGAGCCGCCGCGGGCGTGGCTGTTTGCGATCGCGCGCCACAAGCTGAGCGAGGCTCTACGCAGCAGTCGAATCCAGGACCAGGCGCGCCGTGCGCTCGCGATGCAGCCGATTCAGCTGGATGAGGAGGCGATCGAGATCCTCGAGACGACGGCCGCACGCGCAGCAGCGGATGATCTTCTCGACGCGCTCACTCCCGACCAGCGGGACGCGATCGAGGCCCGCCATCTCGAGGATCGCGACTACGCCGAGATCGCGGCTGAGCTCCGCTGCTCGGAAAGCGTCGTCCGGAAGCGCGTCAGTCGTGGCCTGGCTTCGCTGCAAGCCCAACTTCGGAACGGAGAAGCCTGATGAGTGATCCGATACGCGATCTGAAGCACGAGCTCATTGCGGCGGCTGGCCGCCGACAGGATCGTGCGGTTGGGACAACGGGTCGGCGTTGGCGCGACCATGTCAAGTTGCACGGCAAAGGTCGCCGCCAGCGTGCCGTCGTCCTCACGGCGGCGGCGGTCATCGTTGCTGTCGTAAGCACATCGGCGTTCGCGACGGTTCGCGATCTCCTCTTCGGCGCCAAGCGAAGCGCGTACTCCGGCGCCCCTGCATGGTCACCCGACGGTCGCCGCATCGCATTCGTGACGGCGGGGTGCGGCATGTTGTGGTGCGACGACCGTCTCGAGCTCAACGTC
Organism: uncultured Actinomycetes bacterium; assembly: GCA_963840705.1. Taxonomy (GTDB): domain Bacteria; phylum Actinomycetota; class Thermoleophilia; order Gaiellales; family Gaiellaceae; genus GMQP-bins7. Next base: position 116,723 of record CAWIZT010000007.1, on the reverse strand, counting down.
ATGAACGCCGATGGGAGTAGGCAGCGCAATCTTTCGCGGGAATGGGAACGTCGAGGGGGCCCTCTCGCCCTTTCCTATGCGGGGCTTCCCGTCTGGTCTCCGGACTGGCGGGGGGTCGCATTCGTGCAGCAGCGTGGGGGCTACCGCTCCCACGGTGGCGACCGCTACTCGGACATCTACGTCATGAACGCGGACGGGAGCGGGCGCCGCCGGCTGACGCGAAGCCCGCAGAACGACGGCGATCCTGTCTGGTCGCCCGACGGACGCAGACTGGCGTTCGTCCGGATCCAGGGCGGCCAGTGCCGCTCAGTAGCCCGCTGCCCACGGAAAGGCCGCGCACACATCTATGTCGTCAACGTGGATGGAAGCGGGCTCCGCCGGCTCGCTCACGCCATCACGTTCGCACCCCTTCCGGGCACCCCGAGCGCGGGCCTGGCCGCGAGCCCAGCATGGTCGCCCGATGGCAGCAGGATCGCGTTCATGGACAACAGCGACGGCACCGCGGACATCTCCGTCGTGAATGCCGACGGCAGCGGGCTAATACGTCTGACCCGGACCCCAGGAACCGACCGCAGGCCGAGCTGGTCGCAGGACGGACCGGCGTGGTCGCCCGACGGACGGCAGATCGCAGTCCGAAGCGACCGCGATCGCAATGAAGGCGAGATCTATGTCATCGACGCGGACGGGAGCGGACTAAGGCGGCTGACACGCAACTGGAAGGCCGACGGCGGGCCTGTGTGGTCGCCCGACGGGCGGAAGATCCTCTTCCTCAGAAGCGCAGGCCCGGGCCGCTGGAGCTACTTCACGAACGGCGACGTGTGGGTCATGAACGCCGACGGAAGCGCGCAACGGAACCTCACGAGGAGTCAGGCTCACCCCTTCGCCACAGACAGGTCGCCTGTCTGGTCGCCCGACGGGCGGAAGATCGTCTTCGTCAGCAATCGCGACCGCAACGGAGAGATCTACGTCATGAACGCCGACGGCACCGGCAAGCGGAACCTCACGCAGTTGAAGGGACGCGAGTGATCCGCGTGCCTACCGCCTGCGGGACGCACTACTGAGCTAAAGAGAGCGCGAGTCGTCGGGGATAGAAGTACAGGACGACAGGCTTCCCGCGCAGCTCCTCGAGCGAGACGTCCTCACCGGAGTTGCTCGGAGCGTGAAGCTTGGAGCCGGCTGACCTTCCTCGATCATCGCCTGACCGATGCTAGCCGCGGACCTGTCTGCGACTTCGTCGCACGACAGATGCGCGGCGATGCGTGACACTTGCCGGGGCGTCACGAGCGCACAGTTCGAGGGCTTCGTCAGCACGCCGGATCTTCGCTGCTGACAGTTCGGTTCGAACGACGGCGTAGGTTCCGTCGCTCGGTAGGGTCCGCGCGATGGTAGCCGTGCACGTCGCTCTCGCCGTCGCGGTGTTGGTCGTGTGCGTCGGCGCGGCTCTCCTGGGTCTCATCGCGTACCGCCGGGGGAGCGCTGGATTGACCGTGTCCCACGCACTCGCGCTCGCACAGACCGCTCTCATCGCGCAGGCGGCGGTCGGGCTGCTCCTGCTCTCAGACGGCCGGCGTGCTCCGGACCGCCTGCACTACGCGTACGGAGCGTTCGCGCTCGGGGTCGCGCTGTCGCCGTGGTTCTACGCACCCGCCGAGGGGCCGAGGAGGCTCCTCTGGTTCGCCGGGACGACATTCCTCGCTGGGGCTCTCGCCGTGCGAGCATTCACGACGGGTTGATGAGAACGCTCTGGGATCGCATTCCGCCGCTCGCCCGCGGCCTCGGGATCATCGCGCTGATCGCGGTCGTGGTCGTCGTGCTCTCCCTCGAGCCCGTCCTCGCGACGGTCGGCGGGCTCCTGCAGATCGCGTTCTTCCTGGCGATCGCGTTCTTCCTGTTCCTGCTCTGGCGCGAGCGCCGAGGCGACCTGGAGGCGTGGTCGGACCGGAACCGCAAGCTCTTCTACGCCGCGATCATCCTCGCAGTCGCGGCGATCGGGCTGGCGATCGGGTTCGGAGCGCCGGGTCGCGATGCGCTGGCACTCGTTCTCACGCTGGCCGCCTGCGCGTACGTTGTCGTGCGCGTGTGGCGGCTCGAGCACCGCTACTGAAGAGATCTATGGCAGCGAGAACGGGGGGCTCTGGCGTAGCGTCGGCGGTCCGGGGTTGACCGGATGCACGAGGCGGAGCGTGTAGCGGTATTGGCCGGCGCCCAGCCGGCGCGGGCCGAGGTCGATCCTCGCCAGCTCCCCGACCTCGAGGCGACCGCGTTTTACGAGCTTCGTCGAGTGCGTGGACGCTCGCTCCACCCGCAGCAGGTACACACAGTCGAGGTTGCAGCGCAGGCTGGCTCGGAACACCCCGCGCTTCGCTGACGTACGTGTTCCGAAGCGCAGGACGTCCGGGCGGACGACGAGCTGGACTCCCGGGCAGCGGACGATCGAGCCGCCGGTCGTACGGTCGAGCGCTTCAGTCACACGCGACAAGCTGGCTTTCGCCGTGCCGTCGACGTAGTGGACTCCGGACTGCCAACCGGCACGCGCGCGTTCGTCGCGAGAGAGGAAGAGCAGCATCCCCTCGACCGTCGGCTGGCAGAACGAGAGCGCGAGCGCCTGTTGGTAGTACGCGGCCTGGGTCGCCTCGTCCACGGGCCGCGTCACGGCCGGCTCCTCGCCGGTGTAGAGGGCCGCCTTCGCGGCTGGAATCTGCGACTCGACCCCGAACTCCGCATACAGGAGCGGAAGCGCGGAGCCCGGCTGGGCGGTGCCGTCGAAGGCCTGCGCGAGCAGCGCCACGAGCTTGCCGTAGTCCGCGATCCCGATCGTCGTCGTGTTGGGATGAGCGGTCGTCGGAGGCTGGCTCGAGTTGTCCGGGTACGGGTGGATGGAGAGCGCGTCCATGGTCGGCCGGTCGCGACCGCTCGCCCGGTAGGCGATCCCCAGCTCCTGGATGAACCTGGTGGGGGAGTGCGTGGGGCGTGACCCGCCCGCCCGGTCGCCGCCTCGCGGCGAGAGCGCGCCCCCGTAGACCCGCACCCCTGGCGAAACTGCCTTCAGCGCATCGTAGGTTCGGGCGAGCAGCTCGAGATATGCAGCCGGTGCGGCGCTCGTTCCGTCGAGCTCGAACTGCGGGAGCCAGAAACGGTTCAGGTTCGGCTCGTTCCCGACGACGATGTGACGCACGCCGGGGACCGCCCGCACGAGCGCGGCCGCGTTGGCGGCGAAATCGCCCCGCGCCTCGTCCGTCAGCGGTGTCGTCCGAGAGCCGGGATGCATGACCGTCACGTAGACGCGCACGCCGTTTCGAGACGCGGCCTCGGCAACGTTCTCGAGGACGCCGAGCTCGGCCTCGGAGGGCCTCGTCTGGCCGGGCTGCCAGAAGCTCGTCACACGCACCGCCCGGAATCCCGCCACGCGGAAGAGCGCCATGCGTGCCTCGGCCTCGACGGGTGAGGAGAGCCGCACGTCGTCCTCGACAGCTCCCACGGTCAGACCGGGCCCGGCCTCGGCGACGGCGGGCGCCGCCAGCGCCAGAAGGGCACCGCAGGCGGTCAGGCGGGCTCGACGCATGGGGATACGCTAGCGAGGGAATGCGTGAAAACCTTGAAGGAACGCTTGCCGGGCTTCCTCGTCAGCCGGGCGTCTACGTCTTTCGCGACGAGCAGGGCGACGCCCTGTACGTCGGCAAGGCGAAGTCGCTGCGCCCGCGTGTACGCAGCTACTTCCAGCGCAGCGACGGGCGCGCGGCGATCGGACAGCTCGCGGGCCGGATTGCCGACGTCGAGGTCATCGTCACGCGAAACGAGGCGGAGGCGCTGCATCTCGAGCAGAACCTGGTCAAGCGCTACCGACCGCCGTTCAACATCCGACTGCGAGACGACAAGTCGTTCCCCTACATCGCTGTCACCCTGGCCGACGAGTTCCCACGGGTCATGTTCACGCGAGAACGCCATCGACGGGGCACCGTGTACTTCGGACCGTACGCGAATGCGAAGAAGGTACGCGCGACGCTGGACGTCCTGAACCGCGTCTTCAAGTTCCGGCCCTGCGAGGGGCCCCGCCCCGGCCGCCACTCCGGAATTCCTTGCCTCGACTTCCACATCGACCGCTGCTTCGCGCCGTGCGTGAAGGAGATCTCCGCCGAGGACTACGGCGAGATCATCGAAGGGGTGATCGGGTTCCTCTCCGGCGACACCTTGCCGATCCAGCGCGAGCTCGAGGCACGCATGGAGGACGCGGCTCGGGACGAGCGCTTCGAAGAGGCGGCCAGGTACCGAAACCGCCTCTTCGCGATCAGGCATCTCGCCGAGCGGCAGGCGGCAGACAAGCGCGCCGTCGGGACGGTCGACGTGATCGGGCTGGCGGTCGAGGGTGACCGCGCCGCGGTCCAGGTCTTCCCGCTTCGCGACGGGCGCATGATCGACCGCTACGGCTTCCACCTGGAGAACGTGGTCGAGGAAGACGAGCTGTCGGTGCTCGAGGCGTTCGTGGTCGAGTACTACGAGGCCACCCCCAGCATCCCACCTCAGGTGCTGGTTCCGGTTGGGACACAGGAGACCGAGGCGATCGCCGAGTTCCTGTCGGAGCGGCGCGGGGCGCGCGTCGAGGTGCGGGCGCCGTCGCGTGGAGAGAAGCGCCGCCTGGTCGAGCTCGCGACCGAGAACGCGCGCGTCTCGCTGGAAGCGGACTCCGCGAGCCGCGAGGCCGAGCGGCTGCGCCGCGTGACCGCCCTCGAGCAGCTTCGCGAGTGCCTGAACCTGGAGAGCCTGCCGCTCCGGATCGAGTGTTTCGACGTCTCGAACATCCAGGGCGAGTCCATCGTCGCGTCGATGGTCGTGTTCGTCGACGGTAGGTCGAAGAACGCCCACTACCGCACGTTCGCCATGCGCGGCCTCGACGGCCAGGACGACGTCGGCGCCATCCGCGAGGTGATCTCCCGCCGTTTCGCTCGTGCCCGCGACGGAGAGCCGGACGAGAGCTTTTCGCGCACACCGAACCTCGTCGTCGTCGACGGGGGCCGCGGCCAGCTGTCGGCGGCACTCGCGGCGATGGACGAGCTCGATCTTCCTCGCGTGGCGGTCATCTCGCTCGCCAAGCGGGAGGAGGAGGTGTTCGTCCCCGGCTCGTCCGTGCCGATCAGGCTCGAGCGGCACAGCCCCGCCCTCCAGCTCCTGCAGCGCGCACGCGACGAGGCCCACCGCGTCGCCTTGCGTTATCACCGCCAGAAGCGGGGCACGAGGTCGATGGAGACGATCTTCGAGGGCCTACCGGGCGTCGGCCCCGCCCGGCGACGGGCGATCCTCAGGCACTTCGGCTCGGTGGAGCGATTCCTCGAGGCATCGCAGGAGGAGCTCGAAGGCGTTCCGGGACTGCCGCAGAAGACCGCGCGCGCTCTCTACGCGCAGCTGCACAAGGCCGGGCCGTCGTAGCGCACGCCACGCTGTCCTCCTCACTCTCGTGGGGCGTCCTCCGGCGGACGAGCGTCTCGAGCGCTTCTCATCGCGCCGCGGAAGTTGAGATTGCCGAGCGTGAGCGCGAGTGCCGTGAACCCGGCGACCACGTTCGTGGTCATGAGGATCAGCCTCGCCCCGACACTGAACGCCAGGAGCTGTGCTCCCGGCACCGTGCCCCCGAACACGTACAGGAGGAAGGCCTGCTCGGTCCCGAGCCCGCCGGGAGTGAGCGGGAGCAGGGTCGCGAGGCTCGAGGACACCTGCACCAGGAGCACGTTCTGGATCGACTGCGGGATGTCGAACGCGTCCAGCATGAACCAGACCGTGACGAGACGAAGCATCCAGTCCGCCGCCTGCCAGATCGCAACCGAGCCGAAGTAGGCGGGGGGGTCGCGCACGACCGAGAAGGCCTGCTTGACCCGTTCCCAGAAGTCGAGCACATGACCGTGGATCCAGATGCCGAGGACGACGAGCGCGATCAGGATCGCGGCGAGGATGAGCTCTGCGGCCAGCGGGTGGTCGAGCAGCCAGGCGAAGTCGAAGCTGCGAAGGCGGGGAAGCTGGCCGATGCCCGGCAGTTCGTCAAGCGTGACGACCGCCCAGATCAGGAGCGTGGAGGCGGCAGCGATGTCGAAGATCGAAAGGACGAGCGTGCTCGAGATGACCGTCGTGTAGCTCGAGTCCGGGATCGCCCGGTGAGCGAGGACCACGCGCACCGCGTCGCCCGCCCGCACCGGGATGATCGCGTTGATCCCGATCCCCGAGACGTAGGCGCCGAGGATCGAGCGTCGAGGAACCTCCCGGTCGGGATACGCGGCGACGAGGATGTTCCTCCACGCCTGGCTCGTGCAGGTGAGCTTGGCGAGCTGGCAGAGGATGGCGATGAACGCGGGCAGCACGTCGATCGCCGCCAGTTGGTCGAGGAAGGCGTCGATCCCATCGAGGATCCGAGCCATGACGGTCGCGCCCTCACAGGCGCAGAGCTCCGGCGCGAAGCGCCGTCTAGGATTTGCGCGAACGGAATCCGCGCTCGCGGATTCCGTTCTTGCTAACTACTGGGTCGGTCGCCGTCGGACCCGAGGAACGGGTATCGATAGTCGGTCGGCGGAACGAACGTCTCCTTGATCGTGCGCGGCGACACCCAGCGGATGAGGTTCCACATGGAGCCGGCCTTGTCGTTCGTCCCGCTCGCACGGGAGCCGCCGAACGGCTGCTGCCCGACGACCGCGCCCGTCGGCTTGTCGTTCACGTAGAAGTTGCCGGCGGCATAGCGCAGCGCGTCCTGCGCCTCGTCGATCGCCGCCCGCTCGGTCGCGAAGACCGCGCCCGTGAGACCGTACGGAGCCGTCTCGTCGACCAGCTCGAGCGTGTCGCCCCAGCGCTTCTCGTCATAGACGTAGGTCGTGATGATGGGGCCGAAGAGCTCGTCGCGCAGGAGCCGGAAGCCCTTGTCGTCGGTGGCGATCACGGTCGGGGCGACGAAGTACCCCTCCGAGTCGTCCGTCGAGCCTCCCGCGACGATCTCCGCCCCCGCCGAGCGGGCCTCCTCGATCGCCTTCGAGTGCGTCTCGAATGCGCTCGCGTCGATGACGGCGCCCATGAAGTTCTCGAAGTCGGCGACGTCGCCCATCTTGATCGTGCCGACGTCCTCGACGAGCCGCTCCTTCACCTCGGGCCACAGGTTGGACGGCACGTACAGGCGCGAGGCCGCCGAGCACTTCTGGCCCTGATACTCGAACGAGCCCCGAACCACCGCGGTCGCGACTGCCTCCGCGTCGGCGGAGGGATGCGCGAGGATGAAGTCCTTACCGCCCGTCTCGCCGACGATGCGCGGGTAGTTGCGGTACGAGCCGGCGTTCGTACCAACGGTCTTCCACATGCCGTTGAAGACGTCGGTCGAGCCGGTGAAGTGGATGCCCGCGAGCTCGGGGCTCGCAAGCGCTGCCGCGCCGATCGTCGCGCCCGAGCCGTGCACGAGGTTGATCACACCGTCCGGAAGCCCTGCTTCTTGCAGGAGACGCATGACGTAGTGCGCAGCGAGCGACGCCGTCGAGGCCGCCTTCCACACGACGGTGTTCCCCATCAGCGCGGGAGCCGAGGACAGGTTGCCGCCGATCGACGTGAAGTTGAAGGGGCTGACCGCGAAGACGAACCCCTCGAGCGGCCGGTACTCCATGCGGTTCCAGGTCCCGACCGACGAGGCCGGCTGCTCGGAGTAGATGCGGACGAGGTACTCGATGTTGTAGCGCCAGAAGTCGATCAGCTCGCAGACCGCGTCGATCTCGGCCTGGTGGGCGGTCTTCGACTGGTTGAGCATGGTCGACGCGTTCAGCGTCTGGCGCCATGGGCCCGAGAGCAGCTCGGAGGCACGGAGGAAGACGGCCGCTCGCTCGTGCCACGGAGTCCGTGACCAATCGGCGTGCGCCGCCCGGGCGGCGTCGATCGCCTGCTGGACGTGCTCCGCTCCGCCCTTGCTCACGTCCGCGAGGACATGGTCCTTGCGGTGTGGCATGACCGCGTCGAAGGTCTCGTCGGTGACGATGTCCTTGCCGCCGACCACGAGCGGGATCGAGATGCGCTCGCCTTCCATCTCGCGGAGGCGGTTCTTCAGCTCCTCGCGCTCGGGCGAGCCCGGCGCGTAGGACTTGATCGGCTCGTTGACCGGCGGAGGCGGCGTGAAGATCCCGGGAGCGCTCACGGCCACGATTGTAAGGTCGGAGGACGTGCGAGCGGAGTGGACGCGGTACGCGGTGCCCGGCTGGGGCGTGGGGGAGCTGTGGACCGACGGTGACCTCGTCCTCGTGCACGAGTTCCGGTTCGGAGCCGACTCGGAAGCAAGAGGCGACGCGACGGATCGGTCGGAGCTCGTCGATCGCTTGTCGGCGTTCCTCGCAGGTGACGACGCGAGGCTCGCAGAGGTTCCACTCGATCTCGACTGGACGACGCCGTTTCAACATGCGATCGCCGATGCCCTGCGGCTCTTGCCGCGCGGCGAAGTCGTGAGCTACGGCGAGCTGGCCGCGCTCGCAGGCTATCCGGGGGCTGCGCGGGCGGTCGGAAGCTTCTGTGCAACCAACCGCTTCATGTTCCTGATCCCGTGTCACCGCGTCGTGGGCGCGACCGGGATCGGCGGCTACGGCTCCGCGGGCGTCGGCGTCAAGCGGCGCCTGCTCGCGCTGGAAGGCGTCCGACTGTGACGTCGGAGGACGTCCGGGAGGAGCTTGCGCGAATCGCGCCTGCTCGCCCGTGCGACCGGCTCGCAGAGCTGTCCGCGCTCTTCCACTCGGCGGGCAACCTCCACCTCCTCGGGAAGGGAAAGTGGGCGCTTCACCTCGATCTGGCGAGCGGAGCTGCGGCGCGGCGGGCGTTCAGCCTCCTCCGCGACGTCGAGATTCGCTCCGAGATCAGGACCTATCGCCGGCGTGCGTTCGAGCGCGCGACGCGCTACCAGCTACATGTCGAGGGCTCCGACAGCGCACTGCCTGTTCTGACGGCGGCCGGCGTGCTCGACCGGCGCGGGCGGCCGCTCGAGCGGCCGCCACGGAGAGTGGTCGCACGCGCCTGCTGCCGCTCTGCCTACGTCCGAGGTGCGTTTCTGGGCGGCGGATCACTGTCGGTCCGACGCTCGCCGCACCTCGAGCTGCGGACAGCGGGGATCGAGTCCGCGGCGCTGCTCGGCGATCTCGCCACGGCAGCCGGCACGCGCCTCGGCGTGGTCGAACGACCCACGCATGCTTCGGCGTACGCGAAGAGCTGGGATGCGATCGAGTCGATCCTCGCGCTCGCAGGTGCCACCGAGGCGGTCCTTCGCCTCGAGGAACGGGCGGTCGTCGCCTCGACGAGCGGTCATGCGAACCGCCTGGCCAACGCCGACCACGCGAACCTCGTTCGCACGAGCAGGGCCTCGCAGGTCCAGCTCGACGCCGTTCGCGCGCTCATGGCCACGGGTCGAATCGAGCGCCTCGCTCACCCTCTGCGCGAGGTCGCCGAGCTTCGGCTGCACCACCCGGCGGAGTCGCTTCGCGAGCTCGCCGCCCGCACCGATCCACCGGTGAGCAAGGCGGCGGTGCAACGTCGCCTGCGCCGGCTCGAGGAGCTTGCGGGCGGCAGTGGCTCGAACACGCCTCGTTAGACTCGCCTCGCAACCCGAGAGACGGAGGGAGATCATGGGGATTCGAGTCGGCATCAACGGGTTCGGCCGTATCGGGCGGAACTTCTTCCGAGCGCAGAACGAGCGCGACTCGGACTCTCGAGATCGTCGCCCTGAACGACCTCGGGGATGCGAAGACGATGGCGCACCTGCTGCGCTACGACTCGAACCTCGGGCCGTTCCCCGGCGATGTCGAGCTCGCGGACGGAGTCCTGCGTGCGGGCGGTGAGGAGATTCGGATCCTCTCCGAGCGCGACCCCGGTTCGCTCCCGTGGTCCGATCTCGGGGTCGACGTGGTGCTCGAGTCGACGGGGTTCTTCACCGACCGGGAAGGCGCGCAGAAGCACCTGGATGCGGGCGCGAAGAAGGTCGTCATCTCAGCTCCTGCGACCGACCCGGATCTGACGGTCGTGCTCGGGGTCAACGACGACGCCTATGAGCCGGACGAGCACCACATCGTCTCGAACGCGTCGTGCACGACCAACTGCGTCGCGCCGCTCGCGAAGGTGCTTCACGAGCTCGGCGAGATCCAGTCCGGCTTCATGACGACGATTCATGCGTACACGAACGACCAGGTGATCCTGGACTTCCCGCACAAGGACCTCCGCCGCGCACGAGCCGCCGCGATCAATCTCATCCCGACCTCGACCGGCGCTGCGAAGGCCATCGGGCTCGTCCTCCCGGAGCTGCAGGGCAAGGTCGACGGCATCTCCGTGCGTGCGCCCGTCGCGACTGGCTCGCTGACAGACCTCGTCGTGACCCTCGCCCGGGAGACGAGCGTGGGCGAGGTCAACGGCGCGTTCGAAGCGGCGGCAGGCAGCGGCCCACTCGAGGGGCTCCTCTACTACGCGGATGACCCCATCGTCTCGACGGACATCAACGGTAATCCGTTCTCTTGCATCTTCGACAGCGAGCTGACGATGGTGCAAGGGAGCACGGTCAAGGTATTCGGCTGGTACGACAACGAGTGGGGGTATTCGTGCCGCCTCGTCGATCTGATCGGGAAGCTCCTTCCTTGACGCACTCGCCGCGATCCGTCCGCACCGCGGACGTCGCGGGCAAGACCGTTCTCGTTCGCTCCGACCTCAATGTTCCGCTCGAGGACGGTTGCATCGCCGACGACACCCGCATCCAGGCGTCGCTCCTCACGCTTCGCCACCTACTGGATTCAGGCGCGGGCGAGGTCGTGGTCTGCTCGCATCTCGGTCGTCCGCAGGGGCCCGATCCCGAGTACGAGATCGCCCCCGTCGCGGCGCGCCTGCGCGAGTTGCTCTCGGACGATCGCGTCCGCGTGCTGGAGAACACCCGCTTCGATCCCGGCGAGACGAAGAACGACCCCGAGACCGCGCGTCGGCTTGCGGAGGGCCGGGATCTGTTCGTGCTGGACGCCTTCGGCTCCGCGCACCGCGCTCACGCCTCGACCGTCGGCGTCGCGGAGGTGCTCCCTGCATACGCCGGGCTCCTGCTCGAGCAGGAGCTCGAGATGCTCGGCCGTCTCCTCGCGGACGTCGAGAAGCCGTTCGTCCTCGTCTCCGGCGGAGCAAAGGTCGAGGACAAGCTCGGCGTGCTCGTCAACCTCGGGCAGCGCGCGGATGCGGTTCTCATCGGCGGGAAGATGGCCGAGGAGCTGCGAGGCGAGAACCTGCTGCCCTACGAGGCGTTCCTACCGGAAGACGTCGTGGCCGCGTCGACGTTCGACGAGGACGCGGAGAGCAAGGTGACGGCGTTCGACGCGCTGCCGGAGGGCTGGCTCGGCCTCGACATCGGCCCCGAGACGCGCGAGCGATTCGCGCGGGAGATCCGCGGCGCGCGAACGGTCTTCTGGAACGGGCCGATGGGGGTGTTCGAGTGGCCACGGTTCGCGGAGGGCACGAAGGCCGTGGCAGAGGCCGTTGCCGCGGTGGAGGGCTATACGGTCGTCGGCGGCGGTGATTCGGTACGGGCGCTGCAGGAGCTCGGTTTCGCCGACGGGGTCTCGTGGGTCTCGACCGGTGGAGGAGCCTCGCTCGAGCTGCTCGAAGGGAAAGAACTTCCGGGCGTGGCGGCGATACCTTCCGACTAAGCGGAAATGCCCGGCACGTTGCGGGCGAGGAAGTCCCGGATCATCGCCACCTGCCGCACGCGCTCGTCGACGTCGAAGGAGCCGTGGCCGGTCTCGAAGACGTAGACCTCGTGCGGATGACCTCGCGCCTCCAGCTTCTCGACGTAGCGCATCGCCTGTCGGTACGGACAACGGCTGTCGTTCCTGCCGATGACGAAGACCACCGGTCCGCGAACCTCGTCCGCGAAGTTGATCGGATTCCGATCGCGCATGAGCTCGGGAACGTCCTTCGGCTCGGCGCCACCCAAGAGAGCGCGGTCGTACGCCTGCAGGAGCGGTGAGAGCTCCTCGTATCCGTCTTCGTAGTCGCCGATCGGGACCCCGGCCATCCCGCAGGCCCAGAGATCCGGATGCTTGCCGAGCTCGAGGAGGGTGACGTAGCCGCCCCAGGAGTAGCCTGCGATGACCGCACGGCTGGGATCGGCGATACCCCGGTCGACCAGGTCCTGGAGACCGGCGTTCACGTCTTCGAGCTCCGGCCCGCCGATGTTGCCGATCAGCGTGTCGCGCCATTCGCGGCCGTAGCCGGTCGACCCGCGGTAGTTCACCAACCCGACCGCGAACCCCGCGTCGACGTACGCCTGAACCTCGGGCTGCCAGCGGTCGAGGTCGAGCGAGGTGGGGCCACCGTGGACGAACATCAGCACCGCGAACGGCCCGGCCGAGTCGTCAGGCGTGACGTAGAAGCCGTTGACCCGCTGTCCGTGCGGATTGTCGAAGTTCCAGGACCGGTAGGGCCGACCGGCCGGCGCCCGCTCGCCGTCCAGCGCCAGGACCTCGGAGCCGGTGTCGTCGAGGACCAACCGCTGCCGCTGTCCCTGCTCGTGGATGAGCCATACCCGACCGTGGGGGCGGACGCGCGCTTTCAGGATCACGCCGGGTTCCGCCGGGACCGGCTCCAGCTCGCCGGTTACGAGGCCATAGCGGAAGAGCCGGTCGCGGCCTTCGAAGCGGTTGACGAGCAAGAGCGACGAGGCATCCGGCCACCAGTCGTGGACGAAGACCGCCCCTTCGAGATCGACCGCCAGATCCTGTCGCTCGCCGCTCGCCAGATCCCAAAGCCCTGGTCGTTCCTCGCCGTCGCGCTCGTGGTCGAAGGCCAGCCGCTGATCGCCGGCAACCGGTGACCAGCACTTCGCGACCAATGACCTCCCCTCGTCGTGCTGCTCACCGGCGGTCGCCGCCGAGCGCGGGTCGATCACCCGTAGCGCGGCATGGATCAAGTCGCCGTGCTCGGCGTGCTCGAGGCAGAGAAGCGAGCCGTCGGCCGACAGCGCGCCCCGCAGGAATCCGCCCTCGTCGACGCTACCGAGGCGCACCGAATCATTCGACCGGTAGACCTCCCGAGCCCGGTCTCCCTCGATGGCGACGTACACGGCGAACCCGTTCCGGTCGCTCAGTCCGGCTGCGACGACGCCGGGTGCCTGCGCCATTCCCTCGCTCCACCCGTGCGGAACGCCTTCCAGCAGGACGCGAGTCTCGCCTCCGCCGAACGGCTGCTCGAACCAGCGGCCGGATTCGTCGCCGCTCTCGTCCTGAAACCAGATCACTCGTTCCCCGTCGAGGGCGGGTATTCCGTCGATCACGCCTACCGGGTGGTCGGTGACCTGGCGGCGCGTGCCCGTGATCGCGTCCCAAGCGTGCACCTGCCAGACGCCTGACTCGTTCGAGGCGAGGACGACGCGATCCGGAGCCCGGGGAGACCATTCGGGGAAGAAGGACACCGGTGCACGGAAACGTCGCTCCCAGGTCGCGAGCGTCATCGCGCGAGGCTAACAGGCCCTCGCGCGCGACTACGGGTGCAGGAACTGACCCTGCACCGGCGTCCCGCGCGCGACCTCTCGGCCATCCGCCGAGTAACCACGAAACGCGATTGGCAGCCCGCGAGCCACGCCGAACAGCTGTGCGCGGTCCTGGAGGTGGAAATGCAGGTGCGGCTCCGACGAGTTGCCGGAGTTGCCGCAGAGCCCCAGGAGATCGCCGGCGCGAACGCGCTGACCCGGTCGCACACGCACGCTCCTGCGCTGCAGATGCGCGAGCAGCGCGTACTCCCCGTTCCCGAGATCCAGCACGACGTGATTCCCTGCAGGGTTGCGCCGGTTCTCGACCTCGATGCGTGGTCGGTTGTCCCGAACGCCGTCGACGGCCGCGACGACGACACCGCCAGCGGGCGCGACCACCGGCCGACCCCAAGCCCAATAGTCGGCGTTTCTCGCTCCAGGGCTGCGGTAGGTGCCGCCGGACCGCCAGCCGAGGAAGTCGTAAGCATGCCGCTGATCCCGTGCGATCACGTGATAGTTCTGCCGCTCGGTCGGACCGCCCCAGAACACCCACCACTCGCCGCGAAACGGAAGCGATAGTCGCTTCTTCAGCCGCCGGCCGGCGTTGGGATCTCGCGGGAGAGCCGTGCTCGGGCGCACGTCGATGCCGGCGATCGCACTCTCCGCGTCGAACACGACCCGGATTCCAAGAGTCCGCGTTCCCCAAACGTGGTCGGAGAGGTATATCCGCTGCGTCGATGAGGCGGGAAGGGCGGTCTCGCCGACGCGGGTACCGATCGGCGCCGCTTCGAGGGTGTCGCGGAGCACCCGCTCGACCTTCGCCTTCGGCACCGCACGCGCGAGCTCGGGGGAGAAGCGTGCGAAGACCGCATCCGCGTCGCCCTCTCGGACGAGCTCTACGACCGCCCGTCCATCCAGCGCGAGAGCCCTGCGTGCCGACTCGTATGCCGGAGGTGCGGCAGTGCTCCCGGCGGCCATGAGCGCCGCAGCGCCCACCAGCAGCACGAATCCGACGACCGCGGCTCTCATGACCGCCACCGAAGGACGCCGACCGCGACTATGTACGCAAGGCCGCTGATGGCGCCGAGCTGCACGTACGGCATACCGCTTCGGGCGTGTGCCCACTCCCACAGGCACATGCCGATGATGAGCCCGATCGTCACGAGGCCGGCGAGGTAGCTGGCGTGCACGTCGATCCGCTCCCAGTACTCGTCTCGACCGTCTCCTCGGAGACCGCGGACGAGGTCGAAGCGGCCTCCGGCGAGCGCAAGCGCGCCGACAGCAGCCATCAGCGCGAGCGCGTAGACATCGGAGCGCGGGTCATCGCCGATCCAGAATGCCGCGAGGCACAGCACCCCGAGAGACACGGAGAACAGCGGCAGCCACCACCGCGTTCTAGTTAGGGCCATCGTCGAACACCTCCTCTACCCGGCGTCCGAAGAAGCGTGCAACGGCGATCGCCAGCGGCAGAGACGGGGTGTAGCGCTCGGTCTCGATGGCATTGATCGTCTGCCGAGAGACACCCAGCGCTTTTCCCAACTCCGCCTGAGAAAGTGCTCGCTCGCTTCGAAGAGCCCGGATTGCATTTTTCATCCTGGTGTAAAGCTAGCTTGACACGAGCTCGATGTCAAGCTGGCTTTACATGCTCTAGGATCGCCGCGATGCTGATCGCGGGCAACTGGAAGATGTTCAAGGGCCCGCACCAGGCACGCGAGTTCGCGGCGCAGATCCGGCGCCTCGGCGATCGCTCACCCGAGGTCGACGTCGTCGTCTGCCCGCCGTTCGTCTCGCTCGAGCCGACCATCCAGGGCCTCGGCGACGGCAGCACGGTGCGGGTGTTCGCGCAGAACGTCCACTGGGAGCTCGAGGGAGCCTTCACGGGCGAGGTGTCCGCTCCGATGCTGGTGGAGCTCGGCGTGCACGGAGCTCTGGTCGGCCACTCGGAGCGGCGGCAGCGCTTCGGGGAGACCGACGACACCGTGCGCCTGCGAGCCGAGGCCGCCCTCGAGGCGGGTCTCTCGGTCATCGCGTGCGTGGGTGAGACCGAGGCCGAGCGCGAGGCCGGGGAGACCGAACCGGTGCTCGAACGCCAGGTCACGGCGGTCCCCGAGAACGAACGGCTCGTGATCGCCTACGAGCCGGTGTGGGCGATCGGAACCGGGCGCACGGCGACACCGGAGATCGCGCAGGAGGCACACGCGTTCATCAAGTCCCTGCATCCAACGCTCCTGCTCTACGGAGGCTCCGTGAACGCGGACAACGCACGGATGCTGCTGTCGCAACCCGCTGTCGACGGGGCACTTGTCGGAGGCGCCTCGCTCGACGTGCAGTCGTTCGAGGCCATCTGCCTTGCGGCCGCTGAAGCCGCAGGCGCGTGAGCGATCTCGTCGCGCTCGTGATCCTGGACGGGTGGGGGCTCGCACCGCCCGGGCCGGGGAACGCCGTCGAGCTGGCGGACACGCCCGTGTTCGACGCACTCTGGGAGAGGTATCCACGCACCGCGTTGCGAGCGTCCGGAACCGCGGTCGGGTTGCCTCCGGGTCAGATGGGCAACTCGGAGGTGGGGCACCTCACGATCGGCTCGGGGCGCGTGCTCTTCCAGGACCTGATGCGGGTGAACGGCGCGATCGAGGATCGCTCCTTCTTCACGAACGAAGCACTGCTGGGCGCTTTTCGTCGGGCGGCTGCGCGTGGAGGCAGTCTCCACCTCCTCGGGTTGGTCTCCTACGGTGGCGTCCACTCCCACATCGACCACCTGCGCGCGCTGCTCGAGCTCGCAGCCAACGAGAGCATGAGCCAGAACACGTGGATCCATGCGTTCACGGACGGTCGCGACGTTTCGCCTCACGCGGCTGCAGGCGATCTTGCAGAGCTCCCCCGCGACCGCGTCGCCACGGTCTGCGGTCGCTACTACGCCATGGATCGCGACAGTCGGTGGAACCGGACCGACCGCGCATTCCTGTCGATCTGCGCCGGTGAGGGAGAGGTCGCGGACGATCCGGTGACGGCGATCGAGGCGAGCTACGCGCGAGGGGTGACGGACGAGTTCGTCGAGCCCGTGGTCCTGACCGGAAGACCGCGACTCGATCCCGCGAAGGACTCTGCGATCTTCTTCAACTTCCGTCCCGACCGTGCACGTCAACTCACCCAGCGGCTGCTCGAGGCCGGCGTCGACCTGACGACGATGACGCGTTATCGGGCCGATTCTCCCTGTCCTGTCGTCTTCGGGGAGCAAGTCGTCGAGGAGACGCTGGCCGAAGTGCTCGCGCGGAACGGCGTGCGCCAGTTGCACGCCGCCGAGACGGAGAAGTACGCCCACGTGACGTACTTCTTCAACGGCGGGGAGGAGCGGGAGTGGGAGGGCGAAACGCGGATCCTCGTACCTTCACCACGCGACGTCCCGAGCTACGACCTGAAGCCCGAGATGTCCGCCGACGAGGTGGCGACGCGATTCTGTTCCGAGATCGGAAACGGCTACCGGTTCGCCGTCGTGAACTTCGCCAATCCGGACATGGTCGGGCACACGGGCTCGATTCCGGCGGTCGTTCGAGCGGTGGAGGAGACCGATCGCTGCCTGGGCAGGGTTCTCGCCTGCGTCGAGGAGGCAGGCGGCGTGTGTTTGGTAACCGCGGATCACGGAAATGCTGAGGTGATGCTCGAAGCCGACGGTCTCAGCCCGCATACGGCTCACACGACGAATCCGGTTCCCCTCGCCGTCACCGATAATGCGTTGACGTTGTCTTCGGGAGGCGAGCTCTCGGACCTCGCACCCACGATTCTCGCCCTGTTAGGCCTTTCCAGCCCGGCTCGCATGGCGGGAAAGGCCCTCGCAACCAGCCCGTAAAGGCCCGCGCACAAACCCCTTACAGACGACCTTTTATACTCGGTCCGCGTCCATGTCGCTGCCACAACCAGACCTCGGAGTCCTGCGCAAGGCCCAGCGTGGCGACGAGCGTGCCTTCGCGATCATCGTGCGGACGTACGAGCAGCCGGTCTTCAACTACATCGTCCGCCTGACAGGCGACCGCAACCTCGCCGAAGACCTCACGCAGGAAGTGTTCTTGCGCGTTTTCCAGGGGCTTTCCGGGTTTTCCTTGCGCTCGCGCTTCACGACCTGGCTGTTCCAGGTGACCAAGAACCGCGTGCTCGACGAGCTCCGCGCCATCGAGCGTCGTCCACGGGCGGTCGTCCAGTTCGACGACATTCCCCCGCTCGAGGTGGTGGATGCTCCGGCCGAGCGCGCCGAGACGATCGACGCCGTCTGGAGAGCCGTCGAGCGACTGAATCCCGATCTGAAGATGGCACTCCTGCTCCGCGATGTCGTCGGCCTCTCGTACACGGAGATCGCCGAGACGCTCGAGATCACGCTCGCGACCGTCAAGTGGCGGATCTACAAGGCGCGGGAAGAAGTCCAGCTCGCGCTCCACCGGGAGGGCGTGGTCGTTCCGATTCGCTCCGCGCCGTCCGCTGTCTCGGCCGACCGGACCTAGCCAACGCGCTAGACACGGGGCCTGGCTTCAGGCAGACCCCGACTTGTGCGCCACTACGATGGCGCCGTGGCCGTCCAGGATCCCGTCTCCGACCTTGCCCGCTCGCTCGCCGAGATCGCCGGGGCGCCGCTCGTCCTCGAGCGTCCGGGCGATCCGGAGCATGGCGACTACGCGACCAACGTCGCGCTCAGGCTTGCTCCCACGCAGGGGCGCGCTCCACGTGACATCGCCGCCGACATCGCCGCCGAAGCTGTCCGACTCGACTTGGTCGAAGGCGCCGAGCCCGCAGGCCCGGGATTCCTGAACCTGCACCTGTCCGACGCGTGGCTCACGGAGGCATTGAGCGGGATCCTCGCGGCGTCCGAGACTTTCGGCGCGGGGACTGCTCCCGAACCCGAGCGGATTCAGGTCGAGATGGTCTCCGCCAACCCGACCGGCCCGCTGACCGTCGCCACCGCCCGCAACGCCGCGTACGGGGACTCGGTCGCGCGGTTGCTCGCGTTCGCCGGCCACGACGTCGAGCGCGAGTACTACTACAACGACGCAGGGACGCAGATGGAGCGGTTCTACGCGTCCGTCGACGCCGTTCGGCGTGGGGAGGAGCCGCCCGCTGACGGCTACCGCGGTGAATACATCACCGAGCTCGCGCGGCTTCCCGGCGATCCCGTCCCGCCGATGCTGGCGCGGATCGAGAAGACACTCGAGCGTTTCCGTGTGCACTTCGACACCTGGGTCCTGCAGAGCGACGTGGAGAGCGAGATCCCCGAGGCGATCGCGCTCCTCGAGACGTTCGAGGCCGAGGACGCGGTCTGGGCGAGAACCAGTGCCCACGGCGACGACAAGGACCGCGTGCTCATTCGTTCCGACGGAACTCCCGGCTACTTCGCAGCCGATGCCGCCTACGTCCGCCGAAAGTATGCGAGGGAGTTCGAGCGGCTGATCTACGTCCTCGGCGCTGATCACCACGGGTACGTCGCGCGCCTCCAGGCCCTGGCCGAGATGCTCGGCCACCCCCGCGAGTCGCTCGAGGTGCTGATCTACCAGCTCGTCCACCTCGTCGAAGGCGGCGAGGCGAAGAAGATGTCCAAGCGCCGTGGCGATGTGGCCTTCCTCGACGATCTCTTGGACACGATCGGCGTCGATGCTGCGCGCTGGTACCTCGTCTCACGCGGGCACGATCAGACGATCGAGCTCGACGTCGATCTCGCGAAACAGCGAACGCAGAAGAACCCGGTCTACTACGTGCAGTACGCGCATGCTCGCATTGCCGGGATCCTGCGAAATGCCAGGGAAGCGGGTGTCACACTCGGGCTAGACGCACCTTCCCTGGCACTCACACGGGAGGAGCGGGATCTGGTGAAACGTCTGCTCGAGTTTCCCGTCCTCGCCGCCGAGGCCGCCGAACGGCGAGCCCCGCATGCGGTCCCGAACTACGCGATTCGCGTTGCGGACGACTTCCATCGCTTCTACCACGAGCACCGCGTCCTCGACTCCGAGAACCAGGCGTTCCGGCTCGCCCTCTGCCTCGCGACCCAGCAGCTGGTCGCCCGGTGCCTCGATCTGATCGGGGTGGACGCGCCAGATCACATGTAACAGTGCAGATGTAGGATCAGACGACGTGGGCGACGTCGATCGGTCTATTCCCGACCGGAATCTCGCGCTCGAGCTCGTGCGCGTCACCGAGTCGGCCGCGACGTTCGCGGCCCGCTGGATTGGCCGCGGGGACAAGATCGCGGCGGACCAGGCCGCGGTCGACGCGATGCGGCTCATGCTCGACACCGTCTCGATGCGTGGGATCGTCGTCATCGGCGAAGGGGAGAAGGACGAAGCGCCGATGCTCTTCAACGGCGAGGAGGTCGGAGACGGGACGGGGCCAGAGGTCGACGTCGCCGTCGACCCGCTCGAGGGCACGCGGTTGACCGCTCTCGGCATGCCGAATGCAATCTCGGTGATCGCCGTCGCCGAGCGCGGAACGCTGTTCTTCCCCGGCGCGGCGCTGTACATGGACAAGATCGCGGTCGGCCCCGAGGCCGCGGATGCGATCGACATCGACGCGAGTCCGACCGAGAACCTCGAGCGCGTCGCGGAGGCAAAGCACGTGGCGGTGAACGACCTCACCGTCGTCGTCCTCGAGCGCGAGCGCCATGACGACCTCATCGCGGAGCTGCGCGAGGCCGGCGCGCGCGTCAACCTCATCCGCGACGGCGACGTCGCGCCCGCGATCGCCGCGGCTCAGGCAGGCACCGGAGTCGACCTGCTGATGGGGATCGGGGGAACCCCGGAAGGCGTGATCTCCGCCGCAGCCATCAAGACGCTGGGCGGCGCGATGCAGGGCAAGCTCTGGCCGCGGAACCCGGACGAGCGGCAGCGGCTCGTGGACGACGGCTTCGACATCGATCGCGTGCTGACGGCCGACGATCTCGTCCAGGGGGACGATGTCTTCATCGCGGCCACGGGCGTCACGAGCGGCGCGCTCTTGCGAGGTGTCCGCGTCGTCGGCGACCACGTCGAGACGGAGTCGATCGTGATGCGCTCCCGCTCTGGCACCGTCCGGCGCATCACGGCCACGCATCCTCTGACCAAGATCCAGAGCCTGATGAAAGGAGCGCGCTGATGGCGCCGACCGAGCTGCACCAGACCGCCCGCGCGATCGTGGCCGACCACAAGGGGATCCTCGCCGCGGACGAGAGCACTGGCACGATCGAGAAGCGATTCGACTCGATCGCCGTCGAGTCGACCGAGGAGAACCGGCGCTTCTACCGCCAGCTCCTCTTCACAGCGTCCGGGATCGAGGAGTCGATCGGCGGCGTCATCCTCTACGACGAGACGATCCGCCAGACCGCGGACGACGGCACCCCGCTCGCTGAGGTCCTGGCGTCGAAGGGCGTCATCCCTGGGATCAAGGTCGACACCGGAGCACACGCTCACGCCGGTCATCCGGGCGAGAAGATCACGGAAGGGCTGGACGGCCTGCGGGCACGACTCGAGGAGTACCGCAGCCTGGGCGCCCGCTTCGCGAAGTGGCGTGCCGTGCTCACCATCGGCGACGGCATCCCGACCGACGGGAACATTCGCGCGAACGCCCACGCGCTCGCCCGTTACGCCGCTCTCTGCCAGGAGGCCGGAATCGTGCCCATCGTCGAGCCCGAGGTGCTCATGGACGCGGACAACACGCTCGAGGAGTGCTGGGAGGTGACGACGCGGACGCTGCACGAGACGTTCGACGCGCTCTACGAGGATGGTCTCGATCTCCGGGGTCTGCTTCTGAAGCCGAACATGGTGATCTCCGGGAAAGGCTGCGCGCAACAGGCGTCCGCGGAGGGGATCGCGCAGGCGACGGTCGACTGCTTCCTCGGAGTCGTTCCGGCCGCCGTGCCGGGGATCGTGTTCCTGTCCGGCGGGCAATCCGAGGTCCAGGCGACGGAGAACTTGAACGCGATCAACCAGATCGACGGTCCGTGGGTGCTCTCCTACTCGTACGGGCGCGCGCTGCAACAGTCGGCGCTCCAGGCGTGGGGCGGCGATCCGGCCAACGCGGAAGCCGCGCAGGCGACGTTGATTCATCGCGCGCGCATGAACTCGCTCGCGGTGCGAGGCGAGTGGAGCGCGGAGCTGGAGCAGCCGGTACCGGCGTAGGACTCCCTCGTTAGGAGGCCCGTTCCGCCGCAGCAGCTCCGGAATGGTTTAGCCCTCCAGGGCCGGGGTACCGGTCGGTATCCCGCTAATGGGCCAGCCGGAAGGGAACTCAGATGGACATCGGTAACAGCATCGAACGCGCGTTCGACGTGTTCTTCGCATGGCTACCCGCGCTCGTCGGCGCGCTCGTCATTCTCGTCATCGGCTACATCGTGGCGAGAGTGGTCGGAAAGATCGTCGCAAAGGTGCTGTTCAGAGCAGGCTTCGACTACACGCTGCAACGGGGCCAGGTTGGGGCGTTCGTGGGCAGGGTGACGTCCAGCCCGGCAAGAGTCGTCGGCACGCTCGTGTTCTGGTTCGTTCTGCTCGGCACGATCTCGCTCGCCGTGTCGGTGCTCGGGATCAACGCGCTGACGAACTTCGTCGCGGCGGTCTACGCCTATCTGCCGAACGTTCTTGCCGCGTTCCTGATCTTCCTCGTGGCGAGCGCAATCTCGGCCGGCATCGCCACCCTCGTCACGAGGGTGATGGGCGACACCGGGCTCGGCAAGATCGTCGCGACGGTTGCGCCGATCCTCGTGATGACGATCGCGACGTTCATGATCCTCGAGCAGCTGAAGATCGCCCATGACATCGTGATCACCACCTACACGCTGTTGCTCGGCGCGATCGCGCTGGCGTCGGCTCTGGCCTTCGGCCTCGGCGGCCGCGAGGTGGCCGGGAGAATGCTCGAGTCGGCCTACCAGAAGGGCCAGGAGAACAAGGCGCAGATCAAGCAGGACCTCGAAACGGGCGTGAACCGCGCCAAGGAAGAGGCGAAAGCCAAGAAGGAAGAAATGCAAGAAGGGGCGCCGACCGTCCGCTACGCCGGCGGCGACTGACGCTAGTGAGCTCAGAGAGGGCGGGCTTCGACACGCCGCCCCTCTGGCGTTTGGAACTCCGGTGTTCGGGCACGTAGAAGCGACCCAACTATTCGAGGAGAGTTCATGGCCACAGGAATGCAGGATCCACGCGAGCTGTTCATGCACGAGCTCGGTGACATCCTCTATGCGGAGCGGACGCTCGTGAAAGCGCTCCCCAAGTTGCAGGAGGAGGCCTCGGATGCCGAGCTCACATCGGGCTTCGAGTCGCATCTCGAGGAGACGCGGCAGCACGTCAAGAACGTCGAGGCCGCGTTCGAAAAGCTCGGCGAGGAGCCGAAGGCGGAAAAGTGCCCGGGCATCGACGGGATCAAGAAGGAGCACGACGAGTTCGTCGCCAACGAGGCTCCGTCGCAGGAAGTGCTCGACTCCTTCCTCACGGGAGCCGCGGCTCGCACGGAGCACTACGAGATCGCCGCCTACGAAGGTTTGGTGACGATGGCCGAGGCGATGGGCGAAACCGAGGTCGCAGAGCTGCTCGGTAGGAACCTGGAACAGGAGAAAAGCGCGCTCGCAAAGATGCAGACGATCGGCAAGCGCCTCGCCGAGACGGGCGCCAAGCAGAAGGCGGCCGTCTAGTCATCCGGAGGCAGGCCGGACGAGCGCGATCGCTCGCTCGTCCGGCCTGCCTGGTCTACGCCTCTTTCCACGGTTGATTGCGCCGTCGGCGAACGGCCATCGGTAGAGGTTCAGATGCCCTGATCCTCGTCCTGGTCGGACGGTGGGCGATTGTGTCCGTTTCCGAGACGAGCGTGCTCGGCTCCGACGTCGTCCGCTCCCGCTCCGCCGTAACCACTCTCGTCGTCGCCGACGAGCTGATCGTCCGGTCGGGTCTCGGCCGGACCGTTCTTCTCGTCTGAAGCTCGTTCCCCACCTGCGTCTTCGGACATCTGAGCCTCCGATCTCGTAGATGATCTGCTGCTGGCGATAGCCGAGACAGCTAAGGCGTGGCCCGCCACGCTGCCCTCCACTCCGGCGGCTCCCAGCCCTCCGCGACATAGATCGATTCACGCGCGATCTTGTCCCCACAAAACTCGAGGATGCTGATTCCAAAGTTCCAAGGACCCTGGTCGTAGCTGACGGAGATCTCCGCGACCCAGAGATCAGCTCGGCCTCTGACTTCCCGGAACTCGATGACGGTGGACGCCGGATAGCCGCGTCTCCATTCGCGGAAGCTCTCGACTCCGACGAAGCGCTCGCCGGACTGTGGGAACTCGAGAACAGCGTCGTCCTGGTACATATCGTGGGCGAGGTCGGGATCGCTGGCGGCGTGCTCGAAGTGCTGCATGAGCATCGCTCTGACTGCCGCCTCGTCCACGTCGCCTAGATTGCACGATCCAGAACGTCGTCGCCACACGTGACCTGCTCGATCCGAGGCATCTGAGCAGTGGTTGGTGAGTCCTGGTGTTTAGGGTTCGGACGTGCCTCATGCGTCCGAACTGCTGGCCGCCTACGACGTGCAGCTTCGCGACCACGTGCACGACCGGCTGCCGGGTGGGGCTCGCGCCGAGTCGGACGGCCCGCTCCTACGTCTCTTCGGTCTGGCAGGACGCGGCTTCGTCGTCTATCGCGATCTCGGCGGGCTCGAGGGTGCCGACCTCGACGACTTGATCGCACGCCAGGTGCGCGTGTTCGCCGAGCGCGGGGAGCGCTTCGAGTGGAAGCTGCATGGGCATGATCTGCCGCCGGATCTCCCAAGGCGACTGCGTGCGGCGGGCTTCGTTCCCGAAGACGAGGAGACCGTCGTGATCGCGCCGGTGGACGAGATTGCAGGCCCGCTCCGGCTCCCCGAGCGCGTTTCTCTACGCGAGGTGACCGAGCGATCCGATTTCGACCGGATCGCAGCGGTGCAACCGGACATCTGGCAGCAGGACGGCGAGCCCACCTGGCTCGCAGAGAGTCTCGAGGCGGAGAAGCGCGTGGATCCGCACTATCTGACGGTCGTGGTCGCGGAGGCGGACGACGCAGTCGTCTGCGCCGCTTGGGTGAGGTTCGAGCAGGGAACAGACTTCGCGACGTTCTGGGGTGGCGGGACGGTGCCGGCCTGGCGCGGGCGCGGTGTCTACCGAGCAACGGTCGCGTATCGGGCTAACCTGGCTGCCGAGCGCGGCTTCCGTTTCATCCAGGTCGACGCCTCCAGCGACAGCCGCCCGATCCTCGAGCGTCTCGGATTCGTCGCCGTGACGACGACAACGCCGTACGTCTGGTCGCCGCCGCCGGTTTGATCGCCAAGGCTTTGCCCAGCGTGATCGCTCCGAGCGGCAACGATAGAACTGAGTAGAAGACCCGGGCGAGCACCCGCTTGCGGTCGCTACATGGGCACGTTGCTCGCGATTATCGACCGGACGTACGACCACCTGATCCGCGACTCGGAAGCCGCGACCATCGACCGGATGAATGCGCGCGCGACCGCGAGCGGAGGGCAGCGAATCGGGCTTTAGAGAGCATGGGTCGGGCAGCCGCAGACGAGGAGGCTACGGCGGGCCTCGTCTCGCTCCAAGACGCTCCGCTAGCCGAGCGACTCGCAGCTTCCGCCGACGCTCGTCAACGGTGTTTGCGCACAGGGCGGCAGCTTCCCCCCGTTCGGACCGCCGTAACCACGAGTCGTATTGCTCCGACCACGAGTTGGGGTGCCTCGCCGGCAATGAAGTGACCGATGCCCCGGGCGTTCACCAAGATGCTGTTCGTCGACCGTCTGGCGAGAGCGGCTCCGTCGCTAGTGAAGTCCGAGTCCAGCACGACCACGGGACGATCTCCCAGCGTCGCGTTCAGTAGTTGCGCCGCGTCAGCGCGAAAGTCCAGATTCTCCTGTCTGATCAGCGTGGCCGCTGCTTCGGGGCCGAGCGCGTTGTCGAAGATCAGGCCAACTACCTCGTTCGGCAGCCTGACGGTGTGAGAAAAGCTGACGAGGCCTCCGAGCGAGCTTCCGTACAGCACGTAGGGCCCGGGGATCTGCGCGTTCGCGAGCAGCCGCTGGAGCTCGTTGGCCAGCGTCGCGCCGGTCCGAGCCACCCCGGCCGGGCGCTCATCGCTTCGTCCCAGATCCGCGCGGTCATAGGCGCATACGCGCGTCTCGGCGGCGACACCCGCTCGCATGGCCAGCCAGCCTGGGGACTGGAGCGACGCGCTCGGCCCACCCGTCTCCAGGATGACCGTCGGGCTGCCGCTGCCTGAGCACTCGATGTAGAGGCTGTAGCCGCCGACGTCGATCCTCTGCCCGGGGGCCGGAGGCGGTTCCTCGGGCTCGGGTGGCGGCTCGGGCTCGGGTGTCGGCTTCGGGATCCCCATCACCGACTCGCAGTCGCTACCGACCCGGTCTTTCGCGTCGGCGTTCGCCGTGTCGCGCCCGCGGCCGCAGGAGAGCCTGTCGCTTCCCGGCCCTCCGGTGAGGCGGTCGTTGCCCGGGCCACCGACGAGTAGGTCGTTCCCCGGGCACACGAGTAAATCGTTCCCCGCGAGCCCCAGGAGCCTGTCGTTACCGCCCTTCCCGTACAGGCTGTCGGCTCGGGTCGTTCCGCGGAGCGTGTCGTTCCCAGCAGTTCCCGGTATGACGCCCGCCCAGATCGTCCCAGCGAACGCCAGAACTGAGAGGCCCGCCGTTGCGGCGATCAAGTGCGACTTCGTCAACTGCGAAAACAGTTTCATGCATCGACCTTGATCGCAAGTCGTCGGCGCGAAGCTTCAGCGCAATAGCGGCGCAAAGCCGCATGAATGCCTGAAGCGGACGATGGGGCTCGAACCCACGACACCTGGCTTGGGAAGCAGCGGCCTCGCGTATGTCAAGGATTACCTCCATCGCTCGCAGCGTTACCACCGCAGCGCCGCCGATAATCACTCCGCGGACACCGAAGAAGTTCCGCCCGGTGAGCGCAGCACGCTCGCCTGGGCGAGAGGACGCGGCCCCCGCCGCGTCGTCGTTGAAGCCGACCGGCCACGCGAAGAACGGGAGCGCCCTCCCGCTCCACTCGTCAGCCAGGGCCCGCGCACGATGGCGAGGCCGAGGGTACGGCCCACATTCGATGACCTGCTCCGCGGCGGCCGTAGTCGAGGCCGCTGGGAGCGAATAGTCTGAAAGGGAGGACCGATGACAAAGACCCTGCCCCGCTTCGAGCCGCTTGTCTGAGTTTGTGATTCGTGTTACGGTCGCCTGGCTCTAGGGGAAGAGCACTCGAACGTCCCAGACAGAGGGGAGAGAGACGTGACGAGACTCATCGCGGCATCCATGGCGGTGCTCGCGCTCGCCTTCGGCGTCGCCAGCACGGCGACGGCGGCCAGTAGCGGAGCAGTCGTCGAGGACGTCCCCGCCGGGTTCACGATGTCCTCGACCGAGACGAACGGCTTCCCGACGGGATGCGAGTTCCTGCCCGACGGAGTCGTGATCTCGTGGGAAGGGACGCTGCATTCCGTGACGCTCGTGAAGCTCGAGCCGAACGGGGCCGTGACGATCCAGAACACGTCGACTGCGTCCGGGAAGGCGACGGACGAGGACGACAACGAGTACGCGTTCAGCTACAGCAACCATTTCAAGGTCACCGAGACGACGCCGGGATCCGGTCTCTTCACGGGAAAGATGACCGACCACTTCTCGCTGGCCGGGAACCACATCAAGCTGAACAACGGCTTCACGGCGACGTTCACCACGAACTTCGAGGACGTGTTCGAGTTCGAGCCGAGCCGGGAGTTCGGCTCTCCGCTCGACTTCGCCACGGGCGCTCCGCTCTGCGACCCGCTCTAAAGGTGGCGGACGGCAACGCATAGGACGAACTCGATGCGCTGGCCGGTCGCGTTCGCCGTCGCAACGACGTTCGCGGTCGGCCTCGCATCACTTGCGTACGGCAGCGCGCGCGACCGCTCGCTCGACGGGCGGCTCGCGCACCGCCTCCAGGAGCTCGGGTTCACGGGCCGCGTCGAGTCGACGCTGACGACTCGGCTCGGCCGTCCCGTCGACCCGCAGCTGGCCGACACGGGCCGCCTGCTCTGGTTCGACACGGTGACCGGCCTGAACGACGACAACTCGTGCTCCGGCTGCCACTCGCCAACGAACGGCTTCGGCGACTCACAGCCGATCGCGATCGGGATCGAGAGCAATGGCGTCGTCGGGCCCGATCGCGTCGGACCGCGAAACATGCGGCGGTCGCCGTCCGTGATCAACGCAGCGTTCTATCCGAGCCTGATGTGGAACTCGCGGTTCGCGGCGATGTCCCGCGACCCGTTCGACAACACTGCGGGCTTCTTCTTCCCGGCACCGGAGGGTATGTCGCTCTCGAGCCAGCCGCACCTGCTGACCGCGCAGGCGTTCATCCCGCCGACGGAGCGCACGGAGGTCGCTGGCTTCGACTTTCCGGGCGACAACGACGCGATCCGAGCGGAGGTGCTTCGCCGGCTGAACGAAGTGCCCGAATACCGCAAGCTCTTCGCCCGATCCTTCCCGGAGGTGCGCGCAGGCGCGCAGATCACGTTCGACATGTTCGGCAGGGCAATTGCCGAGTTCGAGTTCTCGCTCACGTTCGCCAACGCCCCGGTCGACCGGTTCGCGCGTGGCAAGCACGACGCGCTCACTGTTCAGGAGAAGCGCGGCGCGCTGCTCTTCTTCGGCGAGGCAGGGTGCGCGTCGTGCCACAGCGTGTCCGGAGAATCGAACGAGATGTTCAGCGACTTCCGCGAGCATGTGCTCGCGGTTCCTCAGCTCGCGCCCGCGCTGACGAACAACACGTTCGACGGGCCGGGGCTGAACGAGGACTTCGGGCGGGAGCAGCTGACGGGTGACACCGCTGACAGGTACGCGTTCAGAACCTCGCCGCTCCGAAACGCCGCCGTGCAAGCGGCGTTCATGCACGACGGAGCATTCCGGACGCTGCGCGACGCAATCCTTCACCATCTCGACGTAGTTTCGTCCCTTGAGTCGTACGACCCGGTTCAGGCGGGAATGCCGAACGATCTCGCCGGCCCCATCGGTCCGACCGACGCCATGCTTGCGCGGATCGATCCGCTCGTCGCCTCGCCGCGTCAGCTGTCAGCCGAGCAGTTGGACGAGTTGGTCGCATTCGTGGGCGACGGCCTCCTCGACCCTCGTGCTCGGCCAGAGCACCTTCGCCGTCTCGTACCAAAGCGGGTCCCCAGCGGCCGACCGCCTCTGACGTTTCAGTTCATGCGTTAACAAGCAGCTTCGGACATGACACGGCCCAAGAGACACATTTCCGCACACTCGCCCAGGCAAGTGATGGCGGCGCATGGGTCGCTCCAGTTGTCGGACGTCAGGTACTTCTTCGCCAGGCATCCTGAGACGCTCCAGCTGGTCCGCCTAAATCCGGTCCGGTAAGCCGACCCGCCGAGCACAGGTCCAGATCTCGCCCCTCACCGCGTAACTCCCTCGGCTGTCATCGGAGCGTCCGCAAGTGGATGGTCCCGGCTGGAAGGCAGGTAGGCAATCGCGTAGACGATCGCGTGCTAAACGATGGCCGACCACGGTGAAACGGAGTTGACCGTCCAGGAACGTTCCAGTTCGGACACTCTCGTCCGTTCCAGTCATGCGGACGCTGTTACGAGGCAGCGATTAGCAGGGCTTTCCGTTAAGCGGACGATGGGACTCGAACCCACGACCTGGCTTGGGAAGCAGCCCCGGGCTTCCTCGTGTCTTCCCGTAACTCCCGGAATCCGTGCTTGCTCCACGATCTCAGCTCGTTGGTTGGCCCCGCACATTCCCAACCTTCCCCATCTCTCCGTTCCACGATCGTTCCACGCCAGGTCCGCAGAACCGCGAACACCCATACGGTGGTACGACCGCTCGGTAGCTGAAAACGCGAGTAGCGTTGATTGTCCCGTGGACGAGGTTCTGAATCAGGCCGCTCGACGGGCAGAGTGGCTTACACCTGGGCACTCTCGCAATAGCTCAAGTGAAGACGGGAGACGCAAGCGTCGATCTTGCCGACCTATGGTCCGCGGCAGGCACCGAGCACGTTGCGTATGCGTACTCGGTTGCGGGCAAGTACCACGGACACGAGGGCCGTCCAAGACATCTGTTGTCCCGATGAACAGGCGGGGCGCGGTGCGCCCCGCCTCATGCCGACTTACTTCGCTGGGGTGAACAACACCCAGGCCTTGAAATAGTCAGGAGCAGCAAGAGTCGTGTCGAAGCACACGACGAGCTCGTGATTGTTCTGGATGCCCCGAGGCTGGTACTGCGCCCCCGGCGTGAAATCGATCAACTCGCCGTCCAGGAACAACTCGTAGTCGACGAGCAAGGCGACGCTGTTGCTCGGAGCACCGTTGATTTCGACGACCTGACTCGATCCTGGCTTGGAAACGATTTCGACGGTTCCGTACGAGCCGCAATCGTTTACAAAGGTTTCGAAGTGACGTACTGGATCCGCGGTCGCCGAACTCGAAGCGGCGAGTGCAATGGCCGCGACGCTCAGGATTGCCAAAAGTTGCCGCATGGTTTACCTCCCTTCGATAGATGCCGCAGTCGGGAGCGCAGCGAACGTGCAGCCAGCTACTGAATGCCTACTCCGATGAAAGCGTCGCTCCCCTCCCGTGACGAGCTTTGCGCCAAGAGTCTCAAACTTGGACGTGCGGATGCAAGGGGCCGCTGTTAACGGGAGCGCCAGCTAGTCGCCCGAGCAGGCGAAAGCCGGAGGGTAGCGGGGGTAGCACCGCCGTACATTCGCGTCGTTTTGCGACACCGCACGAGCACGCACGTCGAGCAGGCCGTTTCCGGCTCAACCATGAGCAAAACCCCCGCGCGAGCGGCGCTTTGTGGTGCCGTCCTGGAACCGGCCGAGGTCGAGCAGCTCTCCGCCGAGATGCGGTCACCCTTCGGCGCCGCGGTCATCGTCTGTGCGTGGGCTTACCTGAGGCCAGCTGAGCTCCTCGGCCTCGAGCGGCGCGACGTGGGGGAGGGTGAGCTCCGGGTGAGGGGGACAAAGACGTTGCGCTCGCTACGCAGTACACCGTTGCCGCTGAGAGCGCGTGAAGCCCTCGACGATCTACCTCCGCGGCTCGATACCCGGCTGCTGTTCCCGTCGCCCTCAGGCGGCCTGTACGACCGTCGCAAACTGGGGCCGGAGGGAGTTTGCGTGGGCACGGGAGGCGGCGGGCCTCGACGAGGCAGTGACGCCGTACGTCCTTCGGCATTCGGGGATCAGCTGGGCGTTACACGCAGGCGTGCCGGCGAGCGACGTGGCGAGATTCGCGGGAACGTCGCTGACGATGCTCGAACGAACGTATGCACACCTGCTCAGTGCGTCGACCAAGAACGCGAGAGCGCGTATGGATGCCTTCACGAACGAGGCAGGTGAGGCGGCAGAGGGCGGACAGTGAGATGCTCTGATCTTCGATTTCTCGATGCGGTCTCGGGTAGCGTGGCCTCGGTGGCGACGTTCGCGCTGATCCACGGAGGTGGCGGGAGCGCGTGGGACTGGCACCTGGTTGCGCCTGCGTTGCGTGAGCGCGGGCACGAAGCTGTCGCCGTTGATCTCCCGAGCGAGGACGAGTCGGCCGGTTGGGAGGAGTACACCGACGCCGTCGTGCGGGCAGTCGGCGGCCGTCACGGAGTCGTGG
The DNA here is from genome assembly GCA_963840705.1 of uncultured Actinomycetes bacterium. Lineage (GTDB taxonomy): Bacteria > Actinomycetota > Thermoleophilia > Gaiellales > Gaiellaceae > GMQP-bins7. Next base: position 85,641 of record CAWIZT010000007.1, on the reverse strand, counting down.
TCGTCGGCCACTCACTCGGCGGCTTTACGGCGCCACTTGTCTGCGTTCGCATCTCCGTCGACCTCCTCGTCCTCGTCGCGGCGATGATCCCTTCGCCCGGAGAGCTATTCGCGGACTGGTGGGCGAACGCCGGCTACGAGGAGAGCGGGTACGAGGACGTCTTCTACCACGACGTCCCTCCGCGACTTGCTGCCGAGGCAAGGCGGAGAGAACGGAACGAGACTTCGAAGGCGCTGGAGGAGCCGTGGCCCCTCGAGGACTGGCCCGAGACGCCGACGAGGTACCTCCTCTGCCGCGACGACCGAATGTTCCCGGCCGCATGGGCGCGGCGCCACGCCCGCGAGCGCCTCGGCGTCGAATCCGACGAAATCACCGGCGGTCACTACATCAGCCTCAGTCGTCCGGTTGAGTTGGCTGCCCAGCTCGCAGCGTACGCCGCCGAGACTCACTGAGCCTGCCGCTGTCGCCGCAGGCAACGGCACTTTCTGGGTTTGGGCCACTAGTGGGCCGCGGCAACGAGGCCGAAGCTCTCCCCAGAACAACGAAACCCCCGCACTAGCGGGGGTTTTTTCGTGAAGCGGACGATGGGGCTCGAACCCACGACACCTGGCTTGGGAAGCCAGTGCTCTACCAACTGAGCTACGTCCGCGTGCCGAGGATTCTAGCCCTTCAGCCAGGATCGCCCTTCTCGGCCGACGCCTACTCAACGCCTATTCGACGCCCACTCGATGGGCTGCGAAGGCGTCCAGCCGCGAGCGGAACCGCATGGCCGGCACCGCGCAGGTGCCCGTGCGTGCGCTCGACCATTTCGAGCGAGGTTCCAATCACTCGCGCGAGGTGGGAGGAGGCGATCGCTCTCCGGATCGAAACCCCACGCGAACCGCCGGGGCCATAGGATCGGGATCCCCGAACAAGGAGGTTTCGATGGCCGTCGTCTACGTCCAGGAGTTCGCAGTCGAGGACGGAAACTGGTCGACCGCGAACTACGACTTCGCCAAGGAGCAGATCGGTGGAGACGCGATCGATGGTCTGATCGTCCACACGGCAGGGTTCGACAAGGACGCGGGCGTCTTTCGCATCATGGACGTCTGGGAGTCCCAGGCGCAGGCCGAGCGCTTCATCGCCGAGCGAGTGCAGCCGTTGATGCAACAGGGTCTCGAGGCTCTTCCGGACCCCGAGAACGCGACCCCGCCGACCCGCGAGGCTTTCTACGAGCTTCACGACGTGCGCAAGTAGCCCAGTACGCGCGGCGTCGCGCGTGCGTGAAGGCTCGTCTAGGAGCGGTATAACCGAAGCGTGCCGATGTTCCTCGTCGTCCGGAACCGTTCCGGTCCTGAAATGGAATCCTTTGCATTCGTTGGAGGAGCAGTCCGACTGGCCGAGATCGACACGATCGACGCATGGATGATCAGGCTTGACGGCAGGGGCCGCTAAGGCAGACAAACGCGCCGAGCACACGGTTTCCTTCTGGCAGCCCGGGGGTACGTGGTGTGGCTGCAGTGCGGATCGACGAGGTCAACTTCCGGGGGATGCTCAATCGAGCCCGTGAGCTCCACGAGCAAGTCGAGGCACTCGAACACGCCCGCGGCGCGATCTACGCGAACATTCGCGCTCGCCTGCACTGGCACCCTCGGCCGCCGCCGCTTCCGCCAGGACAGGCGAAGCTCGTCGATCAGATCCTTGAACTGCTCGAGGACCCGCAGCTCTCGACGTGGCAGGCGCACGAGCTCGAGCGCGCTTTCGTGTTCGGCGAGTAGATGCTCGACCGGCGTTCGCCAGCCGTGCGCCGTTCGCGCCGACGGAAGTGACCAACCCGCCAACCCAGGACCTGCGCACAGCCTCTTCTTGGGTCTTGTGCCAACAGGATTCCTCTGGATGCTGAGGAATGCGTCGTTGAAACCCGCACTCAGCCGCCGTCGCTCCTGCACCCGACCAGGAAGGGAAGGTCCTCTCGATGCCCATTTGGTTCTTCGTAGTGCTATTGCTCGTGGTTCTGCTCGCTGTGATCTTGGCCCTCGGCATGAGGCGGCGGTCCGCGGGCGGTCAGAACATCACCATCATCGAGAAAAAGGACTCGTAGCTCGACCTGACGAAGTCGCATCGCCCAGCGATTGGGTGTGCGGCGTGAGCGCACCTATGCAAGACCGGCTTCCTTGTCATGGCTTTGTGTCGGAGGCAAGTGGCCACGGAAGGCGCACCGGCTCATATTCGCCCGGCCAGTCGACGTACGCCTCATCCGGTTTGTCGGTCTCCTTCGCGGCGGACGCGCCGTACCTCGCCGCGACCTTGCTCACCGGGTAACGCAACCTCTCGACGTCGGGCCGCGCACCGATCATGAGAATCGCGCACGGCCCCTGCCCAGCGCCGACAATCACATGAGTGGTATCGGCCGGGCAGTGGAAGTAGTCCCACTGCCGCAGCGTCCGCTCCTCCTCTTCGACGATCAGCGTGCATTCGCCCGAGAGCACGAGGAAACCTTCCTGCACGTCCTCCGAGTGGTAGAGCGCGTTCGGGTCGCCCGGCCAGAGAACGCGGACGTTGACGCCGAAGTCGGCGAATGGCGACTCCCGCGGCTCGAGCGGGTACAGCGCGCCGCCCTTCTCCTCGTTGCGCACCGCGAGCGCGTTCCCGAGGTTGTGGACGAACCAGCCGTCCGACGTCACGTAGCGTCCGTACGGGGTCTCTTCCGAGCTTGCTTCCTTCGGGGGCATTACTCCTCCTCGGCGTTGCGGGTAGAGATCGTTGACGGACGGCTCGCGCACGGCGGCACGGGACCGATGGGACGCGCAGATCGGCGGGAGCCGCGACAGTCACCGCGTTCAGGAACCTACCCGGTCGCCTCCGCCCCGGTGCGGAAGGCTTTGCACCCGACCGCTGCAGATGAAGACGATCAACTGGTGTAGCGGTAGACGTCGGACGCGTCACGCTCTGCGGCCCAGCCGCGCGGCTCAGCTGTTGGGCGCAAGTTTCCACTCCTCATTGCGTCTTATGTGTACAGATGAGTCGGAGATACGAGATTCATTCAGGGCGTCGCATGGTGTCGATCCAACACTCGAGCAGCGCATTGCAGGCTGCGGTTGACTATGTGCGCTCGTTCGGCTGTAGTAACGACGAGATCACCAGGCTCGGGGTCGACGCGGTCGCCTGGCGGGGCGCCCGGTTTAGCGCAGTGCACATTCCCGAAGAACCTCGCGCCCGCCGATAGACCGGCGACAGGCGCGAATCGCCCGCGCGGGGGATCGCTCTCTCGATGACGTCGGCCGAGGTACCAGGTAGCCGGGGTGCAGCCAATGCGTCCCGACAACCGACAGGGGAAACCGCATGAAGAGTCTCATCGCTGTCCTCGTGACAGCGGGAGTGCTCGTTCTCTCGGCGAGCGCTCTCGCCGACCCGAGCTCGGCCGACAAGGGATGTCACGGGTACCACACGACGCTGTACAAGGAACTCGTCGGCGATCGTGGCGGTCAGGGTGACGCCATCGGTGGCCGAGGTAGCTCCGACGGCGACCCGACGAACGGGCAGGCACATTCGCTGGTCGGACGCGGGGCAACGCTGCAGGAGTTCCTCGCCGCGCTCTGCGGCGTGGGCTCGCAGACGCCGTAGCGCCGCCTTGGAGGGGCCTGCCGCCGGCCCCTCCGTCTCATTGACAGAGCCTTCACAGATCGTCCCTATCGTTTCCGCGATGCGTGTGCTCATCGCCGTCCTCGCGGTCTCGGTAGCCGTCGCCTGCGGCGGAGCCTCGTCGGCGCCAGCAGCGAAGAGTGCAGATTCCTCCGTCTTCGGCGGGCTCGGCACGTGGGTGGACATCTACGACGGTGGCGTCTACGCAGCGCCCGAGGCGACCGCCGCGCGAATCGCCGCCCGCGGGGTCGGCACCGTGTGGGTCGAGACAGCGAACTACCGCGCGTCGACCGATGTGGTCAAGCCCGCCGAGCTCGGCCGCTTCGTCGAGGCGCTGCACGCGCGAGGCGTCAAGGTCGTCGCGTGGTATCTGCCCGGGCACGTCGATCCCGCACGCGACACGCGACGTTCGATTGCCATGTTGACCTTCCGCACGCCGGGCGGGCAGGCCTTCGACGGCGTGAGCCTGAACATCGAGGGAACGGCGCTTCGAGACGTCGCGCTGCGCTCACGCCGTGCCGTCGCACTGGCTCGCCGCGTGCGCCGAGAAGCGGGATCCACTCCGCTCGCCGTTATTCCGTTCAACCCACGAGGGCTCGAGCGCCGCCCGAGCACGTGGCCTCGCTTCCCGTGGGTCGAGCTGGCCGAGGTAGCGGATGCGTTCGCCCCGATGGTCTACACGGGCGGTGCGTTCAAGGGTTTTGACGCTACGTACGGATACGTGACCCGAGCGATCCGTCTGCTGCGGTTCCAGGCGGGAGACCCGGATGTTGCGATCCACGTCGCCGGCGGCGTGGCCGACAGGCTCGGGCCGGAGGAACTCGCCGGCTTCGCCGCCGCGGTTTCGGACGACGGAGGAACGATCGGGGTGAGCCTGTACGACTGGGCGACGACACCCGCGGGACACTGGCGTGCGCTCCGCCAGATAACGCCCTAGTGCACCGCCCCGGAAGTAGCTTGCGACCTGGGCGGCTGCAAAGCGGCGCCCGGCCGCGTTCTCAGTCGGGCGAATATGCCTGCATATTGGCCCTCCCTGCGTCCTTGCCGGACTTGCTTTTCGCGCGCCACGATCATCGAGCGACTTCCGGGACGGAGCACTAGCTTTCAGCCCACGCCGCACGGAGCCGGTCGCGGGTCTCGAGCAGATGCTCGGGTAGCACCTTCACGTCGGCGAGAACCGGCATGAAATTCGTGTCGCCCGACCAGCGTGGAACGACGTGCAGGTGGACATGGTCGGCGATCCCCGCGCCCGCCGGGCGCCCAAGGTTCCAGCCCAAGTTGAAGCCGTCGGGTCCGTAGGTCCGGCCGAGCGCGTCGACGCCGGCTACGGCGAGCTGGTGGAGCTCGAGCGCTTCGGCGTCCGTCAGGTCGCCGAGCGCGCCCACGTGCCGGAGCGGAGCGGCCATCAGATGGCCGGACGAGTACGGGTACTTGTTCAAGAGCACGATCGCCGATCGTGCTCGATGCACGACGAGCGACTTCCCCTTCTCGAGCTCGTCTGCGCCCTCGTCGCAGAAGACGCATCCCGGGAGGTCGTCCGCCTGCGCGATGTACTCGAGACGCCAGGGTGCCCAGAGCGGCTTCGTCACGAAAGGTTTCTATCGTGCGTTCCGTGGCACGTCCACTCATGGTGTTTGCTGCCGTCCTGGCCACGACGCTCCTCACGGCGTGTCTGGAGACCGAAGCCGTGGTTCCCGAGGACGCAGCGATCGTGCAGCGGGTCGCGGACGGCGACTCGATCGTGCTCGAGGGAGGAGACCGAGTGCGGCTCCTCCAGATCGACGCTCCGGAGCTCGGAGCACGCGAGTGCTACGGGCGGGAATCGCTGCGAGAGCTCGAGAGCATGCTGCGGCCCGGAAAGGCGATCATGCTCGAAGCCGATCCCGGACTCGACCAGGTCGATCGGTACCAGCGTCTCCTTCGCTACGTCCACGCCGCCGATGCGAACGTGAACGTCGAGCTCGTTCGACGCGGTGCGGCCACTCCGTACTTCAGGGGCGGCATGCGCGGTCGCCATGCGGATCTGCTGCTCGACGCGGCCCACGACGCGCGCGACGCGCACCGGGGCCTGTGGGGCGCCTGCCGGGTCTTCTGGGACCCGCACCGGCAGGTCGAGACGCAGCGGCGGTAGCTGGCGTCCCTCGTCCGAGGGACATCTCTGCGCCGGAGCCGGACCTTCGGGTCGGCGTTTCTGGACCTCAAGTGGGCGCTGTGCGACGCCGATCACGGTGAACTGTGATCTCACAACCGAGACACGAGAGGGAGGGGCGGCGATGACTGCGGCCCAGTTCGAGCTAATCGACGAAACAGAGGCAGAGGCAATTCTTCGCTGGCGGTTCGAGGAACTCGTCCGTTCCGGGTACGACGTTGGATCGGCTCTCGTTCTCGCCTCACATGTGGAAATCGACCTGCACGAGGCTTCGGCGCTCCCGCGTCGGGGTTGTCCCTCAGAGACGGCACTGCGGATCCTCCTCTGACGAGGACGACACGAAAGGGTCGGGCCCCGATGCGGCGGGGGTCCCGACCCCTCCTTCCTGCACTTTGGAGCTCATTCTCGCCGTTAGCTCGGCGCGCATAGACTCTCTGCCATCGTGCCCAACGGTGTATCCGATCTGCAGGAGCGTGCTGGACGAAACGAGTCCCGCTATCGGAACCTGAACGAGCGCATGGAGCCGCACAACGCGGTGCACGTGTGGATCGATCCTCCGATGCCCGACTGGATCTGCGAGTGCGCCTCCACGGAGTGCATGAGGCCGGTGCAGCTGACACTCGTCGAATACGAAGCCGTTCGGGCCAAGCCGACTTATTTTCTCGTCGCCCCGACCGACGAGCATCTTTCCTCCGCCGTCGAGCGCGTCGTGCAACGGAACGAGCGCTACTGGGTCGTGGAGAAGATCGGTGAGGCGGCGGAGGTGAGTAAGGAGCTCGATCCCCGCTCGGGCACGTAGGTTTTCGAGTCCTACAACGAATGGCGTAGGCCACGTAGCTGGACTGGATCGTGTGAAAGCCGGCTTTGAACTCGCGCTCGTCCACGCGCTCTTGAACCCCCAGAACCATTGAGGGATGATGGGCGCGTCGTGAGCGGCTCATTCGACTAGGGGAGGGATGGCGTTGAAGCTGCGGCTGATTGGTGGTGTGTTGGTCGCGCTTGCTCTTGCGGTCTCCTTGACCGTGAGTGCAAGCGCAGCTCCCAAGACGGGGTGCCCGGTCGGTACCGGATGGGACGAGAAGACCGTCGAGGAAGTCGCCGCGATTGTCTGGCCGGCTCTCCTCGATCAGTCTCCGTGGGCCAACGAGGCGGATTTCCGGGAGTCGGCGGTCCGCCCATACGATCGCAACACAGACGGCTCCATGTGCTTGAAGACGATGTGGGGAGAAGAGCTCAACCCGAACGCCAACTGGTTTGGCGTCCAGCTGTTCCATCCTCGAGACAATACGGCGAGCGCGTCGAGTAACTGAAGATTCGGTGAGTCAGGGGTGGTTCGCGAGGCGGGCTACCCCTGTACTCCCTGGGCGCTTGCGGTTGCAAAGTCCCCGAGCCCGCACGTTTGAGGCAGGGACCTAGAGCCAGCGCTTGAAGCGGAAAAAGCCGAGCGCTGCGCCGGCGACCATCGCGAGCGCCCCGACGATCACCCAGAACGCCTCGCGGGTGCCCTCTCCCGGAAAGAGGACATTCATCCCGAAGAGCCCTGTCACGAGCGTGAGTGGGAGGATCGTCACGCTGATGACCGTCAGCAGCCGGAGGACGTCGTTCTGTCGGTGTGAGATCACCGATTCGTTCGTCGACTCGAGCCCGTCGACGACCTCCTTGTAGTTGTCGAGCAAGTCCCAGATCCGCTCTGCGGAGTCGACGATGTCGTCGAAGTAGAGCTCGAGCTCCTCGGGCAGGAACGTCTCGACGCGGCGCTCGAGGACTCTCAGGGTCGACCGCTCGGGCTTGATGATCTTGCGGTACGAGATGATCTCCTGCTTCACGTTGGAGATGTCGCGCACGACCTCTTCGGAGGCGCCTTCGAACATCTCGTCCTCGATCACGTCCAGCTTGTGCGCGATCTTGTCGAGGATCGGGAAGCAGTAGTCGAAGAGGTCGTCGAGCACCTCGTACAGGAGCCGGCCCGAGCCTCGGGCGAAGAGCTGCTCGCGAAGGTGCTCGTCCTCTTCGCAGCGGCGGAAGAGGCGGGTCACGGGAAGAAGCTCGCGATTGGGGATCGTGACGATGTAGTCGTGTCCGATGAAGAGGTCGAGCTCGGCGGCGTTCAGCCGCTGAACCGCCTGGTCGTACACCGGGAAGTGGAGAACGGCGAAGAGGTACCCGTCGTCCTCGTAGTCGTCCACCTTGGGGCGCTGTCGCTTGGAGACGACGTCCTCGACGTCGAGCGGATGCCAGCCGAAGCGATCGGCAAGTCCTTGCGCCGTCTCGACGTCCGGCGCGACGACGTTCAGCCAGGTGAGCCCGCTAGCGGAGAGCTCGTGGACGACCGGCGCCGGGCGAACGACGATCGGGCCCGTGCCACGGGCCGAGCGTGAACGCCGGATGCGGGGAAGATTCGGCACCGGTACTGAGAGGGTCGTCCAGGGTTAGAGCCATGTTCGCGATTCTACCGCCGGAGCCTTCCCGGTCTCGGCGGTCCGAGGTGCCGGGTAGGCGTCAGGCGGTAGCCGGAACAGGCGTGCGGCGAGCTCGCGCGGGCAGGGTGCCCTCCACTACGAGCGCGAGCCCGCCGCCGAGCGCGCACAGAACCGCCGCTCCGATCCAGACCGCGCTCGGCGAGTAGTCGAGGACGAAGCCCCCGACGGCCGGCCCGAGCGCGAACCCGACCTGCCAGGACAGAGCCGAGAGCGCCATGTAGCGGCCGAGGAGACGCGGGTCGGCCAGATCGGCAACAAGTGGCGCATGGACCGCGCCGTGCAGGCACTCGCCCACCGCGAAGATCACCATGGCAACGGTCAAGAGCAGCGCCGCAGCTCCTGCGGTCTTCGACCCCGCGATCGGGACGAGCAGCCACGCAGCGGTCCACGTGAGACCGAGGAGCCCGAGCGCAGGCATCCGGCGCCGGCCCTGCGCGAGGCGGGCGATCGGGAGCTGGAGAAGCACGATCACGATCGTGTTCACCAGGAAGATGAGCCCGATCTGCGTCTCGGACACTGCGGCTTCGTTCTTCGCGTACACCGGCAGGAGCTCGAAGCCGGAGAAGCCCGCGAAGATGAACAGGGCGTTGAGGCCGATCACGGCCACGAACGCGCGGTGGCGAAGGACGTCGCGATACGAGCCCGTGGAGCCGGTTTCACGGGCTCCTCTTCCGAGCGACGGCGAAGGCACGAGCGCGAACATCACGCCCGCGTACACGACGAAGGTGAGCGCGTTCAGGAGGAAGAGGACGGTGAACGACCCCGGTGACTCCGTCGTGGCGATGAGGCCGCCCGCGAGCGCGCCCAGGCCGATCCCCAGGTTCATCACGACCCGCTGCATGGCGAACGCGGCCGGCCTCTGCTCCGCAGGCGTCAGGCCCGCAATCAGCGTCGACTGGGATGGCCAGAACCCACCGACGCCGACGCCGGTGATGGCAGCGACGACGAATCCCTGCCAGGCCTCATGGACGAATGGATAGAGCGCGTATCCGACCGCGAGGATCCCGAGCGCGATCCCGAGGAGGCGGCGGCCGCCCAGGCGGTCGATGAGGATGCCGAAGAGCGGGCCGGCGATGATGCTCACCAGCGCGTGCGTGCCGACGATCAGGCCGACGACCGCGAGGCCGATCCCGCGCACGTTGTGCAGGTAGATGAACAGGAAGGGCAAAGTGATCCCGTTTCCGAACGCGTTGACGAGCCCGCCGACCTGCAGGGTCGTGACGGATCGGGGCAGAGGTGGGAAGTAGGTGCGAAGGACGCCGCGCAACCGTGGGACACTAGCCACCCATGCGCGAGGGCTTCCTTCTCGACCCGGAGGTCGCCCACCTCGATCACGGGAGCTTCGGCGCCTGTCCGGTTCCCGTCTTCGACGAGTACCAGGCGCTGCAGCGTGAGCTCAGACCGGGCCGACGGACTTCTTCACGCGGAAGACCGCGCGCTGGTTCTGGGAGGCGCGGAGCAGCCCGGCCGGCTTGCAGAAGCGCGGGCGAGACTCGCGGCGTTCGTCGGCGCGCGACCCGAGGATCTCGTGTTCGTCCCAATGCGACGTCCGGGTTGAACGCCGTGATCCGCTCGTTGCGGCTCGACGCCGGAGACGAGGTCCGACCGGGCACGAGTACGGAGCGGTCACGCGCACGTGGGAGTTCGTAGGCGCGAACCTCGTCGTGTGCGAGCCGGACGAGCTGGCGGGGCGCATCGGGCCGCACGCGAGCGATCTCCGTCTCGCACACCTCGCCTACGGCGTTGCTCCTTCCGGTGGAGGAGATCTGCGCGGCGGCGCGAGCTGCCGGCGTTCTGTCGATCGTGGACGGAGCACACGCGCCCGGCCAGATTCCGCCCGAGCTCGATGCGCTGGGTGCGGACATCTATGCGGGCAACTGCCACAACTGACGAGTGTCTATGGTGACGGACTTGCAACCGGCCCGCCGCGGCTCTCGACCCGGAGCGGCTTGAAGTCCGACGCGTGTCTTACGGCATCTAGTGGTCGATGGCTCCGCTGAACGTGCCGGTACTAACGCCTGTCGTCTGGTCCAGTGTGCTTTCCAGCGTGAAGCTGCCGGTTGCGTCGGCGAAGCGTCCGGTTCCGCCAGTGACGGTGTAGACCTCGACAATTGAGAGCGTTGTGAGACTCGTGCGAGTGGCCTGTCCGACAACCGTGGCGAGCAAGGTGTCGCCGTTTGCCGCCGTGAATGTTGCGGCCCCGCTGGACGACAGGGTCGGGAGGTTGATCACCATCACCACGTGCTCCGTGTACCTGCCGAGATACGTGGCGTTCCCCGTGCCGTCCCGATCCAAGAAGCGGGTCGGGGGAACGGTCGTCCCCGTTTCAACCGCGCTAACTGTTCCTTTGAATGGAGTCTCAGCCGCCACGGCGCTGGCGACCATGCTTGCCAGCGATACCGCGAAAGCAGCAATCAGTCCGACAAACAGCGGATGACGAATCTTCATTCCCTCCCCCTTTGGAAGCGGTCAGCCGCCCGATGACCAACAGGCTGCGCTCCACCGTAACCACTTGTGGCACAAGAAACAAGAACGCGGGCCTATGCATCCGCGCCAAGTACGGGAGTCGGGCCAGCGCCGCCATCGCGGCGTCCACGGCGGCGACGATGTCCGGGTGCAGCGCCGCCGCCCGGCGGCGATCAGCCGGAGTCGGCTCGTACCTCGTCGGCCACTTGCACGACTCGCACTTCGGCATCGCCGCGCTCGTCAAGGTGTCGCCTGCGTCGGTGCCCGTGCGCCAGAGGGGAGCTACCGGCGGATCGAGGAGCGAGCGGAGCGAGACCAGAGATCTCAAAGGACACCTCGAACCTATACAGCGGTTGGCGCAAGGCGGTCAGCGAGCGCCCGTAGAACCTTGCGTTGAATCTTGGGCGATGTCTCGAGCAGGGCCGAGAATCCTCTGAGTTTGGCGCGAAGAGCCGTGACGGGTTGAGGTTGTCGTGACAGTTGCGGTCCGGGGTGTGTCGGACAGAAGCGCAATCTGACCATCAGGCAGGTCGACCTGCGTCGTGATGGTGCCGACCCGCGCCAGCTCGGCTTGGGAGCAGGCTTCAAACAACGGGACGCGAGATGATTCGGCCGAAGGGGTGGGTGGGTCGGCCAGATCAACGACCTGATGCCCGCCACCGCCGCAGCGAGCTCTGGGCGCGCCTGTACGAGGACTTCCGGATCGAGGCGCCGGTGTACGAATGGGAGGGACGGCGCCTCCTGCGTGTCGATCGGGCCGTACACGGACGAGGAAGACGTCGAACGTCTCGTAACGGCACGGGAACAGGTGCTGTAGGACCGGCGGATGTTCCGGTTCCCCGACTCCAGAATGTCCCGAGGTCGCTCAACCGGCCCGTCTGGTGAATTCCGTGTACTCCACCACCGTTCGGAACCCCATCTCGAAGTACATCGAGAGCGCCATCCCCGATGATTGCAGGACGATGACGTCGTGCCCCCACGTTCTGCCGCCTGCGACAGCCGCCCAGGTCAACGCCGTGCCGATCCCACGCCGTCGGGCTTCCGGAAGAGTTGCGACGTTGTAGACGCCGCTTGCGGCGCGACTCCGAATCGCGATCGAGGTACCTACGGGCCGCTCATCGAGTCGTCCGACGAAGAGCTGGACGTCCGGGTCACGAGCGAATGACGGCGGGAACAGCTGGTCTGTCAACTCCGGAGACAGTCCTCCCTCGACGCACACGCCGATGAACTCGTCGAGGCCCGCCTCGTCTATGGATGCGACCGTGACTCCGGGCAAGGGTGCTGGAGAACCGGGGTCGGGATACAGAACCATCGCCGGATACGTCGCCAGCTCGCGAGCAAATCCGTGAACGAGCGGGATCTCACCGAGTTCGGCCACGAACCTCTCAGCGATCCACGTGCGACTCGCGATGCTTCGCCCGCTCACCCATTGCAGAGCAGCTTCGAGCTCAGCCGCGGTGGTCGGCTCGGTGACGACGGCTCCGTTGAAAAGTGACAGCGGGACGCCGGTGACAAAGGCGAACGTGCCGCCGAACTCGCGAACGGCACCCTCGGCAGTGTGCTCGGTGAGCTTTCGAAACGAGGCGACGAAGTTCTCGTCCGCGGCGGAAACGAGTTCAGAGCGGCTCTTCATATTGACTCGGTTCCGGGGGTCGTGCAACGCGGCATACGCGGAACACTGCCTGTCGTCTCGCTGCAAACCCCGATGCGCCCGGTAGGAATCGAACCTACGACCTCTGGCTCCGGAGGCCAGCACTAGGCCCCCGTGGGTGCCATCCGACTACCGGATCCCGCACCGTTCAGCGGAATCGTTCCTCAGCGTTCCGCCTCATTCCCCGTCGCGCCGTAGCACGGGCGTAGCACCGAACGTTTGCCATGTTCTTCGGACAGTGAGCACCGACGATGAGCTGACATACAGCACGGCGCATCTGCGCAGACTCATGCGAGGAACAATTGAAGGGTTCGCGACCCAAGGCGGCGTGGTCACTCCGCTTGCATCACCCCGCCTGTATCGCGTAGACCAGCTTGTCATCCTCGGGAGCGTCCCGACCCTGATTGACAGCGGTTTCGTCGACCTAGAAGGCGACGACGAAGAAGCGTTTCCGATAGAAGAAGCGTTTCCGATAAGTGCTGGAGCATGGCCGCCCGAGTGGGCGGAGGGATGGGCAACAAAGTATCCGTCGGCGGAGAAGATGTATCGGCCACCGGTGAGAGAGATCGATCCGACGGCGATCGACGGCCTTGATCTGAGTGCGCCTCTCGGTCGAAGCGTCGAGATCGCGGTGCTGAGCTCCTTCGAGCCCTTCGGGCCCTCGGACGTGCTGCTCGAGATCGACGTGGCACTCGTTCTGGCGGTGGAGGACTGGCGTCTCCTCATCGAGTCCGCTGCCTACTTCGAGCATCCTGACCGCCCAGTGCCAGGTGACGTAGCCCTTAGCACAGACCCCGAGACGATCGACGAGCATCTGATCCGGGGAACGCTTCGGAGCTGCTGACTCCGGACGCTCGCGCAGCTCGGGCTTGAGCGGGCGCTTGACGTAGGGCCGTTCAGCGGCGGCGCTTGCCGCGAGCCTCCTTTGGAGCAGCGAACCGAGTGGATCGGTGCCCGGAATCGCACCGGCGCCGCTGACCCGACCGACGATCGGAACACCGCGAGCACGGGCCTTGCTATGACCGTCGGCCGACCGGCGTAGCGGCACCCCGGCCTCGTTCTCGACCTCGTCGCCTTCGACGATGATCGCCACGAGTTTCTTCTCGTCCTCGACGCGCTGCAAACGCGCGTAGAACCGAGGGAGACGCTGCGGCACGAGCGGGAGCCTACTCCTGTTCTTGCGCAATTTCAGCTTGCTAGTGACGTTGCAAAAGACTTGCTATGTTCTAGCTATGCGAACCGAGGAGCGAGTCTCGATCTCCGCCTTCGTCGACCCCGACGACCACGAGCGCCTCGTGGAGCGTGCACGGTTGGAGGAGCGGTCCGTATCAGCCGAGCTCCGGGTCGCGATTCGTGAGCACCTCCATGCTGCTGGCACGTGGCGGGCTTCCAGGGCGAGGGAGCCCGCTACTGACATGACGGAAGCCCGATGAGACCTGTTCAGGTGCTCGGCGGGTTCAGTGACGAGGAGTTCGTGACAGGGGACGAGGAGAGCCGACGTCGAGCTCGCGAGGAGCACCGCCGACAACAGCGGCTCCATCTCGCCGAGAGCTCAACCTGGAAGAGGATCGACCTCGCGGATCTGCGCCTCGGCCGGATCGTCGAGGACACGCGCACCGACGAGCGCTACCGCGTCTACCGCGGCGAGGTGTTCGATGCCGTCAACCTTCCCGTCGTCGCCTGGTACATCCGCAACGGCGAGGCCGTGTTCCTTGAGCCGAGTCGATGAAACCGACGAGCGCCTCGGCGCCATCGTTCGATCTCGGGCTACAGCGGCTCGATGGCCAGGCGTGAGACCCGGACAAGCTCGCAGGCCCGCTGCGTTCAAAGTCTCGGGCTCATCGGCCGATCCCGTTGCCGAGATCCTTCGGAGATCACGACGGCTAGACGGCTCGCGCGGGAAGTCGGGCAGCGCCCTAGCGTCTACGACCGGCTCGAGCCTCGCTCGGCAACGGGCAGACCGCTCCTCGTCCGCGAGGCTTGCGGCTCGATGCTCCGAGTCCGCCGAGTTGTCAGGCCACGGCGGATGATCCGGAACAACCGCGTCAGTCTCGGTTCGCGTCATACCAGTCACTCCTGCGTCCACACCAGGACATGGGCGACTGGCAACGGGTGCTCAGAATGGCCGTGACCGAGGTCTCGCTCTTGTCGCCGGCCGTCGAGCCGCGCGAGCCGCGGGCGCGGGTCGTGTACGTCGCTCCGTCGGAGGCGAGCTCCCCTTGCCCCAGCCCCGGCGAAGTGATCTATCACCGCGAGCAGGTGCCCATCCGTCGCTACTTCGAGACGGAGATCGTGGTGCGCTGAGGGTGCGCCACAAGCCCTGTATCCATGCGCCTTTTCAGAGGACCTCGAACATTGACCCCCGCCCTGGTTTTTCCCTCCCCGCAATGTCGTTGATCGAGGTTCGCTACCGAAAGTGCGCGGAACCCGGCTGCGAGAACCACTTCGTCCCGAAGTCGACCCGTAACCGCTTCTGCCTTCGTCACCGCAAGACGGGGCCGCGCGACCCCGAGCACTACCGCAGGTACGGCACCTCTCATCGTCGGCTTCGCAAGCAGTGGGCGTCTCGAGTAACTCGTGGGAAGGTGTTCTGCCGACGATGCGGCGAGCTCATCGACCCGCGCGACCGGTGGGATCTCGATCACGTCGACGACGGCGGGCCGATGGACTACCACGGCCCGTCACACGCCAGGTGCAACCGAGCGACGAACCGGCGTCTTGCCGACCTGCCGCTGGACATAACGTCGAGGATCTGGTGAGCGGGGTCGACTCAACGCGACCTTCGCCTACCACGGCGACCTCTATTTGGTTATCCACGCGAAGAAAAACGAAGGCCGCCGCGTAAAGCCGCAGCGAGCTCGGCCGCGGTCGGCACGCTCGTAAATCGCCCTTTTCTACTTCGACTGCACTCCTGGCCACGTCCCGGCAGTCAGATCCAGCGCTGACTGCGGGCGACTGAGAGCACGAGCACGGCGATGCCGAGCATCGTGGCGATCACGGCCCAGAACATCCACACGAGGTCGAAGAGGCCGACCTTGAAGTTCATGCCCATGATCCCTCCAAGCACTGTCGAAGGCAGGAGGATCACCGTGACCAGCGTGAGCACCTTCATGATGTCGTTCGTCCGCTGCCCGAGTCGCGCGACCAGCAGGTCGAACGAGCCGCGGGTCGACTCTTTCGCTTCCCGCGCCGCATCCACTGCCTGAGCCACGCGTCTTTCGATGGCGTCAAACCGCTGCGCTGAGGTCTCCGTCGACAAGAGATCGAGCTCCGGATGCGCCAGGGCGACGATGACCTCACGGTGCGGGGAGAGCGCGCGTCGCAGCGTCCCGATGGAGCGGCGGAGTTCGACCAGCCGCGCCAGGTCGTCGGAGACGCTCTTCGGGACGTCGGACATCACCTTCGCGTCCAGCTCCTCGAGCTCCTCCTCGATCGCCTCGAAGGCACGGAAGTAGCTGGTGACCACCCACTCGACGGCCGCGGCGACGAACGACGGTGAGTCGAGCGCACCGACCTCACTTCCCCCCTCGGCACGCTCGCGGAAGTCTTCGAGCGCGTCGATCTCCGCTTCATGCGCTGTCACGACCCAGTTCGAGCCGAGTATGCACTCGAGGGGACGGAGGACAGGGTCACCCCCCTCGCTGCTCGCCACGTGCAGCGTCACATGCATGTGCTCGCCGTGATCCACCAGCGACGCTTGGTTCGGCTGCTCGAGCAGTCTCTTCGCCTGCTCGTCTGCGAGGCCCAGCGCCTCTTGGACCGTGGCGACTTCCTCCTCGGTCGGATCGCGCAGTGCGATCCAGACCATCGCGTCGTCGTCGAGGCCCTTGAGTGCCGCCGGCAAGTCCTCCTCTCGCCTGCATTCCTGTTCGTCGAACACGAAGAGCGTGAGCATCTCCGTGGGTTTCCAGAAAACAAGGCATTTCCCTGTCCCGTCTTCGCCTCTCGGGAGCGGCGAGCTGATGAGAGGCTCGAGCTCGCCGAGAGCCCGTTCTGCGCGACGCGCTCGTCGAGCTCGCCGAGGAAGAGCAGCCGGCGGCCGTCTAGGCGCCCATCGCCTGCACGTTCTTCATGACGACCTCCACTGTCTTCCCGAACTCCTCTGTCGGAGAGAACTCCACCACCTGAGTCCCGTCGTAGATGCTGGGAGTGTGTCCCGGCCCGACGTAATAAGCGTCACCCGCTTCGAAGGTCTCTTCGCGACCATCGCTGGATGTGAACTTCACCTTGCCCTTGACGACGTAGCCCCAGTGTTCGCACTGACATTGGTCGTTGGGTAGGCCCTTGTACAACGGGGCAAGGTCGGCGTCGGCGCTGTAGGTCTCGAAGCCGACGGTGTAGCCCCCGTCGAGGTTCTCGAAGTGGCCCTCGTAGCCTTCCATCGTCGCGCTCTCAGATGCCGTCTCCTTCGATGCCTTCGGCATGGCTCTCCTTTACGGTCGCTTCCAAGGCCGCACGATTCTTTCACGGTGCGTCAGCCCATGCTGTTGGGGTCATTTCGTGCCAGCGTCCTGACCACTTCCGCGAACTGGTGAAGGGGCGGCGCACCCTCATCCAGATAGCGCCCGAGCCGCCGTAGCGCCGCCTTCTCGTACTTCGGCGACCCCCACTCGGCGTAGAGATGGACGAGCTGGCGCGCGTCCTCGAGCGGCAGGTTCGGTAGCTCGCGAGCTGCGTCCTCGGCCATCCAGAGGGCTCGGCGCTCGATCGCGCGGCGGAAGCGGACGTGAGCGTGGGGCTGCGCCGTCACCGAACACATGTTCTCACGCTCCCCGCCATGGGGTCTGCACGGCTTAGAGTCGGCGGCGACTGCCGGCAACCTATTGCAAGGAGGAATGGTGGCGATCTATCTCTCGAAGTTCAGCTACACGCCTGAGACGTGGGCCAGGCTGGTCGCGAATCCGGAAGATCGGCGCGAGGCCGCGAAGTCCTACATCGAGTCGGTCGGGGGGACGCTTCACGGGTTTTGGTACGCCTTCGGCACGCATGACGGTTACAACCTGTGGGAAGCGCCAGACAACGTGTCGATGGCCGCTGTCGCGCTCGCTATCAGCGGCGGCGGGGCTCTCAGCTCGTTCGAAACCACCGTGCTCCTGACCGTTGAGGAAACGATGGACGCACTAAAGAAAGCCGGCGAGGTTCGGTACCGCGCCCCTGGCGCTGGCTAGTGGCGCTCTAAGACCGACATGCTGCATGGTGGCACGAGAGGCAGTAGCCCGGTCGCCGAGAAGACGCTTCTAGTTCAGCCCGCCCGCCTCGAGCTCGCGCTCCTCGATCCGCAGGTGGCGTCCTCAAAAAGAAGAGTGGCCGCTGGGACGGCCACTCAAGGGAAGAACTGGGAGGATGGGTACCCAGGTTTTCGTGAAAACCGGCGCTCATCTCGTCCCCCTTTTGGGTACCTGCTCCTCGATCCGCAGGTAGCTCGCGCTCCTGGCGGTCGCGAAGCCCCGCTCGACGTCGAGGTCGCGATCTACTTAGGGCGTCCTAGCCGACTAGCGGGGTACTCTCAAGTGGTCGCGTAGGTGTCGCGAACATCGTCGGGGCGGAGGCTGAGAGGCCTCCGTCGCCGTTTCGGGGTCGGCACCGTCATGTGCCCCTGCGAAGATGGGCGCACGATGTTCGAACCGACTGGATACGCGCCGTGCTTCTCCGTGACCTGCTAGCCGGCGAACCGCCGACGGAGCAGTTGGAGCGCACGATGCTCATGTGGCTCCATGAGCGCGGCTCTACGCGGACGGGATGCGAGGAGTATTGGTACCGCAAGGTCGTCGCGAAGTACGGCGCTCAGGCGTGTCTGACGATCGACGTCTACAGCTCGTTCCTCAAGCTTCACGCCAAGAACGACGAGCGCAGCGATGAGGAGGAGACGGAATACCAAGCGATGGGCAACCGCTTCCGGTTGCACGGCCGACCCGAACTGCGCCGGTTTGATCGTAAGCCGACGTGCCTCCTCGCGTGTCAGTTCGTGCTGTCGGCCGACCCGCCGCGTTCGCGCTCCCCGCGCCCGCCGCGTTCGCACGTCTCGCACATCGCGTGGCTCGCCTCGAAAACCGAGCGACGATCCACACGAACATGATCTAGCGGATAGGCGGCGGCGATGACGCCGCTTCAGTGGTGGCTCGTCGCGCTGCACATCCTGCTCGAGGACGGGCGGCAGGAGCTCGACGCCGAAGCGTGGCGGGCTTTCTGCTGGATCGCCTGCGACCGCATCGGTGAAGAGGCCGCTCGGCTCGTCGTCGCAGAGGTGCTCGACGCGACGGAGGAGGCCGCGTGAGCAGGTACGCGGAGATCGTCGTCGCGCGGGAGCCGAAGACACTCCGCGACTGGACGGGACGCTGGAACGCGCTCGCCGACGTTGCGTCGTTGAACGGTGCGACCGCTGAGCGGATCGAGGAGTTCTGCTCGCGCAAGGGAATCACTCTCGACGCGCTGACCGCTCTCGGTACGCGAGTCGCGACGCATCGACAGCGAACGTGCCTCGCGTTCGCGGGCTGGAACCGCGACGGCTCGGGGGTCGTCGCGCTCAAGTACCGACCCCTGGACGGGACCTCGGACGAGTCGGAGGCCGAGAGGCCGTCATCGTGGCTGCGGCCGATCGTCGTCGGTGATCTCTCCTCGCTCGACTGGTTCATCGCTGAGGGCGAGACCGACGCCGCACGTCTCTTCGACCTGGTCGGTGACCACGGCGCGATCCTCGTCCTGCCGGCCGGTGCGCTCAGCTTCAAGGCGGAGTGGGCCGACCGGATCCCGCGAGGCGCCGCGGTCTACCTCTGCCACGACGCCGATGAAGCCGGCGACAAGGGCGCTCGCAACGCGGCCAAGCTCCTGGGTCGACCTGTTCGACTCCGACCGCCAGAAACGGACTGGTGCGACTGGCCCGGGACGCGCGAAGAGTTCGTCCAACTGGTCGCCGAGGCTAGGGCCCAGGCGGACGCCCGACGTGGAGCTGGACGGTCTCTACCACTACACGTTCCGACACGAGCCCTGGTGCGGGGCGCTCACGGACGAGGCCGCGTGACCCGCCCGACCTGCGACGTCTGCGGGAAGCCCGACGGGCAACCCCTGACCTCGGACGAGCGTCAGTGGTTTCGAAGCGACCGAGCCGAGGTAGACCACTTCGCCTCGACGCCGCGCAGATCGGCCCCGGGGCCAAAGGGGGGAGCTGCCTTCCGTGGTCGCCCCTCAGCGTGTCGCAAGGCAGGCTCCCCCCACACACAGAGAAGGGAGGCAGCGCGGCTTTCACTCTCTGACTTCGACGAGTCCGTTGCGCACGCGCCACTCGTGCTCACGAAGGATGGCGCGGAGTTCGGCCAACAAGTCGGGCGGGTCGAGTGCGCCCGAACTCGGTCCGGCCTATGCGCTCGCGACTACTTCGCGCACATCGGCGCTCTCCAGCGTGACCTCGTCAGGAATGGTTGCGCGGATCTGATCGACCGCTGTCCGCGCGGCCGCCTCGGACTCAAAGACGATCATCGACAGCCCGTTACTTCGGTCGTCAGCCCAAGTCCAGTAGCCGGCGACAAACCCCGGGGCGGACGAGACGCGGGGCACAACCTGCTCATCCAACACCTTTCGAGCGGCGTCAGCGTCGTGGATCGAGACCTTTACCACTACGGCATGCATAGCGCACCTCCGGTCGAAAGACGGATTGCCGCGACCCTAGGTCATTCGCCAAGCGGCGGCAAGTTCTCCGATGGGAGCGAGCGATTACACGAGCCCGTCGCGAACACGTGCCTCATGTTCGAGGAGCAGCACTCCACGGAGCTCCGCGAGGCCGCCGGGCGGGTCGTCGAGCGCCCGCAGGATCTCCTCCCGCTCCGGCACCGTCAGCGCGAGTACCTTCGTCTCGACGTCGTACGCGTCCTCGAGCCGCTCGGCCGTGTCGTCGAAGCCGGCATCGCGGAGCAGACGCGCGAGCTCGAGCACGTCCTGATCGCGGACGGGGATGCCGGCGAGCATCATCGGGGCGTACGTGAGTGAGCTCGAGGCCCACGTTCGCGAGCTGGCCCTCCAGGTCGTCCGCGACGAGCTCGCCCGACACGCGCCGGAGTGGGAGTGGCTCACCGTCGACGCGGCTGCCGAGCTTCTCGACACGACACCGAAGGCGATCCGCGGCAAGCTCGAGCGCGGCGTCCTCGAGGCGCACCGTTTCGACGGCCGTGTGTACGTCTCTCGGCGCGATCTCGACGAGGCGATTCGGAGCGCCAGGTCGTGACACCGGCCGCGCGTGGTGTTACGGTCGTACCTCACACAGCAAATGGGGCCCGCGCCGCGCAAACGGCCGAGCCCCCGGTCACAGGAGGCGAGCTCCCATGACGACCCAATCTTCTCACGACTCCCGACGGCGCGAACGGCTCGACGTCGGCCTGTACCGACGCACGACCGTGCGCGGGCGAGACGCGCTACGACGTCATCTCCTGGCAGGGCGGACGACAGCAGGGCTGGCGGGCGCTTCCGCGCGGCACGTCGGAGCGGGAAGCCCGGAAAGCGGCGCTCCAGGCCCGTGCGGCCGCCAGCACTGGAACTGCGCCGATGGCCTCGGCGCTCCGCCTGGAGATGCTCGTCGCCGAGTACCTTGAACACGCCGAAGGCCGGACGACGATCGTCGGCAAGGGGCGGATGTGCGAGACGACCGTCCAGACGTACCGGACGCGACTCCGCGACTACGTGACGCCGACGATCGGTCGCCGCAAGCTCTCCGAGCTTGGCAAGGCCGACGTGCTCCGGGTCGTCGACCGCTGTCACGAGGCCGCTCTCTCGGAGTGGGCGACGCACGGTGTCCTGACCGCGCTCCGGGCCGTGCTCCGGTTCGCCCGCGAGCGGGACTACATGACGGCCGATCCGTTCGCCGGTGTCCCCCGCGATCGGCTCCCGTCGAAGCGGGCGCGGTCGGAGACGCGGGCGCTCCGCCCGGAGGACGCGGCGCTCGTCCTCGTGGAGCTGCGGGGCGTCCGACGACTTCGCGCTCGGGTGCCTGCTCGTCGACGCGGGTCTGCGCGTTTCGGAGGCATGTGGCCTCACCTGGGGCGACATCGCGCTCGTCGAGGGCGTCCTGCGCGTCCGCGGCCAACTCGCACCGCTCAAGCCGGGAGAAGCGCCGAGGATCGTCCCGCCGAAGTCGGAGAGGGGCGTTCGCACAGTGCCGCTCCTGCCGCGGCTGCAAGCGTCGCTGGAGGCGCTGTACGCGGGCGAGGACGACTCGGCGTTCGTGCTCCGCACGCGGCGAGGGACGCCGCTCTCGCGGCACAACGCTAGGAGGTCGATCCGCGAAGCGGGGGAGAGGGCGAAGCTCGGACACATCACTCCGCACACCCTCCGACGGACGACGGGGACGGCGCTCTCGGAGGCGCGTGTCCCCGAGGCGCGGCCGCGGCGATGATGGGCCACTCGCTCGAGGTCTTCCACGGCACCTACGTCAAGGCTCACCGAGACGCGCTGGAGCGTGACCGGGCCCGCGATGCGCTCGTCGAACTCGGACTCGGCGTAGCACCGGCGTAGCACGGAGCGATTTCGGGCGAAACTCGGCCCGCCCCTAGAACGACTAAAGCCTCGCGTGTGCGGGGCTTTCTCGTAATGCGCCCGGTAGGAATCGAACCTACGACCTCTGGCTCCGGAGGCCAGCGCTCTATCCCCTGAGCTACGAGCGCGCGAGCCAACCAGTCTAGCCGCCCTTTCCACCTTGGCGGTCCGGCGCGCGGCGTCGTACGCTCCGGCAGTGCCGCTCGCCGACGTCAACGACGTCTATACGGACATCGTCACCTCGGTCTTCTCCTCGACGATTGCCGCGAAGGCGTGGTTCGCGACTGCAGCGGTCGTGCTGGCGCTGGTGCAGGTCACGACGGCGGCTCGGATGTGGGGCCGGCTCGGGTTCCTCCGCATGCACGGGCCGGCCGTCGCCCTCGTGCATCGCTGGTCGGGGCGACTCGCGTTCCTGCTCACGCTCCCGGTCTTCTTCCACTGCGTGACGATCCTCGGCTTCGAGACGCCCGACACCCGGGTCGCGGTGCATTCGCTGGCGGGAACGTTCGTCTACGGCGTCTTCGCCGCGAAGGTGTTGATCGTCCGCGACCGCTCGCTGCCCGCGTGGGCTCTGCCCACGGCCGGACTGACGATGGCGTCGATCCTCGCGCTCCTGTGGCTGACGTCCAGCCTCTGGTACTTCACGAACGTGCGGTTCGGATTCTGATGGGACGTCTGTGGAGACCGGTGCTCGTGGGCGCTGTCGTCGCGGCCGCGACGTTCGCGCTCGCGCAATTGACCGTGTTCGAGCCCTCGGCACCGCCAGCCGCGACGCTTGCGGGCGGGGACGTGTACCGCGGCCAGGTCGTGTTCGAGCGGGAGTGCGCGAGCTGCCACGGCGCCGGAGGAGAGGGAGGAAGCGTCGGCCCGCCGCTCGTCGACATGGGCCTGGACGCCGCCGAGGTCGCCACGACGATCGAGCAGGGTCGAGGGGCGATGCCTCCTGCGTTGGTTTCCGGCGAGGAACAGGCCGACGCGGTCGCCTACGTCGTCGCGATCAGCCAGCCGTAAGCTCAGGCCCGTGGAGATCGAGGCCCGGAGCGTTCGCCTGCACCTGGCGGAGATGTTCGTCATCGCACGAGAGGCAACCGACCATGCCGACGTCCTCCAGGTCGCGATTCGCCATGGGGACGCGACCGGGTATGGGGAGGCGGCACCCATCGACCGCTATGGAGAATCGGTCGACTCGGCCTCGAGGTTCGTCCAAGAGCACGGCGAGCTTGTTGGAGACGACCCGTTTCGCTCTCGAGGAGATCGGCGAGCGGCTCGCGGCTGTTCCGGGAGAGCGGGCGGCGAAGGCCGCCCTCGACGGCGCGCTGCACGATCTCCAGGGGAAGCTCCTCGGCATCCCTGCACATCGCCTGCTCGGTCTCCCGCGCGGCGGTCCGCCAACCTCGTGGACGGTATGGCTCGGCGACCCGGACGACATGGCGCAGCGGGCGGAGAGGGCCGCGCACGGCTTCAGGCGGCTGAAGCTCAAGCTCGGGGGCGGCGACGGTCTCGATGTCGAGCGCGTGCAGGCGGTGCGCGCCGTCACCGACCTTCCGCTCCAGGTCGACGTCAACGAGTGGTGGTCGCTCGAAGAGGCGCTCGACGCCCTCCCGCAGCTTGCCGCGCTCGGCGTCGAGTACTGCGAGCAGCCTCTGCCGGCAGGCGATGAAGGTGGCGCCGAGCTGCGCGAGCGCTCGCCGATACCGATCTACGTGGACGAGGACTGCCACGTGCTGGCCGACATCGAGAGCTGCGCCAGAATCGCGCACGGCGTCAACATCAAGCTCGCGAAGTCCGGGGGTATTCGTGAGGGGATCCGGATTGCGCATGCTGCGCGCGCGCTCGGTCTGGGGGTGATGCTCGGGTGCATGCTCGAGTCGGGCCTCGGGATCGCAGCCGGCTGCTGTGTCGCTCCCCTCTGCGATCACGTCGACCTGGACGGGAACCTGCTCCTGCGCGAGGATCCGTGCCCGGGCGTCGGGCTCGTCGAAGGCGTCCAGGTTCCTTCGACCGCACCCGGGCTCGGCGTCTCGGTGGCAGCGCCGTGAGCGTGCGCCCTAGACGGCTGCTCATCCTCGGCGAGGGCTTCTCGCATGACGCGCACTACGGGAAGACGATGCGCGGGATCATCCGCTATGGGCCGGACCCCGTGGTCGCGATCCTGGACTCGGCCAGGGCGGGGGAGACGCACGACGGGATCCCGGTCGTCGGCACCGTCGCAGACGCACTCCCGTTCGATCCCACGGTCGCAGTCGTGGGAGTCGCCACACAAGGCGGCCGCTTCCCCCCGGCTTGGCGCACGCTCTTGAAGAGCTCGATCGACAACGGCCTCGACGTCGAGAGCGGGTTGCACGAGTTCATCTCGGAAGATCCGGAGCTGACCGCGCTCGCTCGGCAGCGCGGCGTCGAGCTCCGCGACCTCCGTCGACCGCCCAAGGGGCTGAGCGTGCCGACGGGTGCCAACCTCGAGGTGGACGCGAAGATCGTGCTCACCGTCGGCTCGGACTGTGCGATCGGAAAGAAGACGGTCGCTGTCGAGCTGGATCTCGAGGCGCGGCGGCGCGGGCTCGAGTCGGTGTTCGTTCCGACTGGCCAGACCGGCATCGCGATCGCAGGCTGGGGAATCGCGGTCGACGCGGTCGTCGCGGACTTCCTCGCCGGTGCCGCCGAGCAGCTCGTCGTCGGAGGGGCCGCGCGGGGGGGCAAGCTCCTCTTCGTCGAGGGTCAGGGCTCCATCGTGCACCCCCTGTACTCGGGCGTGACCCTGGGGCTCATGCACGGAGCCACCCCGCATGCCTTCGTCCTCTGCCACCGCGCCGGCTCGACCGAGATCGAAGGCTGCCCCGGGCATCCGATTCCTGCGCTGAAGAGTCTCGTCGAGCTCCACGAGCGCATCGCGCTCCCGCGACGCCCGGCGAAGGTCGTGTGCCTCGCGCTCAACACCGCAGACCTTCCCAGGGACGGCGACGCGCGGGCGGCGATCGAGGAGGCGGCAGCGGAAACCGGCCTCCCGGCGGACGACCCGGTCCGCTTCGGCGCCTCGTATCTGCTTGACTCGATTCTGGCGCGGATCTAGACGATTGATCGGGAATTCACGGCGGGCCGGATGACGGCCACGACACGGCGCCGGATCGCCACCCTCCCTCATCGCACAGGCTTATGAGCCTGCACGACGAGTGAGTGCGTCGCCGGGCTTGGTCGTGACCGCCCCCGGCGGCGCGACAATTCCCGATCAATCATCTAGGCTCCGACAGCCCGGGCAGTGGGGAGCCCGCGGAAAACACTCGAATGCGACTCCTCGCTGCGGCAACGGCCCTGACCGTGGCGCTCCTGGCCGGGGCGTCTGTTGCCCCTGCCGCGGATGTGGGCGCGAACGACGACGCGGCGAAGTACGCGGCCGACCGCGGGGTTGCGATGTATCGCGAGATGGCGGCCGTCGGGCTCCGCCAGACGGTGATCGGCGTCCGCTTCAAGCCCAGCGAAGCGCTGGTGATCCAGGACAAGCAACTTCTGGATCGCGTGATCCCGAACGCGCTCGACGCAGGGCTCCGGGTGGTGCTCGCGGTCTACCCCTATCCGCCACGGGAGATCGAGGCCGGCCTCGGCACACCGACTCTCTTTGCCTCGTACGTCTCGGCGGTGGCGCAGACGTATCCCGAGATACGGCAGTTCGTGATCGGGAACGAGCCCAATCAGCCCGCCTTCTGGCGGCCGCAGTTCGCGCGCTCGGGCGTGAACGCCTCCGGACCGCGGTTCGGCCGTTACCTCGCAGCGGCCTACGACGCGCTGAAAGGAATCGATCCAGGGCTCGAGGTGGTCGGGATCGGGCTCTCCCCGCGTGGGAACGACAAGCCGAAGGCGAAGAGCAACGTCTCGACGTCGCCCGTGCGCTTTCTCCGTGCGCTCGGCGCCTGGTACCGCGCGAGCGGACGGACACGGCCGCTCATGGACTCGTTCAGCTTCCATCCCTACCCGAATCGGGCGACCGACCCTCTCGATCGCGGCTACGGCTGGCCCAACGCCGGTTTTGTGAACCTCGACCGCATCAGGCTGGCGCTCTGGGACGCGTTTCACGGAACCGCGCAGCCGACGACGGTCAACGGGCTGAGGTTGCATCTCGACGAGGTCGGCTGGCAGGTCGACACCTCGCGCGGCGTCGGCTACCAGGGCAAGGAGAACGTGCCCGTGACCGACGAGATCACGCAGGCGGCGATCTACGGCGACCTGATCCGCCGGTCGGCCTGCGAGTCGGACGTCGACGAGGTGAGCTTCTTCGGTTTCAGGGACGACGGCCTCCGAACCGGGTTCCAGGCCGCGCTCCAGCGGGCCGACGGGACGCCGCGCCCGGCGGCCGACGCCGTCCGTGCAGCGATCGCCGACACTGCCGCGGGCTGCTCCGATGCGCCTCCTCCGTGGACGCCGGTCGACGAGGTGGTCGGCGTCGAGACGGAGCTCCGCATCGACGGCCTCGGGAGGGCAACGGCGCTGCTCGCGGCCGGAGAGGAGGCCGTCGCGACGGCCTGCATCTCGAACCTCGTCGTGTACGGGTTAGGTGGCGCCCCGCGTGCGCTCCCGGAGAGTGCTCGGAGTTGCCTGAGGACGACCGTCGGTCCAGGCTCGGTCACTCTCGCGCTCCCTCTGCCGGCCGGCGGAGACATTCGCGCGAACGTGGCGCTCGAGCTCGTGGCCGCGTCGAATCGACTTCGCAAGACGCGCGTCGAGCACGACGTCCCGCCCTCGGGGTAGAGGGCTTGACAACCGAACAGGTGTTCGCTTATCCTACGAACACATGTTCGCCAGAGTCGTTGTAGTCGTCTTCGTCGCCGTGCTCCTGTGGGCGGTCTTCGCGCGGGACACGGGCGCAGGCCCGCCGCAGCGGTACCACACCGTCCGCGCAGGAGACACGCTGTGGTCGATCGCCGACGCGAAGTTCGCAGGTGATCCGCGCGAGGGCGTGTGGGAGCTTCAGCGAAGGAACGACCTCGAGGGCGCGACCATCGTTCCCGGCCAGCGGCTCGCGCTTCCGTAGTTCGCCACTCCTGATATGAACCGGCGGCCAACCTGCCGAAAAGGAGACGCATGGCCAGCGAACGCATCCTCGAGCTCCTCCGCCGACCGGTCGACCAGGACGAGTACACGGAGATCCGAGAGCTCTGGAAGACGCACTCGATCGCGGAGGACAACCGCGACCTGCCGGGCTTGATCTCGACGCTGACGGAGGACTGCGTGTACGAGGTACTCGGTACGGGGGCGCGCTGGGAGGGGCACGAAGGTGCCACCCGCTTCTACACGGAGCTCCTGACCGCGTTTCCGGACATCCACTTCGACCTCGAGTACATCGTCATCGGGCCACAGGGAGTCTGCGAGGAAGCCCGCGTGACCGCGACCCACCAAGCCCGCTGGCTCGACAACGAGCCGAGTGGCGGGCGGCTCGAGTGGCGGAACGCCATCTTCTTCCCCTGGGATCCCAGCGCGAGGAAGTTCAAGGGCGAGATGGTCTACACCGACCTCGCCTTTCCGGCCAGCGGCTGACTACACAGCGATGACGGAAGCCGCCGGCGCCTCGGGCGGGAGGACGTCCGACGGGTGCCGCTTGGCGACACGCCAGAACGCGTCGACGACGGCAGGGCTGAACTGCTTCTCGCGGCCCGAGCGGATCTGCAGCATCGCCTCGTTGAGCGTGAGGCCGTGCGCGTACGGGCGGTCGGTCGTCATCGCATCCCACGCGTCGGCGAGCCCGATGATCGCGGCCTCCAGCGGGATATCGCTTCCCCGTTGTCCGTCCGGATACCCGAGGCCGTCCCAGCGTTCGTGATGGTGGCGAATCGCGGGAACCGCGTCCTGGAACGAGGAAACCTTGGACATGATCTCGGCGCCGCGGGTGACGTGCTCTCGCATGATCGCGGCCTCACTCGGTCCGAGCGGTCCGGCCTTGGTCAGGATCGAGTCGGGGATGCCGATCTTCCCGACATCGTGGAACAGGGCGGCCGTCCCGAGCGTTCCCAGCTGCTTCGCCGGCAGCGAGAGCTCGCGGCCGATCGCGAGCGCCACCCGGCGTACTCGCTGAGAATGACCTGCCGTGTAGGGATCGCGGGCTTCGACCGCTGCGTTCAACGTCTCGATCGTCTCGAGGAGGCTCTCCTCGAGGCGGAGAGACGATTCGCTGAGATCTCGTGAGCGGCCCATGAGAACGTCGTTCTGACGCGAGAGCCGCGCGGCGGCGCCGCGCACGAGGAAGACGAGTGCCAGCCAGAGGATCGCGAACACGAGGCCGACGACGACCCAAACGGTGCGGGTCGCGCTCGCGATGCTGGAGTCGAGCGCGGTCGGCTCGAGAAAGACCTGTGCGGCGCCGACGGGTCGTCCCTTGGCCGAGGTCAGTGGCGCCCACACGACCACGGTTCGCTCCGAGCGCTGCTTTCTGCCTCGTCCGACGGAGATTTCTCGTACCGCCGCTCGCGCCTGCCCGCTACGGATCGTCGCCATCACGTCGGGTGAGCGCACCGCGCGGCCGGAGGGGGTCGAGAACACATGCCTGCCGCGCCGCGACCAGACGGTCAGCTTTACGAGCTCGTCCGCTGACGCGACCGTCCTCGCGAGTCGCTGCCGTGTGCGACGGTTCGCGACGATGCGCTTTCCCCGAACCAGCGCGGGCGCGACGACGGAGTCCGAGTAAAGCGCGACGTCACGGGCGCTGTCTGCGAGCACCTCTTCTCGGAAGTTGTCGGCGAGGACGGACGAAAGGACGAACGCGCCAGCCGCCAGGATGGCCGCGGAGGCGAGGACGAAGGTCCAGAGCAGAGTCAACGACCTCGTCAAGCCAGCCGAGCGATACGCCCGAGACGCCATCCATGCTGTATCGGCAGCTGGAACGGGGTATTTGAGCGCGTAGAATCGGCCGCCGTGGATCTCGACGTCGTCTTCCTCGGGACGTCCGGGTCTACTCCGACGGCCCAGCGCGCTCTGGCCGCAACGCTCGTTCGACGAGGTGGAGACCGGCTCCTCTTCGACTGCGCCGAGGGAACCCAACGCCAGCTCCTGCGCTGCGACGTCGGCCTGGTCGAGCTCGAGGAGATCTTCCTCACGCACTTCCACGCGGATCACTACCTCGGCCTGCCGGGAATACTCAAGACCTATTCCCTCAGGGGCCGGGAGCTGCCGCTCACGATGTACGGGCCGCGCGGCCTACGCGAGCTTCTCGGCAACCTTCGCCGCATCTTCGGACGGCTTTCGTACCCGTTCGAGACCGTCGAGCTCGAGCCCGGCGAGCGCCTCGAGCGAGACGGATACGGGCTGGAGACGTTCGCGGTGGATCACGGCGTGTCGGCCGTCGGGTACGCGCTCGTGGAGGCAGCACGACCGGGCCGATTCGACGTCGAGACCGCCGATCGGCTCGGCGTCCCGGACGGGCCGGCGCGCGGCCTCCTCCAGCGCGGCGACGCCGTGACCCTCCCCGACGGGAAACAGGTCACGCCGAGCGACGTGCTCGGACCGCCCCGAGACGGCCGCAAGCTCGTGCTCACCGGCGACACCGCCCCCGCCGCGTCCGTCGTCGAAGCAGCGGCCGGGGCCGATGTCTTGATCCACGAGGCGACGTTTCTCGCAGGCGAGCGGGACCGAGCCCGTGAGACCCAGCACTCGACCGCAGGCGAGGCCGCGCTCGCGGCCCGCGAGGCAGGGGTCAAGCTGCTTGCCTTGACGCACGTGTCGACGCGGTACTTCGGTCACCAGGTGGTCGAGGAGGCACGTGAGCTCTTCCCCGACACCGTCGTGCCTCGGGACTTCGACGTGATCGAGATTCCGTTCCCGGAACGAGGGCCACCGGGGCTCGTTCGCGCAGGAGCACGCGCGTCCCGAGCCGTTGTAGGCTCCCCGGAGCCATGACGAGGCTGGTTCAGGTGGCGGTCGCCGGAGACGTCGCCGAGGCGGAGCAGCTGCAGGAGTTGCTCTCGGCAGCGGGCATCGAGTCCCGGCTCGAGCCTGCGGCCGAGCACGATCCGGATGCGCTCGACGACCCACCGCTCAAGGTCTTCGTGCCCGAGTCCGAGATCGACGACGCGCGCGATGCCATCGAGGCGCTCACGGACCCCGACGACGAGCCGCCGGAAGAGGGCTAGCTCTCTAGCCCGACGGCACCCACTCGACGCGCGTCGAGCCGACGAGACCTTCGCTCTCGAGCTCGAACAGGCACGGATCGCTGTCGGCGTTGGAACGGAGTGAGGGAACCGATCCCTCCCATCTCCCGCCCGGCTCCGGCTGCACCGTGAGCCATGGGAGCCCGTTCACCCAGATTCGGACTGGGAGCCCGTCCTTTCCGAGCAAGAGCAACTGGAGTGCGCCAGGACCGCAGCGGTAGACGACCACCGTGGACTGTCTGAAGTCCCCCGCCGGCGAGAATCCTCCGCTGCGCGAGACGAACCGGAGAGGCTCGTCGACCCGCCAGAGGGCGTAGCCGGGTGCGAGCTCGGTGGGCGGGGTCGAGACCAGCGGCTCACCGCTCGGGACGAGCGTCGTCGGCACGACGACGTGCGGCTCGGACACTCCCGCGCCCCGCTCGTCCACGACCGATCCGTCTCGTCCGATCGTGACCTCGGGCTGCGGCAGCGCCTGGGCAGGCACGCCTTCGATACGCACCGAGCGGCGAACCGCCTCGTTCCAGAAGATCGTGCGTGCGATCGAAGTCGAGGGGTGCTCGCCGGTGTCGACGACGAGGACGTCCGACGCGCCAGACCGGTCGATCCAGTCGAGCTCGCCCGTGACCGCACGCGTTCGCTCGACCTCCGACAAGCGATCGATCTCCCTCGCCCCCAGCGCGGAGAGCACGACGAGCCCGATCGCGACGGCTCCGGCCGTCGCCGGCAGGAAACGCCGGGGAAGCACGAGGAAGATCGCCCCGAGAACGAGCCCGAACGCAAGGAGGCCGAGGCGAAAGGCGCCGTCGCCCCGCTCGGCGAGCTCGCCGAAGGGCACGACCGCGATCGCATCGTCGGCGGAGATGGCGGTGACGAAACGGCTCGCGGGAAGCGTGACGAGCGCGACGAGCGAGCCGGCGACCACGAGTGAGGCGGTGATCCGCGGGCGCGGGCTTCCCGCCGAGATCCAGAGGCAGAGCCCGAGGAGAAGCGGCGGCAACGCGGTGATCAGATAGCGGCGGCTCACGTGATCGAGGTGTCCCGCGGCGAAGGTCGAGACCTGGAGAACGAGCAGGCCCACGTAGGCCGTCGCGACCGCGAGGAATGCGCGTACCGAAACGTCTGCCTCTCCCTTCCTCGCGGCCTCGACCGCGAGTGTGGCGGTCGCCAGCAGCGGCAGCCCGAGCACCATGAGATAGAGCGCCGCGCTGTGCCAGGCGATGTGAGCGAGTGTCCCGGTCGAGGACGGAGCCTCTTCCGCCACCGCCCCGTACGCGCCGAAGAGATCGCTGCCACCGGTCGCGTAGAGCACCCCCAGGACGACTGCCGAGACACCGACGAGGGCAAGCAGCGGAACGAGGCGTCGGAGGATCTCGAGGGATCGACCGAACCAGGCGTACAGCCCCGTGGCGACGAGCAGCACCGGGAGCAGGAGCAGCGCCTGCATGCGCACCGCGGCGGCGAAGCTGAGGATCAGCAGAAACGTGCCCTGGCGAACGAGCGTCGGCACCTCCAGCATGCGGCCGAGCCCGACGAGCGCCGCGATCACGAGCGGGTAGAAGAGCGCCTCGGTCATGAGCAGCCCGCCGTACCAGAGCGCCGGCGGCAGGACGGCGAGGCCTGCGGCCGCGAGCGCCCAGCGCGTGCCCACGATCGGCTTTCCCCAGAGGTACACCGGAACGGCGACCAGGGACATGGCGAGCGCCTGGAGCGCCTGAGCGACCTCCACTCCGCGGGCGAGGTCGGTGACCGCCAGCGGCAGCCCGACGAGCGCGGGGGTGAGCAGGCTGTAGTAGGGAACGATCCCGCCTCTGATGGTCAGCGTGCCCGATTCCCAGAGCGACTGTCCGACGAGCCCGTAGATCATCTCGTCCGGGGCGATCCAGGGCACGTCGAACGAGCGCGCGACGGCGAAGCGGACGGCCGCCGAGAGGAGCACGATCGCACCGAGGACGAGGGCCGCGCGCGGCGTCGTGCGAGTCTGATCAGCCCCGTCAGCCAGGGCGGCTAGACTACCCCGCGACCCTTTAACCCGGTCCAGTGAGGCCGGAAAGGAGCCCGATGACGACGCACGTCCCGGACCGCGCCACCGCGACGCCCGTGCTCGACGAGCAGGCGATCGCGAAGGCACTGTCTCGGATCGCTCACGAGCTCATCGAGAGCTCAGCAGGCCCCGACGGACCTGGGCTCGAGGCGCTGGCGCTCGTCGGCATCCAGACGCGCGGCGTTCCGCTCGCCTCCCGGTTGAGGCGCCTCGTCGCAGAGCGAAGCGGCTCGGAGCTTCCGCTCGGCGCCCTCGACATCACGTTCCATCGCGACGACGTGCACGTGCGGGACGGGGGCAAGGCTCCCGATCGCCTGCCGGTCGTTCGCGCCACGAGCATCCCGTTCTCACTCGAGGGGAAGACCGTCGTCCTCGTCGACGACGTCCTCTACACCGGCCGCACCATCCGGGCGGCGATCGATGCGCTGCTCGACTACGGGCGACCCGCGCGCGTGCAGCTGGCCGTTCTGGTCGACCGTGGGCACCGCGAGCTTCCCATCCGGCCGGACTACGTCGGGAAGAATCTGCCGACAGCGCGTACCGAGCGAATTCACGTGGAGTTGGTCGAGATCGACGAGATCGACCGTGTGCTGCTCGTCCGGGAGCGCGAGGACGACGACCGTGGGTGAACTTCGGCCTCCGGCTGAGCCGCGCCGCCATCTGCTCTCGATCGGAGACCTCGTGCGCGCTGACGTCGAGCGAATCCTCGAGACGGCGCGACGGATGGCATCCTCGTTCGATCGCGAGATGAAGAAGCTCCCGACCCTGCGCGGTCGCACGGTCGTGAACCTCTTCTACGAGTCGTCGACGCGCACGCTGGCCAGCTTCGAGCTCGCCGCGAAGCGGCTGTCCGCCGACACGATGTCGCTCCGCTCGTCCGGATCGTCGGTGGACAAAGGTGAGTCGCTCAAGGACACGGCTTCGACGCTGTCCGCATACGACCCCGACGTGATCGTCGTCCGGCACCCGTCGATCGGCGCGGCCGTGCTGGTCGCCCGCTGCACCGAGGCGAGCGTCGTCAACGCCGGAGACGGGAAGCACCAGCACCCGACGCAAGCTCTTCTCGACCTGTACGCGATGGAAAGTGCACTCGGGCGGCTCGAGGGGTTGCAGGTCGCGATCGTCGGCGACGTGTTGCACTCGCGCGTCGCTCGCTCGCTCGTCCAGGCGCTCGAGCTGGTCGGTGCGCATTCGACGCTGATCGGGCCACCGACGCTGGTTCCCCGAGGCCTCGAAGCGCTCGGGTGCTCCACCTCGACGGACATCCGAGACCTGGCCGACGTGGACGTGGTGTACGTGCTGCGCATGCAGCAGGAGCGGATGTCGCCCGGCGAGGCCTTCATTCCGTCGCTCCGGGAGTACACGGCGCTCTACGGGATCACGCCGGAGCGGGTCCGGTCGGGCCAGGTCGTCATGCATCCCGGGCCGATGAACCGGGGCGTCGAGATCGACCCACGCGTCGCCGACTCGGAAGCTGCGCTCGTGATCGACCAGGTCCGTGCGGGCCTGGTCGTGCGCATGGCAGTCCTCTACGACGTCTTGACGGTCGCGCCGACTCCCGCGCAGGTACCGGCCGAGGTCGTGTAGTTGCTCTTCTCGCGAAACGGACGCGGCGACTCGCTCAGGCTCGAAGGGCGGGTGCTCGCTCCTGCGCAGGGCATCGACGAATGCCTGCGCATCGCAGTGACGGACGGGGTCATCACCGCGATCGAGCCTGCAGCGGCGAGCGCGCTCGTGATTGCCCCAGCGTTCCTCGATCCGCATGTCCATCTCCGCACGCCCGGCCGTGAGGACGAGGAGACCCTCCGCTCCGGAACCGAGGCCGCGGCGGCGGGCGGGTACTGCGCGATTCTTGCGATGCCGAACACGGAGCCGGTCGTCGACTCCGCGGCGGTGCTCGGCGCCTTGATCGAGCGAGCCCGCGCGGAGGCGGTCGTGCCCACGGGCTTCATGGCAGCGATCAGCAAGGGTCAGGGCGGGGAGGAGCTGAGCGAGATGGCCGATCTCGCATCCGCCGGCGCCGCTGCCTTCACGGACGACGGCAAGCCGGTCGTGTCCGCCGGTCTCATGCGTCGTGCGCTCCAGTACAGCGCCCTCGCGGGGCGCCCGCTCGCCCTCCATTGCGAGGATCCCGCCCTCTCGCGGGGCGGGCACGCCCACGAGGGACGCGTGTCGGCCGAGATCGGCCTCGGCCCGTATCCGTCGACGGCCGAGAGCCTCATGGTCGAGCGCGATCTCGCCCTCGCGGCGGCCGAGGAGCGCCCGCTCCATCTCATGCACCTTTCCGCGCAGGAGTCCGTGGACGCCTTGCGGCGAGCCAGGGAGTCGGGCGTGGCCGCGACCGCCGAGGTCACGCCGCATCACCTCTGCCTGACGGACGAAGCGGTGCGCTCGCTCGACACGAACAACAAGATGAACCCGCCGCTCCGCTCCGAGGACGACCGACGAGCACTCATCGACGCCCTCCGCGACGGTGTCATCGGCGCCGTTGCGACGGATCATGCGCCGCACGCGCGTCACGAGAAAGACGTGCCGTTCGAAGACGCGCCGTTCGGTGTCACGGGGCTCGAGACCTCCTTCGCAGCGCTCTACACGCACCTCGTCCTGCCCGGCGAGCTCGCGCTCGAGACGTTGCTCGAGCGCATGTCGACCGGCCCGGCGCGGGTCTTCGGACTCGCTCAGCCACGCATCGAGACCGACGCGCGGGCGAACCTCGTCGCGCTCGACCTCGAGGCCGAGTGGGACGTGACCGAGAACGGGTTTCGCTCGCTCTCCGCGAACTCGTGGCTGCTCGGCCAGCGGCTGCGTGGAAGAGTCGTCCGCACGATCGCGGACGGACGCGAGGTGTTCGTCGCATGACTGTCGGCTACCTCGCGCTCGAGGACGGGACGGTCTTCCGCGGTCGCTCCATCGGCGCCGCGGGCGTCGCGTTCGGCGAGGCGGTCTTCACGACCGCGATGACCGGCTACCAGGAGACCGTGACGGATCCGAGCTATGCCGAGCAGCTGGTCTGCTTCACGGCCCCGATGGTCGGCAACTACGGCGTCGCCGACGAGCGGGACGAGTCCGACCGGCCGCACGCCAAAGCCGTCCTCATCCGCCAGCTCGGCGGAGACGAGTGGGCGGAGTGGCTCGAGAGGCGCGGGCTCGTCGCGCTCGAGGAGATCGACACGCGCGCTCTCGTCTTGCGGCTGCGCGACGCCGGGGCAATGCGGGCCGTCGCGGTCGCGAGCGAGGATGAACTTCCGGTCGACGACGCGATCGCCGCGGTACGAGAGCAGCCGCTCATGGAAGGCCAGGCCCTCGTCGCCCAGGTCTCTACCCCCGAGCCTTTCGTCTTTTCCGAGACGGGCTCGCCGCGAGTCGCCGTCGTCGACTACGGGACGAAGCGGTCGATCCTGCGTCGACTTACCGCGGCCGGGGCGGCGGTGACGGTCTTTCCGCACACAGCCGAAGCCGACCAGCTCCGAGGCTTCGACGGCGTCGTGCTCTCGAACGGCCCCGGCGACCCCGAGCCGCTGCGCGCGGAGACGGAGACGGTGCGGGTGCTCTTGGGCACGGTTCCGGTGCTCGGCATCTGCCTCGGCCATCAGCTCGTCGGGCTCGCGACCGGGCACGAGACGTTCAAGCTCCCGTTCGGCCACCGCGGCGCGAATCACCCCGTGCTCGACCAGCGAAGCGGCCGGGTGCTGGTGACGAGCCAGAATCACGGCTTCGCTGTGCGCCCGGCGCAGAGTGATGCGGCCACGCACGTGTCGCTCTACGACGGAACCGTCGAGGGCTTCGACTTCCCCGACCTGAAGGCGCGTTCGGTGCAGTTCCACCCGGAGGCGGGGCCCGGCCCGCACGATGCCTGGCCGATCCTCGACCGCTGGGTCGAGGAGCTGAGGGAGTAGTGCCCGCGCGGCGAGACCTCGAGAGCGTCTGCGTCATCGGCTCGGGCCCGATCGTCATCGGCCAGGCCTGCGAGTTCGATTATGCGGGCTGCCAGGCGTTGAAGGTGCTCCGCGAAGACGGGTACCGCACGATCGTCGTCAACTCGAATCCGGCCACGATCATGACCGACCCCGGCTTCGCAGATCGCACCTACATCGAGCCGCTCGATCTGGAGAGCGTCGCCTCGGTGCTCGAGCGCGAGCGTCCGGATGCGCTTCTGCCCACGCTGGGCGGACAGACCGCGCTCAACCTCGCGATCGAGCTCTCGGACGCCGGAGTGCTGGAGGACGTCGGCGTCGAGTTGATCGGGGCGCCGGTCGAGGTGATCAGGCGTGCGGAGGATCGTGAGGAGTTCCGAGAAGCCGTCATGAGCTGTGGGCTCGAGGTGCCGACTTCCCGCATCGTGACCTCCGTCGACGAGCTCGAGGACGTTTCCCTGCCGGCGGTCGTGCGGCCGGCCTTCACGCTCGGCGGCCACGGCGGCGGCTTCGCCGACGATGCTCGAGGGCTCGCACGGCAGGTGGAGCGGGGTTTGGCCGAGTCGCCGATCGGCCAGGTTCTCGTGGAGGAGTCGGTTCGCGGCTGGGACGAGTTCGAGCTCGAAGTCATCCGCGATCGCTCGGACAACGTCGTCGTCGTCTGCTCGATCGAGAACCTCGATCCGATGGGGGTGCACACCGGAGACTCCGTCACGGTCGCTCCGCAGATGACGCTCTCCGACGAGGCCTACCAGGAGCTCCGAGATGCGGCTGCGGCCGTGATCCGAGCGGTCGGCGTCGAGACGGGCGGCTCCAACATCCAGTTTGCGCGCCGCCGCGAGACGGGTGAGCTCCGCGTGATCGAGATGAATCCCCGTGTCTCGCGCTCCTCCGCGCTCGCCTCGAAGGCCACGGGTTACCCGATCGCGAAGGTCGCCGCCAAGCTTGCCGTTGGCTACACGCTCGACGAGATCCCCAACGATCTCACGAAGACGACGCCTGCGAGCTTCGAGCCGACGCTCGACTACGTGGTGGTGAAGTTCCCGCGCTTCGCGTTCGAGAAGTTCCCCGGTGCCGACCAGACGCTCGGAACCCAGATGAAATCAGTCGGCGAGACAATGGGCATCGGACGCACGTTCAGCGAGGCGTTCCTGAAGGCATTCGGCTCGCGCGAGCTCGATCCGGGCGCTCCGACACCGTGGCCCAGCCTCGACGACCTGCCCGAAGGTCTCCATCCCTGGTTTCGCAGGGAGATCGAGCGAGCGAAGGCGGAGCTCGTGAGCGGCGATCTTCTGCGCGCCAAGCGGGCCGGCTGGGGAGACGACTCCATCGGAGCCGAGCTCGGGGTGAGCGGGGTGGAGATTCGCCGCCGCCGGCACGAGCAGGGCGTGCTGCCGGCGTTTCGGCGAGTCGACTCCTGCGCCGGCGAGGTCGAGGCCGGCTCGAACTACTTCTACTCCACCTGGGGCGAGGCCGACGAGACCCTGCCCGCGGGTGACAAGCCGCGAGTCGTCATCCTCGGCTCCGGACCGAACCGCATCGGGCAGGGGATCGAGTTCGACTACTGCTGCGTGCATGCGGCGCAGACGTTTCGGGAGCTCGGATACGAGGCCGTGATGGTCAACTGCAACCCGGAGACGGTCTCCACCGACTACGACACGTCCGACCGGCTCTATTTCGAGCCGCTTTCGCCCGGAGGAGGTCCTTGCGGTGTGCGATCGCGAGCAGCCGGTCGGCGTCGTCACGCAGTTCGGGGGTCAGACGCCGCTCAGGCTGGCCCGCTCGATCGAGGAGGGCGGCTATCGCATTCTCGGCACCCCGCACGCTGCCATCGACCTGGCCGAGGACCGTGCGCGCTTCGGCTCGCTCGTCGAGGAGCTCGGCGTGAGATGCCCGCCCTGGGCGATTGCGGAGAGTGCCGACGAAGCGCGCTCGGCTGTCGAGGACATCGGGTATCCGGTTCTCGTTCGTCCGTCCTACGTGCTCGGCGGGCGGGCAATGCGGATCTGTTACGACGACGACGAGCTGGAGCACGCGATGGCGGCTGTGCTCGGCCCAAGGCTCGTTGGCGCGGCCGGAACGCGCGTGTCAGCGGGTTCCGGTCTTGCGCAAAATGCCGTCCTGCTCGACCGCTTCGTCGAGCACGCGATCGAGCTCGACGTGGACGCGCTGTGCGACGGCGAGGAGGTCTTCATCGCGGCGGTGATGCAGCACGTCGAGGAGGCAGGGGTTCACTCCGGCGACTCAGCCTGCGTCTTGCCGGCTCCGTCGCTGACGCTGGCCGCGGCGCTCGAGGTCGAGCACGTCGTCAAACGTCTCGGCCCGGCGCTCGGAGTTGTCGGGCTTCTCAACATCCAGCTCGCAATCACCGACGGCACGGTCTATGTGCTCGAGGCGAACCCGCGGGCGTCGCGCACGGTCCCGTTCGCCTCGAAGGCGATCGGCTTGAATCTGGTGGCCGCAGCGTGCCGGCTCGCAGCCGGCGAAACGCTTGCCGACCTGGCGCTGACCACGCCGCGACCCTCACAGGTGAGCGTGAAGGCCGCCGTCCTGCCCTTCGCCCGCTTCCCGGGCGCCGATCCAGTTCTCGGGCCCGAGATGCGCTCGACCGGAGAGGTGATGGCGAGCGCGGCAGACCTCCCAACGGCGCTGGCGAAGGCAGAACGGGCGGCGGGACGGCCTCTTCCGACCTCCGGGACGGCCTTCCTCTCGGTGCGCGACGAGGACAAGCCCGCAGCGGTCGGGGTCGCCGCCGCGCTCGCCGGTCTCGGGTTCGAGCTCGTCGCGACGGAGGGGACGGCCAGGACGCTGCGAGCCGCAGGGCTCGAGATCGAGGAGGTCGCGAAGGTTGCAGACGCGCTGCAGGACGAGTCGACGGTCGTCGACCTCGTCAGGCGCGGGCGCTGCGAGCTCGTCATCAACACGCCGCAGGGAAGCGGTGCCCGCGCAGACGGCTACCTCATCCGGGAGGCGGCACTCGTGGCACGCATTCCCTGCGTGACGACGATCGCCGGCGCGGCTGCCGCGGTGCACGCGATCGCGAACGCCCGCGCGGAGTCGGCGCTGTCGTTGCAGGAGCGAATCGGAACCGAGGTCTGAACCCTGCCTCGTGACAGTCTGTTGCTCGGCGGACGACGAGCTCGCCGCGAGAGGTTGAGCGTCCGCGGGACGGAGTGGATCGGGCCGTATGTGCTTCTTCGGCTGGAGCGTGGCGGGCTGGAGCCCGGAACACCTGGACAGTTCTTCATGCTCGAGGCCCCGGGGCGGCTCCTCCCGCGCCCGATGAGCCTCTGCCTGGCACCGCCCGGAGAGCTGGCCTTCCTCCTCGAGCCCGTCGGAGCCGGCACCCGCGCCCTGGCCGCACTCCGAGCCGGGCACGGGATTCACCTCCTCGGCCCGCTCGGAGTCGGGTTCGACCTCGAGGTCGAGCGACCGCTGCTCGTCGCCGGGGGCGTCGGGATCGCTCCCATGCCGTACCTCTCCGAAGCCCTCGGAGAACCGCCTGCGCTGCTCGGGTTTCGTAGCGAAGGTCATGCCGAGGTAGCGCGGCTCCTTCCGGGAGCGGAGGTGGTCGTAGAACCTCGGCTCGTAACCGAGCTTCTCCCGGACGACCCGGGCGACGTCCTGGCGTGCGGTCCCGAGCCGATGCTCGAGGCGCTACGCGAGCGCGTTCCGGGCGCCCAGCTCGCTTGGGAAGCGCCTATGGCCTGCGGGTACGGCGGCTGCTACGGCTGCGTTGTCGAGGTCGATGGACACTACCTCCGGCTCTGCGTCGAGGGCCCGGTGCTGTGAGCTCGTTGCGTACGAAACGAGGGTCTGACCCTAGGCATGTCTCGAGCGGACAGCTGAAGGTGTGCCAAGAGTGCGCGGAGTTGTCCACAGGGCGATGAGCGTCCCGATCCTGAACGCCAGCGGCTGCCTCGACGCTCTGGTCGCGCCGGACGTCGCGAGGACGCTCGACGCGTTCGTCACGAAGACGGTGACCCCGCTTCCGCGCGAGGGAAACCCGCCGCCGCGGATCACCGAGGCAGACGGCTGGATGCTGAACTCGATCGGTCTCCAGAACCCCGGAATCGACGCGTTCTGCTCCGATGTCGTCCATCGCCTGCAGGACCTCGAAGTGCCTCTCTGGGTCTCCGTCGGCGGATTCTCGGCTCCCGACTACCGGACCTGTTGTGAGCGGCTCGACGAACTCGACGCCGTCCAAGTCGTCGAGTTGAATCTGTCCTGCCCCAATGTCGACGAGGCCCCGGAGGCGATCGCCGACCTCGTCCAGGCTTCGCGTGAGGCGACGCAAAAGCCGCTCTACGCAAAGCTCTCCCCCGCCAGCGCCGAGATCGGGGAGCTGGCCCGGGCGGTTGGGGACGCGGGGGCCGACGGGCTCTCCCTGGTAAACACGCTGCGTGGCCTCGTCCTCGACGCAGGAAGTCTCAGGCCGCGGATCGCCCTCGGGCCGGGCGGCGCGTCCGGGCCCGCGCTACGGCCGATCGCGCTCGCGTGCGTCTACGCCTGCGCGAGCGCCGTCGAGCTCCCGATCGTGGGCATGGGAGGGGTGATGTCCGGAAAAGACGCTCTCGACTTCGTCGCCGCCGGCGCGAGCGCCGTCTCGCTCGGCACGGTCCTCTTCACCGACCCGTTTGCGCCGGGCCGGGTGCGGGACGAACTGGAGCGGGAGGCCGGGTCGCGCGGGTACGGCTCTGCAGCGGAGATGGGCCGAATCGCACTCGGATCGGCCTCCAAATGGATCCCGTCAGCAAAGTAGGCAACAGAAAAAGGCCTGCAAATCCGCCAAAACATTGCGGCTTGACCCGCGCTCCGCGCTTGGTAGACTCGTCCGGCTTATGGTCACGTCGAAGACGCACGCGCAGGCGCCCGCCCGGTCGCTCGATCAACGGATGGAGGCGCTCCAGCGGGCGAACGACGTGCGCGTGCGCCGAGCCCAGCTCAAGCGAGACCTGAAAGCGGGGCAGGTGCAAATCGATTCGATCCTCCTCGAACCACCCGAGTTCGTCTCCACCGCCAAGGTCTTCGACATGCTCATGGCGGTCCCGAAGTTCGGTCGCGTGAAGGCCGCGCGCCTCTTGAACCACTGCCGCATCAGTCAGTCGAAGACCGTCGGAGGGCTCTCCGAACGGCAGCGGACCGAGCTCGTCGACCTCTTCAACCACCGGTCGTAGTCGCGGCGGGTGCCGTCGTCGCGGCCCGTCTTCGTCGTCACCGGGCCGTCGGGTGCAGGCAAGGGAACGCTCATCAGAGGGCTCCTCGACCGTGTGAGTGGGATCGAGGTGGCCGTTTCGGCCACAACCCGGCCGCAGCGCCCCGGAGAGCTCGACGGTCGCGAGTATCGATTTCTCTCCGACGCCGAGTTCACGCTCGGAGTCGAGGAGGGTGAGTTCCTGGAATGGGTGCCGTACGTCTCGGGACGGCGATACGGGACGCTCCGCTCCGAGATGGAGCGAATCGCGGACGAAGGAAGGGTTTGCGTCCTCGAGCTCGAGCTCGAAGGCGCGCTGCGGGTGCAGGATCAGGTCACGGGAAGCGTGACGATCTTCATCGCCGCAGACGTCCCCGAGCTCGAGCGCCGCCTCCGCGAGCGGGCGACCGAGAGCACCGGGGAGATCGGCGGTCGGATCGCGCTTGCCCGCAACCAGCTCGAGCAGGCGCATCTCTTCCGCTACATGGTGCGAAACGACGACGTCGAGCGCGCAACCGCCGCAGTCGCTGCCATCGTGGAATGCGAGCTGGCATTCGCAGGTACCATGAGCCGCCCATGATCCATCCTCGACTCGATTCCCTGCTCGCAAGGACACACGATTCCCGGTACGCCCTCGTCATCGTCGCGGCGAAGCGGGCGCGGCAGATCAACAACTACCACCACCAGCTCGGCGAGGGCATCGGCTTCGACGAGGCGCCGCCGCCGCTGATCGAGTCTCGCTCGAAGAACTACCTGACGATGGCCATGGAAGAGATCGCGGGCGGCAAGATCACGTACCAGACTCCCGCCTGAGGAAAAACGCATGGCACGCATCCTGCTCGGCGTCACCGGGGGGATCGCGGCCTACAAGGCGTGCACGCTGACGCGCCTGCTCGTTCGGGCAGGACACGACGTCTACCCGCTCGTCACCGAAGCGGCGGAGCGCTTCGTCCGGGCGGAGACGTTCTACGCGCTCGCGCGAAAGCCGCGAAGCGACGACTCCTACCCGCATCTCGAGCGCGCCGACCTGCTCGTCGTCGCGCCGCTGACGGCGAACACGCTCGCCCGGCTCGCACACGGGCTCGCCGACGACCTCCTCACCGAGGCCGCGCTCGCGCACAACGGCCCCGTGCTCGTGGCTCCGGCCATGAACGTACGCATGTGGGAGCACCCCGCGACCCAGGCGAACGCCGACCTGCTGCGGGCACGCGGCGTGGAGATCATCGGACCGGCCGAAGGGGAGCTTGCCGAGGGCGAGGTCGGAGCGGGGAGGATGGTCGAGCCGGACGAGATCGCCGCCAGGATCGCCGAGTTGCTCGGCGGGGCGCGGAACGACGCCGGTTCCCTCGCTGGTCGCCGGGTGGTCGTCTCGGCAGGAGGCACGCGTGAGCCGCTCGATACCGTCCGCTTCCTCGGGAACCGTTCGTCCGGGCGCATGGGAGTGGCGCTCGCAGAGGAGGCGCGGTCGCGTGGGGCCGAGGTCACGCTCCTCGCCGCGAACCTCGCAGTACGCCCGCCGGCGGGAGTGACGGTTGTCGAGACGCCGACCGCGGCGGACCTCGAGCGGGAAGCGCTCGCCAGGGCGGATGCGGACATCATCGTCATGGCCGCGGCGGTGGCCGACTACCGTCCTCCGTCTCCACTCGGCGAGAAGCGTCCGAAGGACGGGGCACGCTGGACCGTCGAGCTCGAGCCGACGCCGGACGTGCTTGCCGCCCTCGGCGCCACCCGGCACCCGAGCCAGGTTCTCGTCGGATTCGCCGCCGACGGCGCCGACCACGGGCTCTCGCGGGCACGGGAGAAGCGCCGCGCCAAAGGTGCCGATCTCTTCGTCTTCAACGACGTCGGCCGTGCGGACATCGGCTTCGACGCTCTCGAGAACGAGGTTGTCGTCCTCTCGGGAGACGACGAGCGCCATGTGCGAAAGGCCCCGAAGCGGGAGGTTGCCGCAGCGGTTCTGGACGAGGTGGAGCGGCTACTCTCGAACCGATGAGCGACCCGGCTCCGGCGCGAGAGGCGGTGTCGTCCGCAGTCGCGGCGGATGTCGTCCGGCGCGTCGTTGCAAATCTCGAGCGCGCGGTCCGGGCACCGCGTGAGACGCTCGAGCTCTGTGTCCTCGGTCTCTTGGCCGAGGGGCACCTGCTGATCGAAGACTTCCCCGGGGTCGGAAAGACGATGCTCGCGAAGTCCCTCGCTCGATCGCTCGATCTGGACTTCTCGCGGCTGCAGTTCACGCCCGATCTCCTTCCCACCGACGTCACCGGAGTGAACGTCTTCAACCAGAGGACGAACGCATTCGAGTTCCGGCGGGGGCCGGTCTTCACGAACGTCCTGCTCGTGGACGAGATCAACCGTGCCTCGCCGAAGACGCAGTCCGCGCTCTTGGAGGCGATGCAGGAGTGCCAGGTGACGATCGACGGGGAGACGTATCCGCTCGAGCTCCCGTTCCTCGTCGTCGCGACCCAGAATCCGATCGAGT
The DNA here is from genome assembly GCA_963840705.1 of uncultured Actinomycetes bacterium. Lineage (GTDB taxonomy): Bacteria > Actinomycetota > Thermoleophilia > Gaiellales > Gaiellaceae > GMQP-bins7. Next base: position 42,001 of record CAWIZT010000007.1, on the reverse strand, counting down.
ACGAGGGCACCTATCCGCTGCCCGAGGCCCAGCTCGACCGCTTCACGGCGATGCTCTCGCTCGGATACCCGCCGCTTGCGGAGGAAGCCCGGATGCTCGCCGAGCAGACGACCGACCCGCCGCTCGATCACCTGCAGGCGGTCGTCCGCCGAGAGGACGTCCTCACCGCGATCGACGCCGCGCGCGTCGTGTACGTCGAGGAGAGCGTCAACCGCTATGTGGTGGCGCTGCTCGCACACACCCGTCAGAGCTCGAAGCTCGCGCTGGGGGCGAGCCCGCGAGCCGGCATCGCGCTCCTGCGCATGGCGAAGGCGCGGGCCGTCGCGACGGCCCGGGACTACGTCCTGCCGGAAGACGTTCAGGCGGTCGCGGTTGCAGTGCTCTCCCACCGGGTCATCGTCGCGCCCGAGGCACGGGCAGCAGGGACTCTCGGGCACGAGGCCGTGGAGGCGGCTCTCGCCGAGACCCGAGTGCCGGCATGAGGCTCGGCGGCGCCTTCCTGGTCGGAACAGGCGTCACCCTCGCCGCGCTCGCGTTCGGATCGCGCCCGCTCGGAGTCGCGGGCGTCGGGCTTCTGCTCGCTGCCGGAGCCGCCCGCGTCTGGGCCGGGTTCGTGCGCGGACCGGTGTCCGTCACGTATGCGGCTGACCCCGTACCGGCGGCCGAAGGGGACCGCGTTCGCGTCAGGATCGAGGTGCAGCGGGCGTCTCGCATCCCGGTGGGCTCGCTCGTCGCACGCGGCTCTCTCGACCGTCTGGGTGCTTACGAGTGCCGGCTGAAAGGGCACGGCCGACACGCGGCCGCCGATCTCGATCTCGGACGACTTCCTCGAGGGCGCTTTGCGATCTCGGACGCGCGCATCGAGCTCGGCGACCATCTCGGGCTCGAGTTCGTCTCGCTGGCCGTGGATCCCGCAGGCGCGACGATCGTGGTGCATCCCCGGCTCGTCGAGCTGCAGACGCTGTTCAGTGACGCGGGGAGGCTGGGCGGAGCGGGACGCCGCTTGCTCCTGCGCCGGCCGGCCGGCTTCGACTTCCACTCGGTGCGTGAGTACACGCAGGGGGAGTCCCTGCGCCGCGTCCACTGGCCGACGACCGCGCGCCGTGGGCAGCTCATGGTGAAGGAGCTCGAGGACACTCCGCGCGACACGGTCGTAGTGCTTCTCGACTGCGATCCCGCTGGCGCGTGCGGCGAGGGGAGAGACTCGAGCTTCGACGAAGCCGTACGCGCGGCCGGATCCGTGCTCAAGGCGCACGCCGGGAGAGGGCGGAAGGCTGCACTCGTCACCACAGGAGGAGGTAGCCCGGTCGTCGAGGTGTCGTCGCTCGTGGACGGGTTCCGAACGATGCTTGGCGTCCTCGCCGCGGCCGAGCCGGACGCACGAACGAAGCTTGCGCGCTGGCTCGTGCACGAGCAGACTCGCACGGCGCAAGCGGGGGAGCTCGTCGTCGTCACCTCGAATCTCGATCCGGCTGCGGTCGACGGGCTGCTCGCCCTCGCGGCTCGGCGCCTCCTCTCCGTCGTCTGGATCGATGCCCCGAGCTACGCGGGCCGCCCCACGCGCACGCCGTCGGGACCGCTCCGCCTCTCGGGTCTCGGCATTCCCGTCGCTGTCGTTCGTCGGGGCGACGACCTGTCCGCGGCGCTCGACGCACCACGTACAGAGGCGATGGCAGGTGCAGGTGCATAGGAGCCGGACCTTGGTCGCGTGCGCGCTTCCAGCGCTTGCCATTTCCATCTCGTGGCTGCGACTCGAGTCCCCTCCTCTGATCGTGGAAGCCCTCGCCGTGGCGACCCTGGGGCTCGCTCCCATTCTCGTGCCGCCCGGGTGGCCACGCGCCTTGGCCGTGGCCGCAGCTGCGCTCTGCGCCGTGTGGATCGCATTCGGCGCGGAACCATGGGAGCTTCTGCCGTACCGCGACGAGCGCGTCCTCGATCCGGTCGCGAGTGCGGTCGGCCAGGGCGTGGCCGACTTCTATCGCGTGCTCCTGCCCCTGTCACCCGACGCCAACCCCGAGATGCACGGGCTCGTGCTCATGGCCATTTTCGGCTTCATCGTGGCCGTGTCGCTCTTCGCTGCCGCGGCGCACCCGCTCGGCGCGGCGGCAGTGACCGTCGCCGGCGCCGGTTGGGCGGCCACGCTGGTCGACGGAGAGACGGTCGCACTCGGCGCGCTGGCGCTGGCCGCGGCGCTCTCGACACCGTTGATCCTCCGTGTCCGGTCGGCGCCGGCGCTTGTCGCCGGGCTGGCTGCGGGTGCGGTCGTGGTTGCGGGCGCCGTGTGGGCGTCGTCGGCGACGACGATCGCCCGCGAGGCGGCGCTGAACTGGGAGAGTTGGGACTTTCAGAAGGTCTCCGCGCAAGCGACGGGAGTCCGCTTTGCGTGGGACTCCAACTACGACGGAATCCGCTTTCCGCCCACCAAGACGGTGGTGCTCACCGTTGACGGACCCGAGGAGGCGCGCTACTGGCGCACGTCGACGCTCGATCTGTTCGCGAGCGATCACTGGTTCGAGGATCTTCTCTGGCTCGGAACCGTGCGAGCGGAGTCGGACGCGTTGCCTCTCGACCGTCTGACGCCCGCGCGCGCGGCGAACAGAGCCAACTGGCTCGAACAGCGGATCGAGGTGAAGGCGCTCGTCGACGACCGCCTCGCAGCGGCCGGGACGCCCGTCGCGGTCGATGCTCATCGCCTGGGGAACGTGTTCCGCCTGTCCGGTGGCGTCCTCCGGGTCCGCAGCCCGCTCGGCGAAGGCCAGCGCTACCGCGTGTGGAGCTACGCGCCCGACCCCGCTCCTGCCGTGCTCGCAGCGTCGAAGCCACGGTATCCGACCGCAGCGCGCCGGTATCTCGAGCTCGACGGCAGAAAGCTGCCCGGCCTTGCGGACCCTGGGCGAGAGCGGATCGTGCGTGAGTTGCTCGCCGAGCCAGTGAACGACAGCTTCCAGGCGTACACGACACTCTTCGACCTTGCCGGCCGGGTGGCAGGATCCTCGACTGGCCCGTATTCAGCGGTCCTCGCTCTGGAGTCGTGGTTCCGTCAGCGCGGAGGCTTCCTCTACGACGAGCAGCCTCCGCGAACCGACGGGCCGCCGCTCGTCGCGTTCGTGACCGAGACGAAGGCCGGCTACTGCCAGCACTACGCGGGCGCGATGACGGTGATGCTGCGGCTGCTCGGGATTCCCGCTCGCGTCGCAGTGGGATTCACCAGCGGAACCCGCAAGGACGGCAAGTGGGTCGTCACCGACCATGACGCGCATGCCTGGGTCGAGGTGTGGTTCGCGGGGCAGGGGTGGGTGCCGTTCGACCCGACTCCAGGGCGCGGGACGTTCGGCGGGGCGTACTCCTTCGCCTCGAACTCGAGAGACGCCGTCGCGGCTCTGCGCAGGGGAGATCTCAGTCGCAAGACCCCACTGGTCGAACGGGAGCGACCGGATCTCGCCGATCGTGCGCGCGTCGGCGCCGTCGCAACAGAGCGCGGACCGTCGATCGTCGCGTTCGCTCTGGGTCTGGGTGCCCTGTGGGCTCTCGTAGTCGGGCTCGGCAAGGCGGTCCTGCAGCGCGCCCGCTACCTGACCCGTGACCCCCGTCGCGCCGCGACCGCGAGCCGCCGCGAGCTCGAAGCGTTCCTGCGCGACCAGGGAATCGCGATCCCCGCCTCGGCGACCCTCGACGCCGTGCGCTTGGCCGTCTGGGGCGAGCTCGGCCTCGACAGCCGCTCGTTCGTAGATGCCGCGGCTCAGGCACGTTTCGGGCCGCCTCTCGAGACGCGCCGAGGTGCCGGTGCTGCGCGGCGCGAGCTCAGCTCTCTTCTTCGCCGCGTACGGAGCGAGCTTTCGCTCTGGGCGCGGCTCCGCGGCTTCGTCTCTCTGCGCTCGCTCCGCGGCGGAGGGCACTCCTGGTGACGGATACCTACGACCTCTTCCAGCAGGGACGCAAGCACCTGCGGAGCGGGATGAACGCGCAGGCGACCGTCGCGCTGGAGAAGGCGAAGCGGCGCGAGCCCGAGTCGCGCTCGATCCGCGAGGCGCTCGGCATCGCGTACTTCCGGCTCCGCCGTTGGGAGGAGGCGGAGGCGGAGTTTCGAGCTCTCGTCGAGCTCTCGCCCGCGGACGACTTCGCCCACTACGCGCTGGCCCGCGCGCTGGTCAACCAGGGGAAGCGCAAGGAAGCCACGCCGCACGCCAAGCTTGCGAGGTCGCTGCGCCCGCGTCCCCCGGCGGACACGGAATCCGCCCGCGCGGAGCTCGACCAGGCGCCGTGAGGTTGCGTCAGGCGCCGCGGTCGGCGGTCACGACGCGCTGGAGCTCCGCTGTCGTGATCACGCCTTCCAGGCAGAGACCGATCGCATGCTCACGAAGGGTTCGCATTCCCGCTCCGATGGCAGCGCGTTCGATGTCGATCGGAGACACTCCGTCGGCGACGAGCGCTCGAACCTCGTCCGTCAGAGGGAGCACTTCGACCAGACACGTCTGCCCCTGGTGGCCGCTTCCGCGGCAGTCATCACAACCACGACCTCGGCCGAGCAGGCGTCGGCCGGACTCCTCGGGCGACAATCCGAGCTCGGTGAGCTCTTCCATCGTCGCGTAGTACGTCTCCCGGCACGCCAGGCAGGTCTTGCGGACGAGTTGCTGCGCAACAACGCCGGTCGAGACGGCAGCCACGAGGCCCGGGTCGCCGGCAAGCTCGCCCAAGCGCCGCAGTCCCGCGGACGCCGTCGGCGCGACGAGCGTCGTCAGCACGAGCGCGTCGAGCGCGCCGCGCACGGCCGCGCGTGCCGTTTGGCTGTCGAACAGCTCACCCACGGCGACCACGTCGGAATCGGATCGGAGGATCGCGCGAAGACCGTTTCGCGCCGTGAGGCCCGATGCGACGTCGACTTCGGTCTGGCCGATCCCCTCGAGCTCGTCCTCGACGGGATCTTCGATCGTAAGCACGGTCCGCTCGGCTGTGTCGAGCCCTTGGAGCGCCGCGTACAGCGTCGCCGTCCGCCCGCTTCCCGGCATCCCGCAGAAGACGAGTATCCCGCTGCGCTCCGCGATCGCATCCCGGATCGCTTCGGATTGGGACGCGTCGGTGACGAGGTCCGAGAGGGACGGGCGCGGTGGTATGTCGTCGACGACTCGAAGCGTTACTCGCGTACCACGAATCGTCGGAAGGATGACAGCCTGCAGCGCGGCTCGGTCTGCTCCGAACGAGACGGGAGGCGTGTGGCCGTGGTTGGGCCCGGCCGAGTGGGTGAGGTCCATCCCCGCGAGGCGTCTGAGCTCGGTCGTGACCCGCTCGCTGTCCGACAGGGTCGCGAGCTCTCTCAGGTCTCCGTCGATTCGCCCGTGGACGACCATGCCGGACGAGCAAGGCCTGAAGTGGATCGCCGACGCACCGAGGGAGAGCGCGTGGTGAACCGTTTCGAGGACCTCTCTTGCGGCGTCCGGCGCTTCGTGGTCCTCGGCATGCTCATCCTCGGTGAGTGCAGGCACGAGGGCAAACGACGGCCGCTCGGCGAGCGCGTCATGCGGTTCGTCCTCCTCGTCGTCAACCGCGCTCGAACCGGTGTTCGCGATCTCGGTCTGCTGCGTCCCCACGAGCTCGACCTCGTACGCCGACGCGATTGCGGCCTCGATCTCGGCGGCGACGGCCACGCCGTACTGGACGGGGACGCCGAGCTCGGCCCGCAGCTCGTCGTCATGGATCGCGCTGGTCGGGTCCGCAACCACGACGAGGACCGATCCGTCCGGAAGGTACGTGACAGCGAGGGCAGAGAGACGGCGCGCGAGCTCGACCGGAAGCAGCGCTCGTGCAGTCGGGTCGATGTCGTGCTCGGACAGCTCGACGAACGGGAGCTCGTGCTGCTCGGCGAGGGCGCGGCTGATCTGAGCTTCGCTCAGAGCGCCGCGAGCGACCAGGATCTCACCGAGCCGTCTCGTGCTCGACAGTCTCTGCTGCGCAAGCGCGGCGTCGAGCTCGTCTTCGGTCACGAGCCCATCCCGCAGGAGGAGCGATCCGAGGACGGGTCGCCGTTCGCCGTCCGCGAGCCCGAGCGGACTGTCTCGGTCCACCGGTTCATCGAGAGACTCGGATTCGACGGCATCCGCTCCTCGAACCTCCTGCACCACGACTCCCTCCGTCTCGTCTTCCTCCGCTTGCGGCAGCGTCAGCTGCCCGGCCACTTCGATGGCCGCGGCGATCGTTTCGGGCGCGGCGACAGCCCACCGGACTCGGACACCGAGCGTGCGACGGATGTCATCGAGGCATGCGAGCCTGCCGGGGTCGGCCACCGCCACGAGCAGCGAGCCGTCCGGGAAGACGCGGATGGGGAGGGCCGAGCAGCGGCGAGCAAGCTCGGTGGGAAGCCTCCTCGCCACATGCCCGATCGAGTCGGACTCGTCCAGGTCGACGAACGGCAACTCGTGCTGCTCGGCAACGAGTCGCGCAACCTGTTCGCTCGTGACGACGCCACGCTCGACGAGCACCTCACCCAGACGCTGGCCGGACACCCGTCTGTCACGGCCGTCCCCCTGCTCGGCGAGTGCGACTTCGAGCTCCTCCCGGCTGACCAGGCCGTCACGGATCAAGAGCACGCCGAGGGCGGGCCACGGAACGGGTGCGGGAGCTTCCATGTCCCCAGTAATCGGCTCATCTCCCTCCGAACCTGAGAAGCAAGGAGAATCGGACGGATGCGCGCGGTCGTGCAGCGGGTCGGCAGTGCGGTGGTCACGGTCGCGGGAGAGGTGGTCGGCTCCTGCGCCGCGGGACTCGTCGTTCTGCTCGGCGTCGCCGCCGACGACGGGGAGGCCGAAGCAGTTCGCCTCGCGGCCAAGATCGCGAAGTTGCGCATCTTCGAGAACGAGGACGGCCGGTTCGATGTGTCGCTACTGGATCTCGCGGGCGAGGCACTCGTGGTCAGCCAGTTCACACTGATCGCCGACACGCGGAAAGGGAATCGACCGAGCTTCACCGCGGCAGCTGAGCCCCACCTCGCGGAGCCGCTGTACGAGCGCTTCTGCTCCGCGCTCGAGCAGGAGGGCATCGCCGTCGCGCGCGGCCGCTTCGGAGCGAAGATGGAGGTCGCGCTCGTCAACGACGGCCCCGTCACGATCGTGCTCGAGACGTAGTTGGCGCCTGCGGCGCTGGCACTCGCTCTCGGCGCGGCCGTCCTGCACGCGGGCTGGAACGTCCTTCTCGCGCGGGCAGGCGACGTTCGCGCGGCCACGACGGTTGCCCTCGTCGTCGGCGTGGTCGCGTTCGCGCCGTCCGCCGCAGCCGGTTGGCGCGTGGAGGCGGCCGCGATTCCGTGGATCGTGGCCTCGGCGCTCCTGGAGCTCCTGGCCGCACTGTCGCTGGCGCCTGCCGCCGCTGTCCCGCTGTTCGGGAGACGGGCATCCTCGTCGCCGTCGCCCTCGGCGCGGTCGTTCTCCGCGAATCGGTGGGACCCGCCCGGATCGTGGGGGCAGCACTGGTCGTCGCCGGCGTCGCACTCGTCGCCACGACCTGACCTGAGCCACACGGTGCTATCCTTGGCACACCACATTTCACCGGCTTCACGAAATGGGCGCGCAGCGCCCATTCTTTTTGAGAGGCCACTGTTTCGAAGGCGATGCCGGAGGACCGAGTGAGCACCTACGACCGCGAACGTACGCTTCAGGACGAGATCGCCCCTGCGGTCGAGCGCGCCGTGCCCGGAGTCGAGGTGCTGGCCGTCGAGCTCGTCAGCCCGAGCCGGTTCTGCGTGTACGTCGACCATCCGAGCGGCGTCGACCACGCGCTCTGCGCACAGGTCACGCGACTCCTCGACGCCTATCGCCAGGACTTCACGATCGACGTGTCCTCACCGGGGCCCGAGCGGCCCCTCCGCAAGCCGCAGCACTTCGAGCTTGCTCTCGGGCGGCATGTCGCCGTGCGCACCGAGGGCAAGATCGCAGGGCGGAACCGCTTCAAAGGCGAGCTGGTCGAGGCCGGGGACGGTGCGGTCGTGCTTGCGACCGACCGCGACTCCGATCCACTACGAATCCCGTACGACGCGATCGTGCGGGCCAACATAATCAACGCAGCCTGATCGACGAGGGGTTGACATGAGCCAGGAGATCATCGAAGGGATCCACGCGATCGAGAAGGAGAAGGGGATCGAGGAAGGCATCCTCATCTCCGCTCTCGAGGACGCACTGCTCGCGGCGTACAAGAAGACGCCCGATGCCACGCGCCATGCCGAGGTCAAGCTCGACGGCGAAGGCGAGTTTCGCGTCAACGGGATCGAGATTCCGGAGGACATCGAGGTCCGTCTCGTCGAGGACGCCCGCGAGGCGCGGATCGCCGAGCTCGAGAAGATCGAGGAGGAGACGGGCGAGCGCCAGCACACGCTGATCGCCGACGAGGATCTCGACCTCGACTGGTCGCAGGTGCCACCCGACAAGATCGTCCGCACCGACGTGACTCCCGGCAACTTCGGCCGAATTGCCGCTCAGACCGCGAAGCAGGTCATCCAGCAGCGCATTCGCGAGGCCGAGCGGGCGATCATGTACGAGGAGTACGTGGATCGTCAGGGCGAGGTCGTGACCGGGATCGTCCAGCAGGCGGGCGACCGTAACAACGTGCTCGTCGACCTCGGGCGGGTCGAGTCGCTGCTCCCGCGCTCGGAGCAGGTCGACGGAGAGCGGTACGAGCAGGGGAGCCGTATCAAGGCCGTCATCGCCGAGGTTCGCTCGGGGACGAAGGGCCCGCAGGTGATCCTGTCCAGGCGCGACCCGGAGCTGATCCGCGCACTCTTCGAGCTCGAGGTACCCGAGATCGCTGACGGCCTGGTCGAGATCCGCGGCGTCGCCCGGGAGCCCGGGTACCGGTCGAAGATCGCCGTCGAGTCGCACATGCAGGGCGTCGACCCGGTCGGCGCGTGCGTCGGCCCCCGCGGATCGCGCGTCCGCATGGTGGTCTCCGAGCTCCGCGGGGAGAAGATCGACATCATCCCCTGGAACACCGAGCCCGCCCGCTTCGTCGCCAAGGCGCTCTCGCCGGCTCGCGTGCGCGAGGTGTACATCGACGACGAGACGCGTGAGGCGACCGTCATCGTCCCCGACGACCAGCTCGCGCTCGCGATCGGCAAGGAAGGGCTGAACGCCCGGCTGGCGACGCGCCTCACCGGCTGGAAGATCGACATCCAGTCGGAGTCGGAGTTCGCCCAGGCGGAAGCCGAAGCCGCATTCGCCGGCGCGGCCGACGACGAGGAATACTCCGGCCGCTGCGGGGCCATCCTCTCGAACGGAAAGCGCTGTCCCAACGCGGCGCTGCCGGGATCGCGCTACTGCGGCGTGCCTGCTCACCAGGCGCTCGTGGGGACGGAGCCGGAGCCCGGCGACGGAGACGGGACTCTTGCCGTCGAGGAGGACGACGTCGTTCCTCCGGAGCTCGAGTCCGAGCTCGAAGGCGAACTCGTCGCGGACATGTCCCTGGAGACCCAGTCTGCCTCGGGCGAAACTGAGCCTAGAATTGAACACTGATGGCTGACGGACGCAAGGGGCCAAACCGCCCGATTCGCCCTCGCGGAGGCTCCGCCGGGCGCAAGCGGCGCGTGGTCATCGAGGGCGGCGGCGCCCGGAGTCGAGAGGGACGGCAGCCTCGCGATCGCTCCGGAGTCGGGCCTCCTCGACAGCAGCAGCCCGTCGCTCCGCCGAGCGGGCCTGCGGTCGTCGAGTCGGGCGCGACCGTCAAGGATCTCTCCGCCGCGCTCGGCGTCACGATGCCCGAGCTCATCAAGATCCTCATGTCGCTCGGCCAGATGCGAACCGCGACCCAGTCGCTCTCCGACGAGGAGATCGAGCTGATCGCGAGCGAGCTCAAGCGCGAGGTCACGATCAAGCACGCCGCCGAGGAAGAGCTCGAGCCTGCCGAGTACGAGGACGACGAGGCTGACCTCGTTCCGCGACCCCCGGTCGTGACGATCATGGGCCACGTCGACCACGGTAAGACGACGCTCCTCGATGCCATCCGTGAGGCCTCGGTCGTGGAGACCGAGGCCGGCGGCATCACCCAGCACATCGGCGCCTACCAGGCAACGGTGGACGGCAGGCGCATCACGTTCCTCGACACCCCCGGCCACGAGGCATTTACGGCGATGCGCGCCCGTGGGGCGAAGGTCACCGACATCGCGGTACTGGTCGTCGCCGCCGACGACGGCGTCATGCCGCAGACGAAGGAGTCGATCTCACACGCCCGCGCAGCGGAGGTACCGATCGTCGTCGCGGTGAACAAGATGGACAGTCCAGCCGCGAACTCGGATCGCGTGCGGAGCGAGCTCGCGGCCGAGGGCTTGCAGCCCGAGGAATGGGGCGGGACGACACAGTTCTCCGAGGTTTCTGCGAAGGAGAAGACGAACCTCGAGGACCTGCTCGAGCGAATCCTGCTCGTCGCCGACGCGGAGCTCGACCTGCGCGCAAACGCCGGCGCCGAGGGCTCGGGCGTCGTGATCGAGTCCCGGCTCGACATCGGACGCGGCCCGGTTGCGACCGTGCTCATCCATCGCGGAACGTTGCGTGTAGGAGATGCGGCGGTGGCAGGCGACGCGGCGGGGAAGGTTCGGGCCCTGTACGACTATCGCGGCGAGAAGGTCAAGGAGGCGAAGCCGGGCGATCCGGTCGAGATCCTCGGGTTCGACCATCCGCCGACGGCCGGCGAGTTCGTCCGTGTGGTGGAGCACGAGCGCCAGGCGAAGCACCTCGCGAACGTGCGCTCCGAGCGGCTCCGCCGTGAGCAGTTCGCCCAGCGCCCGCGCCGCCGCGTCTCGCTCGAGTCGTTCCACGGCGACCTCCTCGCAGGAGAGATCCAGGACCTGAACATCGTCTTGAAGGGCGACGTGCAGGGCTCCGTGGAGGCGCTCCTGAGCGAGCTCCAGAAGATCCAGCACAGCGAGGTGCGCGTCCAGGTCATCCACACGGGCGTCGGCGGGATCACCGAGAACGACGTGAACCTGGCGTCCGCGTCCGACGCCCTCGTAATCGGATTCAACGTGCGCCCGAGCGCGGATGCGCGTGTGCTCGCCGAGCGCGAAGGCGTCGACATCCGGACCTATCGCGTCATCTACCAGCTGACCGACGACATCGAGAAGGCGCTCGTCGGGATGCTCACGCCGGTGCAGACCGAGGAGACCCTGGGTGAAGCCGAGGTCAGGGCGTTGTTCAAGGTCTCGCGGCTCGGCACGATCGCCGGCTGCATGGTCACGACCGGAGTCGTCCGCCGCGGAGCGCAGGTCCGGATCGTCCGCGACGGCACGGTGATCTACGAGACGTCGATCGCGCAGCTCAAGCGCTTCAAGGACGACGCGCGCGAGGTGGCCGAGGGCTTCGAGTGCGGGATCCTGCTCGACGGCTTCAACGACGTGAAGGAGGGCGACATCCTGGAGGCGTACGAGACGCGCCAGGTCGAGCGAACCGATCTCGACGAGCCCGCGCCGGTGGCAGCTGCCGCGTCGTCCGACGAAGCCTCGTAGCGGCGACAACCGGCGTGGCCGGCTACGTCGGAATCCTCTCGGTCGAGCTGTACTTCCCCGAAAACGGATCGCTGAAAGGGAAGCGCAAGTACGTGAAGTCGGCGAAGGCCCAGCTGCACGAGCGCTTCGGGGCGACCGTGGCGGAGGTGGAGCATCACGAGCTCTGGCAGCGCGCGGGCCTCACGGTCGCCTGTGCGGCGAGGGAGCACGGCGAGCTCGAGCATCTGCTCGACGCCATGGTGCGCTACCTCGGGTCGCAGGAGTTCGAGCTGCTGCGCGCCGATCGAGAGGTCGTGGTTCCCGGTGAGTGACGGCGGACGAAAGCGACGCGTCAACGAGGCGATCCGGCAGGTGCTCTCGGACACGATCCCAACCCTGAAAGATCCGCGGATCGGCTTCGTGACGGTCACCGGAGTCGAGGCAGCCACCGGCTTCGCGCATGCGACGGTCTACGTCAGTGTGTTCGGCACCGAGGAGCAGCGGGAGCGCACGCTCCAGGGCCTCGAGGCAGCTCACGGGGTGCTGCAGGCACAGGTGGGACGCGAGCTGCGACTGCGCCGGACTCCGGTCTTGCGGTTTCAATACGATCCGACGGTCGAGCAGGGCGTCCGGCTCGGGAAGATGATCGACGAGCTCGCGCCCGATCCCCCCGGATGACGGCGAACCCCGATGACATGCAGGCGGTCGTGGCCGCGCTCCGAGAGCACGAGCGCTTCCTCGTCGCCGCGCACGAGAATCCCGACGGCGACGCCCTCGGCTCGCTCCTCGCGATGCATCTCGCCTTGGGGCAGCTCGGCAAGGAGAGTGCGATGTTCCTTCCGGGCGACGCCCCGCTCCCCGGGGAGTACACCTTCCTCGCGCTCGGCAGTGTTCAGCGACAGCTCCCCGCCGACCATGAAGAGCGCGTCCTCGTCGCCGTCGACTGCGCGAAGGAGGAGCGACTCGGGCCTGATCCCGCGCTGCTGGAACGTGCGCCCTTCACCGTCGACATCGACCACCACCACGACAACACCCGCTTCGGCGACGTCAATCTGATCGTCGCGGACGCGTCCTCGACCGGCGAGATCCTCTCTGACGTCTTCGACGAGCTCGGGGTCGAGGTCACGCCCGAGATCGCGGAGCCGCTCTACGTCGCTCTCGTCACCGACACCGGCCGCTTCCAGTATGCGAACACGAGCCCCAAGACTCTGCGGCTGGCGGCGGATCTGATCGACGCGGGTGCGGACTGGCACAAGGTCTTCCAGACGGTCTACGAGAACGTGCAGTTCGCGAAGCTGAAGTTGCTCGCACGGGCCCTCGAGCGCGCAGAGGTGCACTCGGGCGGCCGCCTCGTGATCTCTCACCTGCGCAAGAACGACTTCGTCGAGGTCGGTGCCGCCGAGCCGTACTCCGAAGGGATCATCGACTACCTGCGCGCGGTCGAGGGGGCGATGGTCGCGGCGCTCATCCGTGAGCCCCCCCGGGGGAACGGTCCGGCGCACCGAGTGTCGCTCCGAGCGTCGGTGGACGAGATCGACGTCTCGGTGATCGCCCGCAAGAGTCAGGGCGGCGGTCACCGACAGGCGGCTGGGTTCTCTAGCGAGCTCTCCCTCGACGAGCTCAAGCGCTTCATCGTCGAGGAGTTCGAGCATGCCGCTTCCGCGAGCGCTCTCACCTAGCGGGATCATCCTCGCCGACAAGCCGGCGGGCCCGACATCGTTCGACATCGTCGCGGCCGTGCGGCGTGGTACGGGAGCGCGGACCGGACATGCAGGAACTCTGGATCCCTTCGCGACCGGCCTTCTGCTTCTCCTGTCCGGCGCGGCGACCCGCCTGCAACCTCGCTTCATGGGGCTCGACAAGCAGTACGTGACCGAGATCGACCTCGCAGCGACGACGACGACGGGCGATCGCGAGGGGGAGGTCGTAGAGGAGCATGAGGCTCCGTCGGTGGACGAGCTCGAGGTGCGGCTTGCCGGGCTGCGAGGCCCGATCGATCTTCCGATCCCCGCCGCCTCAGCGGTGAAGATCGACGGCGAGCGCGCCTACCGGCTGCACCGGCGCGGGGTCGTGGTGGAGATGCCGGTACGCCGGATGATCGTCCACGAGCTCCTGCTCGACGGCTATTCGGACGGCATCGTCCGGCTCGACCTGCTCGTCTCCTCGGGCACCTACATCCGTGCGATCGCCGAGGCGCTCGGCGGCCACTGCCGCGAGCTGCGCCGAACGGAAATCGGGCCGTTCTCGGTCTCCGAGGCGGATCCCGAGCGGATCATCCCGCCGGAGGAAGCCCTGGCGAGGCTCGCGACATGAACGTCGTCTCCACGCTGGAGGAGGTAGCGCACAGGCCGCGAGCGGTGGCCATCGGGAGCTTCGACGGGGTTCACCGTGGTCATCGCTCGGTACTCGACGCGCTCGGTGGAACGGATCTCGCGCCCACCGTGGTGACCTTCGACCCGCACCCTCGGATCGCCCTCGGGAATCGGGTCGATCTCCTCACTACCCTCGAACGTCGGCTCGAGCTGATCGAGGCAGCCGGTGTCGAGACCGCTCTCGTCTTGCACTTCAACTCCGAGCTGCAGCAGCTGAGCCCAGAGGCATTTGCGGACGGCTATCTCCGCGCGATCGGCACGGAGCTCGTGCTCGCGGGAGGGGATTTCCGTTTCGGCGTGCGGCGTAGCGGCGATCTCGAACTCCTCGAGCGACTCGGCTTCCGGGTCGGCGTGCCGCCGGAGGTCGCCGGCGTGTCGTCGACTGCAATTCGTGCGGCAGTGGCGGCGGGTGACATCGTCACCGCTGCAGAGATGCTCGGCCGTCCTTTCGAGCTCGACGGAACCGTCGTCGCCGGCGACCAGCGTGGGGGAACTCTCGGCTACCCGACTGCGAATCTCAAGATGGAACCTGCTCTTGCCTGTCCTCGCTACGGGATCTACGCCGGTGCGGCGCGCGGGTACCGCGCCGCCGTCTCCATCGGGACGAATCCGCACTACGGGGGCACCGAACGTCGCATCGAGCCCTATCTTCTGGACTTCGAGGGCGATCTCTACGGTGAGCGTCTGGTTGTGGAGCTCTGGGAACGGCTCCGGGACGAGGAGGCGTTCGAATCGGAGGAGGCGCTCGTCGGACAGATCGCGCGCGACGTCGAAGCGACCCGGGACGCGGGTAGACCGGCGTAGGGCCAAAGCCCTTACAGCTCGAGCGTGCGAGTCGTGCGGAATGCCTTCAGAAATCGGCGATCGTGCGTGACCAGGACGACGGTGCCTTCGTACTGCTCGAGTGCTGACTCGAGCTGCTCGATGGCCTCGAGGTCGAGGTGGTTCGTCGGCTCGTCGAGAACGAGGGTGTTGACACCGCGCGCGGCCAGCAGCGCGAGCGTCGCACGGCTCCGCTCGCCGGGGGAGAGCGAGCGGGCCGGCCGGCGAACGTCGTCCGCGCCGAGCGCGAACTTGGCCAAGAGCGAGCGGGTGGAACCCGTATCGAGGCCCGACGCCGAGAGAAAGAGATCGAGCAACGAGCGCTCCCCAACGAACAGGCTTCTCCCCTGAGGCAGCTCTCCGAGGACGACGCCCGGTCCGACCCAGCGCCGGCCGCTCGCGAGAGGTATCTCTCCGAGCAGTGTCTTCAGGAGCGTCGTCTTTCCCGACCCGTTTCGCCCGAGAACGACCAGACGGTCGCCGTTACGCACGTCGAGGTCGAGCGGGCCGAGCCGGAACCCGTCGCGCTGGACCACCGCTTGCTCGAGCTTCGCGACGACGTCTCCGGCCCGCCGCGTCGGCGTGAGCTCGAGCTCGAGACGCCAGGGCGACCATGGTTTCTCCACGCGCTCGAGAAGCCCGAGCTTCTTCTCGAAGCGCTTGCCGATGTCCTTCGATTTCTTCTTCTTGCGACCCTGCCCGTAGCCACGCTCCTCCCAGGTGCGCATCGTCCGCGCCTGCTCGGAGATCCGACCGCGCTCGGTCGCATAGTGGCGGTAGGCGCTTTCGTGCCTCTCGCGCGAGCGGCGACGCTCGGTCTCGAACGCACTCCAGCCGCCCGCGTACTCGCGCACCCGCCGCGTCTCGGCTTCGAACTCGACGATTCTGGTCATCCGCTCGAGGAACGCCCGATCATGGGAGACGGCAACGAGCCCGCCTCGGTGACGGTCGAGGAAGCGCTCGAGAAGCTCGAGCCCGGCGAAGTCGAGGTCGTTCGTCGGCTCGTCGAGCAGGAGCATGTCGGCGTCGGAGCCCAGGATCGCCTCGAGTTGCGCGCGCGCCGCCTCGCCGCCCGAGCGGTTCCTCGTCTCGGGCTCCTGCGCGAGGTACGCGACAGCGAGCGTCGGTGGCTCGACGCGGAGCGTCCCCGAGTCCGGCGCCTCGAGGCCGGCGAGAACGCGGAGCAGCGTCGACTTGCCGATCCCGTTCGGCCCGACGACGCCGATCCGGCTGCCGGGGGTGACCGTGAGCGATATACGGTCGAGGACGACCACGTCGCCGAAGGACTTGCTTATCGATCGAGCTTCGAGCGCACCACGAGCGCGGGACATCGGCTGACCACCTCTCGAGGGGGAAAGGACGGGCGAGATATCGGTCAGCGTGCGCGCATGGCATGGAGCACTCGCTCCTGTGACAAGGATAGAGGACGACGGCCGCGCGGAGCCGCGCTGGCGGCCGGTAGCTTTCGAAGGTGGCCAGCCGGAACGGAGAACCACTCATCCGCGCGCGCGGGCTCGTCAAGCGGTTCGGCGAGCTTGCCGCGGTCGACTCGGTCGACTTCGACCTGCAACGGGGCGAAGCCTTCGGCTTCCTCGGCCCGAACGGCGCCGGGAAGACGTCGACGATGCGCATGATCGGCTGCGTCTCGCCGGTCACCCAGGGATCGCTCAGCGTCTTCGGGCTCGACCCGGGACGGGACGGCGTGAAGATCCGCGGCCGGCTCGGGGTCGTACCGCAGGAGGACTCGCTCGACATGGAGCTGACCGTGCGCGAGAACATCATCGTGTACGGGCGCTACTTCGGACTGCCGCGCTCGGTGCTCCGAAAGCGGGCCGACGAGCTCCTCGAGTTCGTCGAGCTCACCGATCGCGCCAAGGACCGCGTGGAGCCGCTCTCGGGCGGGATGAAGCGACGGCTCACGATCGCGCGGTCCCTGGTCAACGATCCCGAGGTGCTCCTGCTCGACGAGCCGACGACCGGGCTCGATCCGCAGGCGCGCCATGTCGTCTGGGACCGCCTCTACCGGCTGAAGCGACAGGGCGTGACCCTCTTGCTGACGACGCACTACATGGAGGAGGCCGAGCAGCTCTGCGACCGGCTGGTCGTCATGGACAAGGGGAAGATCGTGGCCGAGGGATCGCCGCGAGAGCTGATCGAGCGCTACTCGACCCGTGAGGTGGTCGAGCTCCGCTTCGGTGACACTCGGCCGGACGACTTCGCCTACTGGACGGACGGGCTCGTCTCGCGCGTGGAGCCGCTGCCGGACCGCGTGCTCCTCTACACGGACAACGGCGACGCCGCCTCGCACGGTATCCACGAGCGCGGTCTCGTCCCCGAAAGCGTGCTCGTCCGGAGGAGCACGCTCGAGGACGTCTTCCTCCACCTCACGGGGCGAAGCCTGATCGAGTGACGACTCCGACGCTTGCGGTCCGTCCGCTCGAGTTCTACGTCGCGCAGTACCGCCGGGTCTGGCGTGGAACGGCGATCTCGACCGTCGTCACGCCCATCGTCTACCTCCTGGCGCTCGGCGTCGGGCTCGGCGTGTTCGCGGATCGCTTCGCCGACCTACCCGCGGGTGTCTCGTACCTCGAGTTCGTCGCCCCTGGACTGCTCGCCGCGACGGCCATGCAGCTCGCCGCGTTCGAGGCGAGCTGGCCGGTGCTCTCGGCGATCAAGTGGAGCAGGCAGTACCACGCGATGCTCGCGACGCCGCTGCGCGTCGCGGACATCGTCCTCGGACACCAGGCGTTCATCGCGGCGCGCATGCTCATGACGGCGACCGTCTATCTGGTCGTCATCGCGATCCTGATGCCGTTCTTCGACAGCTCGGTGTCGCCGCTCGGGATCCTCGCCATCCCCGTAACCGTGCTCGTCGGGGTCGCGTACGCCGCGCCGATCGCAGCCTGGGGAGCCCATACGGAGAACGAGGCGTCCTTCGTCGCGATCTTCCGGTTCGTGATCCTGCCGACGTTCCTCTTCTCCGGCACGTTCTTCCCGATCAGCGAGCTCCCGCGAGTGCTGGAGGCGATCGCCTACCTGACGCCGCTCTGGCATGGCGTCGACCTCTGCCGCCAGCTCATGCTCGGGGAGGTCATCGTTACGAGCGCGATCGCCCACGTCGTCTACCTGCTGGCCTGGATCGTGGTCGGCCTGACGCTCGCCTTCATCACCTACCGGCGCAGGCTGGTCGTATGACAGATCTCGCCGTCTCACGCGGCCGCGCGCTCGTACCGCCACGTCCGAAGATCGGCGGCCTTCTCATCGTCGAGCGGAACGTGATGGTCTATCGCCGGACCTGGATGATCATCTTCTCCGGGTTCTTCGAGCCGCTCTTCTACCTCTTCTTCTTCGTCTACCCGTTCCAGGAGTTCATCGGCGGCGAGGTCATCGTCGCCGGCGAGACCGTCGGCTACGCCGCTTTCGTTGCGCCGGCCCTGCTCGCGGCGTCGGCGATGAACGGAGCCTTCTACGACGCGACCAACGTCTTCTGGAAGCTGCGCTACGGGAAGGTCTACGACGCGATGCTCTCGACGCCCGTGAGCCCCAGAGACGTTGCGGTGGGCGAGACCGTATGGGCGGTCGTGCGGGCGCTCATCTATTCGACGGCTTTCCTGGCCGTGATCGGGGCCCTGGGGGTGCTCGAGTCGTGGTGGGCGCTGCTCGTGCTCCCCGCGTGCTTCGTGATCGGCTTCGGCTTCGCCGGGGCGGGCATCGCCGCGGTGACGTGGATGCGCGGCTGGCAGGACTTCGACCTGATCCAGCTCTTCATGCTCCCGATGTTCCTGTTCTCGGCGACCTTCTATCCGATCACGGTCTATCCGGACGTGATCGAATGGATCGTGCGCGCACTGCCGCTGTACCACGGCATCGAGCTTGTCCGTTCTCTCTCCACCGGAACTCCAGGTGCCTTCCAGCTCGTCAATGTGGCCTATCTCCTGGCGATGGGAACGGTCGGGATGTTCATCGCCTCGCGGAGGATCGACGGGCTCTTGCTGAAGTAGCCCGGGCTTCCCGCACTACAGAACGATCGCTGCGCCGTTCCGCCGCGGATCCCCGGCTGCGCCGGTTCGCCCGACGCAGCTGACCCCACCGAAGTAATGATGGAGCCGGGGCCAGCGCCGCACGGTGCGTCCTCGGGCCTCCAGCTCCTCGAGCGCCGTCTCGTCCACGCCGGGCTCGGCGTCGACCAGGGTTGCGGTGGGGTGAACGCGCGGCCGTACCACCGCGTCCTCCGGACCGAGCGCTTCGTCGAGGATGCCCGAGAGTACCGTCGCCAATGCCGTTCGGAGCCGCGTCGCGCCGGCGGCGCCGATCGCCAGGGTCAGCCCGGCGTCGTCGAATACGAGGCTCGGCGCCATCCGGCTCTCGAGGTGGTCTCCCGGCTTGGGCTCCCCGAAGGCGATGTCCGACTCACCGAGGAGGTTGTTCAGCTGCAGGTCGAGACCGGGCACCCAGGCTCCGGCGCCGACTCCGAGCGAGTGGGTGAGGACGCAGGCGCGGCCCTGACCGTCCGACGGCGACCATGTTCGTCGTGTGCTCGGCGCCCGTCCCAGGCGCGTCGAGCGCCTCGACCAGCGCGAGCACCCGCTCTGCCGCGGACCGGCCCGCGAGGCGGGGGAGGCGTGGTAGAAGCTCCGGCAGCCCGGAGAGGCCAGCGCGAGTGGCGACCAGACGGCCCTGGAAGTCGGCGAGGAAGGGATCCGTCCAGCGCGGCGAATAGCCGGCGAGATCGGACGCGGTGAGGACGACGCCCTCCACACTCAGCAGCTCCTCGGAGAGGGAGCCGCGATAGACGGTTCGGGCGCCTTCCTCGGCCAGCATCTCGAGCGCAGTGACCAGGCCAGGTTGGACGAGTAGGTGTTCGGCCTGCAAGAGCTGCCCTTCGGGAGCGAAGATCTCGCCGCCGCGCCCGAGGGTGAGGACGTCCTCGAGCATCGCGAGCGAGCGTCCGTGCATCTCCGGGAGTGGGACGCCGCGGCGAGCGAGGTCGAGCGCGGGCTCGACGAGCCGTTTCCAGGACAGCCGCCCGAGCCGCTCCGAGAGCTCACCGAGCGTGGCCGGAAGCCCGGGAACCGCGCACGAGCCGGGACCGATCGAGTAGACGACGATCTCGTCCCCGAACGGCACGGGGACATCGAGGAGATCCCCGCCTTCCGAGGGCAGCGCTGCGAAGCCGTCGACGTTCGAGACGCGCGAGCCGTCGAAGACGATCGCGTGACAGCCGGAGAGGAGGCCGCTCATGACCGTCTCGGCGACGCAGGAGGCGAGACCCATGGCCACGACGGCGTCGGCGGCCGTTCCGCCCTCGGCCAGGATCCCGGCCCCGACCGCGGCGGTCGCGGGGTGCCCCGCTGCGACTCCCGGACGCATGCCGGCATCCTGCCGCCAAGTAACAGGCTGTTACAAGGTTTCCTCTGGCTGCTAGCCTTCCTGAGACCGCGATCGCGGCTCCGGCGTGTCACTTCCTTCACGCGGGGCGGGGAACGCGGAATCGTCTACGAGAGGAGCAGCATGAGCCTCACCAAGGAAGTCAAGCTGGAAGTCATCGAGAAGCACGGCTCCGGCCCGGCAGATACGGGATCCCCGCAGGTCCAGATCGCGATGCTGACGCGACGGATCAACGACCTGACCGAGCACCTCCGGGCGCACCCGAAAGATCACTACTCCCGTCGGGGCCTCCTGAAGCTCGTCGGCCGCCGCCGCCGCTTCCTCGATTACCTCCAGCGAAAGGACATCGAGGGCTACAGGGCCCTCATCAAGGAGCTCGGCCTGAGAAGGTAGGGCTCCTGTCGAGGGAAGGTGGAAGTTTGAGCGAGCCCAGCCAGAAGCGGGGCTGACTCAAACCTCCACCTTCCAGAAACGAAGGAATAGGTGAAGGGATACACCACATGAGTACGACTACCGGGCAGATCGCCACGGTTTCCGTCGACGTGGGCGGTCAGGAGATCGTCTTCGAGACGGGCAAGCTCGCCAAGCAGGCCGACGGCGCAGTCGTCGTCCGCTCCGGCGACACGATGATCCTCGCAACGGCCGTGGGACGGCCGGACGCGCGGCCGGACGCGGACTTCTTCCCGCTGACGGTCGACGTCGAGGAGCGGATGTATGCCGCCGGCAAGATTCCGGGCGGCTTCTTCAAGCGGGAAGGACGGGCGACGGAGCGCGCGACGCTCACCGCCCGCATGATCGACCGCCCGATCCGGCCGCTCTGGCCGAAGGGCTTCCGCAACGAGGTCCACCTTGTCTGCACCACGCTCTCGGCCGACTTGATCTCGCCGCACGACGTCCTCTGTATCAACGGCGCGTCGGCGGCGCTAATGGTCTCGCCGCTGCCGTTCCTCGGCCCGCTCGCGGCGGTGCGGATCGGGCGGATCGACGACGAGTTCGTCATCAACCCGTCGCTCGAGGCGCTCGAGGAGTCGACGCTCGACCTGATCGTGGTCGGCACACCCGACGCGTTGACGATGGTCGAGGCCGGCGCGGATCAGGTTCCCGAGGAGACGATCCTCGAGGCATTCGAGCTCGCACATGCCGAGATCCGCAAGATCTGCGCAGCGCTCGAGGACCTGCGGTCGCAGGTCGGCAAGCCGAAGTGGGTCGACGCCGAGCTGACGGCGGAGCTCGAGGCCGCGCATGGTCAGGCGATTCGCTCCGCGATCTCCGAGCACGGGCTCCGCGAGGCGGCGGCAACGGTCGACGCGCTCGTCACGGAGGTCTCGCCCCCGATCTCGATGGACACGACCGAGGACGACATCGTCCGCTCGAGGCAGATCCGCTCGAGCTTCGCGTCGATCCTCGAGAGGTCGCGCATGGAGGCCGTGGAAGGGCCGCTGCGCGAGCAGTTCCTCTCGGACCTGCAGGAGCTGACGGATGCCGAGCAGGACTCGAAGGAGCTCCGCTCGGCGAAGCGCGACCTGCTCTTCGAGCGGATCCACGAGGGCCTACAGCTTCCGTTCCCGGTCGGGCCGATTCCGAACGAGGGCGAGCCTCAGGTCAAGGACACGGTGACGCGGCAGTTCGTCAAGCGGGCGTCCGAGGCCGTCTACAAGAGCCTCGTCCGCAAGAAGATCGCGATCGACAAGCGGCGCCCCGACGGACGCTCGGCGGAGGAGATCCGCCCGATCGAGTGCGAGGTGGGCGTGAGCCCGCGCACACACGGATCCGGGCTCTTCACGCGCGGGCAGACCCAGATCCTGTCCCTGCTGACGCTCGGAACGGCCAAGGAGGGTCAGAAGATCGACGACCTCTCCCGCGAGCAACAGCGCCGCTTCATGCACCACTACAACTTCCCGCCGTACTCGGTCGGGGAGACGGGCTTCATGCGGGGTCCGAAGCGTCGGGACATCGGCCACGGCGCGCTCGCGCAGCGGGCGCTCGAGGCGGTCATTCCGTCGGTGGAGGAGTTCCCGTATACCGTGCGGCTCGTCTCCGAGACGCTCGAGTCGAACGGCTCCTCGTCGATGGGCTCGGTCTGCGGCTCGTCGCTGGCGCTGATGGACGCCGGTGTGCCGATCAAGGCGGCGGTGTCCGGTATCGCGATGGGTCTCGTCAAGGAGGACGACGACTACGTCATCCTGACCGACATCCAGGGAGCGGAGGACCATCTCGGCGACATGGACTTCAAGGTCGCGGGAACGAGTGAGGGCATCACCGCGCTCCAGATGGACATCAAGATCACCGGCGTGACGCAGGAGATCATGCGGTCGGCGCTCGCCCAGGCGAAGCAGGCACGCGAGTCGATCCTCGAGAAGATGCTCGCGGTCCTGCCCGAGTCGCGCACGGCGCTCGCCGATCACGCCCCGCGCATCTCCTCCGTCAAGATCGACCCCGAGAAGATCGGCATGGTCATCGGCAAGGGCGGCGAGACGATCCGCGCGCTCGAGGCGGACTACGACGTGCAGATCGACATCGAGGAGGACGGCACGATCCTCATCTACGCGACCGAAGGGACGAAGGCGGAAGCTGCCATCTCGGCCGTCACCGCGCTCACCAAGTCGCCCGAGGTCGGTGACAACTACACCGGCAAGGTCGTGAAGACGACGCAGTTCGGAGCCTTCGTCGAGCTCAAGAAGGGCACGGACGGCCTGCTCCATGTCTCGAACGTGGGGCCGGGTCGCGTTGCGCACATCGAGGACGTGATGGCGCGCGGCGACGTCGTCGACGTGGTCGTGCAGGAGGTCGACAAGGACCGGGGCCGCATCGGCCTCAAGCTCGTCGCCAAGCACGAGAACGGCGGCCTCGTCATGCCCGAGGAGCTCATCGAGCGGGCGAAGGACGCTCCTCCCCGCGAAGACCGGGAGGAGCGGCCGCGCGGTGGCGGTCGCGGCGGAGACCGCGGCCGGCCGCGCGAGCGCGAGCGGCGCTAGGAACGAAGAACGGGGCGGCGAAAGCCGCCCCGTTCTCCTGTCAGACCGCTGGAACGACCTCCAGCTCGAACGAGCGCGCGTGCACGTCGGACTCGACGAGACCGGCCCTGAACGCGAGCGCCACGGCCTGCGCACGGCTGTGGACTCCCAGCTTGGAGAGGAGGTGCTGGATGTGCGTCGCGACCGTCTTCGGACTGACGACGAGTGCTGCGGCAATCTGCGCTTGCGTCCTGCCCTCGGCGAGCAGCGCGAGGATCTCACGCTCGCGCCTGCTGAGGTTGAAGTTGTACGGCAACTTTCCGTTTCCGTTGCCGTTCCCGTTCGGAACCGGGGCGTCGAACCGACGCAGTGAGCGACGAACACGCGCGAGAAGCTCCCCCGGATCGACGGGCTTCGCGAGGTAGTCGTCGGCGCCGAGCATCAGCCCCGCGACCCGGTCGAGTGCGTCGGTGCGGTCGGCCGAGACGAGGATCACCGGGAAGTCGTTGCCGAACCTCTCGTGGAGCTCACGAAGCAGCTCGAGACCGCTCGACGGTCCCGGGAGCTCCACCTCGACAATCGCCAGCGCGGGGCGATGGCCGTCGAGGCGCTCGAGCAGCAGCTCCGCGTTCTCCGCGGCGCAGACCTCGTAGCCCAGCCTGACGGCGACCCGGACCGCCGCCGAGCGTGTGGTGTCGTCGTGATCGACGACCAGGATCGTGCCGCAGTCCATTCCCAGTTCTCCCGGAGCGCATCTTGCGCCTGAAAGCGCTGGAAATCAAGACATCGGCCGTAGGGCATCGGCACCAGGACGATTACGGCGACCGCCGCTGGTCGAAAGTTCCGGAGCGGCGCAGGCTTCACAATGAACTGCGGCGGGCTGCGGCGACGTCCGAGGGGGGCGTTCGTCGTGGGCTGAGGAGGGGGGCCTCCGACCGCACGAACTGGTGGGAGGACTGGAATGGCGAAGGAATGGAGAACACGGCGCCTATCGCGGCGTTACGTGCTGATCTTGGGTTCGATGCTGGCTCTGCTTGCATTTGCTGCGACAGCGAGTGGCAATCTGACCGGAAGCACGTTCGACGGTGGCGATGGCAACCTCGTCGTCAACGATGAGGCGAAGGACTGGGCAAATATCGGCATCGTCTGCGAAACAGCGGGATGTGCACTAGACGAGCCGACAGGGTCGACCGACGACTCGTTCGGCGAAGGGACGTCGGAGAACGACGATCCACCGAGCGTGGTCGACGGATCGATCCCGAACAACAAGAGCGATCTGACGCGCTTCTACGTCGCGAACGAGAAGGCAAGCGGCAAGGACTTCCTCTACCTCGCCTGGGAGCGCGTGCAGGAGCCGACAGGCACGACCAACATGGACTTCGAGTTCAACATCGGGACTACCGTGAGCTCGAACGGCATTACCCCTGTACGCATGCAGGGGGATCTCCTGATCAAGTACGACCTGAGCCAGGGTGGTACCAATCCGACGCTCGGCTTCCACCGCTGGCAGACGCAGGCCGGCAATCCTGGGGCGACGACCCCCTCCGCAAAAGGCGCCATCTGCGAGGCGGGGAACAAGTTTCCGTGCTGGGGCAAGGTGCAGTCGCTCGCCGGGAACTTCGAGGGCGCGGTGAACACGGCTGCTGTAGACGATCCGATCAATCCTGACGCAACGCGATCGTTGTCCCCCCGGACGTTCGGGGAAGCGGCGATCAACCTGACGGATTCGGGTCTCTTCCCCGCCGGTCAGTGCACGAGCTTCGGCTCCGGATACTTGAAGAGCCGTTCGTCCGACTCCTTCACCGCCGCGATCAAGGACTTCATCGCACCGATTCCGGTGAACATCTCGAACTGTGGCTCGATCACCATCAAGAAGGAAACGTCGCCCCAGCTGGGTACCAACTCGCCGAACTTTCCATTCACGGCGAGTGGGGGGACGATCAACCCTACGAGCTTCAACCTGAAGGATGACGGGTCACAGGCGTACACGACCCTCCTCGCCGGCAGCTACACGTTCACCGAGGGCGCTCTGCCGACCGGCTGGGACTTCGACAAGATCGAATGCACCAAGACGGGCTCGTCGACCATCACGGAGAACGAGACTGCGGGCGCCCGCAATGTCGTGATCGGACTTGCCGCGGATGACACCGTCGTTTGCACGTTCTTCAACAACGAACGTCCGCAGGTCAAAGTCGTTAAGACCGTCGTCGGGGATGCGAATGCGCGGTTCGATCTCAAGATCGATTCCACGGTGTTCGACAACTCCGGAGCCGGCTTCGGGACGACGACGACCGGAAGCGATTTCCAGTACGTCGCTACGGGCTCGCACTCGGTCTCCGAGGTCGCGCACACCGGCACGAGCCTCACGAACTTCGACAGCAAGGTCGAATGTGACTCGAGCAAGGGCTCGACCGATCCGGGGACGAGTCATACGTTCAGCGTCACGTACGGAGACAAGGTGACCTGCACGATCACGAACAGCCGGAAGCCGCAGATCAAGGTCATCAAGACCGTCGTGGGTGATGCGAATGCCCGGTTCGATCTCAAGATCGACTCCACGGTTTTCGACAACGCCGGGGCGGGCTTCGGGACGACCACGATCGGAAGCGACTTCCAGAACGTCACCGTGGGCTCGCACTCGGTCTCCGAGGTCGCGCACACGGGCACGGACCTCACGAATTTCGTGAGCAAGGTCGAGTGCGACTCGGCCAAGGGCTCGACGAACCCGGGGACGAGCCACACGTTCGGCGTCGCGTACGGCGACAAGGTCACGTGCACGATCACGAACACGAGGCGGTCGTTCACGCTCAGCGTGTTCGTCTGCGAGACGACCAACGGAACGCCGACGCTCTATCGCAGCGACGTGACGCTTCCGGCGACGCAGAACGGAACCAAGACGAAGAAGCCACCGCTCACCGGGGTCAGTGAAACTGACCTCTGCAACCTCGGCGGGGCGAGCTACACCCGCGGCACTGGCACGTACAGCCCACAGGTGGTCATCGGTACGTCAGAGGCATCTCCGTAGCCTCTGTACATCGCCAACGGATCGAGGGGCCGGCGTGAGCCGGCCCCTCGATCAACTTCGGTTAGACGACCGGAAGGTCGTAGGTAGCCATCACCGTCCACTTCTTGCCGTTGGACAGCTGCTGGCGGGCGGAGACCCGGTACATGCCGGGGTCGTCGGTCGTGAAGGTGAACGAGACGCACCCATCCGCGTCCGGCATCGCTGCGGTGAACATCAGCGCTCCGGGCTTCTGGACATCGACGTAGACCTCTCGGTCGACCTCGTACCCACAGCCTGAGCCCCACACGCGCCCCCAGGCCGGAGCCTCGTTCGGCGTGATCGACAGCGTAGCGCCGCTGCCAGGCTTTCCCGCGGAAGCGAGAGGCACAGCCAGGGACAGGGCGACGATTGTGATGACAAGCGTGAGATGACGCATCGGCGGCACTCCTTTTCCGACGCCTGGGCTGTTGTCTGCACAGGCACTCCGACAGAAGTCGGCTGCAAATGCCACAAACTGGTGCCCCGTACGAGTGACGACGTTCGCGGGACTAGGATCCACCGAGTGTCGAAGCACCAGCTGAGCGAGCTCTCGAGCGGCGAGCGCGTCATCTCCGAGCGCGTTCCCGGCGTCCGCTCGGTTGCGCTCGGCTTCTGGGTCGGAGCGGGCTCCCGCGACGAGCCCGATGCACGTGCCGGGGTGTCCCACTTCATCGAGCACCTCCTCTTCAAGGGCTCGTCCCGATACTCGGCCCAGGAGATCGCCGAGGTCTTCGACGAGTTGGGCGGGGAGCTGAACGCCGCGACCTCGAGAGAGACGACCGTCGTCTACGCCCGCGTCCCCGACGACCGGGTGGAGACCGCGCTCGACGTGATGGCGGATATGGTGTACAGGCCGTCGTTCGACGAGCTCGACTCCGAGCGCGAGGTCGTGCTCGAGGAGATCGCGATGGTCGAGGACACGCCTCACGACCT
This sequence comes from uncultured Actinomycetes bacterium, assembly GCA_963840705.1. GTDB lineage: Bacteria > Actinomycetota > Thermoleophilia > Gaiellales > Gaiellaceae > GMQP-bins7. The sequence continues at coordinate 15,034 of CAWIZT010000007.1, read as the reverse complement.
CGTCCACGACATCGCGGCGGAGGCGGTCTTCGGCGGCCATCCGCTCGGCAGGCCCGTGATCGGTCGGGCCGACGTGATCTCCAGCGTCTCACGGCGCGCCCTGTCCGCGTATCACCGACGTGCGTATCGTGGCGACCAGCTCGTCGTCTCTGCGGCCGGAAACATCCGTCACACGCAGCTCGTCGCACTGCTCGAGGGGCGGCGAAGCAACACGCAGGGAGGTGTCGGCCGCGCCGCCCGCAAGCCAGTCCGTCGCGTGCCGCCCCCGCAGCTGCGCTTTCAGCGCAAGGACACCGAGCAGTACCACGTCTGCCTGAGCGCCCCCGGCATCGCGCGCACCGACGAGCGCCGTTTCGCCGCTTCGCTGCTCGATGCGATCCTCGGCGGATCGGCTTCGTCGCGTCTTTTCCAGGAGATCCGCGAGAAGCGCGGGATGGCTTACTCGGTCTACAGCTACGCGTCGCAGTACTCGGACGCGGGTCAGATAGGGCTGTACGTCGGAACCCGCGAGGAGAACCTGCCCGCGTGCATGGAGATCGCCGTCGCCGAGGTCGCGGACGTCGCGGCCGGGAACGTGCGACCCGAGGAGCTCCAGCGCGCGAAGGAGAACCTGAAGGGTCGCCTGCTCCTCTCGCTCGAGTCCACCTCGAACAGGATGACGCGCCTCGGCAAGGCGACCATCACCGGCACACCGCTGCTCGAGGTCGACGACATCGTCAGCCGTCTCGAGTCGGTGACCGCGCCCGAGATCTCAGCCCTGGCGGACGAGCTGCTTGCCGTGGAGCGCCTTTCGGCAGCCGGGATCGGGCCCGACGAGAGTCGTTTCCGCGACGCCGTGACGCGAGTGAGTCCCGGCCTGCGCTCGGAAGCGGCGTGAAGGTCGCGCTCTTCGGCGCGGCTGGGAAGGTCGGGCGCGTTCTCGGTCCCGCGTTGGAAGCGGCCGGGCACGAGGTCGTCGCCGGCCGCTCGGTGGAGCCAGAAGGCTGCGCAGCGGCGGTCGACTTCACGACCCCGGATGCTGTTGCCGCGAACGTCGCCCTGTGCCTGGCTGCAGGCGTCCCGGCCGTCATCGGGACGACCGGTTTCGACTACGAGGCGATCGACCGAGCGGCGCGCGAAGCCGACGTGCCCTGCTTCCATGCGCCGAACTTCTCGACGGGCGCGGTTCTCATGATGCGTTTCGCCGAGGAGGCCGCGAAGCTCTTTCCGCGGGCCGAGATCGTCGAGCTGCACCACGAAGCGAAGAGGGATGCGCCCTCGGGCACGGCGAGGGCGACCGCCGAGCGGATGGGCACCACGCCGCCGATCCATTCGATCCGCCTACCTGGCCTCGTGGCCCACCAGGAGGTGATCTTCGGAGGACCGGGGGAGACGCTCACGATTCGGCACGACACCACCTCGCGCGACGCCTTCGTCCCCGGCGTCCTGCTCGCCCTCGAGAAGGTGCGTGAGCTTCCCGCTGGATTGACCGTCGGTCTCGACGCCGTCGTCTGATTGCGAGCGAGGCTTCGACCGTTGCGCGACAATTCTCGGTCGACCCACTACACTCGGCTCCATGGCGGACGGTCTCAAGCTCGGAGCGGTCGCGATCGGTCTACTGGTCGCCGGCATCGTCGCCTTCCTTCTCTTCAACGGCATCTGGTTCCGAATCGGATTCGGCGCGGCGTTCGCTTTCGTGGCAGGTGTCCTGCTGTTGATCGCCTGGCGCATCGACAGGAAGGACAAGCAAGAGCGTGAGGGACTCGAACGCATCTGAGGCGTTCGGGCGCGGCCCGCAGGGGCCGGTAGTCGAGTTCAGCGCAACATGACGCAGGCCACGTACGTCGGGCACGCGACGGTGTTGGTGACGATGGACGGTGCACGTGTGCTCACCGACCCGCTGTTGCGGACGCGAATCGCACACCTCCGGCGTCGGGTCGAGGTCGATGCGGCCGCTCTGCGTGGCGTGGACGCCGTGCTCATTTCGCACGCGCACTACGACCACCTCGACCGTGGATCACTCCAGAAGCTCGACCGCTCGACCGTCGTCGTCATTCCACGCGGGCTCGGCGGGCTCGTCCGCCGCCGCGGGTTCGAGCACGTGGTCGAGGTCGAGGTCGGGGAGCGTGTGACCCTCGGCGAGGTGACCGTCGAGGCGACGCACGCAGAGCACCGGGGTGACCGCCCGTTCGGCGCGCGGGCGCGTGCGGTCGGGTACCTCCTCACCGGCTCGCATCGCCTCTACTTCGCGGGCGACACGCAGCTCTTCGACGGGATGACCTCGCTGGCGGGCGACCTCGACGTCGCTTTCATCCCGATCTGGGGCTGGGGACCCACGTTGGGAAGAGGCGGGCATCTCGATCCCAAGCAAGCCGCCGAGGCACTCGCCCTTCTGCGGCCACGCATCGCCGTGCCGATCCACTGGGGGACGTACCACCCGTTTCATCTAGGGATCCGTGAAGCGCCAGCGTTCATGCGCGATCCTCCGGCGCAGTTCGTGCAAGCCGCCGCGCTCGTGGCGCCAGAGGTCGAGATCCGCATCCTCCAGCCCGGTGCGACACTCGAGCTCTAGCTCCCCTTCCTGACCTTCTCGCTCGTCTCGTAGAATCGTGGGGGTGCAGGGCGAGATCCTCACGGCGATCGTCACCCCGTTCAACACGGACGGGTCTGTCCATCTCGATCGATTCCGCGCCCTTGCGGCGCATCTGGTCGACAACGGCTCCGACGGCCTCGTCGTGACGGGGACGACCGGCGAGTCGCCGACGCTCACCGACGCCGAGCGGTTCGAGCTGTACGAGGCGGCGATGGACGAGGTGGGGGACAGGGCGACCGTCGTCGCAGGAACAGGGACGTATTCGACCGAGCACTCGGTCCAGCTCACGGAGCGGGCGCACGAGATCGGCGTCGACGGCTTCCTGATCGTGACGCCGTACTACAACAAGCCGCCCGTGCGTGGGATCGTCGAGCACTTCAAGGCCGTTGCCGCAGTCTCCGATCGGCCGCTCGTCGTCTACAACATCCCCGGGCGCGTCGTCTTGAACCTCGAGACGGAGGCGATCGCCGCGCTTGCCGAGATTCCGACCGTGACGGCGGTCAAGCAGACAAACGACGACCTGGACCAGGCGCGGCGAATCGTCGAGCTCGGCCTCGACCTCTTTGCCGGTGACGACGACCTCGTCTTCCCGTTCCTCGGCATCGGCGGTCGCGGCGGCGTGTGTGTGCATACGCACGTCGTCGGGCCTCAGGTGAGGGAGATGGTTCAACGCTTCCGAGCCGGTGACATCGAGGGGGCGCGAGCGCAGGACGACGAGCTGCGGCCGTCGATCGAGCTGCTCAGAGTGATCGTCAACCCGATCGCGATCAAGTGCGCGCTGAACCTGCTCGGGCACGAGGTCGGCGGCCTGCGGCTTCCGCTCGTCGAGGCGACGGCCGACGAGCGCGAGGCGATTCGCGGCTGCCTCGAGCGGCTCGGGCTCCTCCAGCCGGCCGCGCCGGTGTAGCAGCAGCCGCCTAGCTCTGTCGCGGACGCGCGAGCTCCTGGCCGCGCTGACGAACGCGAGTGCCGGTGGCTTTCTGACGCAGCCGCCTCGGCCTGGAGGGGGACACACGATCGAGCTGACGGTCGTGGACGGCGAGCGCACGCTGACGATCGACGGTGAGCCGATGATTCGGCCGCTTCCCGCCCTGGATGCGCTCGTCGAGCAGTGCGGCGATGTCGCAGTCCACGGCGAGCGGCTCGACGACGACCTGTTCGCACTCGACGTCTTCTCGCTCTGAGCCTCGGCCCACAGTCGCCCAGCCGGACGCGCATACACTCAGTCGAGATGAACGACACCCTCCGGATCATCCCCCTGGGCGGCCTCGGTGAGGTCGGCAAGAACATGACGGTGTACGAGACCGGGGGAGAGGTGCTCGTGGTCGACGCGGGACTCGCGTTCCCGCGCGACGAGCACCTGGGAGTCGACCTGTTGCTTCCGGACGTCGGCTACCTTGCAGGACGTCGCGTGCGGGCGGTGGTCCTCACCCACGGACACGAGGACCACGTCGGCGGCCTGCCGTACCTGCTGCGCGAGGTCGAGGTCGAGACCGTCGCGGCGACGCGGCTGACGCTCGGGCTCATCAAGTCCAAGCTCGACGAGCACGGTCTCGGACAGGCGGCGGAGCTGGTCGAAGCCGATCCCGAGGGTGCGCCACTCCAGCTCGGCCCGTTTCACGTGGAGCTGATCCGCGTGGCCCACTCGATCCCCGACTCGGTCGCGCTCGTGATCGAGACCGGTGCGGGCCGCGTCGTCCACACGGGAGACTGGAAGCTCGACCACACGCCGGTGGACGGGCTCCGGACGGACGTCGGCAAGCTCGCGGAGGTCGGAAATCGCGGAGTCGATCTCCTGCTCGGAGACTCCACGAATGCCGAGCGACCGGGTTCGACCGGATCCGAGCGGCTGGTGGGGGAGGCGTTTCGGACGCTGTTCCCGCTCCGCACGGGAAAGATCCTCGTCGCGTCGTTCGCGTCGAACATCCACCGGATGCAGCAGGCGGCGGACGTCGCGATCGAAAGTGGCCGCAAGATCACCGTGATCGGCCGCTCCATGCGCAAGAACTTGAACATCGCCCGGAATCTCGGCTACGTGGAGATTCCCGAGTCGGAGATCATCAGTCCCGGCGAGGCGGCGCAGCTTCGGCCGCACGAGGTGCTCGCGCTCTGCACGGGGAGCCAGGGAGAGCCGCTCTCCGCCCTCACGCGGATCGCCTATGGCGATCATCCCGCCCTTTCCGTCGAGCCGGGAGACACGGTCATCATCTCGGCGAAGCCCGTTCCCGGGAACGAGCTTCGCGTGCACGATTCGATCAACCAGCTCGCGCGTGCCGGAGCGGAGGTCCTGCACGAGGAGATCGCCCCTGTGCACGTGTCGGGCCATGCGTGCCAGGAGGAGCTGCGGACGATGCTCTCCCTCATCCGTCCCCGCTACGTGATGCCGATCCACGGCGAGTACCGGATGCTGGCTGCGCACGCGAAGCTCGCACGCGAGGCAGGGGTCCCCGAGAACAGGATCATCCTGGCCGACAACGGCTCGGTCGTCGAGCTCGAGCGCGGCGGCGCGCGGCTGGTGGACAACGTCGAAGCGGGAGTCACCTTCGTCGACGGCCTCCGGGTGGGGGATATCCAGGACGTCGCCCTGCGCGATCGTCGGCGCCTGGCCGACGACGGAGTTCTCATCGTCGTCACGACCCTTGCATCTTCCGATGGCGGCGAGATCGCTCCGCCCGAGCTGATCGCGCGCGGGTTCGCCGAGTCGGACGAGCTGCTCGACGAGCTGCGGACCGAAGCCGATCGGGTCGTCCGCGAGCTTGCGAAGCAGCACGTGAACGAGATCAAGCTCCTCCAGGAGCACATCCACGACGCGATCGGCCAGGTGGTCTACGACCGGACGCGCCGACGGCCGATGATCCTCCCAGTGGTGATCGAGGTCTAGACATGTGTGCTGGCTTCCGCAAACCCCCCGGCCGCGAAGCGGACGCCTTTAGGGATCTTCGCGCGAGCAGAATCTGCGCTAGCGGATTCTGCTCTTGCGCACAGCCATGAGCTGGGCGAGCGTCATCGAGGAGAACGCCTCGAGCAAGGCGGGCGGCGTCCGTCTGGTCGGGCAGCTCCGAGCGTGCGAAGCGGCTGCGCTCGCCTTCTGTCGGCTGCTCGAGCGCTGGGGACGCGGAGACGCCATCCCTGCAACCGCCGGAGGTCGGCAAGCAGCTCTTCGCCACGCGGCAGATCGGGTCGAGACGGCCATCGCGGGTCTCGAGCAGCCGCTCTCGCGGTATCTCCTCGAGCTCGAGCCCGAGCTCGCGGAAGGGCGCTCGTGGTACGGCGGGCCGGGCGCCGCCGAGCTCGTGGAGTGGCGTCCGGTGCTCGATCGTGCCGGGGTGCGGGCGTGCCCCAACCGCGTTGCCGCCGTGTACCTCGAGCTCGCCGTGCTCGTCCGCGCGCTCGAGGGTCTGGCGACGGCGGCCAGCCTCGATGCTCCGCCTGACCGCTCGTCGCTCTGGGCGGGGCTCTTCGATCTGCGAGACACGCTCTTGAGCTCGACCGTCGACGATCTCCGCGCCCTCGCGGCGTGAAGCCGCGAATCGCGGTCGTCGGGTCGATCAACCTCGATCTCGTAGCGCGCTGCGAGCGGCTGCCGAGGGCGGGCGAGACGGTGACCGGCGCCGAGTTCTCCCGAGTGCCCGGCGGAAAGGGTGCGAACCAGGCGGTTGCGTGTGCGCGGCTGGGCACAGACGTCACCCTCATCGGTGCCGTGGGGCGCGATCCGTTTGCGGAGGAGGTGCTTGGCGGTCTGCGGGACGCAGGCGTCCGGCTCGAGCTCGGCACCGTCGCCGAGCCCACGGGAGTAGCCGTGGTTCTCGTCGACGAAGGCGGCGAGAATCAGATCGTGGTCGCTCCGGGGGCGAATTCGACGCTCGGGGAGGTCGAGCTTCCCGCACACGACGCGGTCCTCTGCCAGCTCGAGATTCCGGACGAGGCCGTCGTGTCGGCATGGGAGGGGTGCACGGGTGTCTTCTGCCTCAACGCCGCGCCGGCGCGTCCGATCGCCGTGGATGCGGACGTCACCGTCGTGAACCGCTACGAGCTCGAATCCCTCTCGCGCCGCGACGGCCTGGTCGCCGTCACGCTCGGCGCCGAGGGAGCAACGCTCCTCGAAGACGGCGAGGAGATCGCCCGAGCGCGACCGCCGGTCGTCGAAGCCGTGGACGGGACTGCGGCAGGCGACGCATTCACGGCCTGTCTCCTCGTTTCGCTCCTCGAGGCCCGTGAGCCAGGCGAGTCCCTCGAGCGCGCGTGCGCGGCAGGAGCCATCGCCGCGTCCCGGTTCGGAGCGCAACCTTCGCTACCGACCGCGGCCGAGATCGATGCGATCCTCGCCTAGGCGTCCGTCTCGAGCTCGGCGACGAGCTGCTTCGGCGCGACGATCCGATAGCTCTCCTCGATCCAGTCGCACAGAACCGTGGCTGTCACGCCCTTCGCCCGCAACGGCACTGTGACCCATCCGGACTTCCCCAGTCCGTATGCGCTCGGCCGCGCACCCTCGATCGAGACCGCATGAGCATGCGACTCGTCGAGCTTCACCGTCATGTGGGTCGAGCCCTCGTCGCCGAGGAACACGAAGATCTTCTTGCGCACCTTCGCGACCGTGTCCTCCTCCCAGGGCTGATCCTCGAACGCCTCCGGAAGGGATAGCGCGAACCCGAGCAGTCGATCGCGGATTTCGGACACGCGAGCCTACAGTACGCCCCGTGGCGATACCGGTGATCCTCGACTGCGACCCGGGGCACGACGACGCCATAGCTCTCCTGCTCGCGCTCGCAAGCCCGGAGGTCGAAGTGCTCGGAGTCACGACCACCTACGGAAACCAGACTCTCGAGAAGACGACCGAAAACGCGCTACGTGTCCTCGAGCTCGTCGGCCGTGACGGCGTGCCGGTGGCGGCGGGCGCCCAGCGACCGCTCGAGCGGGAGCTCGTTGTCGCGGCACACGTGCACGGGGAGAGTGGGCTCGACGGCCCCGCGCTGCCTCCGGCCCGCCGCAAGCCACACGCCGAACATGCGACCGCGTGCATCTTCGAGTGGGTGCGAGACGCAGAGCGCCCTGTCACTCTCGTACCGACCGGGCCTCTCACCAACGTCGCGCACTACCTCGACGAGCACGGCACCGACGGCATCGACCGAATCGTCCTCATGGGCGGTTCGATCGCTGAAGGCAACTTCACGCCGGCTGCGGAGTTCAACATCTGGTGCGACCCGGAGGCCGCTCAGGCGGTTTTCGCGAGCGGGCTGGACGTGACGATGGTGGGACTCGACGTGACGCACAAGGCCGTTCTCGGCCCCGAGATCGAGGAACGGCTCCGTGCGGTCGGCCGGATCGGGAGCTTCGTCGCCGAGCTCAACGTCTTCTTCAGCCAGTTCCACCGCGCCACCTACGGCTGGAACGGCGCCCCGATCCACGACGCCGTTGCCGTCACGCACCTCGTGAGGCCGGATCTCATGAAGACCCATCACTGCAACGTCGAGGTCGAGCTCGAGTCGGAGCTCTGCCGCGGCCGCACCGTGGTCGACCGCTGGCATCGCACCGACCGGAAGCCGAACGCTCACGTCGGGGTCGATCTCGACGTCGACGGCTTCTTCGACCTGCTGGTACAGCGGATCGCGGCTCTCGGTTAGCCTCCTCTGGTGCCCGATGTCGTGGTCTTCGTCGAGGTCCCTTCCGGCTCGCGGAACAAGTACGAGCTCGATCCGGAGCTCGGGGACATCGTCCTCGACCGGCGCCTCTTCACCTCCATGGCGTACCCGGCCGACTACGGCTTCATCGAAGGGACGATGGGCGGCGACGGGGATCCGCTGGACGCGCTCGTGCTCGTCGGTGACCCCACGTTCCCGGGCTGTCGGATCCGGACACGCATCGTCGGCGTCTTCCACATGCGGGACGAGAAGGGGCCTGACGAGAAGATCATCTGCGTTCCCCTGAAGGACCCGGCCTGGATGCGCATCTCCGATGTGCACGACATCCCCGCGGAGCTGCGGAACGAGATCGAGCACTTCTTCCAGGTGTACAAGGACCTCGAAGAAGCGAAGGTGGAGACGCTCGGGTACGGCAACCGGGCAGACGCCGAGCGCGTCGTCGCCGAGGCGCGGTCTCGCGCACAGGCGTAGCCGCAGGAGCGAACCGCAGGAGCACGCAAGGAAGTGTCGAATCGCGGGAGCATGGCTGCCCGCAAGAGGAAGCGGCCTCTTCGGCCACGCGTCCCCTCGCGGGTCAAGAGGCGGCGCCAGCGTCGCGCTCGCTCGCATCGCGAGAACGAGCTCTTCGGGCTCGCGCTGACGGCGCTCGGCCTGGTGCTCGCGGTCATCCTCTACCTGGGGCTCGACGGAGGTGCGGTGGGATCGTGGCTCGCGGACACGCTTCGCGAGGTGCTCGGCCAGGCGGCGTACATCCTGCCGCTCGCGCTCCTGGCCGTCGGAGGGCTGATGCTCGCGCGGAGCGAGCTCCTGGACGTGCGGCCGTTTCGGCTCGGCCTCGGCGTCGGCTTCCTGGGATTGATGACGGTGCTCGGCAGGGACAGCGGCGGCTGGATCGGGCTCGCGCTCGGCGGAGCTCTCGCGGGCCTGATCGGCGAGACCGGCGCTGCGATCATCGGCGGCACGCTCTTGGTCGGCGGCGCCCTGCTCGTGAGCGGAGCCTCGACCGGCGCGATCCTGCGCCGTACCGGTCACGTCGTCCGTCGGGCCGGATCGGGTGCCCGCCGGGCGCTCGACTGGGCGTCGACCGAGACACAGACGGAGGAGACCTATGCCGCTCCCGTCGAGCGGGTGGACTCGGCCGCCAGCAAGCACGTGGTCGACGGAGCGGCCGCGTATCCCGACATCGTCAGCTCGACCGCGACCACGACGGGCGAGCGGGAGCCGCTCCTGCCCGAGCCCACCGAGCACGAGCACGAGAGCCTCGACGAGATCTTCGAGCACTCGTCCGAGCACTCCGAGTACCGCCTTCCCGACAGTGACATCCTCCGCAAGTCCCCGGCTACGCCGATAGCCAACAAGGACACCGGCGCCCGCACGGCCGACTTGCTCGTGCGCACCCTGTCGGAGTTCGGGATCGACGCCAGCGTCCTCGGCCAGACTTCCGGGCCGCGCGTGACGCGGTACGAGCTCCAGCTCGCCCCGGGCACGAAGGTCGCCAAGGTCGCGGCGCTGAAGGACGACCTCTCCTACGCCCTGGCGACCACGGAGATCCGCATCCTCGCTCCGATTCCCGGCAAGCAGGCGGTAGGAGTCGAGGTGCCGAACCTCTCGCCGCGCCTGGTGACCCTCGGCGATATCTACGGCGAGCTGCCTGCGACCGCGAGCCCGCTCTCCGTCTGGCTCGGGAAGGACATCTCCGGCAACGCGGTCTGGACCGACCTCGCCCGCATGCCGCACCTCCTGATCGCGGGTACCACCGGTTCGGGCAAGTCGGGCTGCATCAACACGATCCTTACCTCGACGCTCCTGCGCTCGACCCCCGACGAGGTACGGATGATCCTGATCGACCCGAAGCGGATCGAGCTCGGCTACTACGAGTCGATCCCGCACCTCCTGACGTCGGTCGTCTCGAGCCCCAAGGAGGCGGCGACCGTGCTCATGAACGTCGTCGCGGAGATGGATCGCCGCTACGAGCGCCTGTCGCTCGTGCGCGCCCGCAGCCTTCCCGAGGCCAACCGTGCGTTTCGCGCGCGCGGCGAGGCTCCGCTCCCGTTCCTGCTCGTCGTCATCGACGAGCTCGCGGACCTGATGATGGTGTCGCCGCAGGCCGTCGAGGACTGCGTGATCCGGCTCGCGCAGAAGTCCCGCGCCGTCGGCATCCACCTCGTCCTCGCGACCCAGCGCCCGTCGGTGGACGTCATCACGGGGATGATCAAGGCGAATGTCCCCTCGCGCATCGCGTTCGCGGTGTCGAGCCAGACCGATTCCCGCGTGATCCTCGACACCGCCGGCGCCGAGAGCCTGCTCGGGCAGGGCGACATGCTCTTCAAGCCGCTCGGAACGTCCCGGCTCCAGCGCCTCCAGGGCGCCTACGTGAGCGAGGAGGAGATCGCGCTCGTCGTGGAGCAGTGCCGCTCGCAGCGCGGGCAGGAGCTCGACGAGTCGCTGCTCGAGGCGGCGGAGGCGCCGATCGACGACACAGACGCCGATGGGGACTTCGACCCCGACGAGGACCCGCTGCTCGAGCGCGCGATCGACATCGTCGTCCAGACCCAGACGGCGTCCGTCTCTCTGATCCAGCGCCGCCTCCGGGTCGGCTACACGCGAGCGGGCCGCCTGATCGACATGCTCGAGCGACGGGGGATCATCTCGGGCTACGAGGGCTCGAAGCCGCGGCGCGTGCTCGTCTCCGAGGGCGAACTCGAGCGCGTCGTCTCGCCATGAGCGCAACCCCTTCGTCTCCTCCGCAGCCGGGTTAGTATCAACTGCCCTGGGCAGGACATTGTTCCCTGGCGGGGCTCTTGGTCAACGTGCAGAGGAGGAAGCGTGGAAGGAAAGAGATTGGCCGCACGATCGCTGGCACTGGCGGCCGTTGTCGTCCTCGGGCTGGGAGTCGTGGGCTGTGGCGACGACGACGACGGCGGTGAAGGCGAGGGGATCAGTGTCGCTTTCGTCAGCGACACGGCCGGCGTCAACGACCGCGGCTTCAACGAGTTCACGCTCGCAGGGGTCGAGCAGGCGGTCGAAGAGCTCGGCGTCGAGACGCGCACCTACGTCTCGGTGACGGAGGACGACTACGTGCCGAACCTGACGGCCGCCGCGGAGGACGGTCACGACCTCGTCATCGCGGCCGGTTTCCTGATCGCGCCGGCGCTGGTCCAGGTCGCCGCGGAGTTCCCCGAAACGAGCTGGGCGGGTGTCGACCACTTCTATGGAGGCGAGGGCTGCGAGGACGCCGGCACGTGCGAGCTGCCGAACACGCTCGGGCTGCAGTACCCGAGCGAGGAGCCCGGCTATCTCGCCGGAATCGTCGCGGCGCTGACGACCCAGTCGAACACCGTCTCGTCGGTGGGTGGGATCAAGATCCCGTCGGTCGACAACTGGATCGCGGGCTTCCAGCAGGGCGTACGGGACACCAATCCCGACGTGAAGACCCTGAACGCGTACTCGCAGGACTTCGTCGACCAGGCGAAGTGCAAGGAGATCGCGCTCGACCAGATCTCGCAGGGCTCGGACATCGTCTTCCAGGTGGCCGGGCAGTGCGGCCTGGGCGCGATCGACGCCGCCTGCGAGGGCGGCAAGTTCGCGATCGGCGTCGACGCCGATCAGGCGGCCCAGGGCGAGTGCGTGATCACGAGCGCCCTCAAGCCGCTCCAGTCGTCCACCTTCAGCGTCATCGAGTCGTTCACGAACGGCGAATTCGCGGGCGGCACGAACCAGTTCTTCGGCATCGCCGATCTGCCCGATGCGGAGCTGCTCACAGCGTTCACGGACGATGTCCCCGCGGAGGTTCAGGACGCGGTCGACGAGGCGCTCGAGAAGCTCAAGAGCGGCGAGATCGACCCGCCGGCGACCCTCGGATAGCACACGACACATGCGGCACCGGGCGGCTTCGGCCGCCCGGTGCCGCCTCCCGCGATGTCAGAGCCCCCTCTCCTCGAGCTCAAGGGAATCACGAAGCGCTTTCCCGGCGTGGTCGCCAACGACGGAGTCGACTTCGACCTGCGCCGAGGCGAGGTTCACGCCCTGCTCGGCGAGAACGGGGCCGGCAAGTCGACGCTGATGAACATCCTGTACGGGCTCTATCGGCCCGATGCGGGCGAGATCTTCGTCCGTGGCGAGCCCGTGACGCTCACCTCGCCCCGGGACGCGATCGGCCGCGGGATCGGCATGGTGCACCAGCACTTCATGCTCGTCCCGGTCATGACCGTCTCGGAGAACATCGTGCTCGCGAACGAGCCCACGACCGGGGGCGTATTCCTCGACGAGCGCGATGCCGAGAGCAAGGTCGCGGAGTTGGCGGCGAGCTTCGGCTTCGCCCTCGATCCCGGAGCCCTCGTGCAGGACATCACGGTCGGACAGCAGCAGCGCGTCGAGATCGTGAAGGCGATCTACCGGCGCGCCGACATCCTCATCCTCGACGAGCCCACCGCGGTGCTCACGCCGCAGGAGGCGACCGAGTTGTTCGCGATCCTCCACACCCTCAAGCGGGAGGGCATGTCGATCATCTTCATCTCTCACAAGCTCAACGAGGTGCTGGAGATCGCGGATCGCGTCACCGTCCTGCGGCGAGGAAAGGCGGTGGACACCCTCCCCGCGGCCGGCGCCACCGAGGCCGGGCTCGCGCGGCTGATGGTGGGTCGGGAGGTCCTCCTCCGGGTCGAGAAGAATGCCGTCACTCCGGGTGACCCGGTCCTCGAGGTCGAGGATCTGCACGTCCGCGACGATCGCGACGTCGAGCGCGTTCGCGGGATCTCGTTCGAGATTCGGGCGGGCGAGATCGTCGGGCTCGCCGGCGTCGACGGGAACGGCCAGACAGAGCTGATCGACGCGATCACGGGCCTCATGAAGGTCGAGAGCGGAACCGTCAGGGTCGGCGGCGCCGAGGTCACGAGGAGGGAGCTCGCGAGCGCTTCGAGATGGGGGTCGGTCACATCCCGCAGGATCGCCAGCACCGCGGGCTCGTCCTCGACTTCTCGATCGCCGAGAACATGAGCCTGCACGACTTCCGGGAGGAGCCGAACTCACGCTTCGGCTGGCTCTACCCCTCGCAGCTCGTCGAACATGCGCGCAGGCTGATCTCCGAGTTCGACGTGCGCGGCGGAGCTCCGGAAACTCCGGCGAGCTCGCTCTCGGGCGGCAACCAGCAGAAGGTGATCCTCGCGCGGGAGATCGACCGCGATCCGCGCATTCTGGTCGCCGCGCAACCGACCCGCGGGCTCGACGTGGGGGCCATCGAGTTCGTCCATCGCCGCCTCGTCGAGGAGCGAGACTCGGGGCGGGCGATCCTGCTCGTCTCGCTGGAACTCGAGGAGGTCCTCTCGCTCTCGGACCGCATCCTCGTCATCTACGAGGGCCGCATCGTCGCGGAGTACGGACCCGACGTCGGAGGCGAGGAGCTCGGGTTCGCGATGCTGGGCGGCACGGCCGACAGGGCGGCCTGATGTCCGAGCCGAACGATCCCCGGCAGGAGCCGCCGGCGACCGAGCAGCCCCAGGCGCCACCGCGCGAGAGCGCCACGGTCTTCGCGGGACTCACCGAACGTCTTGGCGGCGCCGCCGTCCCGCTGGCCGCGACGGCGCTCGCGTTTCTGATCGGAGGCCTCGTCGTCGTCATCACGGGCGGAAACCCGCTCACCGCCTATCGCGCGATCTTCGAGGGCACCGGCTTCAACTACGTCTTTCCGTGGCTCGACGACTCAGACCGGGCGCGCGCGGCGCGGAACCTGCAGCAGACGTTGATCCTCGCGACGCCTCTGATGCTGACCGGGCTCGCGGTCGCGTTCGCGTTCCGCTGCGGCCTCTTCAACATCGGAGGGCAGGGTCAATACTGGGTCGGCTTCATCGCCGCGCTCTGGATCGGGACGAACCTGGAAGGCACCCCGCGGCCGTTGCACGTGTTGCTCGGGCTCGTCGCGGGAATCGTCGGTGGAGCGATCTGGGGTGGGATCGCCGGGATCCTCCGTGCCACCGTCGGCGCCCACGAGGTGATCACGACGATCATGCTCAACTGGATCGCGATCTTCGGAGGCAGGTACCTGTTCGAGCTCGGCGGACCGCTCCAGGGCACCGTCGCCTCTCTACCACGGTCGGAGGTCGTGTCGGAGTCGGCTCGGCTGTGGTTGCTCTGGGGCAACATCCAGGCGCTTCATGCCGGCATCTTCGTCGCGTTCCTCGGGCTCCTCGTCTACTACGTCATCCTCAACCGGACGACGCTCGGGTTCGAGGTGCGTGCGGTCGGGTTCAACCCCGAGGCGGCGCGCTACAGCGGAATCCCGGTCCGGCGCAGCTACTTCCTCGCGCTCGCGATCTCGGGCGCGTTCGCAGGAGTCGCGGGGGCCGTCGACGTGCTCGGCGTCAAGTTCGCCGTGGACGTGAGCAACCTCCCGGCCAGCACCGTCGGCTTCACCGGCATCGCGGTCGCGCTGCTCGGTCGCAACAAGCCGATCGGGATCTTCCTCGCGTCGCTCCTCTTCGCCGCGCTCCAGGTGGGAACGTCGTCGCGGCAGCTCGATCCCAGCATCTTCGACCCCGAGCTCGCGAAGAACCTCGCGACGCTGATCCAGGCGCTCGTCATCTTCTTCGTCGGCGCAGAGCTCCTCATCCTCACGATCTGGGGCGCGCGCGGCAAGTTGATCCGCTTCCGCCCGCAAGCGCAGGAGTCGCAGGCGTGAGCGCCTACGCAGCCTCGGTTCGGGACGCGGCGCGCCGCCTCGACGCGGGGCAAGGGGCGGCCGTCGCAGGCATCGGTCTCGGCCTGCTCGCGTTCCTCGTCACCCTCCCTCCATTCACGGCCCGGAGCATCGGCGTCCCGCTGGCGTTCG
>CAWIZT010000006.1:0-18762 GCA_963840705.1 uncultured Actinomycetes bacterium | reverse complement strand
TAGGACTCGCGGAGGTTCCAGGGCCGCTCGATTTTCGTCGCCATCAGTACGCGCCTGCGTTGTCGATCCGGAAGTTGTAGAGCTGGCGCGCCGAGCCATACCGTCGGAAATCGGCGGGATCGGCATCGATGTCGGCGGCGCTCAGAAGCTCGGAGAGCTGAGAGCGGTGCTCGTCGCGAAGCTCCTTTTCGATGCAGTCCGCGCCGAGGCTTGCGACGCTGCCGCGCACGTACAGGTGGGCCTCGTAGATCGAATCGCCCAGCGCCTCGCCCGCATCGCCGCAGACGACGAGCGACCCCGTCTGCGCCATGAACGCGCTCATGTGCCCGACCGAGCCGCCGACGACGACGTGGATCCCCTTCATAGAGATCCCGCAGCGCGCCGCCGCGTCTCCGCGAACGACGAGCAGGCCGCCGCGTCCCGTGGCGCCCGCCGATTGACTGGCGTTTCCCTCGACGACGACGAGGCCCGACATCATGTTCTCTGCGACCCCCGTGCTCGCATTGCCGTGGACGACCACGCGAGCTCGCTTGTCCATGCCCGCGCAGTAGTAGCCGACGTGCCCGTCGATCTCGATTTCGACGTCCGCGTCCAGGCCGCATGCCACGGCGTGCGCGCCGTTCGGGTTGACGATGCGCCAGGCGCTCGGACCCGGTGCTCGGGTGAGCTCGTGCAGACGCTGATTGAGCTCGCGGAGTGCCGTGGTGTCGAGATCGACGAGCTCGACTGCTGCCTGCTGCTCGCGCTCCGCGACCGCCATCACACGAGCTCCTTCTCCCAGACGTACACGACGCCCGGCTCCGGCTCCACATCCGCGCGTCGGCCGATCCCGGCAGCACCGAGATCGCGCGCCACTCCGAGCCCATTGCCACCCACTCGTCGGTCTCGGCGAGCACCGCGGGCTTGCACGCGATCGGATCGCGCAAGACCGCGAAGCCGTCGGCTGTTCCGACCGCGAAGGTGTAGAAGCCGTCGAGGTCCGAGAGGCAGCCCTCGAGCGCCTGCTCGAGCGTCGCCCCCTCGCGCATGCGCCAGGCGAGATACCCGGCCGCGACCTCGGTGTCGTTCTCGGTCTGAAAGCCGATCCCCGCCCGACGCAGGTTCTCGCGCAGACGGTTGTGGTTCGAGAGCGAGCCGTTGTGGACGAGGCAGAGGTCGAGCCCCGTCGAGAACGGGTGCGAGCCTTCGGTCGTGACGCGGCTCTCTGTCGCCATGCGCGTGTGGCCGAGCGCATGTGTCCCCTGGAGGTCGGTGAGACGAAACTCCTCCGCGAAGTCGCGAGGGAGCCCGGTCTCCTTGTAGATCTCGATGACGCTCCCCGCGCTCATCACGCGCAGGTCCGGACGGTTTGCCCGCACCCACGCTTCTGCGTCCGCTGCGTCGGCGTCGATGACGAGCACGGCATGGCTCGCCCGCGCGCTCGGCTCCGACGAGCCGCCGAGCTCGTCGGCGAGCCTCGCCGCGAGCTCCGACCAGTCCTCGCGTGGATCCGTGGAGAAGAGCGTCAGCTTGCTCGACCCTGCGGGCACGGGATCGCGGTAGACCGCAACACCGGCGCTGTCAGGCCCCCGGTCGTTCATCTGCGCGAGCATCGCGGCCAGATGCACGCCGAGGCGCTCCTCGATCTCGGGCGACTTCGCGAACAGGCCGACGATCCCGCACATATGGTCAGAAGGTACACACGAGCTAACCGACGACAGCGCTAATCGCTGCCGTTCTTGTGAAACTCGATATGGAGAAATCTCCATACGGATCAGAACCGGGTTAGGTACTCGCGGATCTCCCAGGGTGTGACCTGCTCGTGGTAGCGGTTCCACTCCTCGCGCTTCACGCGGATGAAGTAGTCGACGTAGTCCTCGTCTCGCCCGCGCCCCAGGGCAGCCCTGAGAACATCGTCGTGCTCGAGCTCGTAGGTCGCCTGCAGCAGGGTGGCCGGCAGCGACTCGAGCCCTCGAGCTTTCAGCTCGTCGTACGGATGCGCATAGAGGTTGTCCGCGTTCGGCTCCCCTGCGTCGAGACCCCGCTCGATGCCGTCGAGCCCCGCCGCGAGCACCGCTGCCGCCGCCAGATACGGATTGCACGAGCCGTCGATCGTCCGATCCTCGATGCGACCGGGGCCGGGGATGCGCAGCATCTGCGTGCGGTTGTTGTAGCCGTACGTGATCCAGACCGGAGACCAGGTCGCCCCGCTCGCCGTCGTTCCCAGCTTGAGCCGCTTGTACGAGTTGACCGTCGGAGCGGTGACGGCGCTGTACGCACGCGCGTGCTCCTTCAGGCCGCCGATGAAGTGGTACGCGGTCTCCGAGAGACCGAGGCCCCGCGGGTCCGACTCGTCCAGGAAGAGGTTCGTGTCGCCATCCCAGAGCGACATGTGGAAGTGACATCCGTTCCCCGTCAGGTGAGAGAACGGCTTCGGCATGAACGTCGCGATCATCCCGTGCTGCTCGGCGAGCGTGTGCACCATGTAGCGGAAGAAGATCCCGCGGTCGCAGCTCGTCAGCGCGTTCGCGTAGGTGAAGTTCTGCTCGAACTGGCCGTTCGCGTCCTCGTGATCGTTCGCGTAGTTGCCCCAGCCCAGGTTGTTGCAGTTCCGCGAGACCTCGGTGAGGAAGTCGTAGCGCCGCGTGAGCCCTGCCATGTCGTAGCAAGGCTTCTCGAGCGTGTCGTGTGGATCGGCGATCGTGATCGAGCCGTCATCGCGCTGCTTGACGAGGAAATACTCGAGCTCGAGCCCCATCTTGAACTCGAAGCCCTTGCCCTCGGCGCGCGCGAGCATCCGCCGCAGGATCGTGCGCGGACAGTACGCCCAGTCCTCGCCTTCGACCGTGACGTCGCAGGCGAAGCGGGCGAGGTTCTGCTGCCAGGGAACCGGTGTGTAGCTCGCGAGATCGGGGATCGCCGCGATGTCGGGATCACTTGGCACCTGGCCGATCTCCCCGGCGGCGAAGCCCGCGAAGCCGGCGCCGTCCGACAGCAGGCCGTCGAAGGCCTCCCGCGAGTCGACGGGGACGAGCTTCGCGCTCGGCCGCGCGTACATGTCGACGAACTGCGCGAACACGAACTCGACTCCGCGCGCCTGCATGTCCTGCCAGACCGCGTCCGCGGATATTGCCTCTCCACCCATTGCTGCTGCCCTCCTGGGACGTGGAGAAATAGGGGTAACACCCTCGTTCCCCGCGATGAAGGTGCGGTTCCTCCACACCTGAGCGGCGGCTATGTGTTGAGTTTTGCCTTGGTACCGAGTGCCTGCTCGAGCTTCACCATCTTCACCGCGATCTCGATCATCAGCCAGTCGTCCTTCCGCAGGTCGAGTCCGGAGAGCTCGGCGATTCTCCTGAGCCGCTGGCGCAAGGTGTTCGGGTGCACGAAGAGCGTCTCCGAGGTCGCGCTGATGTTGCCGTGGCGACGCAGGAACTCCTCGAGCGTCAAGACGAGCTGTGACCCGCGCTGCGCGTCGTACTCGGCGAGGCGCGAGACGGCGTCGACCGTGGCATCGCGGATGCCGCCGTCGACCGCGACCCGCAACAGGTACTTGTACGCGCCGAGGTCCTCGTACGAGAGAACTGCGGGCTCCGCTCGCAGCACGACCGTCCCGAGCAGCGCCTGCTGCGCCTCCGCGAAACCGTCGGCAAACGCCGCCTCACCCTCGCAGACGCTCGAGACCCCGACCGACGCCGGCTCGGCGAAATCGTCGTGGATCCGCTGGAGCCGCTCGAGGAACGATTCGAAGCTGGTCGTGGACAGGTTGACGAGGGCCCGCACGGAGTGCTCGCGGCGATCGAAGAGTGAGCCGGGAGCCGCAAGACGGAGCGCACGCTCGAGGGCGTCGCTCGCGGGCTCGGCGACGAGGACCACGTGCGGCCTCGTCAGATCGCAGCCGAGGCGGATTGCACGCCCCTCGAGGTCCCCGCGCGGCCGTCCGCCCGCGAGCTCCTCGAAGAAGTCCTTGATCAGGTTCTTCTCCGTGAGCTGCTCGATGACCTGGACCTTCTTCAGGCCGACCGCGACCTGGCTCGCGACGGCGCGGCCGAGCTCGACACGCACGCTCCCCTCGGCGACGACCAGTCCGATCAGCTCGTCGTTCGCTACCAGCGGAACCGCAACCCGTGTGCTCCGGCCACCGCGCGCGAGCTCAGGGCCGAGCTCCGCAAGGCCAAGTGTGTCCCGCGCGTTTCCCGGCTCCGGATCGCTGGCAACGCGCTCGAGCTCCTCGCTGCCGGGGTCGAGCAGGTAGAGGTGGCAGGCTCGAGCTGAGAGGAGCGGTCGCGCGCCGGAGACGACGATCTGCAAGAGCTCGTCGAGCGCACCGGCTCCCGCGATCGCTTCTGCGAGCTCCGTGAGCTGCTCGAGCTCGGCGACCCGCATCCGCGCCTCCTCGTACAGCCGCGCGTTCTCGATCGCGCTCGCGACGAGCGCTGCCGAGGTGACGAGGAAGTCGACCTCGTCGTCCGAGAACTCCCGCGGCGCCTCGGTGTGAGCCGTGATGACGCCGATCACGTCGCCTGAGCGAGCGATGACGGGCAGGGCGAGCAGGGACTGGAACCGCTCCTCCTCCAGCTCGGGGAAATACTTCGTCCGCGGGTCGGCCAGCGCGTTGTCGCGGATGAACGCCGGCTCGCCGCGCTCCGCCGCCCACCAGGCAAGCCCCTCGCCGCGTTGCATGAAGACCTTGTCCGCCTGCCGCTCGTACGGTGGCGAGGCGGCGCGCAGGACGAGCCGGTCTCCAGTCTCGTCGAGGAGATATGCAAAGCACGCGTGTACCCCGCTCGCCTCCGTCATGAGCCGGACGACCGCCTTGAGCACCTCGGTCAGCTCGAGCGACGAGGCGATCGTGGAGACGATCTGCTGAAGGGTCTTCTCGCCCGTTTGCAGCGGCATTCGCGCGGATCGTACGACGACGAGTCGGGCGGAGTCCAGCCCCTTGTCGTCGCCTACGTGCGCTCTGCAGGGCCACGTCTCATGCGATTCTGCAGCCAACCGTGAGTCACGACTACGAACTTCTCGTCATCGGATCCGGTCCGGCCGGGCAGAAGGCCGCGATTCAGGCTGCAAAGCTCGGCAGGCGGGTCGCCCTCGTCGAGCGGCGGGAGCTCGGTGGCGTGTCGGTCAACTGGGGAACGATTCCTTCGAAGACGCTGCGCGAGGCGATCGTCTACCTCACCGGCATCAGCCAGAGGACGACCTACGGCCAGAGCTACCGCGTGAAGGAGGAGATCACGATCGAAGACCTCCGCCAGCGCACGCAGCAGGTGATCGACCGCGAGGTCGACGTCGTCCGCCACCAGCTGCTGCGGAACCACGTCCAGGTCTTCCACGGGAGTGCACGCTTCGTCGACTCGAACACCGTCGCTGGTTTCGGGTGAGGAGGAGCGGCGGCTGACCGCAGAGAGGTTCGTCATCGCCACCGGCACGCGCCCGGCGCGTCCGCCCGCCGTGGACTTCGACGACAAGACGATCCTCGATTCCGACGGCCTGCTCCACCTCGACCGAATCCCGCAGTCCGTCGTCGTCGTGGGCGCGGGGGTGATCGGCGTCGAGTACGCGTCCATGTTCGCCGCCCTCGGTGCGCACGTGACCCTGGTGGAGAAGCGCGCCCGCCTGCTCGACTTCTGCGACGCTCAGATCACGGAGGGCCTCCAGTACCACCTCCGCGACCTCGGCGTGGTCTTCCGCCTCGGCGAGGAGGTGACCGCCGTGGAGCGGCATGCCGATGCAGCGCTGACCCACCTCGCGAGCGGGAAGAGAGTTCCGTCCGAGGTCGTCCTGTACGCCGCCGGACGTCAGGGGGAGACGGCCGACCTCGGGCTCGAACACGCCGGTCTGCAGGCCGACGAGCGCGGCCGCATCGCGGTCGGCCCCGACTACCGCACCGCCGTCGAGCACATCTTCGCGGCCGGCGACGTCATCGGCTGGCCGGGCCTGGCAGCCACCTCGATGGAACAGGGGCGCCTTGCCGCTGCTCATGCCTTCGGTGAGGACTCCGCGCTCTCCATGAGCGAGCTGCTTCCGATCGGCATCTACGCCATTCCCGAGATCAGCTACGTCGGTCGCACGGAAGAGGAGCTCACGGAAGCAGCCGTCCCCTACGAGGTCGGCCTCTCTCGCTATCGCGAGCTCGCGCGCGGCCACATTCTCGGCGACACCTACGGGATGCTGAAGCTGCTCGTGTCGACCGAGGACCGCACCATCCTCGGTGTCCACGTCCTCGGGACGAACGCGACCGAGGTCGTCCACATCGGACAGACGGTGATGGGGTTGAAGGGGACGATCGACTACCTCGTCGACGCGGTCTTCAACTACCCGACTCTCGCCGAGTCGTACAAGGTCGCAGCACTCGATGCTCGCAACAAGCTCACGGCAGTCGCGCGGCTCGCCCCCTAGACCAGTAAGGCTGGTGCCCGTGGCTCAGTTAACAGAACGGCGGACTTTCAATCCGCGGGTCGGAAGTTCGAATCCTCTCGGGCGCATTGAAGTATCCGCAAATCAGGACCTGGCCGCCTCCGCACCTTCGAACTGTTCGACTGCGCGAGCGACGTCGACGCGTGACGAGACGTCGAGCTTGCGGAAGATGTTCCGCATATGCGTCTCGACCGTTTTCGGGCTGAGGAACAGCGCCTGGGCGATCTGGGAGTTCGTCCTGCGATCGACGACGAGTCGGGCGACCTGTTCCTCGCGCTCTGTGAGAGCGGCGACGCCGGTCGCGTCGCTCTGGCCGGGCTGCGTCCGCCGATGGACGCGGCGACCGAGCAGCCGCAGCTCGTGATCCGCTGCGTCGCGGTAGCGACGCGCACCGCAGGCGTGGAACGCGCTCGCGGCCTGCTCGAGCTCGGCGATCGCGCGTTCATGCTCGCCGACTTGGGCGAGCGCGCGGCCAGCCAGTGCGTGCGAGAGAGCAGCCTCCACCCGGACACCGACGTCGTCCGCTGCGGCTGCAGAAGCCAGAGCCCGCTCGGCCGCCAGTGCCGCGTCGCCGGAGGCCAGCGCCACCTCTGCCTTGGCCCTGCCCGCCATCGCCATCGCCATGCGGAGCGACCCCATCGAGATCGCGATTCTCTCGGCGCACGCCGCCGCGCGTGTGGCGTCATCCGGGCGGCCGAGTGCCAGAAGGCAGCGCGTCAGGAGCTCGAGCCACTTCGCGCGAAAGCTGCCTCCGGGCATGAGCGGTATCTCCTCGCCGCCCGTGCGTTCGAGGAGCAGCTCGACAGCCTCGCCCAGGTCGGGATCGCCGGTCTCGAGCAGCGCGGCCGACCATGCGAGGCTGGTTGCTGCCGGGACGAGGCCGTTATCCACTCCGCGGGTGAGCCCGACGCTCTCCTCCGCCGTGCTTACCGCGAGCCCCGCGTCACCCGCTGCAAGTGCCGTAAGCGAGCGATTGAAAAGGAGGCCGGCGAGGCTGTGGGCATTTCCAAGCAGCCTCGCTTCCTCAATCGCTGCGTCCAGCATCTCACCGCCGTCGGCAAGGTCGCCGCGCAGCATCCTCACCCACGCCATGAGCGCAAATGCGTACAAGACGATGGCCGGTTGGCCGGTGGCACGAGCGACGGCGATCGCGCGTTCCGCATGAACGCCGGTGTCGTCGAACCGGTCGAGATACAGCTCCGCGCCCGCCAGGCTGATGGCAGAGTCGAGCCGCAGCGCCAGCTCCTCGTCGGTGAGCGAGTCGACGAGTTCCGCGGCCTCGTAGCGATGCTTCTCCGCGTCCGCGACCCTGCCACACAGTCCTGCGCCCCACGCGAGCAGGGCGACGGCGCTCGCGGTCAACCCGCGATCGCCGAGGGACCTGGCGAGCTCGAGAGCTCGCTGCGCCCAGGGCTCGATCTGCTCGAACTCCATTCGGTACACGCCGTCGAGCGCGAGTTCGATCATGAGCGCGGCCGCTTCCGCCGAGTTTGCATCTTCGAGGTCTTCGAGCGCCCGAGCCAAGCGCCCGTACGCGTCCTGGTGGAGACCAAGGAGGTGCTCTACGCCCGCGCAGGCCGTCGTGAGCCGAATGCGCAGTGCAACGGCCTCCTCCGGAACGAGCTCGATCGTCTTCAGGAGCGCTGCATGGGCTTCAGAGAAGTATCCGCAGTTGGCCAACGCTCCGGCGCGCGAGAGCAGCAACTCGACGCGCTCGTCGACCGGCGCGTTGTCGGCGAGAAGGTGAAGCGCGGCCGCAAACCAGTGTGCGGCGCTTGCCGGAGCGTGATGGGCCGTGGCATTACCGGCGTCTCGCAACGTCCCGACCGCTGCCTCGTCGCCCTGTCTTCCGGCACGCTCGACGTGATGTGCGCGTTCGGCCGGGCCGACGCCGCGGGCGGCGAGAGCGTCGGCGCATCGCTCGTGAGCGCCGAGTCGCCACCCACCAGGAGCGGTGTCGTACACCGCGCGCCGAACGAGCGGGTGTCGGAAACGAAAGCGACGTGGAACGTCGGTCTCGTGTATCAGATCGAGTCGAAGCAGCTCGTCCACCGCATCGAGTGCCACGCTGTCCTCGACAGCCGCTGCAGCCGTCGCGAGCTCGGGGTCGAATGGATCGCCGGCCACGGCCGCTCCTTGCAGCAAGAGACGCGACTCGTACGGCAGCAGCGCGAGCTCCTCTGCCAGCGCGGCGGCGACCAGCGGCGGAACATCCAGATCGTGAAGCGATTCCTTCGGCTGGTCGACCGAACCCGGAGTCTTGCGACCTACCGCCCTGCCGAGTTGCTCGAGGTAGAAGGGGTTTCCGCCGCTCTCCTCGTAGAGGGTGAAAGCAGTCGCCTCGCCGACGTCCTCGCCTAGCAACTCCCCTGCTTCGGCGCGGGTCAGGGCGCCGAGCTCGAGCCGCATGAGGGTGCCGGATCGACGGGCCGGCTCGAGTGCCGGGGCCAACCGTTCCGGGGTGTGGCGCGGGCGCAGGGCCACGACGAGGAGAACGGCGGCGTCCGGTGGTCGACGAAGCAGGGCGCCGAGCATGTCGATCGAGGCGGAGTCGGCCCAGTGGAGGTCGTCGAGCAGCAGCACGAGCGGCCTGATGGCGGTCAGACGCTCGAGCACCTCGCGCACGGCCCGGTGGCCGCGGTAGCGCTCGTGACGGAATTCTTCTCCGTGTCTCGTAGCGAGCCCTGACAGCGACGGGAAGACGTTCGCGAGGCCGTTGCGCACGTCGTCGTCGAGGACTTCTAGGCGACCTCGCTCAAGCCCTTGAAGATACTCGTCGAGAGCGTCCACGAAGACGCCGAAAGGAAGTTCGCGCTCCAGTTCCGACGCGGAGCCGGACAGCACCAGGTGGCCGAGTGCATCGGCGCTATCGGCGAGCTCGGCGAGCAGTCGCGTCTTTCCGATTCCAGGCTCGCCGACGAGCTCGACGGCCAGCGGGCCGTCGCCGGCGTCGATTGCGGCAAGAAAACGATCGAGCGATCCGATCTCTGCGGTCCGCCCGACGAATGCCTCGGCAACGGTCATCTCGAACTTCTGCCGCGAGCATAAGTCAGGGCTGGAGAAACGCGAAATCAGGGTGTCGCCCGGATGTCGCGTCGCGGTCGGAGAGTCAGGCTCGGCTCATGCCCTGCTACGTGCTCCACCACCGCCACGAGCCATCGTTCGACATTCACGTCGCCAAGACGCAAGCGCTTAGCGCCTTCTACCACCCGTTTGCGTACGAGTCCGGCCGAGGCACGCGCCTTGGCGATGCGATGCGCGACTCCCGCAATCCGCAACCGAAGAGCTTCGTCGCTCGAAGGAGTGCAGACTGATGGCGGTCGATCCCGTCCAGTACGCCCGTCGTTGGAAGACGCTCGGCGTGCTCTCGCTGAGCCTGGTGATCATCGGGCTCGACACCACGATCCTCAACGTCGCCCTGCCGACGCTGCAGGACGAATTCGACGCCTCGAGTTCGAAGCTGCAGTGGATGGTCGACTCCTATCTCCTCGTCTTCGCGGGCCTCTTGCTCGTCTTCGGCACGCTTGGCGACCGCTTTGGGCGCAAGCTCGCACTCCAAGCGGGCGTGGCGATCTTCGGGCTCGCCAGCCTCGGCGCGCTCGTGGTCGACTCCGCTGATGGGGTCATCGCGGTACGGGCCGCGATGGGCGTGGGCGCGGCCCTGATCATGCCCGCGACCCTCTCGATCATCGCGAATGTCTTCGCAGCCGCGGAGCGCGGCAAGGCGATCGCGATCTGGGCGGCTCTGGCCGCCGTCGGGATCGGCCTCGGCCCGCTGGCTGGCGGTCTCCTGCTCGAGTGGTTCGACTGGTGGTCCGTCTTCCTGGTCAACGTGCCCTTCGCAGCCGTGGCGCTGCTACTCGGGATCCGCTACGTGCCCGAGAGCCGCGACCCCCGGCCCGGTTCGTTCGACGTGCTGGGAGCCGCGCTCTCCACGGCGGGATTCAGCATCCTCGTGTACGCGATCATCGAGGCGCCCGAGAGGGGCTGGTTCAGCGGCCTCATCCTCGGATCGCTTGCGGCCAGCGCCGTGCTCCTGAGCGCGTTCGTCTGGTGGGAGCGACGCATCGACGATCCGATGCTCGACCTCGGGTTCTTCCGCAGCCCTCGCTTCAGCGTCGGCACGGCGGCGGTGAGCGTGGCCTTCTTCGCCCTCCTGGGTGGAATCTTCGCACTGACCCAATACCTGCAGTTCGTCCACGGCTATAGCGCGATCGAAGCGGGCGTGATCATGAGCCCAATGGCGCTCGGGCTGATGATGGGCGCCGGTTCGTCGAGCAAGGCGGTACTGCACCTTGGATCCGCCCGCGTCGTCGCGGCAGGACTGACCGGCCTGGCTGTCGCCCTGGCGCTGACCATCCTGTGGGAGCCGGACACCAGCGCCTACACGCTCGCTGCCTGGTTCTTCGGGCTAACCCTGGCCATGGGCTGGGTGATGGCCCCCGCTACGGAGGCGGTCGTAGGCGCGGTTCCGGCGGCCAAGTCGGGCGTCGCCTCCGCCACCAACACCGTCGCGCGCATGATCTCGGGAGCGCTTGGCGTGGCCGTGATCGGCTCGCTCATCAGCTCCCTGTATACGAACGACGTCGAGGGCTCGTTGAGTGCCCTCCCGCCGGAAGCGCAGACGCGAGCCGAGGAATCGGTCGGCGCCGCCAGCGTGATCGCCGGCCAACTCCCGCCGGACGCGGCTACTGAGTTGCTCGCCACGACCGGCGACGCGTTCACCCACGCCATGGGCATCGGGCTCGTGGTCGCCGCGGTGCTGGCCGCCGCGACGGCCGTCGTTGTGCATCGTTTGTTGCCTGCCAGCGGCCCTGTTGACGCGGAAGCGGAAGCCTCAGAGCGCAATTTGCCGCCGCTGACCGATGCGGAGCGTGCGTCCCTCGATCTGCAGCCGCAGAAATGAGAGGAGCACTCACGTCATCGCTAAAGCGCTCGGGGAGGCGCATGATCTAAGCGTTGGCGCACGAACGTGGGGATGAAACCGTCCCGACATCCTCCGCGGATCCAGCGCTTTCGCCAGACTTCATGGCCGTTCAGGCGCGCACGCCAGTAGGCGCCAACGGCTACCTGACATACGTCTCATCGTCGCCTGGAAGTGCTGCCCCAGCTTCGTATCCGCGTAGGTCAGGTCGCGACTTCTGCGTCATCGAACTGTTCGACTGCGCGCGCGACGTCGAAGCGTGACGAGACGTCGAGCTTGCGGAAGATGTTCCGCATGTGCGTCTCGACCGTCTTCGGGCTGAGGAACAATGTCTCGGCGATCTGGGAGTTTGTCCTGCGATCGACGACGAGTCGGGCAATCTGTTCCTCGCGCTCTGTCAAAGCGGCGACGCCGATCGCATCGCTCTGGCCGGGCTGCGTCCGCCGATGCACACGGCGACCGAGCAGCCGCAGCTCATGATCCGCTGCGTCGCGGTAGCGACGTGCACCACACACATGAAATGCGCTTGCAGCTAGCTCGAGCTCGGCGATCGCGCGCTCACGTTCGCCGGCCTGCGCGAGCGCACGGCCGGCCAGGGCGTGCGAGAGAGCGGCTTCCACCGGTACGCCGACGCGGTCAGCCGCGGCTGCCGAAACCAGAGCTCGCTCGGCCGCCTGTGCCGCGTCGCCGGAGGCCAGCGCCACCTCTGCCTTCGCCCTGCCCGCCATGGCCATCGCCATACGGAGCGACCCCATCGAGATCGCGACTCTTTCGGCGCACGTCGCCGCGCGCGCTGCGTCATCCCGGCGGCCGAGTGCAAGAAAGCAGCGCGTGAGGAGTTCGAGCCACTTCGCGCGAAAGCTCCCACCTGGCATGAGCGGTATCTCCTCGCCACCCGTGCGTTCGAGGAGCAGCTCGACGGCCTCTGCTAGGTCGGGATCCCCGGTCTCGAGCCGCGCGGCCGACCACGCGAGCCCCGTAGCCGCCGGAATCAAACCGTTGTCCATACCGCGCGTGAGCTCGACGCTCTCCTGCGCCGTGCTCACTGCGAGCTCCGCGTCGCCCGCTGCCAGCGCAGTTAGCGAACGATTGAGGAGAAGGCCTGCCAGGCTCTGGGCATTCCCGAGCAGCCTCGCTTCCTCGATCGCCGCGTCCAGCATCTCGCCGCCCTCGGCAAGGTCGCCGCGGAGCATCTTGACCCAGGCGAGGAGCATGAAGGCGAACATGACGACGGCCGGTTGGCCGGTGGCACGTGCGACGGCGATCACTCGTTCTGCATGGACGCCGGTGTCGTCGAACCGGTCGAGGTACAACTCCGCACCGCCGAGATTGATGGCGGAGTCGAGCCGCAGCGCCAGCTCCTCGTCCGTGAGTGAGTCGACGAGTTCCGCCGCCTCGGAGTGGTACCTCTCCGCGTCCGCGACCCTGCCGCACAGGCCCGCGCCCCAAGCGAGCAGGGCGGCGGCGCTCGCAGTCAACGCCCGATCGCCAAGGGGACGGGCGAGCTCGAGCGCCCGGCGCGCCCAGGGCTCGATCTGCTCGAACTCCATCCGGTAGACGCCGTCGAGCGCGAGCTCGATCATGAGCGCCGCCGCTTCCGGGGAGTTGGCGTCCTCGAGGTCTTCCAGCGCCCGAGCCAGGCGACCGTACGCGTTCTGGTGGAGGCCGAGGAGATGCTCGACGCCCGCGCAAGCAGTCGTGAGCCGAACGCGCAGTGGGACGGCCTCCTCCGGAAGGAGCTCGATCGTCTTCAGCAGCGCGGCATGGGCTTCGGCGAAATGCCCGCAGTTGGCCAACGCTCCGGCGCGGGAAAGGAGCAGCTCGACGCGCTCGTCGACCGGCGCATCATCGGCGAGAAGCCGTAGCGCGACGGCAAACCAGTGGGCCGCGCTCGCTGGAGCTTGATGCGCCGCGGCGTTTCCGGCGTCCCGCAACGTCCTGACCGCGGGCTCATCGCCCTGTCGTCCGGCGAGCTCGACGTGATGTGCCCGCTCGACGGGTCCGAAACCGCGGCCCTCGAGCGCGGCCGCGCACCGCTCGTGAGCCCCGAGCCGCCACCCGCCCGGGGCGGTTTCGTAGACCGCGCGCCGAACGAGCGGGTGCCGAAAGCGAAAGCGACGGGGCACGTCCGTCTCGCGAATCAAGTCGAGCCGAAGTAGCTCGTCCACGGCATCGAGCGCCACGACGTCCTCGATTGCCGCTGCAGCGGTCGCGAGCTCGGGGTCGAACGGATCGCCGGCCACGGCGGCGCCACGCAACAAGAGGCGCGACTCCTGCGGGAGGAGCGCGAGCTCCTCCGCCAGCGCGGCAGCGACCAGCGGCGGCACGTCTAGGTCGGTAAGCGAGTCCTTCTGCTGCTCGACCGGCCGTGGAGTCTTGCGACCCGCCACCCTGCCGAGCTGCTCGAGGTAGAAGGGGTTTCCGCCGCTCTCCTCGTACAGGGTGACTGCGGTCGCCTCGTCGAAGGTTTCGCCCAGTAGCTCGACCGCCTCGACGCGGGTCAGGGCGCCGAGCTCGAGCGCGGTGAGGGTGCCTGAACGACGGGCCGGCTCAAGTGCCGGGGTCAACCGCTCCGGCGCCTGCCGGGGGCGAAGGGCCACGACGAGGAGAACAGCGGCGTCCGGCGGTCGACGAAGCAGTGCGCCCAGCAAGTCGATCGAGGCGGAGTCGGCCCAATGGATGTCGTCGAGCAGAAGCACGAGCGGCCTGGCGGCAGTCAGGCGCTCGAGCACCTCGCGCACGGCGCGGTGGCCCCGGTAGCGCTCGTGACGGAAAGGCTCGCCGCGCGTCGTGGCGAGCCCCGCCAACGACGGGAAGACGTTCGCGAGTGCGTTGCGCACGTCGTCGTCGAGCACGTCGAGGCGATCTCGCTCGAGCCCCTGCAGGTACTCGTCGAGCGCATCGACGAAAACGCCGAAAGGCAGGTCGCGCTCCAGTTCCGATGCGGACCCTGAAAGCACGAGATTGCCGCGTGCATCCGCGCGACCGGCAAGCTCGGAGAGCAACCGCGTCTTACCGATTCCAGGCTCTCCGACGAGTTCGACGGCCAGTGGGCCACCGCCGGCGTCGATTGCCGCAAGAAAGCGATCGAGCGATCCAATCTCCGCGGTTCGCCCGACGAGGGTCTCGGCAACAGTGCTCATCTCGTAACGCCCGCCACGAGCATAAGTCAGGGCCGGAGGAATGCGAAATCAGGGTGTCTCCCCGATGTCGCGGCGAGATTCAGGAGTCAGGCTCGACTCATGCCCTGCTACGTGCTCTACCACCGTCACGAGCCGCACGAGTGCGGCGTCGTCTTCGCCTCGTTCAAGGGGCATGAGAGCACGCTGCGCCGCAAGGCAACGCTCGCCTCCTGCCGCTCGGGCGAGCACGCAATCTGGTGGACGGTCGAGGCGGGCACCGAAGATGAGGCTCTCGCGCTCCTGCCCTTCTACGTTGCCGAGCGCACCACCGCGACGAGCGTCAGCCAGGTCGAGATCCCATGACCGGGCGGCCCCATCCGCTCCAACAGGAGTCTGCGTGGGAGGGCGACTGGCGAGAGCTCGCGCGCAGGGAAGGAGACGGCCTCGACATCACGCTTCTCTGGAGCAGGTCGGCCGACCGCGTGAAGGTCACCGTCCTCGACCAGAGATTGCACGCTCTCTTCGAGATCGACATCAACGGTGCCGACGCTCTGTGCGCCTTCGAGCACCCGTTCGCGTTCATCGCTGCCGGCGAGACCGCGCGGCCACGGCAATCCCTGCAACAGCAGACGGTCTGAAAGGAGACCTCCATGTCGTCCAGGAAGAACTCACGGAACCTTGCGGCCCGCATGGGCTCTTGGAGCGCGCAACACCGGAAGAAGGCGATTTTCGGCTGGCTCGGACTCGTGGTGGTTCTGTTCGCGATCAACATGACCTCGCCGATGAAGACGATCGTCTTCGAGACCTCCGGGCCAGGAGAGTCGGGCCGGGCAGACACGATCCTGTACGAGGATTTCAGGCAGCCCGCCGGAGAACAGGTCCTGATCCAGAGCGACTCGTTGACGACGGATGACCCCGCCTTCAGGGCCGCCGTCAAGGCAGTGATCGCCGGCGTCTCGAAGCTCGACGCAGTGGGAGAGGTCAAGTCGCCCTTCGACGCCGAGAACAGCGGGTTCATCTCAGCCGACAAGCACTCGGCGCTCGTGCCGATGGAGATCCGCGGGCCTTCAGAGGACGCGGCCGACAAGGTCGACCCCATCGTGGCCCGCATCGCCGAAGTGCAGAAGGCGAATCCCACGCTCTATCGTGGGCTCGTTTGGCGAGAGCACCAACAAGGCGCTCCAGGCGTCGTTCAAGGACGATCTCAAGCGCGCCGGATTGTTCTCGATCCCGCTAACGCTGATCATCCTCCTGGTCGCATTCGGCGCACTCGTCGCGGCCGGTATCCCCCTTCTGCTGGGACTGACTTCGGTGCTCGCCACGCTCGGCGCAGTAGCACTCATCAGCCAGGCGTTACCGATGTCCGACTCCGTCTCGGCGATCATCCTCCTGATCGGACTCGCGGTCGGGGTCGACTACACGATGTTCTACCTGAAGCGCGAGCGTGAGGAGCGCGCCGCCGGTCGCAGCGAAGAGGCTGCATTGGAGGCCGCGGCGGCCACCTCCGGACGGTCCGTGCTCGTCTCCGGGTCGACCGTCCTCGTCGCGATGGCGGGCATGTTCTTCACCGCTGACGCGACCTTCGCCTCCTTCGGCGTGGCGACGATGACGGTGGTCGCCGTGGCGATGCTCGGCTCGCTGACCGTGTTGCCGGCGCTGCTCTCCAAGCTCGGCGACAAGGTCGACCGCGGCCGCGTCCCGTTCGTCCACCGGCTGCGCCGAGACGACGGCGAGGGGCGGATCTGGGGCGCAATCATCGACCGCGTGCTGCGGCGCCCCGTCTTGTCGGTGGTGCTGGCCGGCGGTCTGCTCATCGCTCTTGCGGTGCCGGCCGTCCAGCTGCAGACGGCCCAGCCGAGCATCGATACCTACCCCCAGAAGTTCCTGGGGACGTACAACCGCATCAAGGCGGCGTTCCCCGGCACGGAGAACGCCTCGGTCATCGTGCTCAAGGCCCCCAACGTCGAGGCGCCGGCAGTGCGCGAGGCGGTCGGCGAGCTCAAGCGGCGCGCGCTCGCAACAGGTGTCATGCACGAGCCCGTCGACATCGACACGAACGCTGCGAAGACGGTTGCGAGCATCGTCATCGCGACCGACGGGGACGGCACCGATTCGACCTCGAACGAGGCTCTGACGGCGCTGCGCGACGACATCATCCCCTCGACGGTCGGGGCGCTGCCCGACAGCGAGGTCGCGGTTACCGGCATGACGGCCTACGCACGTGACTTCAAAGACCAGATGAAGACGGTGGCGCCGCTCGTCTTCGGATTCGTGCTGCTCTTCGCGTTCGGACTGATGCTCGTGTCCTTCCGCTCCGTGGTGATCGCAGCGAAGGCGGTCCTGCTCAACCTGCTGTCGGTTGGCGCAGCCTACGGAGTCCTCGTCCTCGTCTTCCAGCACGGCTGGGGCAAGGAGCTCCTCGGCTTCGAGTTCACGGGCGGGATCGACCCGTTCTTGCCACTCCTGCTCTTCGTGATCCTCTTCGGGCTCTCGATGGACTACCACGTGTTCATCCTCAGCCGCATCCGGGAGGCCTACGACAGGGGTATGACGACGGACGAGGCGATCTCGCACGGGATCAAGACGACCGCCGGGGTCGTCACCAGCGCCGCGATCGTCATGGTCGGAGTCTTCGCGATCTTCGCGACGCTGCAAGCGATGATCCTGAAGCAGTTCGGCGTCGGACTTGCTGCGGCGATCCTGATCGACGCGACCATCGTTCGGGCCATCCTGCTCCCGGCGACGATGAAGCTACTCGGCGACTGGAACTGGTACCTGCCGAAGTGGCTCGAGTGGCTGCCGCGCTTCGAGCACAGCGACCAGATCGAAAAGGTTCAGGCGCCGCCGGTGCCGACCGTGTCGTCATGACCGAGGCAGCCTCTCATCCGCTCGGCGAGCGGGCCCACAGCGAGGTGTGGGCCCGCATCGCCGGCGAGCGCGTGCTGGCAATCGGCGCGCTCGCCCTCGTCGGTCTTCACGTCATCGACGACAGCTTCCTGCAGCCCGAGCCAGGCACGTCGGCTGCAGATCATATCGTCAGCGGCCTGGTGCCGGTGGCACTGCTGGCCGGCGCCGCGATCCTGTACGGCCGCGCTCGAGCCGGAGTGCGGGCGACGCTCGCACTCCTGTTCGGCTTCTTCGGCGTCCTGAGCGGCACCGAAGCCGTCTACTACTCGCTCAACGGCGGGCCCTCCGGCGACGACTTCACCGGGTTCCTGTCGATCGTCGGCGGATTCGTCCTCCTCGGGATCGGCGTCGTGACGCTCTGGCGCTCACGCCGCACGAACGACGGCCGGCTCCGCCGGTATCTCCGGCGCGCGGCGATCACCGTCGGCGTGCTCCTGCCTCGT
Source organism: uncultured Actinomycetes bacterium (assembly GCA_963840705.1). GTDB lineage: Bacteria > Actinomycetota > Thermoleophilia > Gaiellales > Gaiellaceae > GMQP-bins7. The sequence goes on along the minus strand of CAWIZT010000006.1, from coordinate 967 downwards.
CACGCAGGTGCTGTTCCCGACCGCGATCGCGTACGTCGTCACGCACACCGCCCGCGCGGAAGTGCCGACTCCGAACCTCGGCGCCGCCCACGAAGACGTCACGTTCACGACGAGCGACGGGCTCGAGCTCGAGGGCTGGTTCGTGCCGTCGCGGAACGGCGCCACCGTGATCGCCTTCCCGGGCCGCTCCGGGCCGCAGAAGCAGACGCGCATGCTCGTCGCGTCACGGCTACGGCGTCCTCCTCTTCGACCGCCGCGGCGAGGGCGCGAGCGAAGGCGATCCGAACACCTTCGGCTGGCACGGCGAGCGAGACCTGCACGCCGCGGCGGCATATCTCCGCAGCCGCCCCGACGTCGACCCCGAGCGGATCGGCGGCATCGGCCTCTCCGTCGGCGGCGAGATGCTGATCCGGGCAGCGGCGGCATTCGGACGCTTTCGAGGCGATCGTCTCCGAGGGCGCGAGCGGTCAGTCCGTACGTGACGGAATTGCGAACCGCGGAGCTCGGGACCGAGATCCTTGGCCGAAGCCGCATCACGCTCGCGACCGCGCTCTTCACGAACGACCTGCCGCCGCCCAGCCTGAAGAGCGAGGTGCCGAAATCGCCCCGACACGCCGTGTTCTTCGTCTATGGCGAGAAGGGCCAGGGCGGCACCGAGACGAAGCCGAACCACGGCTTCTACGCGGCCGCCCGCGAGCCGAAGCAGATCTGGGAGGTCCCGGACGGCCAGCACATCGCCGGCATCACCACGCAGCCCGGCGAGTACGAGCGACGCGTGATCGGGTTCTTCGACGAGCACCTGCGGGTGAAACGGTGACCGCGGCGGTCGCATCGGTCTCCTGCGAAGCGACGCGGCTTCTTCTGCTCCGCACGGAGACGCTCTTCGCTCGGGTTTCGCTCGCCATCGCTGCGATCCATTTCGTCGATGCGAACTTCCTGCAGCCACGTGCCGGAACGACAGCGGGGG
>CAWIZT010000005.1:0-84814 GCA_963840705.1 uncultured Actinomycetes bacterium | reverse complement strand
GGGGCCGAGGGGCGAGCCTGGCGATCGTACGGTGTCGCCGCGGCGTTCCTCGCACCCGCGCTCGTGTTCCTCGCGGTCTGGATCGTCTACCCGGTCTTCTACACGGTCTACCGGAGCCTCTTCGACCGATCGGGCGACGAGTTCGTCGGGATCGACAACTACCGCGAGATCTTCACCGACGACAACCTGGTCACCGCGCTCCGAAACAACGCGCTGTGGGTCCTGATCGTGCCGGCGTTCGTCACGGCGATAGGGCTCGTGTTCGCGGTGCTGACGGAGCGGGTGCGCTTCTCGGTTGCGTTCAAGACCGCCGTCTTCATGCCGATGGCTATCTCGCTCTTCGCCGCCGGCGTCATCTGGCGGGTGATGTACGAGAAGGATCCCGACCAGGGTGCCGTGAACGCGGCGATTGGGGTCGTGAAGGAGGCCCGCGGCTCGGCCGGCGCGCTTTCCACGGGACGGGCGTCGACCGAGAGCCTCGAGGGCTCCCCCGAGGCAGGCTTCGTCGTTGCCGATCCCGTTGAGCCGGGCGGCGTCGCGCTGCTCGGCCTCACAGCCATCCGGCCGTCCGAGATCCCCGACGACGCCGAGGACGCAGTCCGCCCCGAGGCGCTCCAGGGCGGCATCACCGGCGTCGTGTGGAGGGACTTCAAGCCGGGGGGCGGCGAGGCCGGCGTCGTCGAGGAAGGGGAGCTCGGTCTACCAGGAGTGACCGTGCAGCTCCTCGACGAGTCGGGCTCGACCGTCGAAAGTGCCAAGACCGAGATCGACGGCAGGTTCGAGTTCGAGCGCATCGACGGTCCGCACCTCGTCGCGATCGCCTCGAGCACCTTCGTCGCGCCGTTCGAGGGCTACTCGTGGCTCGGCCCCGACCTGATCACGCCGGCGATCATGATGGCGTACATCTGGGTATGGGCCGGCTTCGCGATGGTCGTCATCGCGGCAGGGCTCTCGGCGATCCCGCGCGACCTGCTCGAAGCGGCACGGACGGACGGCGCCAACGAATGGCAGGTCTTCAGGCGCGTCACCGTGCCGTTGCTCGCCCCGGTGCTGACAGTCGTCTTCATCACGATGCTGATCTACGTCCTCAAGGTCTTCGACATCGTGATCTCCGTCGCGCCGGGCTCCTCGCAGGACGAGGCGAACGTCATCGCGCTCGCGATGTGGCGGACAGCGTTCGCAGGTGTCAACAACTTCGGTCTCGGATCCGCGATCGCCGTCTTCCTCTTCATCCTCGTAATCCCGGTGCTCGCCGTGAACATCCGCAGGTTCCGGAGGGAGGTCTAGATGACGACCGCGACCGCGGACGTGAACGGCCCGGTCGTCGTCGAGGAGAGCAGGGCGTCGAGGGTCGTTCGCTGGCTCGGGAAGACACCGGTCTACCTCGTCGTGGTCTTCGTCGGCGTGCTCTGGCTCATCCCGACGTTCGGGCTCCTGTTCACGTCGCTCATCATTCCGGAGGAGAATCAGACGGCCGCCTGGTGGGAGGGGCTCACGACACCGAGCCTGCTGACCATCGACAACTACACCGAGATCCTCCAGAACGAGGCGATCACCTCTGCAATCTGGACGACACTCTGGATCTCGCTCGGAGCGACCGCCATCCCGATCGTGGTCGCGGCGCTCGCCGGCTACGCGCTCGCCTGGCTCGAGTTCCCGGCGCGGGACTGGCTGTTCATCCTCGTCGTGGCGCTCCTCGTCGTGCCCATCCAGATGGCCCTCATCCCGATCTTCTCCCTGTACAACAACCTCGGGCTCTACGGCACGATCCCCGGGCTGATCCTGTTCCACACGGCGTTCGGGCTCCCGTTCGCGATCTTCCTTTTGCGGAACTTCTTCATCGGGATCCCCAAAGACCTGATCGAGGCGGCGCGGATCGACGGCGCGTCCGAGCTCCGCATCTTCTCGCGCGTGATCCTACCGCTCGGCCTGCCCGCGATCGCCTCGCTCGCGATCTTCCAGTTCCTCTGGGTGTGGAACGACCTGCTCGTGGCGCTCGTCTTCGGCGCGGAGACGCAACCGATCACGGTGGCGATCTTCTCCCAGCTGCGGGCGTTCGGCGCGAACATCGAGCTGATCGCCCCGGCCGCCTTCCTCTCGATGGCGATCCCGCTGGCGGTCTTCTTCGCATTCCAGCGCTACTTCGTGCAGGGACTCCTCGCGGGGTCTGTGAAGTAACGCCGTGGGTACTGACGGCTCGTGCGCAATCGTCGGCGGCGGCCTCGCCGGGTTCGTGGCGTACACGACCCTCCGTCACGGAGGGCTCCATCCCGGAGAGATCGCGGTGTTCGACACCGATCCCGACCCTGTCGCTGCCTGGCGTCCCCGCGCCGAGGCGATCCGCCAGCGCCGCATGCGTTCGGAGAGCGACGGTCACTGCCATCCGCGCTCGTTTCCTGGCCTCGCCCCACGCGAGACGGTACGCACGGGCTCTCTCGCGCCACTCGTGCAGACGGTGTGCAACCGCTATCGGCCGACGGTCGAGGAGTTCCTTCGGCACGTCACGGAGCTGCGCGATGGCTCCGGCTGGGATGAGAGCGTTCGGAGGCATCGAGTCCGTCGGGTAGTGGCCGCCCAGGGCGGGTTCGACGTCGACGGCCACGGGCGCTTCCGCCACGTGCTCCTCGCACCCGGGCATCCAGGCCTCTCCGTGCCGCCCGAGCTGACGGACGACCCGAGGACGGTCCATGCGTACGAGCCCCACGAGTACGCCGAGCGCGTCGCGGTGGTCGGGGCCGGGATGGCTGCAGCGACCGAATGGCTGAACGCCCTCGCCGCCGGCTCGCGGGTCGTCTCCGTACGCCGTCGGGAGCCCCTGCGGCGCCCGCTCAACGTCCCGCGCCCGCTCTTCTCCCGGAGAGGTCTCGCTGCCTACCACGCTGTCGGCAGACGGGAGCGCGCCGACCTCTTGGCTCGCGTTGGCGAGCCCTCGTACCCCCCGGGACGCGAGTGGGACGAGCCGCTCGAGCTCGCGGAGCGCGAAGGGCGATTCCGAACTGCCGCGTCCGTGGACGGGGAAACGCAGATCGTGTGTGCGACAGGATTTCGCCGCAGCTTCGAGCACGACACCGTGCTGCGGCGCCTGGTCAAGGAGCACGGGCTGCACACCGAGTGGCGCTGGATCGTCCTTGCACCGGACGCCACGGTGCCTGCGCTGACCGACGCTACGCGGACGCTCGCGCTCTCCGGCCCGCCGGCTCAGTGGGCCTATCCGGCCGCGGACACACTCGTCGGCATGAAATACGTCGCCCGGCGGTTCCTGCGAAGGGTGAAGGCATGTCGTACACGCTGAGGGGGCGGCTCGAGTCGCGGCTCGCGGTCGTGGCCATTCCGTTCGCGGTCGCGTGCATCGTCGCGGTCACCATCCGCGCGTGGTGGCCCGTCGAGCTCTTCGGGCTAATGGTCGTCACGGGGCTCGTGCTCGACGTCGTGTACCACCGCTACCTCCCATACCAACCGGGCTGGGTCGCGATACCACTCGGGCTGCTGGAGCTCGCGGTGACGATGGCGCTCGTTCGCGCGCTTGACGTCAACGTGCCGCTCGAGCCCGCGCTCTGGTTCTTCGCCGGGTCCTGGCTCTTGGCACAGGTCCTTGCGCACGCCGGCTTTCCTCTCTTCAGGCTGAGCTACGCGGAAGACGGCGGAGAGCTCGGCCGCGCCGGTACCGCAAGTCTCCTCGTCGCTCCGCTCGCCCTGGTCGTCGTGCTCGGGACCGCGGCTGCGACGCTCTCACCGACGATCGTTCTCGAGGCGGGAGTTCATCGCGGTCCGCTCCTGCTCGACCACTCGCAGAAGCTCGTGGGCGAGCCGGGCGCCGTTGTCGAGGGTGGGATCGTGATCACCTCCGACGACGTCGTCGTCCGCGACCTGGCGGTCGTGGGTGGTGAGTACGGCATCGAGGTGCACGACTCGACCAACGTGGTCCTCGAGAATGTCTCCATCTCGGGAGCGACCATGGACGGCGTGCATGCGCGACGGAGCTCGCTGACGATCCGTCGCTGCAACGTCAGGATGAGAGGGGACTACACACAGGGGATCGACATCTCGTTCGCCTTCGATCTGCCGCCGAGCAGCGTCTCCAAATGCCAGGTGGTCGGCGGACAGGAAGGCATCGTCTCTCACATGGCCCACGTGGACTTCCGTGACAACGAGGTTCGCGACACGACGCTGCGCGGAATCGCCGTGACGGAGATGTCGATGGGCAAGGTTCGAAGGAACATGGTCGAAGACGCGGTCGGGGTCGGCATCTACTGCGGCGACTACTCGCAGTGCGAAGTGACGAGTAATACCGTGCGGAGCACCCGGCCAGATCTGGAGTCCAGCGACCTGGGGCTCCACGGACATGCAATCGTCTCGCATTTCTACGCCACGGCCAGGGTCGAGGACAACCTCCTCGAGCAGAACGCGAGCGACATGCACGCGTACTCCGACGGCAAGATCCGCCCGCGCTGAGCTCTACTCCGACGGGCGGGCCCCAGGCTCGAGCTTTCGCCTGAGTGTGAACGCGGTCTCGACGAGCGTCAGGTGCGTGAACGCTTGCGGGAAGTTGCCGACCAGCCGCCCGCTCTCCGGGTCGTACTCCTCCGCGACCAGACCGAGGTCGTTGCGGAGCGAGAGCAGCCGCTCGTAGAGCTCGACCGCCTCTTCGAGGCGGCCCTGCTGCGCGAGGACCGCGACGAGCCAGAAGGAGCAGGGGAGGAAGACGCCCTCGCCCGGGGGAAGCCCGTCGACGTCGACGTTGGCGTGGTCGGCGCGGTAGCGCTCGACAAATCCGTCGCGCATGAGGTCGCGGCGGATCGCCTCCACCGTACCCAGCACGCGCTCATCGGTCGCCGGAAGGAACCCGACGAGCGGGATCAGGAGGAGGCTCGCGTCGAGCCGGTCGGAGCCGTAGTACTGGACGAACGCGCCGAGCTCCTCGTTGAAGCCGTTTTCGAGCACGTCCGCCTTGATCGCGTCCCTCGTCGCCACCCAGCGGTCGAGCGGGCCGTCGCGGCCGAGCTTGCGGATCGCCTTCACGGCGCGATCGAACGCAACCCAGCACATGACCTTGGAGTGCGTGAAGTGCCTTCTCGGGCCACGCACCTCCCATATGCCCTCATCCGGCTCGCGCCACCCGCTCTCGAGCCACTCGAAGAGCTTGCCGGCGATCGCCCACGCGTCGTCCGAGGCCTCGAGGCCCTTGCGGCGTGAGGTGTGGAGTGCGTCGATGACCTCGCCGTACACGTCGAGCTGGAGCTGGTTCGACGCGTCGTTTCCGATGCGAACGGGCTTCGATCCCTCGTAGCCGTCGAGCCACGGCAGCTCGAGCTCGACCAGTCTCCGCTCGCCCGCGACCCCGTAGAGGACCTGCAGGTTCTGCGGCGAGCCGGCGATGGCGCGCAGCAGCCACTCCCGCCACTGGCGCGCTTCGTCGAGATACCCGGCGCGAAGGAATGCGAGGAGCGTCAGCGTCGCGTCCCGCAGCCAGCAGAAGCGGTAGTCCCAGTTGCGAACGCCTCCGATCGCTTCCGGCAGCGACGTCGTAGGCGCAGCGACGATGCCGCCCGTCGGCGCGTACGTCAGCGCCTTCAGCGTGATGAGCGAGCGCCGGACTGCATCCGACCAGCGCCCCTCCATCGTGCACTGGCGCATCCAGTCGCCCCAGTAGTCGAGCGTCTCTGCGAGAGCGTGCTCGGGGTCGATCGCCTCCGGAGTCGATCGGTTCGACGGAAACCAGGTCAGGACGAACGGGACGCGATCACCTTTCTCGACCGTGAACTCCGCGTAGGTGCGTAGGTCCCGACCCTCCAGGTCGACCGGCGTCCGCAACGACACTGCGTCAGGACCTGCGATGCCTACGAGTGAGCCGTCCAGGCTTCGCACCCACGGGACGATCGACCCGTAGTCGAAACGGAGGGCGAGCTCCATGCGCATCTCGACGCTCCCGCGGATGCCCTCGACGATGCGGACGACGTCGGGCGCCGTGGCGCGCGGAGGCATGAAGTCGATCAGGCGCACGGCCCCCGTCGGCGTCTCGTGCTCGGTCTCGAGAACGAGCGTGTCGCCGCGATACGCCCGGCGCGGCGAGCGGAACTCACCCTCCGGCTGAATCGTCCAGTGGCCGTTGTCGGAGTCGCCGAGCAGCGCCGCGAAGATCGCTCCCGAGTCGAAGCGCGGGAAGCAGAGCCAGTCGATGCAACCGTGGCGGCTCACGAGCGCGGCGGTCTGGAGATCGCCGATCAGCCCGTAGTCCTCGATCGGCGCCACTACGCGCGGTCCTCGAGGAACGAGGCGAAGCGGCGAAACCGCTTCAGCGCCGCGCGGTTGAACGCCGCCCGATAGGGGTCGGCGGTCACGTCGTCGAGCGTTCCCGCATACGACTCCCTGATGTCGTGGAGCCGCTCGCCGATCGCATCCACCACCAGCTGATAGTCGCCGAAGAGCTCCTCGGTTTCCTCGCGGCCGGCGTCCGTCCAGGCCTTGTCCGCGGCATGTCCCTCCTGCAGGAGCTCGGCTTCGTCTTCGGCGAAGATGTCGAGCTGGCGTTGCACCACCTCGCGGAAGCGACTTCCCCCGAACATCAGACGAGCTCGCGATAGAGCTCGAGGTGAGCGGAGGCCGATGCCTCCCAGGTGAGCTCCGCACGCGCAGCCTCGGCTCCGGCTCGGGCTGCGGCCAACGCATCCGCGCTCCCCAGGAGCTGCTCGAGTGCAAGGGCCATCCCGCCGACGTCGCCCGGCTCGACGACCGCTCCTGCGCCGAACCGGGTCACGACCTCGCCGAGGCCTCCGATGTCGTAGACGATCGCGGGCACCCCCGCCCCGAGCACCTGGAGGAGCGCGCCCGAGACGTCGATCTCGGAGCGGTAGGGGAAGAGCGCGACGGTCGCCTCGGAAAGCGCGCGCCGGATCTCGCGATCGGGCAGGAAGCCGAGGCGCCACTCCGCTCGGTCTCCGGCCGTGAGCTGCAGACCTTCGAGCGACACGCGCGGATCACCGGCGACCAGGAGGCGCGCACCGTCGACCCGGAGGACTGCTTCGACGGAATCCTCCGTCCCCTTGTACGGGCGGATCAGACCGAGGGCGAGCGCGGTGCGGCCATCGTCGCGCCGGTCGACGTCCGAACGAAACGCTGGGTGGGGGACGACACGCAGCCGCTCTTCGGGGACGCCGAAAGAGGCGAGCGAGTCGCGCCCCCGCTGCGAATGCACGACGATGCGGTCGCAGCGCGCGAAGAGCGATCGCCAGAGGCCCGTTCGCGCCGCCGTCCGCCGAGGGATGATGTCGTGTGCCGTGAAGACGACGGGCGAACGGGGTCGAAACAGCCAGCGATCCGCTTCGGGCGCGCCGAACCACTGCACATGCAGGACGTCCGGCTTGTGGACGGCGAGCTGGAGCATCCCGAACGGATGCTCGAGCGCTTTCACGGCCAGCCGCGCCCGGGAGGAGCCCATCCGCGAGGAGAGCGGGTAGAACCACTCCCGCGCCGCGTAGCCGTCAGGGGCTCCCACGTTCCCGAACCGGAAGCGCGAGGTCACCAGCTCCACGCTCGCCCCCGCCCGCGCGAGCGCAGCGGCGAGGGACCGGTCGTAGGGCGGGGTGTACGCAGGGGGGTCCGCGAGGAGGACGCGCATGGCCGAAACAGTAGAGCCATCGCGGGCAGAATCTCGCCCGTGACGTTCGAGCAGGCACGCGCACACTTTCCGGTGCTCGAGCGGGTCGCCTATCTGCAGGCCGGCAGCGCCGGACCGCTGGCCCGCCAGACGATCGAGGCGATGGCCGATCAGGAGGAACGAAACCTTCGCGAAGGAAGGGTCGGGCCGGCGTACATCGACCACGTCCTCGCGCTCAGAGCCGAGCTGCGCGCCGAGCTCGCGGCGCTCGTCGGCGCCGAGGCGGATCAAGTGGCGCTGACGGCGTCGACGACGGACGGGTGCAATCTCGTCCTCGCCGGGCTCCACTTCGGTCCCGGCGACGAAGTGGTCACGACCACCGACGAGCACTTCGGGCTGATCGGCCCGCTGCACGCGTCCGGTGCGCGCGTGGTGGTCGTTCCGCCGGACGCCGACGCGATCGTGGCGGCGGTGACACCGGAGACGCGCCTTCTCGCCGTCTCCCACGCTCTCTGGACGACGGGTCAGGTGCTTCCGGTCCGGCGACTTCGCGAGCGGACGGGGATCCCGATCCTCGTCGACGGCGCGCAGTCCGTGGGCGCGATCCCCGTGCGCGCGGAGGGCCTCGACTTCCTCACCATCTCGGGCCAGAAGTGGCTGTGCGGGCCCGAGTCGACCGGCGCGCTGGTCGTCGCCGACCCCGAGCGACTGCGCGTCGCCCGCCCCAGCTACTTCTCACAGCAGGCGTACGAGCCCGACGGCTCGTTCGAGCCCTGGCCAGGCGCTCGCCGCTTCGATCCCAACTGGGTGCCGACGGCGCTCATGTCGGGCCTCCTCGCCGCCGTTCGCTTCCGGCCCGAGTGGTGGTTCGAGCGCGGCGTCGAGATGGCCGAGCGCTGCCGCGATCTCCTCGTGGCGGCGGGCGAGGACGTCGTGTCGCCACCGGAGCGTTCGACCATCGTTTCCTGGCGTCCGGAGACCGAGGACCCGGCAGACGTGGTCGTGCGGCTCGCAGCCGTCGACGTGGTTGTTCGCGACATTCCGAAGACCGGTCTCGTACGGGCGTCCGTCGGCTGGTGGACGAGCGACGGCGACCTCGAGCGGCTCCTGGCCGGTCTGAGAGACTAGGGCGGCGTGTGCCACGAGCCTGATTCGTCGCCGCCGATTCGCGCGATCTCCGGCGCGGCCGTCACGCACCGGGAGCTCGTGCTCGGGACCTCCGACGGCAATCGCTTCGCTGCGTTCGCATCCTCGCCGGACGGGCCCACCTCCGTGGGCATCGTCGTCCTGCCTGACGTGCGCGGTCTCTACCGCTTCTACGAGGAGCTGGCGCTCCGCTTCGCCGAACACGGCTACGCGGCCGTTGCGATCGACTACTTCGGCCGCTCCGCAGGGCTCGAGCAGCGAGACGACACCTTCGACTACATGCCACACGTCGAGCAGACGACGCAGGAGGGAATCCAGAGCGACGTTGCCGCAGCTGTCGGCTACCTGCGCTCTCCGGAGGGCGGGGCGTGCACGTCCGTCTTCACGGTCGGGTTCTGCTTCGGTGGACGGAACTCGTGGCTGGCCGCGGCAGGCGACCACGGCCTGGCCGGCGCGATCGGCTTCTACGGGCGACCCGGCGTCGGACGAGACGGCTCTCCGGGACCGAGCGCGCGTGCCGAGGAGCTTGCAGCTCCGCTTCTCGCGCTCATGGGCGGGGACGACCCGGGGATCCCGGTCGAGGACGTGACCGTCTTCGACGAGGCGCTCGACGCGGCCGGAGTCGAGCACGAGGTCGTCATCTACCCGGGCGCTCCGCACAGCTTCTTCGACCGGAAGTACGAGGAGTTCGCAGCCGCCTCCGAGGATGCCTGGGGCCGCGTTCTCGAGTTCGTCGAACGACACCGATGAATGACTCTGGCATTGTGCGGACACTCTTTGGCTAGTGAATTGCGAATCCGGATCGGACATCCCATGTTAGATCTGCGTTTGGACTCTTGCGAAGAGCGCTCAGATCGTCTACTCTGCTGAGACGGCAGTAGCCGTAAAGCCATGCTGACCACTGTTGACATCTATCAGTCCAATGCGAGGGCGACTTCGGTCGCCACGACCTCGCCATGCTGGCACCGCTTCTCACCGAAGCGCCAGCTCGGTGATGTCCCGGCCCTCGCTGGGAGGTGTGCGCGCTAGCTCGTTAGCCGCATAGCGTCAAGCGAGGGCGACCCGACGGGTCGCCCTTTGTGTTTGTCCGGAGAGTCCTACGAGAACCACTGACAGAGGAGTGATGCTCAGCTTGAGAAGCTCTAGATCGAATCGAGGCCCCGCCTGAGAGAGAAAGATCTTCGGCGTGCGCGTTGAAATAGCGCGGGTTGGTATGCGTTGGCATTAGCCTGCACTTTTTCCGAGCACGTACGGGGATCGGGCTCCAAAGCTCCTCCACGTAGGACGTCGCTCTGCAGACGTGCACGACTGCGGACGGCGATCCAGGGTCGAAGGGTTGGCGAGTGGCTTGGACATAGGAGGTTCGGCGTTGGCGCCGAGCTCCGTATGAGAAGGTGCCGGCGACGAAGGTGGAGTGCTGCTGCGTCGATCTTTCGGAGAGATGGACGGAGATGCACGCCGAGAGGTCGGCAGTCCGGGATCGTCTAACCGGAAGGACACCACGCTCTGAACGTGGGGATCGAGGTTCGAGTCCTTGTCCCGGAGTCTCTCTCGATCTCCCTGGGCGAGTAGCTCAACGGGATGAGCGCTTGTCTTACAAACAAGAAGTTGCTGGTTCGAATCCAGCCTCGCCCATCGTCATGTGGCCGTAGCTCAGCCCGGTAGAGCGCCCGCCTGAAACGCGGGGCGCCGCAGGTTCGATTCCTGCCGGCCACGCTGGTCCCAGTTTCGCGGCTCCGTAGCTCAATACGGCAGAGCGCCCGGCTCTTACCCGGGGACATGCAGGTTCGAGCCCTGCCGGGGCCACTTGGAAGGACTGCCATGGGCGCGGTACCCCGTCTCGAAAACGGGCAGGCCTCTCGGCCTTGGGGGTTCGACTCCCTCTCCTTCCGCCTGTGCTTCGCCCCGTAGCTCAGTGGAGAAGAGCAGTGGGCTTCGATCCCACGCGGGCCCGTTCGAGTCGGGCCGGGGCGTCTCGACGCACGATGCGACGTCGTTCAATCGGTAGGACGACCGGTTGTTACCCGGAGGATGCTGGTTCGACCCCAGCCGTCGCAGCCACACGCCCCGGTCTTCTAGCGGATCGAGGATGCCGGTCTCTCACATCGGTGGCGCGGGTTCGAATCCCGCTCGGGGCTCTCTCTTCACCATCCCTCGCTCTCGGACGCGTCTGGGAATGCGGCCCGGCTGTCTCCCGGGTGAGGCGGGTTCGATTCCCGTCGAGAGCGCCTTCTCGTCGTAGCTCAACCGGACGAGCACTACGCTCCTACCGTGGCGAGATGGGGGTTCAAATCCTCCCGGCGAGACTGCGTCGCAAGGCTAGTAGCGAGCCCGCGGGTTGTGAGCCCGTGGAGCAGGGTGCGATTCCCTGGCGACGCCTCAACGACGACGGGCCGGCTGGAGCAGGCACCGCTCTGATATGGCGGAACAGCGTGGTTCGATTCCACGGTCGTCGATTCCCGGACGCCGCCCAGGGCCGCGTCCGCGGCCTCTGGTCGAAGGGGAGTTGGCACCCCGCCGGTTTTGGGAACCGGAACCGCAGGTTCGACTCCTGCCGGCCAGATTGCTTGCTTGCGCACCTTCGGCGCGACGCGCGGTGGAGGAGTGGCATCTCGCGAGCCTCATGAGCTCGAGACGTGGGTTCGAATCCCACCCGCGCCATCCATGCGGACGCTGAGCACGGGGGAGCTCTCCGCGCTGTAACCGCGGGGCCTCATGGCTGTGGTGGTTCGACTCCACCCGTCCGCATCGATGTCTCGACACGGGGATGTAGCTCAAGCGGTAGAGCGCCTCGCTTGCACCGAGAAGACGCGGGTTCGACTCCTGCCATCTCCACTGTCTTTCCCGCGGGTCGGAGATCCGCTCGCGCGGAGCACCGGCCGCGAAAATCCCTGAAGGTGTCCGCTTACGCGGCCGCTGCTGACGCATTCGTTCGATGACCGTCGTACGCCTCCGTAGTGTCAACGGCTAGCACGCGCCCTTTGTACGGCCGAGGTGTGGGTTCAACTCCTGCCGGAGGCTCTCTACACGCCCGAAGCTCAGCGGACTCCGAGCACTGCCTTGCGACGGCAGCGGACGCTGGTTCGAATCCAGCCGGGCGTACTTTCGCGCGGACGTAGCTCAGACGGCAAAGCGCCGGAGCGCCACTCCGGAGAGGCCCGTTCGACTCGGGTCGTCCGCTCTCGGAGGCCCGTGGTGTAACGGAAGCACGGCGAGCTCCAACCTCGCTGGCCCGGGTTCGACCCCTGGCGGGCCTGTTGTTCGACGATCGTCGCGGGCCGGAGTGGCTCGGTTATCTCCTGGAAAGAGGGCCACTGGCCTCGCGGTTCGACACCGCGAATCCGACCGCATCTCACGACCGCGACGAAGCACCCTGCCGCGGGCCGGAACGGTTCCGGTTATCGAGTCTCAATCGAACAGGTCGCGGGTTCGAGTCCCGCCCGGAGCAGTCGTTGCTCCGGTAGCTCAGCTGGATAGAGCAGTTCCGGGCTGTATGTGTCCACGACCGCAGCAGCGGTTCACCGTCATCCGGCTGTGGGCCGGAGTCGAGCGGTTATCGGGAGAGCGCCCGGCGTACGCCAGGAGGCGGCGGGTTCGAGTCCCGCCCGAAGCGGCTCGCCGCTTCGTAGCTCAGTTCTCTCCGCTCCACACATCCACGACCGCAGCCTCGATCTCCCCCGAGCGAAAGGAGGGGCGATGTCCTACCTGATCCAGTACGCGATCGGCCGCGCCCCTGGTGCGACTCGGGCGCGCCGCCGAACTCGCGTCGACGAGCGTACGCTCCTGAACCTGCCGGAGCACGATGGCGGTGCGCGCGTGCGGGTGCTCGTCGAGGACACCTCGACGCACCGGCTGCGTCGCCGCCGGCTGCCGAACCCGCGGCTCAAGCTGCTGATCGCCGATTGTGTCAACGAAGTGAACCTAGAGTTCTCGGTCGAGTCGGCTGATCTCCGGGAGAACTCGCTGCACAAGATCGACACGCTGATCGCGGCGCTCGAGCGTTTTCGCGCCGGTCTCGCGGCCGAGGCCGAGCTGCGAATCGTGCGCGAGCGCAACGCACATCGGCCAACGAAGGGAGGTGCCCGATGTCGTACCTGAAGCGTCACCGCACGCGCCGGCTACCGCAGTCGGCGCCGCTCGCAGGATCGGGCCAGGTGCCGAACTCCGCCGGCGGCTTCGGCTGGGCGGTCGACGACTGGACGCAGCTCCAGCGCTTCCTCGTGCTCGGCTCGGAGGGCGGCAGCTACTACGCCTCGGAGCAGAAGCTCACCCGCGCGAACGCGAAGGCCGTTGAACGTTGTCTCGCCGAGGACGGTCCGCGTGCAGTCGCGGACATCGTTCGCGTAAGCATGGAGGGCCGCGCTCCGAAGAACGACCCTGCGATCTTCGCGCTGGCGCTGGCGGCGGCAGCCGCCGATGTGGAGACGCGGAAGGGTGCGCTCGAAGCGCTGTCGCAGGTCTGCCGGACGGGCACGCATCTGTTCCAGTTCGCGACCTTCGTCGAGGGCTTCCGCGGCTGGGGCCGCTCCCTGCGGCGGGCGGTTGGCCGCTGGTACGCCGCGCAGTCGCCCGATGCGCTCGCCTACCAGGCCGTGAAGTACCGCCAGCGGCAGGGCGTCACGCACCGCGACCTGCTCCGGCTCGCTCACCCGGCGACGAAGGTGAGCGCCCGCAACCCGTCGCTCGACGTCTCGCGGGAGCACGCTCGCCTGTTCGAGTGGATCGTCCGCGGCGGCGAGGCGGACGGAGCTCCCCGCATCGTCGAGGGCTTCGTGCAGGCACAGGCGTCCGAGGCACCCGCAGCCACGGCTGCGCTCGTCCGCGAGTACGGACTGCCGCGTGAGGCGATCTCGAGCGGCCAGCTGACCTCGCCAGAGGTCTGGGACGCACTGCTCGAGGACATGCCGATGACGGCCATGATCCGCAACCTGGCGACGATGACGCGGGTCGGCCTGCTCGAGCCACGCTCGGCCGCCACGGTTCAGGTTGTCGCGCGTCTCGGCGACGCCGAGCGCATCCGTCGGGCGCGCGTGCACCCGATCGCTCTGCTTGCGGCTCAGCGCACGTACGCGTCGGGTCGCGGTGCCCGCGGCCGGAACGAGTGGAGCCCGGTCCGCGAGATCGTCGACGCGCTCGACGCTGCGTTCTACAGGGCGTTCGGCAACATCGAGCCGTCCGGCAAGCGGCTGCTCCTCGCGCTCGACGTCTCGGGCTCGATGGAGACGGGCTGGGTGGCCGGTGTGCCCGGTCTGACCCCGCGTGATGCGTCGGCGGCCCTCGCGCTGGTCACGGCGGCGACGGAGGAGCAGTTCGAGATCGTCGGCTTCTTCACCGGCCGACGGGGCGGCTGGAAGGCAGGCAAGCGTCGCCAGTGGTACCTCGGCGACGACGGCCTCACGCCGCTTGCGATCTCGCCACGGCAACGGCTGTCGGACGCCGTGAAGGCCGTTTCGGATCTGCCGTTCGGCGGCACGGACTGCGCGCTGCCGATGCTGTACGCGCAGACGAAGGAGAAGGAGATCGACGCGTTCGTGATCTACACCGACTCCGAGACCTGGGCGGGTGGCGTGCACCCGTCCGAGGCGCTCAGTGAGTACCGCCGTGCCTCGGGCATCGACGCTCGCCTGGTCGTGGTCGGCATGGTCTCGAACGGGTTCTCGATCGCAGATCCGGCCGATCGAGGAATGCTGGACGTCGTCGGCTTCGACACGGCGACGCCGCAGCTGATCTCGCAGTTCGCCCGCGGCGCGCTCTGACCGAGCGCGCTCGCTGGGCGACATGGAGGCGCCTCGCCGAGCTGTCCAGGCGGGGCGCCAGGGCAACGACCTACGAGAGGAGGAACCGATGAGTGCGCAGCTCGCGGTGATCACAAGTGGCGATGGGGCTGCTCATTTTCGGAGCTCCCACCGCCCGTGATCGCCAGACGGATCTGACCAACTGCCGCCACGCGAGGCGGCACGATCACGGAAGGAACGGACATGGGCATTCCGTACCGCGCTCGCCTGAACGAGCGCACGCTGCTCAACCTGCCCGGCTTCCACCGTGGCGCGTTCGTATATGTGTTCGTCGAGGACACGTCGGAGCGCGAGCTCCACTTCGACCCGTACTGCGAGGTGACGTGTGAGTGCTGCCCGTCGAACTTCGAGCCGCGGATGGTGCTCGAGATCGCGGACCGCTGGGGCACGATCAGCCTCGCGTTCGACGTCGACACGGCGGCAGGTCGAGAAAACTCGCTGCACAAGCTCGAGACCCTCGCGGCTGCGCTCCGCGTGTTCCGCGAGGCGCTGAAGGCGGAGTTCGAGCCGTACGACACCCGGGCGCGCGAGCTGGAGGCGCTGCGGGAGTAGAAAGCGGAACTCCGGGCGGACACGCACGCGTCTGCCCGGAGCCTCGCGGGCGTGGCGCAACGGCGACGCACCGGTCTCAGAAACCGGGGGGCTTCGGCCCATGGGGGTTCGACTCCCTCCGCCCGCATCAACTTGCCTCAGAGTGAGCTCAACGGAAAGGGGATTCGATGGATTCGGCGGAACTCGTCGAGCAAGGCACGATTCTGCGGGGGACCGTCGGGTCGACGGTCCACGGTCTTCACCACGGTGGTCAGGACGATCGCGACGAGATGGCTGTCTTTGTGGAGCCGCCGGAGTTCTTGCTCGGGCATGCTCGGGCGCGAGGGATTCGGGGCGGTCTCTACGGGTTCGAGCACTACATCGAGCGAACCCAGCCGGAGGGTCACCGTTCCGGGCCGGGCGACCTCGATCTGGTCGCCTACAGCCTTCGCAAGTACGTGCGACTCGCGCTCAAGGGTCACCCGACGATCCTGCTGCTCCTGTTCGTGCCGGGCGACCTGGTCCTCGTGGAAACGGAGCTGGGCGAAGAGCTCAGAGCGTTGCGACCCGAGCTTCTCTCGCGGCGCGCCGGGCGCGGGTACCTCGGGTATCTCCGTGGTCAGAAGGAGCGGCTGCTGGGAGCACGCGGTCAGAAACGCGTCAATCGCCCGGAGCTCGTGGAGGCGCACGGCTTCGACACGAAGTATGCGATGCACGCGGCCCGGCTCGGCTACCAGGGGCTCGAGCTCATCACCACGGGATGGCTGACGCTCCCCATGCCCGAGCCGGAACGCTCGAGGGTCATGGCAATTCGGACCGGCGAGAGAACGTTGGACGAGGCAATCGCGGAAATCGAGGATGTCGAACGGCGGCTGGCTGCCGCGCTGGAGTCCACGCCGCTTCGCGCCGAGCCCGATCGAACCGCAGTCGATGGTTTCCTGGTCGACGCATACCGACGGGCCTGGGGATGGTCGGAGTCGTGACACCGTGGCCGAGCGGCGAGGCGCGCGCCTGCAAAGCGTGCTACGGCGGTTCGAGTCCGCCCGGTGTCTCTTGTCTGGACAGGACGATGTGAGAGGAGGATCGAGAGGTGAACATCAAGACGTTCGGCCCGGTAGACCAGCGAAGCCTCGAGCAGCTCGAGCGCTGCATGGCCGCGGGTGACGCCGAGTTCGGCGTCCTCTGCGCCGACCACCACCCGGGCTACTCACAGCCGATCGGCGGCGGCGTCGCCTACGAAAGCCACATCTCGCCCTCGGGCGTGGGCTACGACATCGGCTGCGGCAACAAGGCGGCTCGCACCGCGTTGACCCGTCGTGACCTCGACTCGCTCGGCGGTGTCGAGGCACTCATGGGCGAGATCACCCGCCGGATCTCGTTCGGCATGGGCATGGCGGCGCAGGAGCGCGTCGATGACCATCCTGTGCTCGACCGGATCTCGGGCGCCGAGTTCGCACCGCAGCGCAAGCTCGCCCAGAGCGCCCGCGCGCAGCTCGGCACGGTGGGGTCGGGCAACCACTACGTCAACCTCATGGAGGACGAGCAGGGCTTCATCTGGGTCGGCGTCCACTTCGGCTCGCGCGGCTTCGGTCACAAGACCGCCTCCGGCTTCCTCGCGCTCGCGCAGGGACTGCCGTTCGAGGGTCGTGCCAGCGAGGGCGAGATGGACTCTCCGCCGGTCCTCTTCGAGGTCGACTCCGAGCTCGGACAGGCCTACATCGCAGCGATGGAGCTCGCGGGCGAGTACGCGTACGCGGGCCGCGACGTCGTGGTCTCGAAGGTGCTGGAGATCCTCGGCGCGGAGGCGGTGCACGAGGTGCACAACCACCACAACTTCGCGTGGCGGGAGGAACACTTCGGCCGCACGTACTGGGTGATCCGGAAGGGCTGCACGCCGGCGCGTCCGGGTCAGGAGGGTTTCGTCGGCGCCTCGATGGGCGACGAGTCGGTGATCCTGGAAGGCGTGGCGAGTCCCGGCGCGGAGGAGTCGCTGTACTCGACCGTGCACGGCGCGGGCCGCGTGATGAGCCGAACCCAGGCGGCAGGCCGGGTCCGTCGGCGCAAGCGTTGGTCGTGTCGAAACCGGGACTGCGATCGAGTCTTCGAGACGAACGCACCGTGTCCCGACCACCCGGAGGCCGGTGTCCACAAGGTCTGGATCGAGGAGCAGCTCAAGCGCGGCGTTGTCGACTGGCCGGCCGTTCAGGCGCGTCTGCGTGTGCAAGGCATCGTGCTCGTCGGCGGTGGCGCGGACGAGGCTCCGGAGGTGTACAAGCGCCTGCCGGAGGTTCTCGCTGCGCACGGCGACACGATTCGCGTGAAGCACACGCTCCGTCCGCTCGGCGTGGCGATGGCCGGTCGTGACGTCCAGGACCCGTACAAGGACTGAGCGCTGAACACGGGCTCGGCTTCAGCCAGACTCCGGTTCCTCCGTGGTTCTCAGCCCTAACTCCTTCGCGATCGGCTGCATCGCCGCCACGACGTTGGCGATGTGCTGGTCGAGCTCGAGGCCGAGGACCTCGGCCCCCGCATAGACCTCGTCGCGATGCACCCCTGCGGCGAAGGACGGCTGCTTCAACTTCTTCTTGACCGACTTCGGTTCGAGGCCGTCGAGCCCCGTCGGTCGCACGAGACCGCACGCGTGGACGAAGCCCGAGAGCTCGTCGCAGGCGAAGAGCGTCTTCTTCAAGGGCGTATCGCGTGGCATCGCGAGATGCTCCGCATGCGAGAGCACGCCCTCGATCAGCTCCTCCGGATACCCCTCGTCCCGCAGAATCGGAGCGCCGTCCTGCGGATGTTTGTCGAGTGTGGGGTGGATCTCGTAGTCGAAGTCGTGGAGGAGCGCGGTGCAGCCCCAGAGCTCCTCGTCCTCGCCGCCCAAGCGCGCGTAGTGGCGCACCGATGCCTCCACGGCGAGCGCATGACGGAGAAGCGCCTCTGACTTCGTGTAGCGCGTGAGCGTCTCCCAGGCCAGATCACGGGTCGGCCGCACCGCGGAGTACCATAGCCGCCGCCCGTTGGCCCTCTCGAACCTCCTCCCGCAGGCCACTGCTCCATACGGCACTTGGTCGTCTCCCATCACCGCCGAGCTGGTTGCGCGTGCGGGCACGCGGCCGAGCGCGGTCTGGCTCGAGCGCGGCACGACCTGGTGGCTCGAAGGACGACCGGCTGAGAACGGGCGGGTCGTGCTCATGAAGGCCGAGGGCCGGGACGAGCCACTCGACGTCGTTCCCACCGGGTTCAACGTGCGCACGATGGTGCACGAGTACGGAGGCGGCGCGTACTGCGTCCACGGGGACACCGTGTTCTGCTCGAACTTCGAGGATCAGCGCCTCTTTCGCGTCGACCCGGATCTGGAGCCTGTCCCGATCACTCCGGCCGTCGAAGGCGCGAGCCATCGCTATGCCGACGGTCGCGTGATGCCGGACGGCCGTCTGTGGATCGGCGTCCGCGAGCGGCACGACGAGGGTGAGCGCTCCCGCGACGTCGTCAACGAGCTGGTGGCGCTACCGACGGCGGGCGGCGCGAAGCCTCAGATCATCGCCGGCGGCCGTGACTTCTACTCGAATCCGCGCATCTCACCCGACGGAACGCACCTGAGCTTCCTCGCCTGGAATCTCCCCTGGATGCCGTGGGACGGCTGCGAGCTCTTCGCGGGCGACCTCACGCCGGAGGGAACGCTCGAGAACGTCACGCATGTCGCCGGGCGCGACGGCGAGGAGTCGATCTGGCAGCCCGAGTGGAGCCCGGACGGCGCGCTCGTGTTCGCCAGCGATCGCAGCGGCTGGTGGAACCTCGAGCGTGTGCGGGATGGTGAGCGGAGCGTGCTGTACGCCGCGGACGCGGAGTTCGGCTATCCCGCGTGGGTGTTCGGGCTGCGGTCGTTTGCGTTCTTGGGCGACGGCCGGATCTTCGTCAGCTACGACCGCGAAGGCCGGACGCTCTTCGGACTGCTCGACACGGACAACGGAACGCTCGAGGAGCTGCAGCTGCCGTACGACGCGGTGTCGAGTCAATCCGTCGCGGCGGAGGGTTCGACCATCGTCTTCATCGCCGGCTCCGCGACGATCCCGAGCGAGATCGTCCGGCTCGACGTCTCGAGCGGGTCGGCGGAGACCCTGCGGCGGAGTGCCCGCGCGCCGGTTGATCCGTCGCACTTCTCGGTGCCGAGGGCGATCGAGTTCCCGACCGAGAACGATCTCACCGCGCATGCGCTCTTCTACCCGCCTGTGAGTCCCGAGTACGCCGCGCCGGAAGGTGAGCTGCCTCCGCTCATCGTCATGAGCCACGGCGGGCCGACCTCGAGTGCAAGCCCGGTCTTCAGCCTGGACACGCAGTTCTGGACGAGCCGGGGTTTCGCCGTCGTCGACGTCAACTACGGAGGATCGACCGGCTACGGACGCGCCTACCGCGAGCGATTGAACGGCCAGTGGGGTGTCGTCGACCTGCAGGACTGCGTCAATGCCGCCCGTTTCCTCGTCGCCGAGGGGGAGGCCGATCCCGACCGACTGCTCATCGCCGGGGGAAGTGCGGGCGGGTACACGACGATCTGCGCGCTCACGTTCACGGACGAGTTCGCGGCCGGGACCTCGTACTTCGGGATCGCCGACCTCGAGCAGTTCGGCAGTGGCGACACCCATAAGTTCGAGCTCGAGTACGAGCACACGCTCGTCGGCCCCTATCCGGCGGCCGCCGAGCTCTACCGTGCGCGCAGCCCGATCCACTTCGTCGAGCAGATCACGACGCCGATGCTCGTCCTGCAGGGAGCCGATGACAACGTCGTGCCACCTGCGCAGGCCGAGCTGATCGTCGACGCACTGCGTGAGCGAGGAATACCGCACGCCTACCTGCTCTTCGAGGGTGAGGGGCACGGCTTCCGCAAGGCGGAGACCATCGTCACCTCGCGGGAGGCAGAGCTCTCCTTCTATGCCCAGATCCTCGGCTTCGAGCCGGGCGACCAGATTCCGCAACTTGCCCTCCAGAATCTCTCTTCCTGAGCTCGAAGGCGGCACCGGGACCGCCGAGTACCATTCTCGCGCCATGCAGTCCTTCGTGATCGAAGGCGGTCGCGCGCTCAGCGGAACCGTCCGCGCGGCAGGCAACAAGAACGCCGCTCTTCCGATCCTCGCGGCGAGCCTCCTTGCTTCGAATGAGGTGCGGCTGTCGAATGTTCCGCGCATCCGCGACGTCGAGACCATGGTGGCCCTGCTCGCCGACCTCGGCGCCGACGTCGAGTGGACGGGGCCGAACGAGATCCGGATCGATCCGAGCGCTGTCGACAAGACCGATCTGGACCCCGAGCTCTGCCGGGAGATCCGTGCCTCGTTCCTGCTGGCCGGGCCGCTCCTATCCCGTTTCGGGCGGGTGACGGTGCCACCTCCGGGCGGGGACGTGATCGGGCGCCGCCGGCTCGACACGCACATTCACGCGTTTCAGGAGCTCGGAGTCGAGGTCGAGCTGAACGGCGCGTACGAGATGAGGACGGACGGTCTTCGCGGCAAGCGCATCTACCTGGACGAGGCCTCGGTCATGGGAACCGAGAACGCGATCATGGCCGCGACGCTAGCGGAGGGCGAGACCGTGGTGGGTCACGCCGCGTGCGAGCCGCACATCCAGGATCTCTGCCGATTCCTGGTCTCCCTCGGCGCGGAGATCGAGGGCATCGGCTCCAACGTGCTGCACATCAAAGGCGTCGACTCACTCGGCGGCGGAGAGCACCGGATCGGGCCCGAGCACGTCGAGGTCGCAAGCTTTGCGGCCCTGGCCGCTCTTACGGGCGGCGACGTCACGATCGAGGACATCGAGCCCGACGACCTCATCGCGATCATCCCGGCATTCCGCAAGCTCGGGATCCGGATGGACGTCGAGGAGCGCACGGTGCACGTTTTGCCCGGGCAGGACCTGCGGGTGCTCGACGATCTCGGCGGGCAGATCCCGAAGATCGAGAGCGGCATCTGGCCTGCGTTTCCCGCCGACCTGACGTCGATCGCGCTCACCTGCGCGACGCAATCGCACGGAACTGTTCTGATCTTCGAAAAGATGTTCGAGAGTCGGCTGTTCTTCGTCGACAAGCTCGTCTCGATGGGGGCGCGCATCATCCTCTGCGATCCTCATCGCGCGGTCGTCACCGGTCCCGCGCCACTCTACGGCCAGAGGCTCGAGAGCCCGGACATCCGCGCGGGCATGGCGATGGTCATCGCCGCCCTGTGCGCAGAAGGCACCTCGACGATCGGGAACATCGGACAGATCGACCGAGGCTACGAGCGCATCGACGAGCGGCTTCGAGGGCTCGGCGCGGCAATCGAGCGGGTCGACCTGTGACCAAGGCGCGAGCCGCGCAGATCACGCTCGGCCCGGAGGGCGAGACCAGGGTCGCAACCGGTGTCGCCGTTCTGGATCACTTGCTGCTCGAGCTGGCCGCGGCCGGACGCTTCGGTCTGCGGCTCGAGATCGCGCCCGACGAGCCCGAGGCGGAGGTGGATGCCGCCGGGGCGACGCTCGGGGCCGCAGTGCGTCCGCTGCTCGGCCAGCGCGGAGTCGGAATCGCCGCGGCGGACGAGGCGCTCGCGATGGTCGTGCTCGAGGTGTCGGGGAAGCCCCTGGTGGCATCGAACGCCGATCTCACCTCGACGAAGGCAGGAGGTCTCCGTACAGACCTCGCTGCGGCGTTCCTGCGCGGCTTCGCGGAGGAGGCCGGGTTGACGATCCATGTGCGACTCTTCGAGGGTCAGGACTCGCAACACGTCCTCGAGGCGATCTTCAAGGCGCTCGGTGCGGCTCTCGCCGACGCGCGACGGGAGGAGTGACAGTGGCCGAGAAAGAGGTCGTCACCACCGAGCGCGCGCCCGGGCCGTTCCAGGGCGCGCCCTACAACCAGGCGATCCGGATCGGCGAGCTCGTCTTTGTCGCCGGCCAGCTCGGGATCGTCCTCGAGTCGGGCGAGCTCGCGGGGGAAACCGTTGCGGAGCAGACCGAGCAGGTGATGCAGAACATGTCCGCCATCCTCGACGCAGCCGGGAGCGGTCTGGACAAGCTCGTCAAGACGACGGTGTTCCTGCTCGATCTCGCGGACTTCGCAGCGATGAACGAGGTCTACGCCCGCCATGTCGGCGACCGTCCGCCCGCGCGCTCGACGATCGGCGTCTCGCAGCTTCCGAGCGGTGCACGCGTCGAGATCGAAGCCATCGCGCACCTGTAGAAGCGAGGCTCGCCTGCCAAGAGTGTCATTGGAAAGTCGCAGCTCCCGACCGCGAAGCGGACGGCTTTAGGGATTTCCGCGGGGCCGGAATCCGCGCTCGCGGATTTCGGCCTTGCGCCAAAATGAGCCCATGCGAGCCGAGCAGGTCATCGCCACGCACGGGAACACCGACTTCGACGCGTTCGCGGCGATGCTCGCCGCGCATCGCCTCTATCCCGGCGCGGTCGTCGCCGTCGGTGCGCTCAACCGCAACGTCCGCGACTTCTATCGCCTGCATGCCGAGGAGCTCGAGTTCGTCGTCGAGATCTCCCGTCTCGAACCTGACGCGATCCGCCGCCTGATCGTCATCGAGACCACGAACGCGTCGCGCCTCGGCGAGCTGGAGCCCGTTGCCCTCGATCTGTCGGTGGAAAAGGTCCTCTTCGATCATCACGGCGAGGCCGAGCTCCCCGAGTGGGTCGATCCGGACGCCACGGTGCTCTCTCACGACGGCGCTCTGACGACCACGCTCGTCGGCGTCCTCGCCGAGCGCGAGCTGCTGCCCTCGCCGCTCGAGGCCACGACCTTCGCGCTCGGCATCCACGAGGACACCGGCTCGCTGACGTACGCGACGAGCACGCAGCGCGACGCCGATGCGCTCGCCTGGTGTCTGCGCCATGGAGCGCGGCAGGATCTCGTCTCCACCTACCTGCATGCGCCGCTCGCCGCGGTCGAGCGCGACCTGCTCAATCATCTCCTCGAGGCCCTCGAACCGCTCGACGTGGGGGGCGAGGATGTTCTGCTCGCAGCGATCCGGTGGCCCGAGTACGTCGAGGGTGTGTCCGTCCTCGCCCACAAGCTCGTCGATCTGACCGACGCCAGGGCTCTCGTCCTCTTGGTCGAGATGGACGAGCGCGTCTTCGTCGTCGTGCGGAGTCGGAGCGACAGCATCGACGCGTCCGCCGTTGCGTCGGCGCTCGGCGGGGGCGGGCACGCGCAGGCGGCATCCGCAATCGCTCGAAGCGGACTCGACGAAGCCCGGGCTCTCGTCGTGGGAGCGCTCGAGCGGGCGCAGCGGGAGCCGCGGCGCGCCCGCGACGTGATGTCCACGCCGCCACGCTCGGTCTCGCCGGAGGAGAAGGTGCGTGACGCCATGGTGCTCTGCCAGCGCCACGGGCAGAGCGGTGTCTTCGTGGTCGACGGCCGCAAGATCGTTGGTGCGCTGAGTCGCGAGGACCTCGACAAGGCCGTGGGTCACGGGCTCGCCCACGCGCCGGTCCGGGGGATGATGAGCGGGCGCGTGGTCGCTGCCGAGGAGGATGCGACGCTTGCCGAGCTGCAGGTACTCGTGACGAGTGCCGATGACGGCCGGGTCGCCGTCCTCAGGGATGGTGAGCTCGTGGGCGTCGTCGCTCGCGCCGACCTTCTGCGTGAGCTGGAAGGCGTCGAGAGCAACCGCGACGAGGGGCGCGAGCTGCTCGCGGACGAGCTGGTGGGGTCCGCAAGGCTCCGGACGCTGTCCGACGCGGTTGCGTCCCTCGGCGAGCGCGCCGCCGGCGTCTACCTCGTCGGCGGAACGGTCCGCGACATTCTCCTCGGGGAGGAGAGCTTCGACGTCGACATCGCTGTCGACGGCGATGCGATCGAGCTCGCTCGCTCGCTCGCGGACACGCTGGAAGGGCGCATGACACCGCATCCGCGGTTCGGCACTGCAGTCGTGCTCTACGGAGAGGACGAACGCGTCGACGTTGTCACGACCCGCACCGAGTTCTACGACGCGCCGGGGGCGCTGCCCACCGTCGAGCGCGCAGGCCTGCGCGAGGACCTCTTTCGACGTGACTTCACGATCAACGCGATGGCAGTGTCGCTCCAGCCGGCCGACTTCGGGCGGCTGGTCGATCCATTCGGGGGCCGGGCCGACCTCGCAGCGCGCCTCCTCCGGGTACTGCACAACCTCTCGTTCATCGACGATCCGACGCGGATCTTCCGCGCGATCCGCTACGAGGCACGGTATGGACTGCGGCTCGAGGAGCATTCCGCACGGCTGGCGCGGGCCTGCATCGAGATGGGCCTCGTCGGCGACCTCTCCTCTGCGCGGCTGCGGGACGAGCTCCAGACGCTGCTCGAGGATCCTGGCGCGGCCGGGGGCATCCTGCGCCTCGGTGAGCTGACGGCGGATCGCGCGATCCATCCGCACCTGCGCGCGGATGCGGAGGCTGCCGAGCTCTTCGAGCGTGCGCTGAAGCTCCGCGACGAGCTCCGTGTCGAGGTTCCGGCGTGGCGAGTCGGCCTCGCCGTGCTCGGCCGGGACCTGACCTCCGAGGAGGCGTACGACTGGCTCGCGCGGTTGAAGGTGAAGAGTCGCGACGTCGATCGAATCGCGGGTGGGATCTCCGTCTCGCCGCGTATCGCGGAGCGCATTCGGACTGAGAGGCTCGACCCGGCCGGGATCGTCGCGCTCGCCGACCCGTTTGCGCCGGACGCTCCGCTCCTGGCGCTCGCACGAGAGGAGATCCCCGAGGTTCGCGACTACTTCACGCGCCTGCGTGACGTGCGGATCGAGATTGGCGGCGCCGAGCTCGCCACGCTCGGGCTCTTGGAGTCGCCGCGCGTCGGAGAGGTACTCGCAGAGCTCCGCCGTCGAAAGCTCAACGGTGAGCTCGACGGGCGCGACTCGGAGCTCGCAGCCGCGCGAGAGCTCATCGCCGCCGGGTCGGAAGCATGACCATCGCCTCGACCGGCGAGGTCGCGAGCCGCTACCGCCGCGTCCGGGAAGAGGTCGGTGACGGGGTCACCGTCGTCGTCGCCACGAAGTACGTGTCGGTCGGCGAGCTGGCGACGCTCGTCGAGGCAGGCGTGGAAGTCGTCGGCGAGAACCGCGCGCAGGATCTGGAGCGGAAGCATGCAGCCTACGGCGACGCCTTTCGCTGGCATTTCATCGGCCACCTGCAGTCGAACAAGGTGAAGGTCGTGAACCGGATCTGCGAGCTCGTGCACTCGCTCTCGTCCGAGTCGGCGGCAGAGCGGGTGACCATCCCCGCGCTGCTCGAGGTCAACCTGTCCGGAGAGGGCACGAAGTCCGGGGTCGCGCCTGACGACATCGCGAGCTACCTACGGCACTTCGCCTCGATCCGCGGACTGATGACCATGCCTCCGCTCGCGGCTGACCCGGAGGCGTCGCGCCCGTATTTCCGCCGACTCGCAGCGCTTGCCGCCGAGCACCACCTCCACGAGCTGAGCATCGGAACCTCCCAGGACTACCTCGTCGCCGTCGAAGAGGGTGCGACGCACGTGCGGATCGGCGAGGCGCTCTTCCGGGGCGATTAGACTCGCGCGTCATGGGCTTCTCCGACCTCTGGAATCGGACCCTCGTCTACTTCGGCATCGCCGAGGAAGAGGAGTGGGACGAGTCGGGGTACGTCACGAACGAACAGATCGAGGAGAACTACAACCGCCGCGACCGGCAGAACGTGCGACGCCTGCCGAACACGTCCGAGAAGGACGACTGGACGTCCGACGAGGGAGCGCCCACGCGCTCACGCCGCCGCCGGGAGGAGGCCTCGCCGAGACTGCGGAGCGTCGATCCAGGCCCGCCGGCGAAGGTGCACCTGGTCGTCCCGCGGAGCTTCAACGACGCCCAGCAGATCGCCGACCGCTTCAAGGCGTCGGTGCCCGTGATCCTGAACCTCCAAGGGGCCGATACCGAGCTGTCCAAGCGCCTGATCGACTTCGCGAGCGGTCTCACGTACGCCCTCGACGGCAGCATGCAGCGCGTCGCGGACAAGGTCTTCCTGCTCACGCCGCGGAACGTGGAGCTCTCCGCCGAGGAACGCGCACGCGCTCTCGAACGTGGAGGCTTCTACAACCAGGCGTAACCGAGCGCGGGAAGGTCCCGAATAGGCGTCCGCTTCGCGCTGCGACGGCCCGTATCGCATCAAGGAGAACGCCCGGATGGCGGCGAAGTCCCGTTCGATGGGCGTCCCCGCCTCGATCGCCGTCCTTCTCGACACCGCCTCGTCGCTCCAGAGCTTCGTTCGCGTGTTCGTCTGGATCTACGTCCTGCTCATATTCGCGTGGGTTCTCTCGTCCTGGATCCGGCTTCCCTATTCCAGTACGACCGCAGCTGTGCAAAGGTTCCTGAACGAAGTCGTCGCCCCCTACCTGCGCCTGTTTCGGCGTCTGCCGACCCTCGGGCCGTTCGACCTGTCCCCGATCGTCGGCGTCATCGTCCTGCTCGTTGCGGCCGAGGTCGTCTCCATCCTGATCGGGGCTCTCCTCTAAGGAGGTCACATGCCGCTTACCCCAGTCGAAATCCGACATCTGCAGCTCCGCCGCACGTTCCTCCGCGGGTATCGCCGCAAGGGCGTCGACGGGCTCCTCACGGAGATCGCCGACAGCTTCGAGGAGGTGTGGCGGGAGCGTGCCGATCTCGCCGATCAGCTCGAGGAGCTCCAGACCGAAGCGTCGAAGCATCGCGAGCTGGAGGCGCTCCTGCGCTCGACACTCGTCTCCGCCGAACGAGCTGCCCAGGACATGAAGGAGCAGGCGAGGCGCGAGTCGGATCTGATCGTGCAGGAAGCCCACGCCGAGGGGCGTCGGGTGACGCGCGAGGCCGCAGCCGAGAAGCAGCGCTTGGACGAGGACGTGCGCAAGATCCGCGCGTTGCTGCGGACGGCACTCGAGTCGCTGGACGGGCAGACGAGCGCCGAACGACCCTCCGGGGGCCACGCTGTCAAGCCCACACCCGTCGAGGAGGTCACGGACCCGGGCATCCGCCGGGTCGCCGGGTAGTAGTCCGGGTCGCGCGGATATCCTTCGGGCCGTGGATGGCCCGAGCACCCTCGCGAACACGCTCGAGGTTCCTCGCCGGCGCGTCGAGATTCGCTGTGGTGACGCTTCGCGGGACAAATCGGTGCTCGCCCCGGGCGTCGCGACAGACGAGATCGAGCGTCTCCTCGCCGCTTTGGAGCCGAGGTGACCCTCGACCTCGACCACTTCCGCACAGAGCTCGAGCAGGAGCTCGAGCGGCTTCACCTCGCTCGCAAGAGCGTGAACCACGAAGGGTCGGTGATCGAGGAGACGGGGATCTCTCGACCGGCGCGGGCGAGCTCGCCGACACTGCGACCGAGACGTACATGCGAGAGCTCGACGAAGGCCTCGAGGAGAACGCCGATCACCTCATCGCCGAGGTCGAAGCAGCGCTTCAGCGGCTCGAGGACGGGACCTACGGCACGTGCGTTGTCTGTGGCAAGCCGATCACCGGGGAGCGCCTGGAGGCGGTTCCGTGGGCGACGCTCTGCATCGACGACAAGCGGGCGCAGGAGCGCGGGTGAGCGAGCCGGCGAGGGAGGTCCAGCAGGTCGATGTTCGAGTCGGCTCGACCGCCAACGCGCTCCAGCCGATCTCGTCGGCCGAACGCCCACTCTCGGCCGGGCCGGCGCAGTGGCTGGCGCTGCTCGTGGTCGCTGCTGCGGCGATCTTCGCGGATCAGCTCACGAAGCAGGTCGTCGGCCGCACGCTCGAGGTCGGGGAGAGCGTCGGTCTCCTCGGCCCGTTCTCCATCCACCACGTCGAGAACTCGGGAATCGCGTTCGGGCTCTTCGCCAGCCGCACGAGCTTCGTGATCGCCATCACCGCGATCGCCGTCGGATTGATGATCTGGTTCTTCGCGCGCTCCGGCAGGCGCCACCCGATCCTGCCCGTCGGGCTCGGGCTGGTTCTGGGCGGAAGCATCGCCAACCTCGTCGACCGCGTTCGCCTGGGTCGCGTGACGGACTTCCTCGACCTGGATTCCTGGCCGGCGTTCAACCTCGCGGACATGTTCATCGTCGTCGGAGTCGCGGTGCTCTTCGGCGCGCTCGTCCTCGCCGACCGGTCGGGTCGCATGCACGGAGCGCGTGATGGGGACACTGCGCTTCAGCGTCGCTGACGAGGACGCGGGTACACGCCTCGACAAGGCGCTCGCCACCCGCGCGGAGGTCGGGACGCGGTCTCTGGCGGAGCGACTTCTGAGCGCCGGAGCGGTGCGGGTCGACGGCGAGTTTCGTCCGAAGAGCTTCCGCCTCGAGGCCGGCTCCGTCGTCGAAGCCGAGCTGCCTGAACCGGTCTCCGGCCTGGCGGCCGAGCCGGTGTCCGTTCCCGTGGTCTACGAGGACGAGCACCTTCTCGTGCTGGACAAGCCGGCCGGGCTCGTCGTCCATCCCGGAGCAGGAATCAGGGCCGGCACCCTCGCCGGCCAGCTCGTCACGCTCGGTGCGGCGGGGGGGCCGGATCCGGAGCGGCCCGGCATCGTGCACCGGCTCGACCGCGACACCTCCGGGCTCCTGGTCGTCGCCCGCTCCGAGCAAGCGCACGCTGCGTTGCAGGAGGCGATCAGGCGGCGCGAGCTCGAGCGACGCTACCTCGCGCTCGTCCGCGGCACGCCACGCTCACGGGCGGGCCGGATCGATGCGCCGCTGGGGAGAGATCGTCGCGATCCGACCAAACGGTCGCTCGACACCGAGGAACCGCGAGAGGCGGTCACGCATTTCGAGGTGGTCGAGCTCATGCGCGAGCACGCACTTCTCGACGTTCGCCTGGAGACGGGCCGCACGCACCAGATCCGTGTGCACCTCGCGGCGATCGACCTTCCGGTTTCGGGAGATTCGCAGTACGGCGTGAGAGGAGACCTCGGTCTGGAACGGCAGTTCCTCCATGCGCGCAGGCTTGGGTTTCGCCACCCGGTGACCCGAGCCGAGATCGACATCACTTCCCCGCTCCCGCAAGACTTGGAGGCGGCTTTGGAACAGGCTCGGCTACACTCTTCCGCGTCCTAGACCTTCAATCCGGCGATTCAGCCGAGGCGGGGGTGCCGTGCTCTGTGCGCGGTTCCGCCCGGCCCGCCGGTGCAATACCGTCAAACCAACGAGAAAGGGGCTGATCCTGTGTCAGTCGTGACCATGCGGGAGCTCCTGGAGGCCGGGGTGCACTTCGGCCACCAGACCCGGCGCTGGAACCCGAAGATGCGCCGCTTCATCTTCTCGGAGCGCGGGGGCATCTACATCATCGACCTCCAGAAGACCCTCGGGCTGCTCGAAGAAGCGCACGACTTCGCGCGCAACATCGCCGAGCGGCGGGGGACGGTTCTGTTCGTCGGCACGAAGAAGCAAGCACAAGAGGCGGTGCAGGAGCACGCTACGCGCGTCGGCATGCCCTTCGTGTCCAACCGCTGGCTCGGCGGCCTTCTGACCAACTGGCGCACGATCTCCGAGCGCATCGCGTATCTCCACGACCTTCGCCGGCTGCAGACGGAAGGACAGCTCGACCTCCTGCCGTCCAAAGAACGAATCGCGCTGACGGCCGAGCTCGAAAAGCTCGAATCGAATCTCGGTGGGGTCGCCGACATGAAGCGCCAGCCCGACGCAGTTTTCGTCATCGACCTGAAGAAGGAGCAGCTGGCGGTACGAGAGGCGCGGCGCCTGGGCGTGCCGATCATCGGCCTGGTCGACACCAACGCCGACCCGGACGAGGCTGACTTCATCATTCCCGGAAACGACGACGCCATCCGCGCCTCCAACCTGATCGCGAAGGTCGTCGCCGACGGTATCGCCGCCGGCAAGACCCAGGTCACCCCCGCCGAGTTCGCAGCGCCGACCGTGGAAGAGGTGGCAAACGGGGACCAGCCGGAAACAATCCCTGAAGCGGCGTCTGAGGCGGCGCCGGCAGCTGAGCCGGAGCACGCGGCGATAGCCGCAGAACGAGCCGCCGAGGGAGGCGAGAGCTCATGAGCACGACGATCAGCGCGAACCAGGTGAAGGAGCTCCGCGACCAGACCGGGGCGGGAATGATGGACTGCAAACGTGCGCTACAGGAGACCGACGGCGACCTCGAGGCCGCGCGCACGCTGCTCCGCGAGCGTGGGATGGCATCTGCCGGGAAGCGAGCCGGGCGAACCACGAGCGAAGGTCTTGTCGGTTTCATCGTGGAGGGGCTGATCGGCTCGATCGCAGGCGTGGGCTGCGAGACGGAACCCGTGTCGAAGAACGAGGAGTTCCAGGGATTCGCCGAGCGCGTGCTGCGCGCGGTGCACGCCGAGGGCCCCGGCGCCGTCGAGCGCTTCGAGGAGGAGCGGGTGGAGCTCGTCGCAAAGCTCGGCGAGAACATCGTTGTCATCGGCGCCGAGCGCTTCGATGCACCTGCCGGCAACGTCGTGGCGGCGTACGCTCATCCGCCGGCGAACAAGATCGGCGTCCTGGTCGAGCTGCAGGGTGGATCGCCCGAGCTCGCCCGCCAGATAGCGATGCACATCTCCTTCGCGGCGCCGGAGTGGGGGACGAGAGACGATGTGCCGGCCGAGACCGTCGAGGCGGAGCGCGCCATCTTCCTGAACTCGGACGAGGTGCAGTCCAAGCCCGAGGCCGCACGTGAGAAGATCGTGGACGGCATGCTCGGAAAGCGTTTCTTCGCCGCGACCCCGGGAGGCGTTCTCGCCGATCAGGCCTGGATCCACGACGCCTCGAAGAGCGTCGCGCAGGCGCTCGAGGAGGCCGACGCCTCCGTCGTCCGCTTCGCGCGGGTGTCGGTCGCCGGCTCGTGACCGCACGAACGGAAGAAGCGACCGAGCCCGTCTCGACCGAGACGCCGACGCCGTTTCGTCGTGCCCTCCTCAAGGTCTCGGGCGAGGCGCTCCTAGGTGACCGCCAGTACGGCATCGATCCCAAGACGGTCGTGGCGATCGGGGAGGAGGTCCTGGCCGTGCACGAGGCCGGCACCGAGCTCGCGATCGTCGTCGGCGCGGGGAACATCTACCGTGGGATGGCTGCAGCCGCCGAGGGCATGGATCGCGCGACGGCCGACTACGCGGGAATGCTGGCGACGCTCCTGAACGCCCTGACCCTCCAGGATGCGCTCGAGCGGCTCGGCGTCCAAACGCGTGTCCAGTCCGCGATCGGCGTCTCCGAGGTCGCAGAGCCCTACATTCGTCGCCGGGCGATGCGACATCTCGAGAAGGGTCGAATCGTCATCTTCGCCGCCGGCACCGGCAACCCGTTCTTCACGACGGACACCGCCGCGGCGCTGCGGGCGCTGGAGATCGGCGCTCAGGCGATCCTGATGGCGAAGAACAACGTCGAGGGCGTGTACGACGGCGACCCCAACGAGAACCCGGACGCGCAGTTTCTGGCCGAGCTCACGCACCTCGAGGCGATCGAGCGTGGCCTCAAGGTCATGGACACGACCGCGCTCTCGCTGTGCATGGACAACCGGCTGCCGATCTACGTCTTCGAGCTCGCTCAGGGCAACATCCGCCGCGTGGCGGCCGGCGAGCGCGTCGGAACGATCATTTCCACACCGAGCTCGGTGCAGGATGATCGCCCGTCGCGAGGCGGATGATGGACGTCGTGAGGCAAGGACGCAGGGAGCGCTCATATCAGTGGATATGGGCGCGACTGAGGACGCGGCATCACGACGTCCAGCGCCGCGTCGCGACATGGCAGTTCACTCTGTACCGAGCTCGCTAGAGAAGGAGGGCGCATGGCTGCGATCGAGGACTTCCTCGCGGACGCGAAGCGGCGGATGGACAAGTCGATCGAGGCGACCCATCACGAGTTCAACTCGATCCGGACCGGTCGCGCTTCGCCGGCGCTCCTCGACCGGGTGACGATCGACTACTACGGTACGCCGACTCCCCTCAAGAGCCTGGCGTCGATCGGGGCGCCGGAAGCGCGACTCCTCACGGTGCAGCCGTTCGATCCGGGCTCGATGAAGGCGATCGAGCGCGCGATCCAGGAGTCGGATCTCGGGCTTACGCCGTCGAACGACGGCAAGATCATCCGCCTGCCCATCCCGACGCTCACCGAGGAGCGGCGGAAGGAGCTGGTCAAGGTCGTGCGCCGCGTGGGCGAGGACGGTAAGGTCGCGATCCGCAACGTCCGTCGCGACGTCATGCAGCACCTCCGAGAGCTCGTCACGAAGGGGGACGTGGGCGACGACGAGGAACGGCGCGCAGAGCAACACGTGCAGAAGGTCACCGACGAGCACACGAAGGCGATCGACGATCTCCTGAAGGTCAAGGAGACGGAGATCATGGAGGTCTGAGTGCTTCCTATCTCCGACAGGGAGCACTGAACTGTCCGAGAGCGGTTCGAGCGACGGCCTTGCGCCAGCGCGTAGCGTCGCCATCATCATGGACGGGAGCGGCCGCTGGGCGGCCGGCCGCGGCCTTTCCGTCTCCGAGGGGCACCGCGAGGGCGCCCGAGCGCTGCGGCGCACGGTCGAAGCCGCGATCGAGCTCGACATCCACTCGCTCGCCGTCTACGCCTTCTCGACCGAGAACTGGGCGCGTCCGCCCGACGAGGTGGAGTCCATTCTGGAGCTCCTGGACGAGACGATCGACCGCGAGCTCCCGGATCTTGCACGACAGGGCGTTCGCACACGGTTCTTCGGACGGCGCGACCGGGTTCCCGAGGCGTTGCGCGAGAAGATGGCGGCGCTCGAGGTGGAGACGGCACCGAACGACAGGCTCCACCTCTGGATCGCGTTCGACTACGGAGGACGCGGCGAGCTGGTCGAGGCGGCTCGGTCGCTCGTTGCGGACCGGGTCCGACCCGAGGACGTGTCCGAGGAGTCCCTGGCCGCGCGACTCTCGGCGCCCGATCTGCCCGATCCGGATCTCGTCATCCGGACCTCCGGCGAACAGCGCCTCTCGAACTTCCTCCTCTGGCAGTCGGCCTACGCCGAGCTGATCTTCACCGAGGCGTACTGGCCGGACTTCGGAGCCGACGACCTGCAAGCGGCGCTCGAGGAGTACACACGCCGCGGGCGCAGGTTCGGCGCTCGATGACCCCGCTGGTCTCGCGCCTCCTCGTCGCCCTCGCCCTCCTCCCGGTCGTCATCGGCGTCGTGTATCTCGGAGGCTGGTGGCTCTTCGGGCTGGCGCTGGTCGCCGGCCTGATCGCACTCCACGAGCTCTACCGCATGGCGAGGGAACGGCGCCCGCTCGTGATCGCAGGTTACGGCGGCTTCGCACTGACGCTCCTCGGACTCCAGCTCGGCGATCTCCCGTGGATGCTCGGCGGAATCCTCACGACGCTCTTCTTCTCCTTCGTCTTCTACGGCCTCTCGGACATCCGCGCAGCCGCGACGACGTCGTTCGGCATCACGCTGCTCGGTGTCGTGTGGGTAGGGGCAGGCCTCGGCCTCCTGCTCCTCGTTCGCGACATCCCGGACTACGGCTTCTGGGCGGTGATCGCCGTCATGTTCACCGTGTTCGCGGCGGACACGGCGGCGTTCTTCGTCGGCCGCACGCTCGGTAGGCACCGGCTGGCGCCCGCAATCTCCCCGGCGAAGACCTGGGAGGGGCTCGTGGGTGGGGTGCTGGCCGCGATGGCGGCGGCGTTCCTGATCCTCTACAAGGACCGTGACGAGTTCCTGACGATCCCGGAGATGCTCCTGCTCGGCGCGGCAGTCGCTCTCGCGGCCGTGTTCGGGGATCTCTTCGAGTCGGCGGTGAAGCGCGACCTGCAGATAAAGGACTCAGGCCGCCTGCTGGGGGGCCATGGCGGCATGCTCGACCGGCTCGACGCGCTGCTGTGGGCTGGTCCGGCCGCGTACTTCGTGATTCTCGCGATCGGTTGATCCCTTGCGTCATCAGCTGACCTGGCAGCGGTAAGAGATCGGCGGGCGCTAGGAGCCTCGAGCGCCTTGTCGCTTCGCTCCGCGCGGCCGTGAACTGAGTGCTGGAGCAGCCAGTTCCGGCCGATCTTCCACGCGTCCGACGAGGGATCGATGTGCTCGAAGTGACCGGTGCTCGGCAGGACTCGCAGCTCGCATGGATTGCCGAGCGCATCTGCGGCGGCGGAATAGGACTCTCGGAGATGAGCATCGAGACGGTCTCGTCCTCATCGCCGTGGAGAACCAGTTGCTCGACTCCGAGCGGCAAGCGCTCACGTGGCGAGGCGAGCGCATAGCGCTCGGGATGCTGCTCGGGAGACCCGCCCATCAGCGCGAGTGTCGGCTCGTCCGAAGGTGAAGTAACCGCGGCAAGGCGAAGGTCGCCGACACCGCCTGGCAGACGACGGCGCTGGGGACGACCCGCGGGGCCGCCCCTGGCGCATCGCCCGAGAGCGTCGTCCGAGCGGCCGCCCAAAGAGCGAGCTGACCACCCGCCCTGTGGCCGATCGCGCCGACCCGCTCGAGGTCGAGCGTGCGTCGAGATCGGACAGCACGTCGACCCCTGCTGCGACGCCGTCGAGGGTCTCCGGCCATCCGCCGCCGTTTCCCACGCGCCGGTACTCGAGGTTCCACGCGGCGACCCCCCGCCGAGCGAGGTCCTCGCAGAGCCCTGTCATCAGCGAGCGGTCGTAGCGCACCTTCCAGTAGCCGCCGTGGATGACCACGACCACGGCACTCGGTCCGCCACCGCTGGGCAGGAACAGCTCGCCGAGCTGGCTCGCGTCGTCGCCGTAGCGGGCCAGCGAGCGGTCGATACGCGAGCGTAGCGCCTTCTGAACACATCGCCGGTTAGCCTTACGAGGTGGCTTCCGACCTGAAGCGGATCGCGCTG
Source organism: uncultured Actinomycetes bacterium (assembly GCA_963840705.1). Classification (GTDB taxonomy): domain Bacteria; phylum Actinomycetota; class Thermoleophilia; order Gaiellales; family Gaiellaceae; genus GMQP-bins7. The sequence continues at coordinate 50,030 of CAWIZT010000005.1, read as the reverse complement.
CTCGGGGCCACCGGCTCGATCGGGCGCCAGGCGCTCGAGATCGTCGATGCGCACCCGGATCTCGAGATCGTCGCGCTCACATCCGGCTCGCAGCCGCTGGACGGGCTCGCAGCCCAGCGCGGTGTCGAGCACGTCCAGGTTGGCGGTGACCTGACCGAGATCCTCGACCGGTCCGAGCCCGATCTCGTCCTGAACGCGGTGGTCGGTTTCGCCGGGGTCGGAGCGACCCTGTGGGCGCTCGAGCGTGGCATCACGCTCGCGCTCGCCAACAAGGAGAGCCTCGTCGCGGCGGGCGACCTCGCACTCGCGGCCTGGAAACGGGGTGGAGGGCTCCTCCTTCCGGTCGACAGCGAGCACTCGGCGGTCTTCCAGTGCCTCGAGGACCGGGCCTCGGAGACGGTCGAGTCGCTCGTCCTCACCGCCTCCGGAGGGCCGTTCAGAAACCGTTCGCTCGCGGATCTCGAATCAGTGAGCGTGGAGGAGGCTCTCGCGCATCCCACGTGGTCCATGGGGCCGAAGATCACGATCGACTCGGCCACGCTCGCGAACAAGGGCCTCGAGCTGATCGAGGCGCATTATCTCTTCGATCTTCCCTACAAGAAGATCGACGTCGTCGTGCACCCGACCTCCATAGTGCACAGCCTTGTCAGATTCCGAGACGGTGCAGCGCTCGCGCACATCGGCTATCCGGACATGCGGGTGCCGATCTCGTACGCGCTGACGTTTCCCGAGCGACGGGCGACCTCGGTACCGGCTCTCGATCTCACGACGCCGTTCTCGCTCGAGTTCGAGCCCCCCGATCCAGAGCGCTTTCGCCTCTTGCCGCTCGCCCGCCAGGCCGGCGAGCGCGGCGGGACGTACCCGTGCGCGTTCAACGCCGCGAACGAGGTTGCCGTCGCGGCGTTCCTGGACGAGCGCATCGGTTTTCTCGAGATCGCGCCGCTCGTCGAGGACGCGCTCGAACGTGCCGATGGGAGCCCTGCGAACGATCTGAGCGAGCTCGTCGAGGCCGACGCTGACGCACGTCGCCTAGCTGAGGGAAGACTGGCCCCGGCATGAGCATTGCCATCGCCATCCTCGGTCTCGCTCTTCTGATCCTCATCCACGAGGCCGGGCACTTCTTCGCCTCGCTCGCGGTCGGCTTGCGCCCGCGAAAGTTCTACGTGGGCTTCCCGCCCGCGCTCGTCAAGACCAAGAGACGGGGAATCGAGTACGGCATCGGCACGATCCCGCTAGGCGGCTTCGTGTCCATTCCGGGGATGCATCGCCCGGTTCCCCACGATGCCGAGCGTCGCTTCGAGCGAGCCGTGGAAGAGAATCCTGCACTCGCCGGCGCCGTCGATCGCGTCAAGCGGTCACTCGTGGGCGACGATCTCCAGGCTTCGCTGGGGACGCTCGACGACTTCGAACGGGAGCTCCGCACTCGCAAGCTCTCTCCGGCGGCTACGGCGTCGGCCGAGAAAGGGCTCACCGAGCTCAGGGACGGTCTCGGCCCGGACGCGTACTGGAAGGCAGCGACATGGAAGCGGCTCGTCGCGATCGCAGCCGGCCCAGCGGCGAACATCCTGCTCGCGGTCGTCCTCTTCACCGTTCTCTTCATGACCGGGAGCGGCAAGACAACCCGGACCGTGTCCGAGGTGGTGCCGAGCTCACCGGCGGAGGAGGTGGGGCTTCAGCCCGGTGACCGTCTCATCGCGATCAACGACCAAACGGTCACGGCATCGGACATCCCGGAAATCATCTCCGGCTCCGAGGGCGCGCCGCTCGTTCTCAAAGTCGTCCGCGACGGGGAGGAGGTCATCCTCGGCCCCGTGGCTGCTCGCCCGATCGAGGACGTCTACCGGCTGGGATTCGGGCTCGAAACCGTCGGCCTCGGCGCGATCGACGCGGTCGGGCAGGCGTTCGAGGTCACCGGCATCGTCTCGAAGAAGATCGTCTTTTCGCTCGGGCGACTCGTGACGGGAGAGGGACGTGAGAACGTCTCGAGCCCGATCGGCATCACGCAGGCGTCGTCGGATGCAGTCGAGCGGGGTGCCGAGAGCTACCTCGGGGTCCTCGGCCTGATCTCGCTCTCCCTGGCACTCCTGAACCTCCTGCCGCTGCTGCCGCTCGACGGTGGCCACATCCTCTTCTCGCTGATCGAGGGCGCGCGCGGACGGTTCCTGAAACGGGAGATCTACGAGCGTGTCTCGGTCGTGGGCCTCGGGCTCGTGTTGCTGCTCTTCTTCGTAGGGCTGTCGAACGACATCGGTCGCCTGTCATAAAGCCGCGGGCTACCCTCTAGCCATGGCGAGCGACGTGCAGATCCGCGTCGGGAGCGTGCCGATTGGTGGTGGCGCGCCGGTCGTCGTGCAGTCGATGACGCTGACGAAGACGCACGACGTCGCTGCCACGACCGCCCAGATCGCGGCCCTTGCGTCCGCCGGGTGCGAGATCGTGCGCGTCGCGGTTCCGAAGAACGAGGATGCCGCTGCGCTGCCCATGATCGTGCGCTTGTCGCCGATCCCTGTCATCGCCGACATCCACTTCAACGCCTCGCTGGCGTTGAAGGCGATCGCCGCGGGAGTCGCCGCGGTCCGCATCAATCCGGGGAACATCGGTGGACCGGACAAGGTCGAGCGGGTCGTTCGTGCCGCGCAGGCGGCCGGAATCTCGATGCGGATCGGCGCAAACTCGGGCTCGTTGCCGAAGCACCTCCACGAGCTCGCGCAGCAGGATCAGGCGGAGGCACTCGTCGCGGCCGCGCTCGAGGAGGTCGAGCTCCTGGAACGGCTCGAGTTCCGCGACTTCAAGATCTCGGTCAAGGCGACCCACGTCCCGACGATGATCCGCGCCTATCGGATGCTGGCGGCGAAGGTGCCCTACCCCCTGCATCTCGGGGTAACGGAGGCCGGCACCGAGTTTGCGGGCGGGATCAAGAGCGCGGTCGGGATCGGCTCGCTGCTCGCGGACGGGATCGGAGACACGCTACGGGTCTCGCTCACCGCGGATCCGGTCAAGGAGATCGAGGTCGCCTGGGAGATCCTCAAGGCGCTCGGCCTCCGGGAACGGGGCCCCGTGATGATCGCGTGCCCCTCGTGCGGTCGCGACAACGTCGGTGTCGAGAGTCTCGCGCATGTCGTCGAGGCCCGGCTGCGCGAGTACCCGCAGGCGTTCGAGGTCGCCGTCATGGGCTGCGCGGTGAACGGGCCGGGGGAGGCGGGAGATGCCGATTTCGGGATCGCCGGCGGGCGCGACGTGGGGTTCATCTACGCGCACGGGCGGGTGCTGCGCAAGGTCGCTTCGGAGACGCTGATCGACGAGCTGTTCCGCGAGATCGACCTCTGGCTCGAAGAAGGGATGAAGCGTCCGAAGCGCCTCAAGATGGCCAAGCCGGCGGCACTGGCAATGGCTGAGGCGTCGCTGATCCCACTCGACTAGGCGGCGCCGTCGCCGAGACACGATGGATCCGAACGGCTCCCCGGATGCCCTTCAGCTCGACCGTCTCGGCGGCGATCGCGTAGCCGCCGAGAAGCTCCCGCGCCCCGGCAACTCCGAACAACTCGTTCGGAGAGCACGATGTCGTTGCCCTCCGAGAGTGCCTTGCACGCGGGCAGCGATGTTCACCGCCTGGCCGAAGTAGTCCAGGCGTCCGTTGAGTGTGACGGCGAGGCACGTCCCCGTGTGCGCTCCCACCTTCAAGCTGAGCAGGTCGTCACCGGCATCGTCGTTGAAGCCGCCGATGCGCCCGTGCATGTCGAGCGCCGCGCGCAGCGCATCGAGCGGATCGTGGAAGCTCGCCATCACGGCGTCGCCGATGGTCTTCACGAGTGCTCCCGAGTTGCGGGAGATCGACTCGCGCAGGAAGCCGAAGTGGAGGCGCACGACGTCGAATGCCTTCATGTCGCCAATGCGCTCGTACATCGCGGTCGAGCCCTGTATGTCCGTGAACAACAGCGTCAGCCGCCGGACCTCGAGACCTTCTGACGCGACGATCGTCTCGGATGCGAACAGGTCGAGAAACGTCTGGTTGGACAGAAGCCGCTGCGCAGAGAGGAACGGTCGCATCGTCCAGAGGTAGTCCTCGGGAAGGTTGACGACGAGCAGGGCATAGCGGTGGTCAGTTGCGTTTGTGAAGTCGAAGCTCACCGGCCCCGCAGCGATCTCGCCTTCGAAGCTCTCGGCCCGCGGGCCGGTGTACTCGAAGGCGAACCGCTGCGTCTCCTCCGTTCGGTCGTCGCTCACCGTCAGCGCCGGACCGTTGGTGAACCAGAGAAAGCCGGGACTCGCCGTGCAGTCGAACGTCCGCGTCTCGTCCGGCTCCAGGAAGGCGCAGACCGCTGCCGTGCGCCGCAGATGCTCCCGGATCGGCGTGCCGTCAGCCAGGACACCGTTCCCCGTGAAGCGGTACGAGAAGAAGTGCTCCTCGGGGGTCAACGACCAAGGGTCGTGATACGACGACTCCCGGACCTCCTTCGGGACGCTGAAGGTGATCTCGACGAAGTCGCTCAGGTCCGCATCGCGATTGACCGTGCACACCTGGCAGAAGTAGTGCGCCGTCGCTGACGTGAGCGACTGGAAGCTCTCGACGATGTCCCCGCAACCCGGGCACACGTAATGCCATTCCATGCGCAGCAGGCCGGTCTTGCGCGCGTGGAGGAAGACGTCGATCACCGCCTCCTCCTCGCACTGCTGTTCCTGTGCGAAGCGGATCGGGTTGATGCGAACCAGCTCTCGCTCATCAGCCGCGCGGATGAAAGTCGCGAGTGCGTCGAGGACGTCGCGCTTCTCGGGGAGGCGGCCATCGAGCTCGTCGAGTCGCGCAGAGAGGAGCGTGTCATCGAGGGTCATCGGTGGATCTTCCCGAAAAGCACCGACTCTGCGAGGGCGCTACTCGACTAGCCTAGGCGGACAACGATGGTCTACCGGCAATCTCGGCTGTTCATCCCCACCCTGCGCGAGCCTCCCGCCGACGCGGAGGCGGTCTCGCACAAGCTCCTCGTCCGCGGCGGCTACATCCGCCAGGTCAGCGCCGGGGTCTGGACGTTCCTTCCGCTCGGCTGGCGCGTACACCAGAAGGTCGTGCAGATCATCCGCGAGGAGATGGACGCGATCGGCGGGCAGGAGATGCTTATGCCCGTCCTCACGCCATACGAGCTCTGGCAGCAGTCGGGCCGCGACCATATCCCCGAGATCTTCCACCTGAAGGACCGAAACGAGCGCGAGTACGTGCTCCCGATAACCCATGAAGAGACGGTCACGTTCCACGCGCGCGAGCTCGCGAGTTACCGCCAGCTGCCGCAGCTCCTCTATCACTTCTCGATCAAGGAAAGGGACGAGCCTCGCCCGCGCGGCGGGCTCCTGAGACTGCGCGAGTTCATCATGAAGGACGCGTACTCGTTCGACCGCGACGAAATTGGGCTCGACGAGAGCTTTCGCAGCAACGAGAAGGCGTACCACCGCATGTTCGAGCGGTGTGGGCTCGAGTTCTCGTACGTGGACGCCGAGTCCGGAATGATGGGAGGCAAGGAGTCGAAAGACTTCCTTGCGCCGGCGGGATCGGGAGAGAACGTCCTCGTCACGTGCGAGAACGGCGACTTCGCGGCCGATCTGGAGATTGCGAAGGGCGTTCCGCGCGCGCCGGAGTTTCCCGGGCTCCACGACGCGCCGAAAGAGGTCGCGACACCGGGCGTGACCACGATCGAGGCGCTCGCCGAGCTCCTCGGGATCGACAAGGCCGCGACTTCGAAGGCAATGCCCGTGCTGAGAGCCGACGACGGAAGGCTCGTGCTCGGCCTCGTGCGCGGCGACGACCGCCTGTCCGAGCCGAAGATGCTCGGTGCGTTGTCGAGTGACTATCGGCCGGCCACCGAAGATGAGATCCGCGCGGCGTTCGGCGCGAGCGGAGGCTCCCTCGGGCCCGTGGGTCTGGACGTGGAGGTGCTCGCCGACGAGACACTCCGCGAGGGACAGTTCGTCGCCGGAGCGAACCGGGACGGTTGGCACCTGCTCGGAGTCGAGGCCGGGCGAGACTACGAGCCGCGCTTCGTGGACATTCGGGAGGCTCGCGAGGGCGACCGGTGTCCTGTGTGCGGCGGCGCGCTTCGCTTCGAGACCGCGATCGAGGTCGGCCACATCTTCAAGTTCGGGACGCGCTACTCGGAGCCGCTCGACGCGACCTTTCTGGACGAGGACGGGACGGAGAAGCCGCTCATCGGAGGCAGCTACGGAGTCGGGCCTGCACGTGTGTTGGCGGCAGTCGTCGAGCAGAGCCACGACGAGAACGGGATCGTCTGGCCGAAGTCGATCGCACCCTACGACGTCCACGTGCTGGCGCTGCACGGAGGCTCTACGGAGGTGCTCGCCGAGGCCGAGAAAGCCGCTTCGGCGCTCGAGGAGGCCGGACTCGACGTGCTCTACGACGACCGCGACGAGCGGCCCGGCGAGAAGTTCGCGGACGCCGATCTCATCGGTTGTCCCGTGCGCGTCGTCGTCGGAAAGAAGACGCTCGAGGACGGTTCGGTCGACCTCCGCGCGCGCGACGGCGCCACCGACGAGCGCGTTTCGGCCTCAGACGTGGTGAAATGGGTCCTGCAGGACTGATGGCGAAGCGTCGGAGATACTCAGACGACACCTTCGGGCCGACGATCGAGCGTCTGATGGCCGAGACGGGTACGACCTACCGCGGCCTCGCAGACAAGTCGGACCTGTCCGCCGGGTATCTGAATCACATCGTCCACGGGAACAGGCCCGTGCCGGCAAACGACGTCATTGCCCGGATCGCCGACTCTCTCGGCGTCGAGGCCGAGCACTTCCGCGAGTACCGGATCCGTGTCATCACGGCGAAGCTCGAGGCGATGCCCGAGCTGATCGACCGCCTCTACAAACGCCTCGCCTGAGCGAGCCGGGCGATCCGCTCGAGCGCATCCTTCGTCCCGATGTCGAGCCAGACGTCTGAAAGCTCGAAGCCGCGCACGTCTCGACCCTCACGACACAGGAGGTCGATGTAGCCACCGGGCCACTCCGCCCGCCCGAGCCCGGCCCAGATGTCGACGCGTGCCGCGGCGCAGCCCCAGATCCACTCCGACGCCGGCTCCGAGGGTTTCACGTCGATGCCCTCGATACCCCCGCTCTCGCCGAAGACGACGACATCCGAGCGCGTGAGGTCGGACGCGGCGATCCGAAAGAGGCCGAGGCCGACGTCCGCCCCGGCGTGGACGGCTGCGACGACGGGGCGGTAGCCGTCGACCGGCTCCCAGATCGTGTCCGGAAAGCCGAGGAGCGCAATGTCGTCGCCGGCGAGGCCGACCATCCCGGCGAGAAACGATTCGCTGACCGTCGCCGGATGGCCGAGAACGATCTCCGCTCCGATCTCCTCCGCATGGGCGATCAGATCCTCCTTCTCGGGCCGCGCGACGATGCGCAATGCGGTGCAGCCCCCGGCGCGCATCCGCTCGACGAGGTAGTCCACGACCGGCCTGCCGCCGATCGCGAGCATCTCCTTCGATCCGACCAGCGGTTGGAGGCGCACTGCATGGCCCGCAGCGGGGATGACGCCGACGATCTCCACGACGCGCATCCTCGCAGTCGCCGCGCGGCTAGATGATCGATCGTGACGCGCAGCCGGCGCCGTGTCGTGGGCGTCATCCGGCCCGCCGTGAATCCCCGATCAATCATCTAAGGTGTCTCTCGCCACGGGGCGTGGCGCAGCCTGGTTAGCGCGCTTGACTGGGGGTCAAGAGGTCCCGAGTTCGAATCTCGGCGCCCCGACTGGAAGAAAGGGCTGGTAATCCGCCCCTTTTGCGTCTCTCGGCAGAATCTGCTCTTGGCGTTGCCGTGACTCGCTCGTGACTCAAACGATTCGAACTACGCCGATGAGCGGGTGCTGAGGTACTGGGTGCGCAGAGCTTTCATGGTCTGCTGCTTGCCACTAGCGTCGGCGTACTCCCAGAACGACCAGCCGTTCGTCTGGTAATAGGTGCGTCCGTCGGTCGGCGGCCCTTTTACCGCAACCCTGGCCATGCCGGCAGCGACCGAAAGTGAGTTATAGACCTCGCTGCCGAATCGCACGCGGCCGTCGGGCTCCACGGTCGCGGTCACTTCGCGTCCCAGGTACCGCTGGCGCAGCTGGGCACCGGGCTGGATCAGTCCAGCATCAAGCAACTCTTTCAGCGTCACGTCGTACCTTGCCGCTGCCTGTCCAGTGCCAGCGGGTTTCCGGAACGGTTTGTGCTTCTCGGCTGGCGCCTCTGGCAGTCCTGTGACGCTGAGATCAGCTGCCGGAAAGTCGAGCGTGATACGGGCCCGGGACAGAGCTGCTCTTACGTCGCCTGGCGACAGACCTTCGATACTGCGTGCCAGTCGCCTTACGAGCCACTGCGAGGGCTCAGGATCGAAGAGCGCCTCGACAGCTTGCCGCACGCGGTTGTCGATCGACTGCGCTTGCCAGAGTGTCTGAAGGGATTTACGTCGAAGCTCATCCTTGGTCAGTAGGCGTAACGCGTCAGCTGCCTCTAGTGCATCGCCGCTGATTTGAATACTTCGAAACAGCTTCTCGTCGAGCGCGACGGGGGCGTGAGCGTTGTAGATCCGGTATCCGTCACCGTTCGTGAGCATGACCCACTCGACACCGGCCACCACCGCATAGCTGACGATCTGGCTGGCCCAGCGGCGGTCGTTTAGGTCCTCGTCAAGCCCTTTGGCCTCGATGAACAGGACGGGCTTGCGCTGGAGCATGAGCGCGTAGTCGACCGGCTTGTCCTGGGACTTGAACTTGTATTCCAGATGAACCTCGTCGAGGTCCTCGACGTTCCACCCGAGCGTCCGCAGGACTGGGACGATCAGTGTCGCCTTGGTGTTCTGTTCGCCGATTCGGGCATCCCGGTAGCGTTCGATCCGCTCGGCCACGTCCTCGAGGGTCTGTCTGAGCTTCATCTGCTCCCGCGCCAGCTTCCATGCAGACTGCACCTTCGCGATCGCGCTGACTGACGTCAAGACGGACAAGGGATAGCGAGCTACCGCGCGCATTCGTTCCCGTGGACAGGTTGCTGGTGCTCTACCCCATTGTTCGCTTCGGCGCTGTTCGAGCCGATCCGACTCGTCGGCTAACTCCCGAATCGCTCCGCGGCTAGGCGGCAGCCAAGACTTCGAGAAACTTTGCGGTGTCTACGAACTGTCGGAATTGCGCGAGCTTGCCGTTGCGCACGTCCCAGACGTGCACGACCGGGAGGTCCAGCTCCTTGCCCGTCTCTTTTCCGGTACCTGTGTAGCGCACGACCACCGCCACCGTGTCGCCTGAGGCGATGAATTCCTCCGGCGTAGCAGCGAAGTTCGGGATGTCCTGGGTGAGCGGGCCAAAGACGTTCTGAGCCACGGCCTCCCCGCCGTGATAGAGGCCGCCGTATGGCAATCCCTCCGCTTCGTACCACTTGATGTCGTCGGCCATTGCACCGAGCACGCCCGCCATGTCGCCGCGCCCGAACGCTTCGTAGAGGCCTCTGACCACTTCGACGCTCTGCTCTCCCATGAACGACCGCTCCTTTCGGTGGTCGGCGGGCTACGGAGCGACCCTAACATGGGCGCGGCCCACGATTTCCCCTATGCCGCTGGTGGCCTCGCTGTCTTACCCCTTGTGTTTGCCGCGCTGTTCGAGCCGTCGCTGTGGGCGGTCTTCGAAGGTTTGTCCGATTCGGCTGTCTGAGCTAGGCGTCGTGCTGGCGGAGGAACTCCGCCGACTTGGGCGGACCTTGCGTAAACCCTGCTTCCTGAAAGATCGCCGGCACGTCGGGGTCCGAGGTGAAGCTTTGCCAGCCCGCCTCGTCCCAGTCGAAGATCGCCCAAACCCGGTCGCTTCATTTGGATCCCGGAAGACGTGCGCCCCCTTGGATCCGTGCTGCTTTCGCTTCTCAGCGCCCTTGGTTGAGAAGGTATTCCAGAACTGGTCGAAATCCCCGATCTTCGCCGTTGCCAGGACCATTGTCCTCCTCCGTCGGACTGTTGTTGTGCCGTCCACTTTACGCCACTTTCATCAGCAGATGGAGTGCAGGAGCCAGCCGACGTCCGGCCGAGTGCGCACTGCTCCTCTCACCCATTCTTCGCTGCGGCCCTGTTCGAGCCGATCCCTCGGTAGTTGGCCGGGCGCTCAAGCTGCCCGTCGTATGCTTTCGTACCGAGAGCAATCGACTGTCCACAATCTGGAGGGGAGAACGAGATGGCATACGGGATCGTGCATCACTTTCCAGGCGGTACGAAAGAGCAGTACGAAGCGAGTCTCGCGGCAGTGCATCCGTCGAGGGACAACCTGCCGGACGGCCAGACGTTTCACGCGGCTGGCGCTTCGGATGGGGCTGGACGATCTTCGCCGTCCACGAGTCGAAGGAGAGCTGGGAGCAGTTCCGCGACGGCATCCTGATGCCTCGGATGCAAGCGGGGATCGAAGGCGGCCTCCCCGAACCACAAGAGACTGCGTTCGAGATCCACAACCTGCAGCCGTAACCGCCCGTGCCCGCGGCGCTGTCGCTCGTTCTCTCACCCTTGTTTGCGGCTGCGTACTGTCTAGAGCCGCTACGGAGCGGCTAAGCTTAGAAGTCTCGCTGGGCCAGGCCGGGCGACCGGAGGCGTTAGCTGTCACCGCCGGGTTCGGTGCTTATGAGGGTCAATGTCCAGGAGTTGGCGATGGCAACGAGTGAGAGAGCGATTACGGCCGCAGCGAGTAAGAAGAGTGCTCCGTCGAGACCGGCGATCAACCCGGTGCCAGCGGCCATGATGAGCAACATCGCTCCGTTGTAGACCGCGATGGCCAGCGCGAACCTGCGCCGCTCGGTTGGGGGCGTCGTGGTCATTCCGCGCACTTGCCTGGGAATAGAGACCACGAGATTGAGGAGCGCGAGGCACAGCAGCTCTGCACCGAGCGCCCAGTCCGCCTGATCTGGGATGAGCACGACGAGAGAGATGACGAAGACGTACACGAGCGCGTAGAGCGCCTGCCGCGCTTGGCCTCTGAAATGCGCGTGGGCGGCGATTGCGTCGCGGTTGATTGAGAGCGCGACGAACAGCAGGCCGATGAGTACGGCCGCGGAAGCGCCAGCGACTAGATAGAAGTCGACCCACGCTTCCGCTTCGGTCAGGAGCATTCTCCGTTCCCAGTTCGTCTGAGCGAGGCTGCCTTAGCTTCTCGTGCCCCTCGGGGTCGCCGAGCCTACGTAGGTACGGCGGTGGGCGCAAGGATCGCGAGCACCGCAGCGGCTCGTCAGCGACGAACCCGAGAAGCCGTGAGGACGACTGCTAGGCAAGTCGGGCGTATTGCTCGCAGACGACTAAAAGTCCCTGCATCGTCCTGGTTGATCGTCTACGCCGTCATCGACCTGCGCTCCTCGCCTGACCATCTGCTCGGTGACGCCATCGAGACATTCATCCGCCGCGAGGACGCAGAGCGGTTCATCGACGAGGTCGAGAGCGACGATCCGGAGCTCGCCGGCTCCCTCCGGATCGAGAAGCGCGAGCTCGAGGTGGGCGGGCAGAACTAGCGGTTCGAGTTGCTCCAAGCACGTTTGCTGCACCGTGAGGCCGGGAACCACCCAGCGACGGGGAGGGAACACAACAAGGGGGACACGTGGCGGCCCCTTATGTACGACGCCGCGTGCTGAGCGAACTTGACGGCATCGAGTGGATGCTCGGGCGCACATGGCAACCGCCGTGTCCCCCTCCTTCTTGACTTTGGTTTCCCGGTCGGGGGCTGGTGGTACTAGCCCTGGGCAAGTGGTGCTCGGGGGGAGGTGCCTGGCGGTCAGCCCGTCACAAGGAAGCCGACAGTATCCTTCCCCTCGAGCATTGACCCACTGCCACGCCGACCTTTCCCGAATCATTAGCTGAGGAGATCTCTTGATCGCGGCCGACTATCCGTTTCTCGATGTCTTCTGGACGATGCTCGTCTTCTTCGTCTGGGTGGCCTGGTTCATGTTGCTGTTCAGGGTCATCGGAGACGTCTTCCGCCGGCACGACATCGGCGGTGGAGCCAAGGTGCTATGGCTCATCTTCGTCATCGCCCTGCCGTTCCTCGGAGTCTTCATCTACCTGATCGTCGAGAACCAGGGCATGGCCGAGCGGAACATGGAGCAGGTGCAGGCTCGGCAGCAGGCCAACGACGCCTACATCCAGTCGGTAGCAGGAAGTGGCGGCACGGCGGCTGAGATCGAGAAGGCCAAGCAGTTGCTCGACAGCGGTGCCATCACACAGGAGGAGTTCGACGCACTGAAGCAGAAGGCACTGGCGTAAGAATCATGGTCTCGTTCAAGCGGACGCTTACCTTTCTCCTAGCCACGTGCCTCCTGGTGCTGGCGCTTTTCGCAGCGGGTTGCGGCGGAGATGATGGCTCCTCGAGTCAGGCCGCTTCCGATGAGTGGGCTGACGACTTCTGCTTGGCGTTGAAGACGTACACAGACGACCTGGCGGCAATCGCAGAACCTCTCACTGATGTCTCATCTCTCTCGGAGGACAGCCTCCGGGAGGCAGCCGGAGACGCGCAGGATGCGACCGAGACGCTCGCCGAGGACATGCGGAGCCTGGGTACTCCGGACACCACTTCGGGCGACCAGGTCGACGGTGCGGTCGAAGCCCTGGCGACGGAACTCGAGACGGGAGCGCAGGAGCTCGAAGCGGCCGTGGCAGACGTTTCGAGTGCTGCCGACGTCCCTGCCGCGCTCGGCACCGTCACGACCACTCTCTCCGAGATGGGCAGAGAAGTTGGGCTTGCTCTTCAGAACATCGAGGACGCCGACACCAGCGGTGAGCTCAAGACTGCGTTCGCGAACGAAGAATCCTGTGGAGACCTGACCGGGTAGAGAAACCTTCGCGCCTGAGTGAACGAATCTTCACGCGTCGGCTGACGTCTGCCAGATCCCACCCCCGGCGTGAACCTCGGCGGGCCGTCGCCGAGGGCTACCTGCTGCAGGCCGATCGGTCGTTGCACGCCGCCGCCGTAGCCACCGTTGTCTAGTTAGCTAACGAAGGAGGCAGCATGAGAATGACCGGCGTCTCCGTACCGACCACCAGCTTCACGATCCCGCCGTCCGCGCCCGAGCCCGTCCAAGCGGCGTGGGCTGAGCTCGTTCGTATCGGGATCTTGTACGACGATACGAGGGACGACCTCAAGGATGCAAAGCAGGCGCTCACCGCAGCTCAGGCGCTTGATGTGCGGGCCGCCGTCGCAGCTACGTCTGCGGGCCAGAAAGTAACCGACCCGACTGAGCACGAACGCAAGGCGAAGGAGCTCGTCGACCGCCTCGAGGCGCTGATCCCTGGCTATCGAGCGGCAGCAGACGAGGCGGGCAACCGTCTTGCCCAGGAAATTGCCGCGCACAAGGACCAGTGGGTGGAGAATCTGGCCGCTCAAGCCGACGAGCTCGCAGCGACGTACAACGAAGCTCTCGCAGAAGCACGACTCGCGCTCGCGGCCTTCGTCCCCGCTCGGGCAGGTCTGAACTGGGTCAGCAACTTTGACAGCAGTCTTGCGGAGAGCGGACGCTACAGCCAGTTCAGCGGCGGAAGGCTCAGAGTCACCGGACGCCGCGCTGGAATCAAGGAGCTCCGCGGTGAGTTCGATCCGGCAACCCTGCTCGCCGTCGCCGCGGCCGCTACCGCTCCTCCTCCTGCTCCGCCGCCATCGCCGGCCTCGAGCCGCAGCAAGGTGGCTGCATAGAGATGGCCATCGAGAAGCCCACGCAGAGGTCAGGCGTCGAGGTCGAGAATGCTCCACCCGAGGTTGTGTCCGAGTGGCTGCATGCAGCCGAGCTCACTGACCTGATGAACGGGCGTGATCCCGGTGTGCCGCCTCCGATCATGCAGCCCGTCGCCGATCCTGCTCTCGATCTGCCGGCCAGTGACCCCGATCTCGGAGCGAGGGGTACGCAGCCAGAGACGGGGCAGCTCGACGCTGCTGACCTTCGACGTATGAGCGCCAAGCAGATCCACGAGGCGCGGAAGGCTGGCCGCCTCGACAAGCTCCTGGGGATCCAGCTCCGATGAATCTGGTGGCCGCGCCGCGGACTTCCCGGGGCTGCTGCGATCTACGAACAATCGCTGCGGCTGAATGGTCTGCGGCGTTGGCCACCGGAGTAGAGGGAGAGACCAGCGTGATCACCTGGGGTAGGCCATCTAGCCACGTTCCTCGCCTAAGGATTGCCTCGCCCAAACTCAGACCGAAACTCATGGAGGTTCCCACGTGCGTGACCTGACCACGGCGGAAGGACGCCTCGAGGCGTTGCGCGGTGACCTGGAGTTGTTCAGAGCCGAGTGGGAGCGTCTGGGATGCCCGTTGTTCGCACCGGGATCGAAGGTCGAGCAGGTTGCTCACCCGCTGATCAAGATGATGCGAGCGGCAGAGCTGTCAGCGGAGCGGATGGAGCGCAGCATCGAGGCCACGCGGGAGCTCGCCGCCAGTACGGAAGCCCCAGCCAGGCGGTCAGACCTGCAGTCGGTGCCAGTCTCGGGAGCGATCGCGCACTAGGGGCTGCGTATACCGGCTGCACTCGGCCTGTACGCGCTAGCTGTCCTGCCCACACAGGTTGTGAACGCGACTGATCGGCGGTAGGCCTCCGAGCGAGCTGTGTGGTCTGTGCTCGTTGTAGTAGGCGAGCCAGTGTGGCAGTGCGGCAGCGCGGTGTCGAGAGGAGCGGTAACGCAGGCCGTAGGCCCACTCCCGAGCCATCGTCTGGTGGAAGCGTTCGACCTTCCCGTTCGGCTGCCGGCGGCGGTAGGGCGTGCGCACGTGCTTGACGCCGCGCTCGGCGAGCAGCTCGCGCAGAGAGCTAAGTGTCCCAACCCGGTTTGAACGCGCAGAGACGCGCAGGAGGGCTGACGAACCCTGGGTTCTGCGGTAGCGCCTGCTACAGACTCGGCCGTCGTGACTCGCTCATGACTCAAACGATTTTGAAACGTGCCGACGGAGCCACGCGAGCTCCGGCGTCGAGAGTTTCGCAAACGCTGTACTGAAGCCACTTCGCGCCACGTCCGACCAGAACCGGCCACTGCGCCTAATGCGTCTGGGGGTCAAGATGTCCCGAGTTCGAATCTCGGCGCCCCGAGTGGAGAAACCCCTGCTACGGCGGGGGTTGTCACTCTCACCGTCGGCGCATCGCGTGGCGCAGACGGCCTCATGGAAGGATTCTGGACAGGAGGCGAAGCCGCGGCGGCTCCACATCGCCGTTGTGGATCGCCGTTTGCGCCTCGATCTGCGGCGGAATGTCGTGCGAAAGGAAGTCGTCAAGCTCACTCATCGCTCCTCGGTGGTGGTCAACTGCAGGTCGTCGACGGCGGCCACCTAGTCCGAGACTGCGACGGTTGCTTCAACCAGGATTGGGACGTTCAATGGCGAGGGGCCTTGGCCCGGTGCCGATCTGGCGTGTCGACCGGCATCGCCCCACAGCTCTACGATGAGGTCGCTGAACCCGTTCACAACAAGCGGGTTCTGGTCGAAACCCGGTGCGGCCTGGACGTAGCCGACAGCGCGGAGCCACTCGGTGACGCGATCGAGTTCACCCAGTTCCTGCTTCAGCGAGGCGAGGATGGCAAGCGCTGTGAGTCGAGCCGCCTCGTAGCCCTTCTCGACGGTCAGATCGTCGCCGAGTCGCCCCTGAACCAACGGCGTCGCACCGTCGAACGGCCCGTGTCCCGCAACGTACGCGAGCCCAGCGTGAACTTTCACTACGCGGAAGTTGTACTCCCGACCGGCCTGGGCGAATGGCTCCGGCAGTCGTAAGCCGTAGGCCTCGAGCCGCTCCTCGATGACTCCCACGGCGCACCTCCTCAATCGTGAGCCAAAGGTGAGCATTTCAGATACGCACGTGTATTTCCAACCCCCGCTTACCTTTACGAGCGAGACTCGCCGTGAACTCGACGAAGTCTGAAGCCTCGCCGAGCTCTCAGCCAGGTATACGGCTCGAGCCACCGCATCGCTGCTCGAACTTCGGCGCTCGGCGTAGAGACGGACGAGCTGTAGCGCGTCCTCGAGCGGCTGGTTCGGGAGCTCGCGGGCGGCGCCCTCAGCCATCCAGGTGTTGCCGCTCGATCGCTCGGCGGAGAGACCGGACGCTGGAACCGAGGTGTGGGTCGCCGTCAGTCCGCGTCCCCCCAAACGCGAAGCCAGCATCCGGCCTCAAGCCGAGTATGCACCTTTCGGCACAAATATACGAGGAGCCCGATATCAGGCCAGGAGTCGTCCGGGGGGAACGGGCGGATCAGCGTTCCGATTGCCTCCGCCGTAGCTGCCGACTTGCTCCGGTCTACGAGACCGCTCGGCGGCCCATCGAGGTGTCTATCCCCGGCGAGGACGCTGAACACTCGTACCTACGTCTGTCAGAGGTCGACCGGGAAAGCGGCAAAGACCGGCGCGACCAAGAGGAAGACCACAGCGCCGATCGCCATCACGAGCAGTAGTGCCACGAACCAGCGAAGTGCCCCAGAAACTCGCACAGTCGATTCGAAAACGCGCGCTGTGCTCAGGCCGGCTTGCCAGAACCGCGCCGAGCGGGCGAGGCCGGTGTTTTGACCGAACCCGAATATCTAGCGCGCAGACGCTCGTTGTAAAGCCTTTTCAACGTGCTTGCCACCTTGCTCGAACGCCTCGAGCTGGAAGCGGACACTCGCGAGCGGTTGTCGATCATGCAGGGTGTGTACCTCTTGCTCCGTACCCCAAACGTGTGATGCGCCATGCCTGGTGCTCGCAGGTCGGTGCCCGCGAGCCACCAGCCCGGTCAGGACTGGGGCGGCTACAGCGGGACGAGGCCTCGCTCCGTCACGGCAGAACGCAGCTCCGGCCGCGCGATCTATGGCGGCAACAAACGCGAGGGAGAGCATGGAGTTCCGAGGTTCGCTCTTGAAGAAGTAGCGACTTCGCCGGCCAAAGCAGCGGGACGGCGACGCGCCGTCCCGCTGCTTCTAGCAGACTCCCGCTGACACTCCCTCGAAAGGAGGCACGACAATGGCTGTTGCCCGCGTGACCGAGATCAGCTCGACGTCGACGACAAGCTTCGAAGATGCGATCAAGGTGGGTCTGGAGCGCGCGAACGCGACGCTCCGAAACGTCAAGAGCGCGTGGATCAAGGAGCAGCAGGTTCGCCTGGACGGAGGCTCGATCTCCGAGTACCAGGTGAACATGCTCGTCACGTTCATCCTCGACGACTGATCTTGGCGCAAGACCGGAATCCGCTCGCGCGGATTCCGGTCGCGCTAAGCACACCCCTCTATGTCAACGCGAGACTGGACGTTTCGGGGTGTGAAGTCGGCTGCTTTTTCGCAAGACCGAAATCCGCTCGCGCGGATTCCGGTCGCGCAGAGCACACCCCTTTATGTCAACGCTGGACTGGTTGTTTCGGGGTGTGAAGTCGGCTGCGATTACAACCGACGAATGATTCAACCGACGAACTGACGGGTGTTGTTACTCGTCCATGAGCGCGCGTATGGAGTCCCGGTCCACGGGGTCGCCTGCGGCGATGAGCTCGCGCGCCGCGTCCACCTTGTCCCACACATCCCAGAGCAGGAATCCACGCGGCTTGCCGTCCTCGACATAGCAGACCACGCCCTTTCGGTTCGGCTCCGTCCACTCTGCGACCGTCTCGAGGCGTGAGTCCACGTCACCGACTGCCTCGTAGCCGAGGTCGAAGAGGTCCGAATAGAAGAACGGGAGGTAGTCGTAAGGCGTGTCGGCTCCCGCCATGTTCGCGCCGACGTAGCTGCCGTGCGTGTTCGCGTGATTCTCGTGCTCGACCCGTCTGAGGCCGCCGAGCAGAGTTGCGGGAAAGCGCGCCACGTCGCCCGCGGCGAAGACATCGTCGTGACCCTCGACCCGGCCGTACTCGTCCACCAACACGCCGTCGTCGACCGTGAGCTTCGCCTGCTCGGCGAGATCCGTGCGCGGCTCGATTCCGAGCCCCGCGACGACCACATCGGACTCGATCGTGCGGCCGCCGACGGTCACGACCCGGAATCCCGAAGCTCCCGCGCGCGCGATCTCGGCGACCTTCTCCGCCGGCAGAACCTCGACGCCCTTCGACCGGTAGTAGTCGTTGACGAACAACGAGAGGTCTGGCGGGAACACCTTTGCGCCGATTCCCGCGTCCGGGAAGACGATCGTGACCGCGCACTCGTTCATGGCGAGCGCAGCCGCGATCTCGGAGCCGATGAATCCGCCTCCGATCACCGCTACCCGCACACCTTCACCTGCGAGTGCACGCAGGCGGTGATACGTGTCGAGCGTCCGGTAGTAGATGACCTCCTCCGGCGCCGAGGGGAAGCGGCGTGGCGTCCCACCAGTCGCGAGGAGCAGCCGCTCGTAGGAGTGCTTCTCGCCCGTGTCGTCGGAGACCGTTTTCGAGTCGAGGTCGAGTGAGACGATCGTGCGGCCGGTGTGAATCTCGACATCGAGGTCGGGGGTGCCACGCCAGATCGAGCTCTCCTCCTCGCCCTTCCAGAGCCCCTTCGTCAGCGGCGGGCGCGCGTAGGGGTCGTGCGACTCTTCGGCGAACAGCCCGATCGAGCCGTCCTTGTCGTGCTCACGGATGCCCTTACAGGCCGCATCCCCGGTCATGCCTCCGCCGACGACCACGTATCGATACTCGGCCACTGCCCGTGATCCTACGTCCAGACGATCCTCGGTAGTCCGGGGGACGCATTAGAGTCCGGCGCGGCGTGAGCAGAGCGCGAGTGTCCCTCTCCATCGCCGCTGCGATCGTCGCTGCGGCACTTGCACTGCCGGTCGCCACCGGCGCGAGCGCGGAGTCTGCTGTCGGTGCCCGCGAGTCCGCGATCTTCTACTACCCGTGGTATTCGACTCCCGCACGCGACGGGCGCTGGGCGCACTGGTACGTGGAGCGAGAAGGCGCCTCCGTGCTCTCCACGCCGCACTTCCCGAGCCGTGGCCTGTACTCCTCCTCGAACGCGCGGATCGTTGCGGCACAGATGCGCGAGATCGCGGCCGCCGGGGTCACGACCGTGGTCGTCTCGTGGTGGGGCGTGGGCTCTCCCGAAGACGACCGGCTTCGGCTCGTCTCCGAGGCCGCGGAACGTCATGGGCTCGACATCGCAGTGCACCTCGAGCCGTACCGAGGACGGTCTCCGGCAGCAGTGGCGGCCGACATCGCCCGCCTCCACGCAACGGGTGTCAGGGACTTCTACGTCTACGACGCGGATCGCGATTCAGCGGGCGCCTGGGCGGAAGCGCTGGCCGAGATCGAGGACGTGCGCATCTTCGGCAACACGACGCTCGTGGGACGCGCCAAGGCGTCGGGCTTCGACGGCCTCTATACCTACGACGTCGTGACCTGGAGTGGGTCGACGTTCCGCCGTCTGTGCTCGCAGGCCCACAAGGCTGGACTGCTGTGTGCACCCTCGGTCGGCCCCGGGTACGACGCGCGCCTGGCGACGAGCGATCGGGTCGTGCGACCGCGCCTGCACGGAGCGAGGTACGACCGCATGTGGAAGACCGCACTCGAGGCCGACGCGGACCTGGTCACGATCACGAGCTACAACGAATGGCAGGAGGGCACACAGATCGAGCCCGCCCAAGCGCAGGTGGAGCGACCTGGATACGAGGGAGCGTGGGGGAGGCACGGACTCGCCGCACGCCGTTCGTATCTGGATGCCACCGCGCGCTGGACATCGCTACTGCAGGATCGTCAGTAGAGCGCGGCCGCAAGCCGGCGTCGATATGCGACCGTCACCGAAGCCTCCTGCCCGAGGTGATCGAAGATCGCCACGGCGAGCGCGCGGAGCAACTCCCGGTCCGGAGATGCGGCGTCTGGAATCGCGTCGAGGATGAGGCGGAGCGCCTGCTCCTCGTCGCCGGCCTCGAGAGCCGCCAGGACCTCCGGAAGCTCCCCGTTTTCACGCAGCTCCTCCAGCGCGCTCTCCAAGCGTGGGGGAGCGAGAAGCTCGTCGACGAAACTCGCCACGCCGACCGGCGAGCGGACGCCGACGAACTCCGCCACGACGCGACCGTCCCGAAAGCCCTTGACAGCGGGGATGCCCTGGATGCCATGTCGAGCCGAGAGTGCGGGGTTCGCATCGACGTCGATCTTGGCCAGCTCGACGGCTCCTGCACGATCTTCCACCTCGCGTTCGAGCACCGGTGCGAGCGCCTGGCACGGCCCGCACCAGGCAGCCCAGAAGTCCACGATCACCGGGACTTCTCGCGACCGCTCGACGACCAGACGCTCGAAGGTTTCCTCGGTGATCTCGATCGGGGTCATGTCCGTCTACAACGCGGAACCGGTCGCCGACCATTCCTTGACGACGTCCGCGCCACAGCCAGCCACGAGCGCCGCGGCGACGTGGTCGGAAGCGACTCCCTCGAGAGAGCGGTGCGCAAGGTCGATCTCGATACCCGGCCATTCGTCCAAGCCGAGCGCGCGGGCGCCGAGCTCGGACCCGAAGCGGAAGAGCTCGTCCGTGGTGAAGATCCCGCGACGCCCTGTCTGACGCCGGGCGATCCCTTCGAGCTCACGGAGCTCCTCGAAAGGGTCGATGCGCACATTCGAGTCGGTTCCCACGCAGAGCGGGATCCCACGTCCGCGGATCCGCTCGGCTGGCAGGAAGCCGTCCCCGAGATCTGCCTCCGTGGTGGGGCACGCGCAAATCGTTGCGCCCGTGGAAGCAAGAAGATCGAGCTCGGATCCGTCGGCGTGGGTTGCGTGGACGACAGTCGTGCGCTCCCCGAGGCAGCCCGCGCGCGCGAGGAGCTCCACCGGCCGACAGCCGTGCTCCTCGAGGCACTCCTCGATCTCTCTCGGCTGTTCGTCCGCATGCACGTGCAGAGGAAGCTGCTCGCTCTCGGCGTAGCGTCCGATCTGCTCGAGCCAATCCACCGGGCAGGCGCGAACGGAGTGCGGGGCGACACCGACGCGGATGCCCGCAGCTCGGAGCTCGTCCACCTCGGCGAGATAGGCACGAGCCGTTTCCTGCCGGAATCTCGGCAGGCCGCCGCGGGCGTAGGCGACGTGGAGGACGACGAGTTCGAGGCCTGCGGCCGTTGCAGCTTCGGCGGCGGCAAAGGCTTCCGCCAGGCCGAGGTAGTGGAACTCCCCGACGGCCGTGTATCCGGCCGCCTTCATCTCGCGGTAGGCGGCCTCGTAGGAGGCACGGACGATCTCGGGCGTCTGCTGCTCGGCCTCGGCGAGCATGTTCTCGCGCCAGGCCCAGAAGTCTTTCCCGGCCGCACGTCCGCGCAGCCCCCGTTGAAAGGTGTGGCTATGGGCGTTGACGAAACCCGCCAGCGGAAGGGACCCGGCCACGAGACGCGACGCTACCAGGGGTCTGACCCCGCGGGTCTGTTGCCGGTCTTAGGGTTTGGACATGCGCTGGAGTGAGCTTCGACGCCGGGTCCCGAATGCGCTCACCCTCGCGCGCTTCGCGGCGATCCCGGTGTTCGCCTGGCTGTACGTGCGCGCGGGTGACGGGGCAGCGTGGGGCGCGGGGCTCTTTTTCGCCGGTGCCGCGCTGACCGACCAGATCGACGGGTACCTCGCCCGACGCTGGAACGTGCACTCCGCGTTCGGGAAGGTCGCAGACCCTCTCGCGGACCGGCTCATGATCGGCACGGCTGTCGTCCTCATGTGGGCGAGCGGGCGGATCCCGCTCGCTGCCGCGGTCATCGTCCTCGCCCGTGATCTGGTGCTCGTGCTCGGGTACAAGCTGCTGGCTCCGCGGGGCTTCGAGCTGGAGGTGACGTTTCTCGGGAAGCTCGCGACCTGGGTCCTGTACGCGGCGCTCGGCTTCGTGCTCGTAACGGACGAAGGAACTGCCTGGCCGCTGGTCTTCCTCTGGATCGGCGTCGGCTTGTCGCTCGCCGCCGCGGCGCAGTATCTCGTGCACGCGCGGGCGTCCTTGAAGGCGCGCTGAGTCTCGCTTCAGGAGGGATGGGGCAGATCGTCCCGAATGTAAACTCTCAAGCTGAGGTTGACCCCTGGGAACGGGTGCTGCTTTACTCCTGTGACCGACGAGGAAAGGCGACCGGTGGATCCACATCCCGACCTGACCACACTCTCCGACGACGACCTTCGCGCCATGATCCGTGACCTCGAGAAGGAAGAGGACGAGGTCTCCTTCCAGCGTCGCATGCTCCACGGCCGGATCGACATCCTCCGTGCCGAGCTCGTCGCGCGCCTCCGCGAGCAGGTGAGCGCGGGGGAGGCCAAGCTCGCAGACGTCGGCCGGCTCAGCGAGATCCTGACCGCGAAGGCATCTCCGAAGGTCGAAGACGAGTGCGTCGAGTCGTGCCTCCGCGCGTCGGGCGCCGGCGGAGCCGGGCTCCGCCCGGCGAGCCTGTAAGGGCGCGAGTGAGTCACTTATGCCCGGAGTGCGGCTTCCAGAATCCGGAGACCTCGAACTACTGCTCACGGTGCGGGGCGCTGATCGTCCCCGAAACGGGCTCCGAGACGACGATGACCTTCGACGTGGACGAGGGGGTGGAGGAGGGCGAATCGCTGCTCGAGACACTCGGGATCACGGGCCCCGCACTCGTCGTTCGGTCGGGCGGCGGCATGGCGGGCCAGCCGTTCCAGCCGACGGGCGCCCTGACCCTCGTCGGCCGCTCGCCCGAGTGCGACATCTTCCTGGACGACGTCACCGTCTCCCGGCGCCATGCGGAGATCGCGCGCGACGGCGATACCTTCACGATCCGCGATCTCGAGAGCCTGAACGGCACCTACGTCAACCGCAAGCGCATCGAGTCGACGGTGCTGGAAGACGATGACGAGGTGCAGATCGGCAAGTACCGCCTGACGTTTCTCCAGCGATGAGCATCGTGACGACCCGCCGACGCGAGCAGGGGGAAGCCGACCCGGGCCTCCGCACGATCGGTGTCGTGTGTGAAGAGCTCCGAGACGCGTTTCCGGACATCTCGGTGTCGAAGATCCGCTATCTGGAGGACCAGGGTCTGATCGCGCCACGCCGAACGCGAGGCGGCTATCGGCTCTTCTCGCCCGACGACATCGCGCGCCTGACGACGATCCTGCGCCTCCAGCGCGACGAGTTTCTGCCCTTGCGGGTGATCCGAGAAGCGCTCGACGGGCCTGGAAGCTCGCCAGATCGGCCGCGGCGGCGAAACGTCGGGCTCACCGAGCACGAGGAGGAGATCGACGGGGCGGAGCTCTGCGAACGGGCCTCGGTGGCTCCCGAGTTCGTCAAGGAGCTCGAGGAGTACGGGGTGGTGCTCTCGCGTGTCGAGGCCGGCGAGCGCCTCTATGCGGAGAGCGAAGCCGACATCGCCGCTGCCTGCGGTCGTCTATCGCGCTTCGGGATCGACGCGCGCCACCTCCGCACGTTCCTCACCGCGACGGGGAGGCAGGCGTCGCTCGTGGAGCAGCTCGTTGCACCCGGTCTGCGCTCGCGCAACCTCGAGCGACGGAAGGGGGCGCTCGACGACCTCGAGTCGCTCGCACGGGTCGCCCAAGAGCTCTCGCACCTGCTCTTCCTCCGCGACCTGCGCGGCGCGGTGGAGCGAAGTTCTTGACCCTCGACCTCCGCGATCGCATCCTCGACGTCCCCGACTTTCCCACCGAGGGGATCGTGTTCAAGGACGTCATGCCGCTGCTCGCCGATCATGCGTACCTCACCGAGACGATTCGGCGGCTTGCCGACTGGTCTCGCGCTCGCGAGCCGGATCTGATCCTCGGCGCGGAAGCCCGCGGATTCATCTTCGGAGGAGCACTCGCGTACGACCTCGGAGTCGGGTTCATCGCCGCGCGCAAGCCCGGGAAGCTCCCGCGGGAGACCGTGGAGGCGACGTACGCGCTCGAGTACGGGACGGACCGTCTGCAGCTACACCGCGACGCGATCGCTCCCGGAGCACGCGTCATCGTCCTGGACGACGTGCTCGCGACCGGCGGCACGGCCAAGGCGAAGGCGGAGCTCGTCGAGGGACTGAGCGGGACGGTCGCCGGCGCGCTGTTCGTGATCGAGCTGACGTTCCTGAACGGGCGCGATCGTCTCGAAGAGTACGACGTTCACTCGCTGATCCAGTACTAGGGCACTGCGCATCCTGGCCAGGAGGCCCGGGCGGCGTCCGACCGCGGCATTACAACGAGAGCATGTACGACCCGCTGACGAGCACGTACTCGTTCGCGTGTCCTCGCGGACCGAAGGCGAAGGTGCCGCTCTCAGCCTTCCGCTCTCTCGAGCGGCTGCCGGCCGCGTCGCACCCGGCTGTCTACCGAGTTCTCTTCGAGTGCGGGTGCGGGAAGGAGCACGTCGGATTGGTCTCGCACGAGGATCTCGACTGGGCGCCGCTCGGGACGGCCACGGGCATGACCTTCAGAAACCTTCTCACCTCCCACGACGACTCCTTGGCAACGGAGCTTGCCGACGTCGCAGCTTCGCGCATCCGAGCGGGGGAGTGGCCCTGGAGCTTCTACTGCTGCCTGGAGGGGCGTGCTCGACCGATGACGCCATCCGCGCTCGCGGTGATCGCTCCGGGCGAGAGCTCCTTCGCCGTCGCCGTCCAGTGCCCGGTTTGCGCTGCGGTCTCCGTCAATCTCGTCTCCCGCCAGCATGTGGACCTCCCGTTCTGGAACGATCGGAGGATCGGCGTCGTGGAGCATGTGTTTCGGCAGGACGCAGTACGGGCACTCGAAGAGTTCCGTGCCGAGCTGCACTCGGTCCGGTTCGACGAGAGGAGGCTCGATCTCGAGCTCTGACCCCAATTCGGGTGACCGTTCCCTCCCGCCAGGGATGGATGAGCGCCGCCGGCTCACCGATACGCGACATATGAGTGCCGCCACTCTCACCAAGATCGCACCGGCGGCCTCGTCGCGCCTGCTCGCCGACGTCAACGCGCTGGAGAAGTCCGATCCGAACCAGCGTGCGTCTGCGCTCATCCGCCTCGAAGCCGCACTCGGTCGCGACTTCGCCGATCGGCTCGTCGCCGCTCTCAGCGAAGCGTCCGAGCGGAACTAGCTCGGTCCGATAGTCGCTCCCAAGCCGCGTTGCGGCCGCGCAGCGGACGCCTTTAGGGATCTTGCGCGACCGCAATCCGTGCGAGCGGATTCCGGTCTTGCGCCGGCTAACGGGGGTAGTCGCCTCCGCGGGTGCGGACGACCAGGAAGATCGCTCCGGCCGCCAGCAGCGACAGGATGAACGACGTGCCCCCGGGGAGCTTGAGCAAGAGGGCGCCCAGCCAGAGGAAAAGGAAGAACACGAAGGCCCAGACGAACGCCTGGACGCCCTGGTCGGTGCTCGGCATGCGCAGATGCACTGCCGCGCATCGTAACTGGCCCCGAAAAGAAAATTCACCGAGCCGGTGACGCTTTCGTCCACTCAGCCCGCTGACCGTCCGCTTCCGCGTAGAGCCTTCGAGCTGCGCTTCGACCTACTCGCGTTCCGTGCTCGGTGCAAGAGGGAAGCTATTGGACAGGGCGGACCGGGTCAAGGTGGTGTTTCACCGCTTTGACGCAATTTGCGACGAATTCTTGGAGTGCGCTGTTCCGGTTCGGGCCCTCTGCGTAGGATCCCGCGGTGCGCCGCTCGCTCGTCTATGGCGTCGCGGGAGCGGCCTTTGGTCTCGCGCTCGTCCTCACGCTCGCCGGTGTCGGCGACGATCCCGACGGGCTGACGAACGTCCAGGCACTCGTGCTGGGACTCGTCCAGGGTCTCACCGAGCTCCTCCCGATCTCGTCTTCCGGACACCTGATCCTGGTTCCCTGGGCGGCCGAGTGGACGTACCTCGAGGAGAACGATCGCTTCAACCAGACCTTCGACGTCGCGCTGCATCTCGGAACACTGGTCGCCGTCGGCGCGTACTTCTGGGGGGACATCGTCCGGCTCGTCGCCGCGTGGCTCGGCTCGGTTCGTCGCCGGAGCATCAGCTCGGCCGACGAGCGGGTGGCCTGGTTCGTCGTCGTGGCCACCATTCCCGCCGGAGTGGTCGGACTCCTCGGAGAGGACGCCATCGCCGACTCTCTCGGCGAGCCATGGCAGATTGCGATCCTGCTGGCCGCGGGTGCAGCTCTACTCTGGTTCGCCGACCGCACCCCCGAGGAACGGGCGATGGGCGATCTCGGGATGCGCCACGCGATCGCGATGGGCTTCGCCCAGGCGCTCGCGCTCGCACCTGGTGTCTCGCGTTCGGGGATCACGATCACAGCCGGTCGCCTCATGCGCCTCGATCGAGACGCTGCAGCGCGTTTCTCGTTCCTGCTCCTGTTGCCGACGGTGCTCGGCGCGCTTCTGTTGAAAGGAGTGGGGGACGTGCTCCTCGGCAATCTCCCGGACGGGTGGCAGGGCCCATTCCTCGTCGGAACTCTCGCGTCGCTCGCCAGCGGGCTCCTGGCCATCGACTGGTTGCTCGGCTACGTCCGCAGGCACACGTACGACGTCTTCGTCTGGTACCGGCTGATCGCAGCGGCGATCATCCTCCTCGTCATCGCGAGCGGGGTGCGGGAAGCGACCTTCTAGCCCGTCCTCGCCGATCTACTTGACATAACGCCGATTATCGCGCGTTCGTGTTGGCGTCCCGCTTGGCTATGCGGATTCCGTGTCTGGCAAACGCACGACTTGCAGTCGCGACCGACTCGTGACGCAGGAGCTGCTGCGCCAGCAGCAGATTTCCGGTCTCGCGCCACCAGTTGTCGGCTGCCGAGTGCCGAAGCTCGTGCGTCTTGATCGTCGGCGGGAGCCCCGCCCGCTCCAGGCAGCGCTTGAGCCAGCGATGCAGGCTCGCTGGATCCATCGGCCTGCTCGGATCTGTCCGCGGGTAGACCAGGTACTCGGCGGGATCGCGGTCGATCAGGTGCGGTGGATCCATCGAAGCCAGCTGAACCGCTCACCGAGGACCTCCTCGGCACGGTCGCCGAGCGCGGCGAACAGCTCGTTCCAGCCGGGGCGCAGGGTCGCCCAGTGGGCGATGCTGTTGAGGTCCTTACCGGGAAGGCGAACCTGTAACGCCCGGACCGAATCCGGCGGCAGCCCGTCCCACCAGCGAGGCAGGCTCACCACTAGCCGTGAAGACGCGAGGGTTGCATGGACTGCCTTCGATCATAGAACCGAGGGCGCCCCTCGCGAGAGCGCCCCCGGCTACTTCATCCATGCGCCCCGGAGGATACCGCCGCCGAGATTGAGGACTCGACGACGGCTTCCGAGAAGGCCCTTCGAGCTCTACGGCAGCGGTCCAGCGTCTTCGACGCTCGTGCCGGTGTTGCTGAACAGGTCGTCGATCTTCCCGGCCAGGAAGAGCATCGCGATGACCAGGAGAATGGCGATCGAGGCGATGATGAGGCCGTACTCGACGAGTCCCTGACCCTCCTGCCGGTGGCGAAGAGAGTACAGGGTGGTCTGCACGCGAACCTGTGCGCGCAACAGGATGTCACTCATTCCCAGGGACCTCCCCTTTGGATCGGGCGCCGAGGCGCCAGGGTTACGGATGACCCGTGAATGCGGTCATCGCGTACATCCCACGGTCGTCGCGGAGCTCCAACTGCACAACTGGCCAACTGGTCGGTTGGTACTAGACGATCATGCACGGAGCGGCTAGTCGCGCTCGAGGCGGCTGAAGTCGCCGACGATCCACTCGCCGAGTGAGTCCAGGTCTGCGACGCCGTACTTGCGAGCTACCTCCGGATCGAGGAGCGCGAGCTGGAGGCGGGCGCGAGGGCAGCTAGCCGATCTCGTTGAACGATCTTCCATACTGCAGGTCGTGACCGAGTACGACTCCGACGCATTCGATGCGTTCGAGGAAGCCGGCTGGACGACGAAGGATGCCTCCGCGTATCACGGGCTCTTGGGCCGCGTGACGCCGCAGGTCGCAGAGCCGCTCCTCGATGCGGTGGGCGCCGGCCGGGGGACACGGCTCCTCGATGTCGCGACAGGCCCCGGCTACGTCGCTGCGAAAGCGGCCGAGCGCGGTGCGGAGCCGATTGGCATCGACTTCTCGGACACGATGCTCGCCTATGCACGCGCCCACGTAGCGGGCGTCGAGTTCGTGCATGGAGACGCGACTGCACTGCCGTTCGAGGACGAGTCGTTCGACGCGGTCGTCGCGGCATTCGTGCTCCTGCACCTTGGGACTCCTGAGCGAGCCGTCGAACAGGCCGCTCGGGTGCTGCGATCCGGCGGCCGCGCTGCATTCAGCGTGTGGGACGAGCCGTCGCGAGGTCGCTGGATCGGGGTCTTCTTCGAGGCGTTCGTGGCTGCCGGAGCGCAACCCCCCGCCGATGTTCCCGCAGGCCCGAACTTCTTCAGGTTCGCGGACGACGCGACGTTCGCGTCATTGTTGGAGGGCGCCGGGCTCAGCGACGTGACGGTCGATAGCGTCGAGTTCGGTCTCGACCTCGCTGACGGCGACGATCTCTGGGACGGACTTCTTGAGGGGGCCGTACGAGTTCGCCCAATGATCCTCGGTCAGCCGGAGGAGCTGCAGCGTGAGATTCACTCGCGCTTCGCCGAGCTTCTCGAGGCGTATCGCACGCAGGATGGATTCGACGTTCCCGTTTCGGTCAAGCTCGCCTCGGGAACGAAAGCGTGACGAGCGGCTAGTCGCCGACACCGCGCCGGTTGACCGTTTGCCAGACTCCGTTTCCGAGGTAGACCTCGACGAAGCCACTGCCGGCGTTCACCGTCGTGCCCGGCGGAGGATCCTCGCTCCATCGTTGCGACCACTTGTACGGTTGCTCCTCGAGAACGCCGTGGTTGCCGTTTCCGTTCTGGCTTCTGATCATCGCCTCCCAGCCAGCGCGCGCATTGCATCTCTGATGTGACGGACCGAGCCAGCCGCGACCGTCGTCGCGGTGATCGAGCTGCCACTTGGATCCGGGCTCGATGAGCTCGCCGCAGCGGGCGCACGGGACGGTGCCGGTCTGGACGACGGGGTCAAGTCGCGCGCGCATCGTCCGGTGCGGCCCGTCGTACCGCGCCGAGTTGTATCGCGGTCTTCGTTTATCCGGAGACGGCATTCGCTCGCATTAGCTCAGAAGACTCCCCCATCATGATCGCGGGGAGGGAAATTCCATGGCGGGGGTCGTGTTCTTGCGCGTGTCTAAAAATGGCTCAACCATGCGGGTTTACGGCGTACCTTGCCGAGAACCAGTTCTATTCACGCCGTTGCATCCGCAACAGCACGAGGACGCCGAGCGCTATGAGGGCCATCCCGATCACGTCGTGGGCATGGATGCCGTGGCCCCGCGGCAGATTCGCAACGACGCTGTCCCAGCGGTTGGGGTTGAAGCCGACCACGATCGCCCCCAGGAAGATCGCAACGACTGCCGCAGCTCTGCGCCACACGAACTCAGCGTAGTGCGCCTCATGACGAAGGCCTCACCGCACCGTTATCTCGGTCTCGAAGTAGCGGCGGATGGGCGCCTGCCCGCGGTGATAGATCACGTCGCCGGGGCTGGTGCGAGCGGAGCTCGTCTCCGACGGAGCGAGGTACACGACCCGCGCCCGCGGCTCGGCAGGCTCGACGGCCGGCGACAAGAGCGAGACCTCGGTCACGGCCATGCGGAGCACCCGTCTCCAGCCGCCCATGTCCTGCACGCGCAAGGTGTGGTACCCGAACGAGACCCCGGTGCGGTCTCTGCGTAGCCAGCCCGGTGGATCGGTGATCTCGCAACGCGCCCAGTGCCAGCGCCCGCCCTGCCAGCACTCGGCCTCGTAGAACTCGAGGGCGCGGCCGATCACACGCTCATCGTCATGGTTGACCAGGAGCGGCACCGTGTCGCCGATGAGCGGTTTGAACGAGCCTGCCTGATACATGTCGCGGGGCGGGCGTTCTGGGTCTAAAGCCGCGTACGTATCGAACACTGGTGCGAGACGGACGAGCGCCGAGACGGTCATCGACTCGGCTCGAGGAACACCGGCCCCTCAGGACTGATGTACCAGGCGATGACGGGGAGGTTGACGGCATCGAATACCTCGCCCCGATAGACGCGATACCGCTCGCCGGTGCGCGTATCCTCGACGATCCGGCCGAAGCGCAGATCCGCGAGGTCGATCCGCTTCCAGTTCGAGCTCTCCGCAAAGTGGAGCCGCTGCTGCCGACGCATGTCCTCGCGAGCTCGACGTCGGCTCTCCTCGTCGCCTGTCACGAACTCCTCGTCGCTGAACCCGCCGAGCACCGGGGAAAGTCTCATCGTTCCTCCTCGGTGACATGGCGCGTGAGGTGCTCGCGAACGGCAATCCGCACCTGCTGGCTCAATGCTTTCGCCGGTACCAGCAAGGGCGAGAGGACGAGAAGAAGCTCGCGGCGATCTTCCTCGAGAGTGGAGACGTCGAGCACGAAGCCGGGATGCCGCTGCGACGTTCGGCCGACGGCCACAACCGGGAGCGAGCTAGAGGCATCCCGATCGTCGGCAGGGTCGGCGGTGGTGGGGCGAGCCCGGGAACCGACCCGGTCGCAGCTCTCTTGCGCAAGTAAGCGGCGCGAGGCGAGCTGCGGCTCTGAGCCAGCACTTCGACTCTTCCGGGGTTTAGCGCGGCTCTGTAGTTGGGCGCAGGACCCTCGCTGGGCGAGTGTTGCGGAATGACGCCAGAGCGCTAGGGACGATTTTCGTCGTGTTGCGCTGCCCCCTCGACCGGCAGGAGCCAGCTCTCGCGCCGCTTCACCCAGACCTCGGCTTCCGGCTTCAGTTCGAAGGGCGCCTCATCCAGACTTCCGAGCCGAATCTCGATGAGCGTGTCACCGGAACCGACTGGATCAAGCAGTCGAGACCCACAGAGAGGGCAGAAGCCACGTCCACCATAGCTTGAGATCTCACCGCTCACCTCAAACGCCTCGACGGGCCAGTGCCCATACACAATGAACGCGCTTCCAGACTCCTTTCTGCAATCCGCGCAGTGGCAGCGTCCGACGTGTACAGGGTCACCGCGCACGCTGTAGCGGACCGCCCCGCAGAGGCATCCGCCGGTGCGTACTCCCGCCTCCACACGTAGATGGTACGAAACACTGCGGTGCGCGAGTGTGCGGGAATGTCGCTTGAGCGCCTACGACTTTCGGACACGCCCTCCAAAGGACGCCAGCGTCGTGGCGAGTATCGGGTTGAACTGCTCCGGGACCTCGTCGGCGAGCTCCTCGACCTTCGAGTGAAGGGCGAAGACGTCGAGGTCGACGACCGTGGGCATGGTCGGAGAGTTACACGGAACGCACTAGTCCACCGATTACTGTGCGCCGATGGTTTCAGGACGAAGGGCGGCCCCGAGTGGCCGCCCTTCGTGACCGAGGGTCGACGGCCTACGCCGTGACCGGCGCTTCGTGCAGGGCGACCTCGTAGCGTTCGATGCTCGCGATCGTGTCGCCCATGGCCTCGGCAGCCTGAGCGCGGAGCTCGTCCCCGCGGGCCTCGCTCGCACGCAGCGACTCCGGGCCGTCCCAGAACGTGATCGTCTTCGCATTTCCGGTCAGGCGGTCCGCGAGGGTGAGAATTCCTCTCCACCCGGTTATGTCGGCGGCCTCCGGAATGATCTGCTCCTTGATGAAGGCGATGCCCTTTTCGATCCCGTCCGCTGAGCCTTCGAGCGAGCTCACGCGGGCGGCGCGCGCACCGTCGGCGATGTCGTCGATGGTCGCCTCGTAGATCTCGACGGACGTTCGCCGTCCGCGGAGCTCCTCGGGCACCTCGTCGCCCATTTTTTCGAAGATCGGCTCGGCCGCGCGGATCGCGTCCTCGGAATCGAAGAAGGTGATACCGAGCCTGGTTCCCGCATCCCGGTCGATCAGCAACAGGAAGCGTCTTGCGCCTGGGATGTCCTCACCTGCGCTCATTCGCTCGCGGATCGTTCCGATCATGTCGTCGATCCGGTCGGTGTCGCCCTCGAATGCAGCGACGCGTGCATACATACGTGCCCCCTCTCGTCGTGGATGTCGACCGAGACTACGATCTTTCTTCGCCTACGTCCACGTGTCTTCGTGTCGAGCTGGTGACGATGCGAGTGCGAAGCCGCGGGTAGTCAACCTGAGGGATTTTCGACCTCGCCCCTAGACACGGGGTACTCGAATGCGAGAGAGTGTTCGTTCACAGCGAACCGCCTCACGTCCGCCGCGTCTTGAGTCAAACAGACATCGAGCACATCCTCACCGTCGAGGACATCCGCCAGTTGCTCGAACAATCCGAGCAAGTGGGAACGGTGCGCGCGTCCGAGCTCGCGGAGGTCACCGAGATCTACGAGCTGACCGAGCTCGAGCACGACGCGCTCCTACGAGAACTGGACCAGCGTTCGATAGAAATAGTCGAGCAGCCGGCGCAATCCGAGGTCGTCGCGGCAATCACCGCTCCCGTGGAGACCACGACGGACGCGTTGCAGCTCTTCCTGCGCGAGGCAGGCAGGCACCAGCTCCTGACCGCGGCGCAAGAGGTCGAGCTCGCGAAGCGCATCGAGCGGGGTGACATGGCCGCCAAGGAGCGCATGATCCAGTCCAACCTGCGCCTGGTCGTCTCCATCGCCAAGAACTACCGAAACCAAGGTCTCCCCTTCCTCGATCTCATCCAGGAGGGCACGCTCGGCCTGATCCGGGCCGTCGAGAAGTTCGACTGGCGTCGCGGGTTCAAGTTCTCGACATATGCGACCTGGTGGATCCGACAGGCCGTCGCCCGAGCCCTCGCGGACAAGGCGAGGACGATTCGCATGCCGGTGCACATCGTCGAGCGGCTCCAGAAGATCAATCGCGCGGACCGTCTGCTCTGGACGCAGCTCGGACGGGAGCCCATCCTCGAGGAGATCGCGGACGAGGCGAACCTCACGGTGCAGCAGGTTCTCGAGGTGCGGGCCGCAGCCCGGGCGTCGACGAGCCTCGATGCGCCCGTCGGGGACGGCGACGACGCGGTCTTCGGAGACTTCGTGGCGGGCGACGAGCCGTTGCCCGAGGACGCGGTCGAGCTCAACCTCCGCAGCGAGGCGCTTCGGCGCGCTCTGGCGGCTCTCCCCGAACGTGAGCGCGAAGTGGTGGCGATGCGCTACGGGCTCGGCGGGGCCGAACCCCAGACCCTGGAGGAGATCGGCCGGCGGCTCGGGCTCACGCGCGAGCGCGTCCGCCAGATCGAGCTCGAGTCGCTTCGGCGCCTCTCGGGTCTGCGCGAGATGCAGTCGGTCGACGTCCTCTAGGCGCAAGAACGGAATCCGCTAGCGCGAACTCCGTTCGCGCGAAGCAGACCCCTTCATGGGGTGCCCAAGGAACGAGAGTTACGGGGTGTGAAGCAGGCAGCTTCTCGAGCACCACGTGTTCGCGATGCGAAAGCAGCCTCGTTCCGCCGGCTTACGTCCGCAGGTACAGCTCGAGCGCCGGGGCAATCGCCCGCAGCTCTCGAAGAGCGCGCGCTTCCAGCTGGCGGACGCGCTCGCGGGTGATCCCGAGGTTCGCCCCCACTTCCTCGAGCGTCCGGGGACGCACTCCGTCGAGGCCGAAGCGCTCGATGACGACGCGCCGCTGGCGCGGCTGGAGCTTCGCGAGGGCCTCGAGGAGCTCCGTCGAGCGGGCGCGATCTGCCGTCTCGAGCTCCGGCTGGTCGGCGCTCGTGTCCGGAATGAGGTCGGCGACGCTGGAATCTCCGTCTCCGATCGGCGTTTCGAGGCTGACCGGGTCCTGCACGAGGTCGATGAGCTCCTGCACGCGCTCCGGCGTGATGCCGATCTCGAGTGCAATCTCGTCGAGCGATGGATCGCGATTGAGTTTCTGTCCGAGCAGACGCCGCGTCTTCGTGACCTTGCGCACCTGGTCAGCGACGTGCACAGGAAGCCGGATCGTTCGCCCCTGCTCGGCCAACGCACGCGAAACCGACTGCTTGATCCACCAGGTCGCATACGTGGAGAGCTTGAAGCCCAGCTTGTAGTCGAATTTCTCGACGGCTCGAATCAGTCCGAGATTGCCTTCCTGGATGAGATCGAGCAGCGGCACGTCGGCCCGCGTGTAGTTGCGGGTGATCGACATGACGAGCCTGAGGTTGCACTCGATCAGGCGCCGCTTGGCAGCTTCGTCACCCGCGTCCTTACGGCGGGCAAGCTCGCGCTCTTCGGCGGTTGTGAGCAGGCGCCCGTCTCCGATCTGGCGCACGTAGAGCTTGAGCGGGTCGTCGGCGCTCGGCCCGGCGAGATCGGGGCGCTCTCTCGGCGCCGGATCGTCCGCGGCGACGGGTGTCTCCGCATCGGTCGCGTCGAAGAGGTGCTCAGCGGCGTTCCCTTCCACGGCGCATGTATCGGCGGCGAAGTTGCCCCGCTTGAGGGATGACAACCGGGACGAGGGATAGGCGCCGTCGGCGCGAAGCCGATGGGACGTGCAAACAGAGTCATCACTTCCGTCGTCTACCGTTCTTTGATGTCGTCCGATCGAGGCAGTCGAATACTTCTGACATGTGCGGCATAGCCGGCTACAGCCTGAGTCCTGAGTCCCCCGCCCGCCGCACGCTCGCGGCGCAGGCCCTGCTGGCCGGAATCGCCGAGCGCGGCGCCGACGCCGTCGGCTACGCGGCGCGGAGCGCGGATGGAACGGTGGAAGTGACGAAGCTGCGCGGCGGCGCGAGCGCGCTCCTGGACGAGATCGAGCTTCCTCCGGCCGCGGAGCACGCGCTCATCCACGTCCGTGACTACACGAAGGGTCATCCTGGGATCGAGGCCAACAACCACCCGATCCGCCACGGGACCGTCGTCGGGATCCACAACGGCATCATCGAGAACGACGACGCGCTCTTCGCCCGCTACGGCATCGATCGCGCCGAACGCGACATGACCGTCGATTCGGAGGCGATCTTCGCGCTGATGGAGCTGCGCCGCCACGCTCCGCGCGCGCTGGCAGAGCTTCGAGGCGCCATGGCCGCAGCCTGGCTCGACGAGCGCGATCCGGCAACGCTCTTCCTCGCTCGCGGCGTCGCGCGTCCTCTCTGGATCGGCCGGACCCGCTCTGACCTCTTCTTTGCATCGACTCGCCGCGCGCTGGCGATCGTCGAAGCCGCTCTCCGAGTGCGCTTGGAGCTGACGGAGGTACGCGAAGGAAGGCTCCTCCACGTCGTTCGAGGCCAGATCGTCCGCGAGCGCCGCTTCAGGCCCGACCGGAGCTATCGCGAGGACGGATACCTCCCCCCGGTGCGCGCACCGCAGGAGGGCGTGTCGTGTCTCGAGCGACTCGCGCTCCTCACGTCTCCCGCGACGTAGGGGCAAGCGCTCCATCCGGGAGGACCTTGGTCCCGTCTTCGCGGAGGCGTTCACGTACCAGGTACTGGAACGCGGTCCAGGCTCCCCGCGGAACATCGAGCAGCCGATAGACCTGCCACTCGGAGAGCAAGACGGGATCCGCGCGCCGCGCCTCGGCCCAGTCGGCCATCTTGGGAAGCCGTCCGAGGCTCCGCGCGAGCTCGGCGCCCTGTGCGACCGCGCGTTCGAGCCGCTCCTCCCCCTGCAACACCTCGAATCCCGCCTCGCGCAGCGCATTGGCGAGGGATCCGAAGGTGTGCGCGTACAGCGATACGGACGGCACCGAGCGCCGGCGCTCGGCCAGATCGCGCGCCGTCGGCGTTCGGTCGAGCTCCTCCCCCAGTCTCCGCAGTTGCTCGAGGAGCTCCGCGCGCGTGAGGAAGCGGCGTGGAAAGAGGCCTGCGGCGCGCTTGGCTGCGTTCCACGTCCCGAAGTGCTCGATCACAGTCTGCGGATGCACGCGCGCCTCCGCGTCTCGTGCGAACTCCCGCATCGTCGGCGAGCGGCCGAGCCGTACGGCTGCCCTTCGGAGCTCCTCGAGGATCTCCTCGTCGGTGTACCGCCGGCGCAGGCCGGCTCGAAACGCGGCGAGCTCTGCTTCGTCGATGCGAAGCTGCGCCCGCTTGCGAGAGCGCGGTCGTGCCATCCTGCAAGAAGCTTAGAGCGTTCTACGAATTCTGCAAGTAGTCCAGAGCAGTCTCTCCTTCCTCCCTACTCGGCTACGCTCGGCGCCGACCATGGATGTACGGCTCGGGCTGGAGACGATCGCCGCGCGGGCGGTCGGCGCGGTCTCCCGCGCGGCCGGCCGCGGCGGTGGCACGACGCTGCCCGGAAAGCTCCTGTGGAAGGTCGATCCGGCAGCCGTCGACGCGCTCGCGGCTCGCCTGCATTCGGGTGTGCTGCTCGTCTCGGCGACGAACGGCAAGACCACCACCACGGCTATGGCCGCGAAGATCCTCGGGGAGACGCACCGATTGGCCTGGAACCGGGCGGGCGCGAACCTGCTCTCCGGGGTCGCTTCCGCCTTGGTCGCCGGGCGAGGCGCCGACCTCGGCCTCTTCGAGGTCGACGAGGGCGCGCTGCCCGAGGCGATCCGGCGCACCCGACCGCGCGTCGTTTCGCTCGGGAATCTGTTTCGCGACCAGCTCGACCGGTACGGAGAGCTCGAGCTCGTCGCCGAGCGCTGGCGATCGGCCGTCCAGCTCCTGCCCAGCTCGACGACGCTGATCGTCAACGCCGACGACCCGGTACTCGCGGAGCTCGCAGAGGGGCGCGAGCGCGTTCTCAGATTCGGGCTCGACGATCCCCGACTCGCACGTCCTTCGCTCCAGCACGCGGCAGATTCCAAGTACTGCGTGCGTTGCGGCCACCCGTACGAGTACGCGGCTGCGTACGTCGGACATCTGGGTGACTACCGCTGCCCCGCCTGCGGGCACGAGCGACCGCAGCTCGACATCGCGGCACGCGGGATCGAGCTGGCAGGGCTGACGGGATCGCGTTTCCGGCTCGACACGCCGCAGGGCAGCACGGCCGTGGAGCTGTCGCTCCCGGGGTTGTACAACGTCTACAACGCGGTGGCTGCCGCCTCGCTCGCCGTTGCGCTGGACATGAGCGCGGCCGCGGCCGCAAGCGGGCTCGCAGACTTCAGCGCGGCGTTCGGCCGGTTCGAGCGGATCCCCGCGGGCGCGAAGACGATCGTGGTCCTCCTGATCAAGAACCCGGCCGGCGCGAACGAGGCATTGCGCACGCTCGAGACCGGAGTGCCCCCCGTTCTCGTCATTGCGCTGAACGATGCCGTAGCCGACGGCCAGGACGTTTCCTGGATCTGGGATGTGGATTTCGAGCCGCTTCTCCCCCACGTCGGGCGCGTCGTCGCCAGCGGGGCACGGGCAGCGGAGCTCGGGCTCCGGCTGGTCTACGGTGGGTTGAGCGAGGACCGGCTCGAGGTCGTTCCCTCGTTGGAGCCGGCACTCGACCGTGGCCTCGGGTTGGTCGACGCGGGCACCGATCTCGTCGTCCTCCCGACCTACACCGCGATGCTCGCGCTACGCGGAATCCTGACCGAGCGCGGCTACGTGCGTCCGTACTGGGATGGTGCGACGTGACGATCCGGGTGGGACATCTCTACCCGGAGTACCTCAACATCTACGCCGACCGCGGGAACATCGCCGTACTCGCACGGCGTTCGGCGCTACGCGGGCACGAGCTCGTCGTCGAGGCGATCGGCGTCGGCGAGCGTATCGAACCGGGCGTGCACGACCTTCTCTACGTCGGTGGAGGTCAGGATCGCGAACAAACCCTGATCGCCGCCGACCTCGCCTTGAAAGGCGCCGAGATCCGCGAGGCCGTCGCCGCGGGCGCCGCGCTCCTCGCAGTATGCGGCGGCTACCAGCTGCTCGGCCGGGGATACCGCGGCCGCGACGGCTCCTTGCTGCCGGGCGTCGGGCTTTTCGGCCATGAGACGGTCGCGGGCACAACCCGCATGATCGGTGACGTTCTTCTCGAGTGCGAGCTGGAGGCGGGTCTACTTCGGCCTCTGGCGGGGTTCGAGAACCACGCCGGGCGAACCGTGCTGGATCGCGACGCCGAGCCCCTCGGACGCGTCGTTCACGGCTTCGGTAACGACGGCGCCTCGGGTTTTGAGGGCTGTCGGGTGGGACGGGCGATCGGCACCTACCTCCACGGCCCGCTGTTACCGCGGAACCCCTGGCTTGCCGACTGGCTCCTGGCGCAGGCTCTGGCGCATTCCCGGGGAGGCGATCCGCCGATCCTGGAACCGCTGCCGGACGACCTCGAGGCGGACGCGTTTCGCGTCGCAGCCGGACGGGCGCGCGATCGAGGCGGACGCCGCTAAGAGTGAGATTTCGGAGGGGCACCCCAGCCCACCACCCGCTGCGAGCGTAACGCGAAAACGCTCACGCGTGGGGTACAAACGCGCCGGAATCGTCGCGAAAGCGTGAAAAGAGCCCGCCGCCTACGGGACCCACATCTCGCCGAGGTACACGGCGGGATCACCGGGCTGCCAGCGCTGCAGGAACCGCTGGATCGGTGGATGCAGCGGAACGGCATCGAGTTCCTGGAGCCGAAACGCGCGGTGCCCGCGCACGGCGGTGTCCTGCGAGCTCACGTCCTCCAGCGACCCGGACACATCGGCGGCGAAGATGACATGGACGACGTGCTTTCTCCCCGGGCTCGGCTCCGGAGCGATCGAGTCGACGAGCGCCACCGGCCCCTCCAGCGGCACCTCGGTGCCCGGGGGAAAGAGACCCGTCTCCTCCTCGAGCTCGCGCTGCAACGCGCGCACGAGGCTCTCTCCGCTTCGCACTCCTCCTCCGGGGAGGAGCCAGACCTCACCGTCCGCTTTCACATGCCGGAGGAGGAGAATGCGCCCGCGCCAACGGAGGATGGCCGAGACGCGCACCCTCGGCTCCCCCATGGCGCTCAACCCGCCGAGGAGCCGAAGCCGCGGGAACCGCGCTCGCTCGTCGCGAGCTCGGTGACCTCGACGAGCCGGACCGAGGCGATCGGAGCGATGACGAGTTGGGCAATGCGCATTCCGGCCTCGACTCTGAACGACTCACGCGCGTCCGTGTTGAGGAGCACGACCAGTATCTCGCCGCGGTAGCCGGAGTCGATGAGGCCCGGCGAGTTGACGACCCCGAGACCGTGCTGCGCGGCAAGCCCCGATCGTGGTTGCACGAAGCCGGCGTATCCCTCCGGGATCTCGACCGCGATGCCGGTCGGGACGATGGCGCGCTCGCCCGGGTCGAGCCACGCTTCCTCGCACGCCGCAAGGTCGAAGCCGGCGTCACTTTCGTACGCCTGCTTCGGCAGCACTGCGTCCGCTCGCACGCGGCGGACAGCGACGTCGATCACTGCCTCGAGGCCTCGACACCGGCGTCGACGTTCGGCTCTCCCGCAACCAGGAACCGGGCGAACCGGGCAACCTCCCGCCGCGGCAGCCGTGCGCGCACGCGCACCCCTTCCGGCGTGTCCCGCCGTTCGGCGATCGGGGCTCCCAGCCCGTACAGCTGCGCAAGTGCGCGCCCGTCCTCGTAGGGCACGAGCAGCCGTACATCTTCGAAGCGGTCCGAGAAGAGCTCGGAGACGCGCTCGCGCAGCGCCTCGAGACCTTCCCCGGTCTCGGCGGAGACCTGCAGCGCCCGCGGGAAGAGATGCCCGACCCGCCGACGGGCGAGGGGATCGAGGAGATCGACCTTGTTCATGACGAGCTCCACGGGGACGTCGTCGGCTCCGATCCCGGAGAGCACGGCGTGGACGGCATCGATCGTCTCTCGCAGTCGCTCTTCAGGGAGCGAGCCATCGACGACGTGAAGCACGAGATCGGCCACCAGGGTCTCCTCCAGCGTGGCGGAGAAGCCCTCGACGAGCTGCGTCGGCAGCCGGCGGATGAACCCGACGGTGTCGGTGATCAGATAGCGCTTGCCGTCGTGCTCGAATCCCCGGGTCGTCGGATCGAGGGTCTCGAAGAGACGATCGTCGACGGAGGCGTCCGCGCCGGTGAGCGCGTTCAGGAGCGTGGACTTGCCGACGTTGGTGTAGCCGGCGAGCGCGATCGTCGGCACGCTCGTCCGCTCCCGCTCTTTGCGACGTGTCGCCCGCTGCCCGCTCAGATCCCGCAAACGGCGCTTGACGAGCGAGACGCGCGTCCTCGCGAGCCGCCGGTCGGTCTCGAGCTGGCTCTCTCCCGGCCCTCTCGTGCCCACGCCGCCACCCAGCCGCTCGAGGTGCTGCCAGAGCCCACGCATCCGAGGCAGGTTGTACTCGAGCTGCGCGAGCTCGACCTGAAGCTTTCCTTCGGCGCTGCGGGCGTGCTGCGCGAAGATGTCGAGGATCAACTGCGTCCGATCGACGACTCGCGCCTCGAGAGCGTTCTCCAGCGATCGCTGCTGCGTTGGACTGAGCTCCTCGTCGACGAGGAGAACCTCGGCGTTCGCGGACGCGTACGCATCTTTCAGCTCGGTGAGCTTCCCCTTGCCGACGAACGTTCGTGGGTCGGGACGCGCGCGATGCTGGACGACCTCGCCGATCGTCGCCACCCCGGCCGTGCGCGCGAGCTCGCGTAGCTCGGCGAGCTCGGATTCTCCGTCGACTCCTTTCGGAAAGACCCCGACCACGAATCCACGCTCCAGCTCTGCACCGGGTGCGCGATCTGGCTGACGCGGGGTCACCGGCGGATTATGCCGCGGTAGGCTCCGCTGGTGAGCGCGCTCGCCGACCGTCTCGCCGAGCGCACGCTCGAGCTCGTGAACATCCCTTCCGAGAGCCGCTTCGAAGGCCCGGTCCGGGAACATCTGCTCGGTTTGGTACCGCCGACGCTCGGCGCGGTATACGCCCACGACGAAGCCTTCTTCTTCCTCCCTGAACGCCGTCTCGGCGCGCCCCTGGTCGTGCTCGCGGGACACTACGACACCGTCCCCGCTCAGGCGAACATCCCAGGACGAATCGAGGGCGGCGCCGTGCACGGGCTGGGCGCCAGCGACATGAAGGGCGGAGTCGCCGTCGCCGTCGAGCTGGTGCGACACCTGGCGGCCCACGAGACTGCACCGTACGACGTCGCGCTGCTGCTCTTCGGGCGTGAGGAGCTCCCTCCCGAGCACAATCCGCTTCCAGCGCTCTTCGACGGCTCGAGCGCGATCCACGACGCAGCCCTGGCGATCCTGCTCGAGCCGACCGACGGGAAAGTCCACGCTGGCTGCCTCGGACATCTCAGCGCGCGCCTCTCGTTTCGCGGCGTGAGCGGCCACTCGGCCAGACCCTGGCAGGCCGACAACGCCATCGAGCGCGCGATCGACGGCCTGGCCCCCATCCTCGAGCACGCACCACGAGATGCTGTCGTCGGCGGGCTCACCTTCAGGGAGGTGGTGAGCGTGACGCGATTCGCGTCCGGTATCGCAGACAACGTCATCCCCGACCTCGCCGTTGCCACCGTCAGCTTCCGGTATGCGCCCGACCGCTCCCCCGCTAGCGCCCGCTCCTACCTCGAGGAGCTGGTCGGAGTTCGTGCGGAGATCGAGGTCACAGGCGACTCGCCGCCGGGAGAGGTCGTCGTCGCGAACCCGCTGGTCGAGGCGCTCGTCGACGCGGGCGCGTACGGCCTCGAGCCGAAGCAAGCCTGGACCAACGTCGCCGACTTCACCTCCCGCGGCATCGATGCGGTCAACTTCGGTCCGGGTCACACCGAACGCGCCCATCGCCGCGACGAGCTCGTCGAAGTTGCGGCGCTCGTGCACGCGTACGAGACGCTGTGGCGGTTCCTCACCGGCATCGGCGAGGATGACGAGTGATGGAGGTCTCGCAACGCATCGACGAGCTGTGGGAGAGCGGGGAGCTCGACTCAGGGCCGATCGAGGAGGCGATCGCGCTCCTCGACCGCGGCCAAGCACGCGTCGCCGAGACGCGAGACGGCGAGTGGGTCGTCAACGAGTGGACGAAGAAGGCGATCCTGCTCTACTTCCGCCTGCGCAAGGTGGAGCCCATGGACCTCGGCGAGCTCCACTTCCTCGACAAGATCCCTGTGAAGAGCGACTACGCGGAGCACGGCGTGCGCGTCGTGCCGCCGGGGGTCGCACGCTACGGCTCCTTCCTGTCCGAGGGCGTCATCCTCATGCCCGGTTTCGTGAACATCGGCGCCTGGGTCGGTCCGAGGACGATGGTCGACACGTGGGCGACCGTGGGATCGTGCGCTCAGATCGGCGCGGACGTCCACCTCGCCGGGGGCGTCGGCATCGGGGGCGTGCTGGAACCGCCGCAGGCGCGTCCCGTCATCGTCGAGGACGGCGCTTTCCTGGGTCGCGCGCGGTCGTCCTCGAGGGAGTCGTCGTCGGAAGGGAGGCAGTCATCGCGCCAAACGTCGTCCTCGCGGCCTCCGTTCCGATCATCGACGTCACTGGCTCGCGAGCGGTGGAGCATCGCGGCTACGTGCCACCCCGGTCGGTCGTCCTCCCGGGAACGCGACCGAAGGAGTTCCCCGCCGGGCGCTACGAGCTTCCGTGCGCGCTGATCGTGGGCGAGCGAAGCGCTTCCACCGATCTGAAGACGTCGCTCAACGAGGTCTTGCGGGAGTTCGAGATCGCAACCTGAGCGAGTGCGGCGATCCTCACTGCGGGACGAGCTGGTCGAGCTCAGCCAGGCGTAGTCTCAGACGGTCACGCCGCGAAACACCTCGACCACCGGCCCGCTCACGATGGCTCGTCCCGCGCGGATGTCCACGTCGAGCATGCCTCCCGGAAGATGCACGCGGAGCGGCGATTCACACCACCCGTGAGTGACGGCGGCGGCCGCTGCGGCGGCCGCGCTGGACCCGGACGAGCGGGTCTCCCCCGCTCCTCGTTCCCAGACCGCCACGGTCAGGTCGGCAGGGCCGTCGGGGCGGACGAGCTGCACGTTCGTGCGGCCCGGGAAGCGCTCGTGGTGCTCGACCAGAGGGCCAAGGCGAAGCAGCTCGTCCCGCGTCGGCTCGCGACGGATGACCGCGTGCGGATTCCCCACGGACACGGGAGTCACCTCGAGTCGCTCACCGTCGATCTCGAGCACCTCGGGCTTACTCACAGCGACCTCACCGAGATCGACCTCGACCTCGTCTTCGGTGACGCGAGCCGGCACCGTCCGTCCGGCGAGGTGTAGTCGTGGGAAGGCAACGCCGCTCCGCCGCGCCAGCCACATGGCAGCGATGCGCGCTCCGTTTCCGGAGAGCTCGGCGGATGACCCGTCAGGATTCCAGACGAGGACGTCTGCCTCGGCACCACGGAGATCGGCGATCTCGAGGACCCCGTCCGCACCGACGCCTTCGTGCGGGTCGCACAGCCTGCGAGCGTCGTCCGCCCCGAACGGCGAGTCGAGATCTGTCCGCTCGACGAGCAGATACGTGTTACCGAGCGCCTGCCACTTCGAGAATCGCATCCGCCACCTCGGTAGGGGTCCGGTCGCCGTCGATCATGACGATGCCCGGAATGCGGCGCATCCACTTCCTCTGGTACGCGGCGTAGCGCCGGGTTCTGACCATGATGCGCTCGCACGCCTCATCCGCTGGGAGCTCCGCGAGCTCTGCCAGACCGAGAGCTTTCTCGGCGGTTCGAGACACAGGTCGCTGGCGAGCCCGACGCACTTCTTCGACGACGCCCCGCCTGAACATCTCATCGGTCCGTACCCGAATTCTCCGCTCGAGCACGTCCCGCGGCAGGTCGAGACCGACGACGAGGGTCGGCCGCCGAAACTCGGCCGACCACAGGCGGTCGAGCACGGGGACGAGCGAGCTCCCCGCTTCAGCCAGCTCGAGCGCACGCACGACGCGCCGCCTGTCATTGGGGTGGACGACTCTCGCCGCGCGAGGATCGAGCTCGGCGAGCCGAGCATGAGACGCTCTCGGGTCGGCGTCGTACGATGCCTCCACGCGGGCGCGGGCATCGCTCCGAGGAGGGCCCGGAACCTGCAGATCCACGAGCGCCGCGCGCAGGTACAGCCCGGTGCCACCCGTAACGACGGCCGCGCCGGTCGCGTCGATGAGCTCATCGATCGCGCAGTGGGAGAGTGTCGCGTACGTGCCAACGGACATCTCGTCCGCGAGATCCGTGAACGCGACGAGGCGCGTCGGCACCTCCGGCTGGTTGGTGAGGATCGGAAGCCCGCGGTAGATCTGGAACGCGTCGGCCGAGACGACCTCCGTTCCGAGGTGCGTGGCTACGAGCGCGGAGACCGCCGACTTGCCGGAGGCCGTGGGCCCGAAGATGGCAATCACCTCGGGCGGCGAGGTCATGTCCTTCGGGGCACCCCAGCCCACCACCCGCTGCGAGCGTAACGGTCCAATGTCTACGCGTGGGTCACGAAGCGTGCCGAAATCGCAACAAGTCCTCAGGTCGCGACGCGAGCGAGCTCGCGACCGCGCAGGGTCGTCGACGTGGACTCCTCGACCAGAATGTCGACGAGCTCGCCGGGTCGGGCGCTTCCCGCGAAGTTGACGGTGGTGTTTCGGCGCGTTCGACCACGCAGGGCGGCGGCATCCGTCCGGCTCGGCCCCTCGACGAGCACCTCCTCGACACGCCCGATCCGCTGAGCGTTTCGCTCGGCTGCCACCAGCTGCACCGTGTCGACGAGGCGTTCCAGACGCTCGTGCTTCACCTCGTCGGGTACCTGATCCGGCATCGAAGCCGCCTCGGTGTTCGCGCGCGGCGAGAAGATGAATGTGAACGCACTCTCGTAGCGAATCTCCTCGACGGCCCCCACCGTCGCCTCGAAGTCCTCGTCGGTCTCACCGGGAAAGCCGACGATGAGGTCGGTGCCGAACGCAACGTCCGGTATCGCGGACCGCAGGGTGTCCACGAGACGAACGTAGCGCTCCCGGTCGTACGTGCGCCGCATGCGCTTGAGGAT
This sequence comes from uncultured Actinomycetes bacterium, assembly GCA_963840705.1. Lineage (GTDB taxonomy): Bacteria > Actinomycetota > Thermoleophilia > Gaiellales > Gaiellaceae > GMQP-bins7. The sequence goes on along the minus strand of CAWIZT010000005.1, from coordinate 5,510 downwards.
CCGCGACGAACCCGACTGGAGGGGGAGGTGAACGTGCTCGCAGACGGACGCGCACTCCGCCAGCGCCGCGATCACGGGTGCCCGGAAGTCCTTCGGATGTGGGCTCGTGAAGCGGATCCGTCGGATGCCGTCGACCGCGTCGCACGCGCGCAAGAGCTCACCGAACTCCGTGCGGAGTTCGGGAGCGAGATCGCGTCCCCAGGAGTTGACGTTCTGGCCGAGCAAGGTGATCTCCTTGACTCCCGATCGCGCGAGCGCCGTCACCTCGGCGACGATCTCACCAGGACGGCGGCTCTGCTCGCGCCCGCGAACCGCCGGCACGATGCAGTAGGCGCATTTCGAGTTGCAGCCCATGGAAACTTGCACCCACGCCTGGTGCTCCCGCTCCGGATGCAGCGGGAGATCGGCAGCGAAATGGTCATGGGTTCCGAACTTGCCGCGTGGCACCGTGTACCCGCCCGCAGCGATCCACTCGCCCAGGTGCGGAATCGAGCCCGGGCCGAATGCGACATCGACGAAGGGGTATCGCTCGAAGATCCTCTCGCGCTGTGCTTCCGCATAACAGCCCCCGACCGCGACCACGAGGTCGGGCCGCTCACGCTTGCGTGCGGCTGCATTCCCGAGATAGGCGGCGAGCCGCGTATCCGGCTTCTCCCGGACCGTGCACGTGTTGAACACGACGACGTCGGCGGAGTCCGGTGAAATCGCTTCGCCCAGGCCGAGTGACTCGAGCATGCCCTTGATCCGCTCGGAGTCGTGAGCATTCATCTGGCAACCGAAGGTCGTGACGTGGTAGCGCCTCACGGCACGCGAGTGTAGATGCTTGGTCGAGAATGGACGCGCGGCCGGCGCGCCGCAACACGCGCTCAGCCCCGACCGAGAGCCCAATCGGGAAGGTCGCGGCGTCCCGGCTCCGTCGCCCAGACATCATGCTGCTCGGTCACGAGCCCGTGCTCGTCGAAGCGGAGCAGCGAGGTGCCGGCGATCGACTCCACCGCGCCGGCGGTCGTCGTCAGCACTGCCCACCACGCCACTGCAGCGCGATTGCCGACGCCGGCCACCGGAACGCCGAAGCGGCACTCCGCGGCGGCTTGATCTGCGAACGCCCAGATGACGTAGTCACGCGGCGCCTGAGGCGGGCGAAAAGGGTGCGAATAGAAGAGTGCTTCCGGCGCGTACAGGGCTGCGACAGCCTCGACATCGGCCGCTGGCCAGGCACGAGACCACACCTCGACCCACCTCCGCACAGCGTCCAGGGTGTCTACTTCGCCACCTCGATCGCCCGTGACTCCCGGATGACGATGACCTTCACCTGGCCGGGGTACTCGAGCTGATCCTCGATCTCGCGCGCGATCTCGTGAGAGAGCAGTGCCGCGCCGTCGTCGTCGACCTCGCTCGGCTCGACGATGACCCGTATTTCGCGACCGGCCTGCAGCGCGTACGCCTTCGCGACGCCGGGCTTCCCGGTCGCGATCTCCTCGAGCGCCTCCAGGCGCCGAATGTAGTTCTCGAGGCTCTCCCCGCGCGCGCCCGGCCGTGAGGCGGACACCGCGTCGGCGGTGATCAAGAGCACCGCTTCGACCGTCTGAGGCTGGACCTCGTAGTGATGAGCCTCGATCGCGTGGATGACCCCGTCGGACTCACCGTGGCGGCGGGCAAGCTGCGCCGAGATGAGCGCATGCGAGCCGTTCGCCTCGTGGCTCATCGCCTTTCCGACATCGTGCAGCAAGGCGGCGCGCTTGGTGGTCTTTACACCCGCGTTCAACTCGGCGGCCATGATCCCACCGAGGTGTACGACTTCGAGCGTGTGCTTGAGCACGTTCTGGCCGTAGCTCGTCCGGTACCGGAGGCGACCGAGGATCTTGACGAGCTCCTCGTGGAATTCGCCGCAGTTTGCCTCGAAGACCGCCTGCTCGCCGGCCTGGCGAACGTGCTCGTCGAGTTCCGCTTTCGAGAGGTAGTACATCTCCTCGATCCGCGCGGGATGGATGCGCCCGTCCTCGATGAGCTTGTCGAGCGTGAGCCGTGCCACTTCCCGACGGAGCGGGTCGAATGACGAGAGCACGACCGCGTGTGGTGTGTCGTCGATGATGAAGTCCACACCCGTCAGGTGCTCGAGCGCGCGGATGTTCCGACCCTCGCGCCCGATGATCCGGCCTTTGAGATCGTCCGATGCGAGCTCCACGACGGTCACCGTCGCCTCTGCTGTATGGCTCGCGGCGACACGCTGGAGCGAATCGGCGATGAGCGAGCGTGCGCGGCGGCGAGCCTCGCCGCGCGCTTCCTCCTCCATCTGCCGCACCTCCCGGGCGAGCTCGTGCCGGACGAGGTCGGTCGAGCGCTCGAGCAGCTGCTGCTTGGCCTCGTGGACGGTCAGGCCCGAGAGCCGTTCCAGGACCACCAGCGCCTCGCCCTTCGCCTCCTTCAGCTCCTCCTGCAGAGCCTTGGCGTGCACCTCCCGGTCCCCCAGGCCCTGCTCGCGGCGCTCGAGCTCGGCGAGCGTCGCATCGATCTCCTCTTCCTTCTGCAGGACCCGTTCCTCGACCTTGACGATCTGGAGCCGCTTGTCCTGAACCTCGGCCTGGATCTCGCTCTTCAGCTGCACGGCTTGCTCTCGAGCCTCCACTTGAGCCTCTCGTCGCAAGGTCTCCGCGTCACGCTCCGCGTCGGCGAGGAGGCGTTCCCGCGTCTGCTCGGCAGTGCGAACTCGGGATCCGGAGAGTGCGAGGAGAACGACCGCAGCACCGACCGCCCCGATCAGGATCCCGATGAGCGCCGCGACGACCGTGAGCATTGAACCTCCGTGGAGGAATCGGTTGTCCGCGGCGACCGCCGCGGTTGCTCACACCCGCACCCAGCCTGTTCGGCCTTGTCCGGTACCGCGCGTGAAGCGCCTCAGCTCAGGAGGTGCCGCACCCTTCCGTCGCCGGCAGTCATCCGGTTGCTTGCGTCGAATATCGGGAGCTGGATCGAGTTCACTGATTCTGGGAGTGTTCAGCGAGCAGGTAAATGTCGGGTGAAAGCCTGCTCATCCTAGCTCCTCCTCGAGACCACCTGCAACGACGCTTCCCACGACCTCCTCGGAGAAGCCCTTTCCGTGCAGGAAACGAGCGGTCTTGGAGCCCGATCCGCGTCTTGAGATGACCTGCCGCGCACGGTCGGCTTCCGGCTCGATGCTCCCCAGTGCCTCCTCGACGATCTCCGCTCGGATGCCGGCGCGGTGCAGCTCGTGACGGATGCGGTTGTCTCCTGCGCCTCCTCCGGCGAGCGAGCGAGCCCGGAGCTCGGCGAAGCGACCATCGTCCAGGAGCCCCGTTCGAAGCAAGCTCTCGATCGCTTCCTCGCTCTCGGACCGCGAGTAACCTGCTGCCTCGAGGCGATCGCGAACCTCGGTCGTGCTTCGCTCGCGGTGACGAAGCACGCGGCACGCTGCATCGAACGCACTCTCGCTCCGGCTCGCCATGTCAGCCCTCGACGGCGACAGCCTCCTCTTCTTCGACCTCGACCTCGACTACGTCCTCGGTATGGGGCTTAGCCGGGAGTAGCCGTGCCGAGATGACTTGATCCTCGTCCGCCTCGGCCTGGACGCGCGCGAGGATCTGCTGGACGAGATCGGGGTTCTCCGAGAGAAAGGCGGTTGCGTTCTGCCGGCCCTGGCCGAGCCGCTCGTCACCGAAGCTGAAGTACGAGCCCGCCTTGTGGACGATCTTCTTCTCCAGCGCGACGTCCAGGACGGTTCCCTCCCAGGGGATGCCCTGTCCGTACACGATGTCGAACTCCGCCTGCTTGAACGGCGGCGCGACCTTGTTCTTGGCGACCTTGACGCGCACGCGGTTCCCGAACGCCTCAGCGCCGTCCTTCAGCGTCTCGATGCGCCGGATGTCGAGCCGCACGGACGCATAGAACTTCAGCGCACGACCGCCCGGAGTCGTCTCCGGGTTGCCGAACATCACGCCGATCTTCTCGCGCAGCTGGTTTGTGAAGATGCAGATCGTGTCGGTGCGGTTCAAGGTGCCCGCGAGCTTGCGCAGCGCCTGGCTCATGAGACGCGCCTGGAGACCCACGTGGCTATCCCCCATCTCGCCTTCGATTTCCGCCTTGGGGACGAGAGCAGCGACCGAATCGATCGCGACGATGTCGAGCGCCCCAGAGCGGATGAGGAGCTCGGTGATCTCGAGCGCCTGCTCGCCCGTGTCCGGCTGGGAGACGAGCAGCTGATCGATGTCCACGCCGATGCGGCGCGCATACTGCGGATCCATCGCGTGCTCGGCGTCGATGAAGGCGCAGATGCCACCTCTCCGCTGCGCCTCGGCCATCGCGTGGTAGACGAGGGTCGTCTTGCCCGAGGCCTCGGGACCGTAGATCTCGACGATGCGTCCGCGTGGAAGACCGCCGATGCCGAGAGCGACGTCGAGCGACAGCGACCCGGTCGAGACAGCGCCGATGGCGACCTGTGGACGGTCGCTCATGCGCATGACCGACCCCTTTCCGAAATTCCGCTCGATCTGGCCGAGCGCGACGTCGAGGGCTTCCTCTCGTTTCATACGGTCCTCCTCCCAACTGAATCCGACACTCCTTGAACCGACACTCCTTCGAACCTCCGACGATCACGCCTCGAATGGATATGACCCGAGCGTCTCGTAGCGCGCCCGCGCCCCGGTCGGGCGCAGACGGGAAAGGAAAGCAGCGGCACCGGACGGAGCGAAGCGCCCGAGCGCGGGAAGCGGTGGATGGAGCCGCGGACGCTCCCGGAAGCGCACGACCGTGACGTGCGGAAGCCACGGGCGCGCTTCGCGTCGATACACGCCGAGTCGCTCCAACCGGGCCTGCAGGCCGATCGCGAGCCGGGTCGCCTCACCGCTCTCGTCTCGGAGCACGAGCATTCCGACGGCGCGTGTCTCGCGATAGCGCACCGGTTCGAGCTCGAATGAAGGCACCTCGGCGACGGAATCGCGCAGTGCGGCGACGATGGGGTCGAGCTCGGGCGACGGACGGGATCCGAGGAACACAAGGGTGACGTGAAAGCTCTCGACCTGTCGGCCGTGCCCCAGGTACTCCGCCCTCCAGGCGCGGAGCGCCTTCGTAACGTCGTCCGGTAGCTCGAGTGCGAGAAAGAGCCTGAGCCGCTCATCGCCCGCGACGGTACCGGCCCTCGTCATCCCACTGTGTGCCGGTTCTCCAACAATTTCCGTACGAGGTGAAGCGAGGCCGCGGTCGCCCTGCCACGCACGGTCTCCCGGTCTCCGGGTAGCTCGATGCGACGTGCCTTCTCTCCCTCGGGTCCGAAAGCGTGGATGAGCACGAGTCCGACCGGCTTTTCCTCGGTGCCCCCCTGCGGCCCGGCAATGCCGGTGACGGCAACGCCGACGTCCGCCCCGAGGCGCTCCCGCACGCCTCCTGCCATCGCCTGGGCGACCTCCGGGGAGACCGCTCCATGGCGCTCGAGCAGCTCGCGGGGAACGCCGAGCTCGCTTTCCTTCACATCGTTGGCGTAGGCGACGATGCTGCCC
>CAWIZT010000004.1:0-479141 GCA_963840705.1 uncultured Actinomycetes bacterium | reverse complement strand
CGAGATCGAGCCGAGCTGATCGTCGATACGAAGCAAGATCGCGTCGAACCTCCGCCGCGTGCGGGCCCGAGCCTTCCTGACCACGAGCACGATCACCAGAGCGACTGCCGCCCCGATCGCCACAAGCACCGCGATCATGGTTTCAATCAGTTGACGCCTCCGAGACTCGCATAGCGTATTCGGTCGATCGGTCCTGCGTCACGCGCGTAGAAAACCCTTCTTTGCTACCATCCTGCGGCTTGGTTGGCGGGCATCTCGTGCCTGCCGGCCGTTCTGTGTGAGTTCATACGACCGTCGCTAGGAGCAGCGTGCCCACCGTCAATCAGCTCGTCCGCAAGGGGCGAAAGACCCCGAAAGTGAAGACGAAGACGCCGGCCCTCCGGGGAGCACCGCAGAAGCGCGGCGTGTGCACGCGTGTCTACACGACGACGCCGAAGAAGCCGAACTCCGCACTCCGCAAGGTCGCGCGTGTTCGTCTGACCAACAGCATGGAGGTCGGTGCGTACATTCCGGGCGAGGGGCACAACCTGCAGGAGCACTCCGTGGTGCTCGTCCGCGGCGGCCGCGTCAAGGATCTTCCGGGCTTTCGCTACAAGGTGATCCGCGGCGGGCTCGACTCCGCCGGTGTTTCCGAGCGCCGTCAGGCACGCTCCAAGTACGGCGCGAAGAAGGCGTAGGGGAGACAATCGTGCCTCGTCGCGCAGAGATCCAGCCTCGCCAGCTCGAGCCAGATGCCGTGCACGGCTCGGTTCTCGTCACGCAGCTCGTCAACCGGCTCATGCTGGACGGAAAGAAGTCCGTCGCGGAGTTGATCGTCTACGACGCGCTCAGGATCGCGTCCGAGCGTGCGGGCAAGCCGGAGCTCGAGGTGCTCGAACAGGCGGTGAAAACCGTCACGCCAGTGCTCGAGGTGCGCTCACGTCGCGTGGGCGGCGCCAACTACCAGGTACCGATCGAGGTTCCGCAGCGGCGCGCGCGGACGCTTGCGCTGCGCTGGCTCGTCCAGAACGCCAGGGACCGGCGCGAGAAGGGAATGCCGCAGAAGCTCGCGGGCGAGCTCGTCGACGCGCTGAACCAACAGGGCGGCGCCTACAAGAAGAAGGACGACATCTACCGGATGGCGCAGGCCAACAAAGCCTTCGCGCATTACCGCTGGTAGGACAGGTACGGGAACGATGAGCGCCGTCGCCACATCCGCTGCGCTGGACCGGGTCCGCAACATCGGGATCATGGCCCATATCGACGCGGGGAAGACCACGACGACCGAGCGCATCCTCTACTACACGGGACGCACCCACAAGATGGGCGAGGTCCACGAGGGCGCCGCGACCATGGACTGGATGGCGCAGGAGCAGGAGCGCGGTATCACGATCACCTCGGCGGCAACGACTGCTTCGTGGCGCGACTATCGGATCAACATTATCGATACGCCCGGGCACGTGGACTTTACCATGGAGGTCGAGCGGAGCCTGCGCGTGTTGGACGGCGCCGTGGCTGTCTTCGACTCCGTCGCGGGCGTGCAGCCTCAGTCCGAGACCGTCTGGCGCCAGGCCGACCGCTATGCCGTTCCCCGGATCGCGTTCATCAACAAGATGGACCGCACCGGCGCCGACTTCGACGCGGCCGTCCAGTCGATGCGCGATCGGCTCGGCGCGACACCCGTCCCGATCCACCTCCCGATCGGGAGCGAGGAACAGTTCTCCGGGATCGTCGATCTGGTCGAGATGAAGGCGATCACGTACTCGAACGCGCTCGGCACCGAGTTCTCGACCGACGAGATCCCCGCCGCGCTCGCCGCCGCGGCGGAAGCCGCCCACCACACGTTGATCGACGGCGTGGCCGAGTTCGACGACGAGCTGATGGAGACCTACCTCGAGGACGAGGCTGCGGTCACGCCAGACATGATCCGGCGCGCCCTACGGCGCGGCACCCTTGCCGGGCGCGTCACGCCCGTTCTCGCCGGCTCCGCGTTCAAGAACAAGGGCGTACAGCCGCTCCTCGACGCGATCGTCGACTACCTGCCGAGCCCGATGGACGTCCCGCCCGTGCAGGGCGTCGACCCGAAGAGCACCGACGATGCGACCCCGAGCTCCCGCGCTCGAAGCGCCCTTTGCCGCGCTGGCGTTCAAGGTGATGACCGATCCGTACGTCGGGAAGCTCACGTACTTCCGCGTCTACTCGGGTCAGGTCAAGGCCGGCGACAGGGTGCTCAACACCACCAACGGCAAGACCGAGCGACTCGGCCGCATCCTCGAGATGCACGCCAACCACCGCGAGGAGCGGGAGGAGATCGGCGCGGGCGAGATCGCCGCAGCCGTCGGGCTCAAGTTCACGACGACGGGCGACACGCTCGCCGTTCCCTCCCCATCCGATCGTGCTCGAGTCGATGTCCTTCCCCGACCCGGTCATCTCGGTCGCGATCGAGCCGAAGACGAAGGCCGACCAGGACAAGCTCGGCGCCGCGCTTCAGCGGCTCACCGAGGAGGATCCCACCTTCCGCGTGTCCTCGGACGAAGAGACGGGGCAGACGCTGATCGCCGGAATGGGCGAGCTCCACCTGGAGATCATCGTCGACCGCCTACTCCGGGAGTTTCGGGTCGAGGGGAACGTCGGCCGCCCGCAGGTCGCGTATCGCGAGACGATCTCGCAGCCGGCCGAGAAGATCCGCGGACGGTTCGTTCGTCAGACCGGCGGCTCCGGCCAGTACGGAGACGTCGAGATCAACCTGTACCCGCAGGCGCCGGGCTCGGGCTACGAGTTCGAGGACAAGATCGTCGGCGGCAAGGTCCCCAAGGAGTACATCCCTGCCGTCGACGCCGGCATCGAGGAAGCCATGAGCTCCGGCATCCTCGCCGGGTTCCCGGTGGTCGACATCAGGGTCGAGCTCGTCGACGGCTCGTACCACGACGTCGACTCGAGCGAGCGGGCGTTCAAGATCGCCGGCTCGATCGCGTTCAAGGAAGGCATGAAGCGGGCGAAGCCGAAGCTCCTCGAGCCGGTCATGTCGGTCGAGGTCGTGACGCCCGAGGACTTCCTCGGTGACGTCATTGGTAACCTGAACGGCCGTCGCGGCCGGATCGAGCAAATCGAGCCGGTCGGCGGGTCCCAGTCGAGCAACTCTCAAGCGATTCGGGCGAGCGTTCCGCTCGCGGAGATGTTCGGCTACGCGACCGACCTGCGCTCGATGTCGCAGGGCCGCGCGACGTTTTCGATGCAGTTCGACCGCTACGAGGAAGTACCGCGCACGATCGCCGAGGCGCTCGTGTCGAGCGACAAGCCAGCGTAAAGACCAAGGTCAAACGAGTACCCGGAGGCAATCACCCATGGGCAAGCAGAAGTTCGAGCGCACCAAGCCGCACGTCAACGTCGGAACGATCGGTCACATCGACCACGGCAAGACGACGCTCACAGCCGCGATCACGAAGGTGCTCGCCGAGTCGGGCACCAACACCCAAGTGGCGTCGTTCGATTCGATCGACAAGGCTCCCGAGGAGCGCCAGCGGGGCATCACGATCAACACCGCGCACGTCGAGTACGAGACCGAGAACCGGCACTACGCCCACGTCGACTGCCCGGGCCACGCCGACTACATCAAGAACATGATCACGGGCGCCGCGCAGATGGACGGCGCGATTCTCGTCGTATCGGCTGCAGACGGCCCCATGCCGCAGACCAGAGAGCACATCCTCCTCGCCCGCCAGGTCGAGGTGCCGTCGATCGTCGTCGCCTTGAACAAGGCCGACATGGTCGACGACCCCGAGCTCCTGGAGCTCGTCGAGATGGAGGTGCGCGAGCTCCTCTCCAAGTACGAGTTCCCCGGGGACGACATCCCGGTCATTCAGGTCTCCGCGCTGAAGGCGCTCGAGGGCGATCCCGAGTGGACGCCGAAGATCCTCGAGCTCATGGAGGCCGTCGACTCCTATATCCCTGAGCCCGTTCGCGACGTCGACAAGCCGTTCCTGATGCCGATCGAGGACGTCTTCACGATCACCGGCCGCGGCACGGTCGTCACCGGCCGGATCGAGCAGGGGATGATGAAGGTCGGCGAGGAGATCGAGATCGTCGGGATCCATCCCGCGATCGAGAAGACCGTGATCACGGGTCTCGAGATGTTCCAGAAGACGCTCGACTACGCCCAGGCCGGCGACAACGCGGGCGCCCTGCTTCGCGGCATCAAGCGCGAGGACGTGGAGCGCGGTCAGGTGCTGGCCAAGCCCGGCTCGATCACGCCGCACACGCACTACAAGGCCGAGGTGTACGTGCTCTCGAAGGACGAGGGCGGGCGGCACACGCCGTTCTTCGACGGCTACCGGCCGCAGTTCTACTTCCGGACGACCGACGTCACCGGCTCGATCAAGCTGCCCGAGGGGCAGGAGATGGTCATGCCCGGCGACAACACGAACATGGAGATCGACCTGATCCAGCCGATCGCCATGGACCAGGGCCTCCGCTTCGCGATCCGCGAGGGTGGCCGCACGGTGGGAGCCGGCGTCGTCACGGAGATCATCGCGTAGGGAGAGGCTCGCCTCTCCCTCCTCATCAGTCATGGCGCAACAGAAGATCCGCATCCGCTTGAAGGGCTACGACCACCAGCAGGTGGACCGCTCCGCGTCCCAGATCGTGGAGACGGCGCAGCGCACCGGTGCCACCATCACCGGGCCGGTCCCGCTGCCGACGGAGAAGAACGTCTACTGCGTGATCCGAAGCCCCTTCAAGGACAAGGACTCGCGCGAGCACTTCGAGGTGCGCACGCACAAGCGCCTGATCGACATCCACTCCCCGACGCCGAAGACGGTCGACTCGCTCATGCGACTCGACCTGCCGGCCGGGGTCGACATCGAGATCAAGCTCTAGAGATCATGAAAGGCATCCTCGGCACGAAGCTCGGCATGACCCAGGTCTTCGACCCGGAGACCGGGCGCATGTCCGCGGTCACCGTGATCCAGGCGGGGCCCTGCCCGGTCGTCCAGGTGAAGACCGTGGACACCGACGGGTACGACGCAGTGCAGCTCGCCTTCGAGCCCGTCGCCGAGCGGAAGCTGTCGAAGCCCGAGCAGGGGCATCTCGCGAAAGCCGGTGCCGGGCCACATCGTCATCTCGTGGAGATGCGCGGCGAGAGCGGCCTCACGGTCGGCGAGACGGTGACGGTCGAGGCGTTCGAGCCCGGGGAGAAGATCAAGGTGTCAGGGGTCTCGGTCGGCAAGGGATTCCAGGGCACGATCAAGCGGCATGGTTTCACCCGGGGCCCGGTCTCGCACGGTTCGCACAACGTCCGCAAGCCCGGATCGATCGGGGCGTCGGCCACGCCGTCGCGCGTCTTCAAGGGGATGCGGATGTCGGGCCGCATGGGCGGCGCTCGCGTTACGCAGCCGGGGCTCGTCGTACACGAGATCGACGTCGAGCGCAATCTCCTGCTCGTCCGGGGCTCGGTTCCCGGGTCGGCGAGCGGGCTCGTGGAGATCCGGGAGGCGTAGCGCCGATGGCGACTGCACCCAAAGCACCCGTGCTCGGCGGCTCCAAGGCGAAGGACCTGGCGCTCGATGTGTCCGTGTTCGCCGCAGAGGTGAAGCCGCACCTCGTCCACGAGACGGTTCGTGCGGAGATGAACGCTGCCCGGGCGGGCACACGTGGCGGAAAGAGCCGCGGCCTCGTCGCCGGGGGTCGCTCCAAGCCATGGCGACAGAAGGGAACCGGACGCGCCCGCGCAGGCACTACTCGCGCGCCTCAGTGGACGGGCGGCGGCATGGCGTTCCCGCCCGGAATGCGCAGCTTCGAGGTGAAGGTGAACCGCAAGGCGCGCCGGGCGGCGCTCAAGGGCGCTCTGAGCGATCATGCGGCCAACGGGACGATCGCGCTGCTCGACGGCTCCGGTTTCGACGCACCCTCGACCCGCAAGGCGGCGGAGCTCATCGCGGAGTGGTCGGACCGGCCGACCCTGTTCGTGGCGACGGAGGACGAGGAGATCCTCGTCAAGTCGTTCCGGAATCTCGACGGGGTGCTCGTCATCGTTCCCGCGGAGCTCGAGGTCGTCTCGGTCGTCTGGGCGCGCTCGCTGCTCGTGACCGAGGCCGCCCTCCCGCTCGTCCTCGCCCGCGCCGGGGTAGGCGCCGAGAGCGAGGAGAACGGAAAATGAGCCTCCACCCGAATCAGGTGCTGCTCGCGCCGGTCGTGTCGGAGAAGAGCTACTCGCTCATCTCCGACCGCAAGTACACGTTCCGCGTGCACGAGGACGCGCACAAGACGCAGGTCCGGCAGGCGGTCGAGGAGCTCTTCGACGTGAAGGTGCAGAAGGTGGCGATCCTCAAGGTGCAGTCGAAGCCGAAGCGCCGTGGGTTCACGAAGGGGCGCAGGCCCGGCTGGAAGAAGGCCATCGTGCAGCTCCGCGAGGGCCACGAGATCGAGATCTTCGAAGGAGCCGCGGTCTAGTGGCCCTCCGCAAGTACAAGCCCACGAGCCCCGGGCGCCGCTTCATGGCGACCTCCGGCTTCGAGGAGATCACCAAGTCGGAGCCGGAGAAGTCGCTCCTCGAGCCGCTGACCAAGAAGGGCGGCCGCAACAACCGCGGTCGGATCACCACGCGGCATCAGGGCGGCGGTCACAAGCGCCGTTTCCGCACGATCGACTTCAAGCGCACCAAGGACGGCGTCCCGGCCAAGGTGGCCGCGATCGAGTACGACCCGAACCGGTCGGCCCGGATCGCGCTCCTCCACTATGCCGACGGAGCGAAGGCGTACATCCTCGCGGCTTCTCGGCTCCGCGTCGGTGCGACGGTCGAGTCCGGTCCGAACGCCGACATCAAGCCGGGCAACGCGCTCCCGCTGGCCTCGATCCCGACCGGGACGCTGGTGCACAACGTCGAGCTGAAGCCGGGTCAGGGTGGTCGCATGGCGCGTTCGGCAGGCTCTTCGGTCCAGCTCGTCGCGAAAGACGGTGACCACGGCGTGCTGCGGCTCCCCTCGGGTGAGCTGCGCCGCGTGCTGCTCACCTGCCGGGCCACAGTCGGTCAGGTCGGAAACACCGACCACGCCAACCAGACGAGTGGCAAAGCAGGCCGAAGCAGGTGGCTCGGGAAGCGGCCGACGGTCCGCGGCTCGGCGATGAACCCGGTCGACCACCCGCACGGAGGCGGCGAGGGCAAGTCGAAGGGCGGCCGCCACCCGGTCACCCCGTGGGGCGTGCCGACCCTCGGCAAGCGCACGCGCCGCAAGCACAAGGAGTCCGACAAGCTGATCGTCCGCGGCCGGCGCCGCGGCAAGGAGAGGAAGCGTTAGGCAATGTCGAGATGCTCGAAGAAAGGGCCCTTCGTCCAGGAACGGCTGCTCGGCCGGATCGAGGCGATGAATGCGACCGGTGAGAAGCGGATGGTGCGCACGTGGTCGCGGACGTCGACGGTCTTCCCAGAGATGGTGGGGCACACGATCGCCGTCCACGACGGCCGTAAGCACGTGCCCGTGTTCGTGACCGAGCAGATGGTAGGTCACAAGCTCGGCGAGTTCGCACCAACGCGAACGTTCCGCAGCCACTCGGGCGACCGCCAGGCCCAGGTGAAGAAGCGCACATGAGCGTCGTTCCAACAGACGATCGGCAGCGCGTGCGCACCGCGCGTCCTCGGCCCGCGGTCGCGGAGGAAACCATGTTTCCCCCGCGTGCCCCCTTCTTCGTGAAAGCGTGGGGAACCTCCCGGTTCCCCACACCCCTCCCCGCACCCGCGCTCGGAGCCTGCTCGTGAGCAGAGTCCCAACAGACGATCGGCAGCGCGTGCGCGCCCAAGCGAAGTGGGTGCGAACGTCCGCCCGCAAGGCGAGGCTCGTCCTCGACCACATCCGTGGGCGCTCGGTGCCCGAGGCGCGGACGGTCCTCGCCTTCAGCACCCGTGCTGCCGCGACGGACATCGAGAAGGTGCTCCGGTCGGCAGTCGCGAACGCCGAGGCGAACCATGGCCTGGACGGCGACGATCTCGTCGTCGAGGTCGCGTACGCCGACGAGGGCCCCACGCTGAAGCGCTGGAAGCCACGCGCCCGCGGCCGGGTCAATCGCATCCGGAAGCGCACGTGCCATGTGACACTCGTCCTCGTCGAGCAGCCTGAGACGGCGCCCAAGCGCCGCCGTCGAGCGAGAGCGGACGCGCCCGTCGCAACTGCTGCGCCGGCTGCTGAGGGCACAACCTCCACGTCGAAGCCAAAGGCTCCGACGCGACGAAGGAAAAAGGAGGCGGTTGCGTGATAGCGGTCAACTCCCTCGCATCTCGCGGCCGCATGCGCGCTGCAACGCGTCGCATCGCCGCGTCCTCAGTCCTGCCCCAGAAAGTGCTGCGCACTTCCTGGGGTCCCCAAAGTCGTGCGCCCGTACCCTTCAGGTACGAGCGCTCCCTGCGTCCTTGCGCTGCTCGCGTTTCGCGGCCTGCGGCCACGATCTACTCGGGAGGTGACCGCTGATGGGCCAGAAGGTGCATCCCGGCGGGTTCCGTGTCGGCGTCATCCACGACTGGAAGTCGAACTGGTGGACCGGGCGCCAGGAGTACGCGGCCTACCTGCTCGAGGACGTCAAGATCCGTAGGCACATCCTCGGCAAGCTCTCGCACGCGGGGCTCTCCGACATCCTGATTCGCAAGGACAAGCAGCGGATCACCGTGGACATCTACACCGCGCGCCCCGGCATCGTGATCGGAAAGTCCGGGGTGGAGGTCGACGCGTTGCGCAGAGACCTGCACGCGCTCACGCAGAAGAACGTCCACATCAACATCAACGAGATCAAACGGCCCGAGCTCGACGCGAAGCTGGTCGCCCAGTCGATCGCCGAGCAGCTCGAGAACCGCGTGAGCTTCCGCCGTGCGATGAAGCGCTCGCTGGCCTCCGCGATGCGCTCCGGAGCTCAGGGGATCAAGATCACTGCCGCGGGTCGTCTCACCGGGGGCGAGATGAGCCGCCGCGAGATGTACTCCGAGGGCCGCGTGCCGCTGCACACGATCCGCGCGGACATCGACTACGGCCAGGCAGAGGCCAAGACGACCGCCGGCCAGGTCGGCGTCAAGGTCTGGATCAACAAGGGCGAGATCATGCCCGAGGGCTACGAGGGCGCCGGTGGTCGCGACTCGCGTCTCGGTGACCAGGACCAGGCACGCCGGCGACGGGGCTCGTCGGGCGAGGGGCTCGGTGCATCACGGGAGGGCCGCGGACGCAACGTCGACCGCGAAGGACTCGGCATCGTCCAACGCAAGCGAAAGGGACAACGCCCCGGCGGACGCGCGACTCAGCGCCCGCGCCGCGAAGACGTGGGTACGGAGGCCACCGAGGCCGCGCAGCCCGTGAGCCCGGAGGCTCAGGTCGCGGAGGTCGCCCCGGAGCCGACGACCCCTGACGTTGCAGCCGAGCAGACCCCCCCGGATGTCGCACTCGAGTCGACGACCGACGTCGCCCCCGATGAGACGCCGGAGACGGAGGGCTCCAGCTGATGCTGATGCCGCGGAAAACGAAGTTTCGCCGCCACCATCGAGGGCGCCGGGCGGGCCTGTCCAAGGGCCAGACGACGGTGCAGTTCGGCGACTACGGGCTGAAGAGCCTCGAGGCGGGCTGGATCTCGAACCGCCAGATCGAGGCTGCCCGAATCGCGGCCACGAGGAAGATTCGGCGAAGCGGGAAGGTCTGGATCAACCTCTTCCCCGACAAGCCCTTCACGAAGAAGCCCGCCGAGACGCGCATGGGCTCGGGCAAGGGCTCTCCGGAGGGTTGGGTCGCGGTTGTGAAGCCCGGCCGCGTGATGTTCGAGCTGGCCGGGGTCGACGAGGAGCTGGCGAAGGAGGCCCTCCGGCTCGCGGGCCAGAAGCTGCCGGTGCGGACGAAGTTCGTGAAGAGGGAGGCCGATCTCTTTGAGAGCTAGACGAATCGTGGGGGAACCCATGGTTCCCCCACGTACCCCCTCCTTTCGCGGTGCCGACCCGGAAAGCGGGGTCAGGGCTCCCGCCGGGCTAAGCCCGGCTCCGCCCTCCGCCGAGCCGCGCCACGGAGGAAAGCAATGAGAGCCAGAGAGCTACGAGCCCTTTCCGACGACGAGCTCGACCGGAAGATGGCCGAGACCCGGCGGGAGCTCTTCAACCTGCATTTCCAGACCGCGACCGGCGTGCTCGAGAACAGCGCCCGGCTGCGAACGGCCAAGCGCGAGATCGCGCGGATCCTGACCGTGAAGAACGAGCGTGCCAGGGGACTGACGACATGACTGAGGAGAACGTGAACTCGAGCGAAGAGACGCAGAACGAGACGGTCGACACGGCCGCGGAGCCGGCAGCCGAGACGACGGACGCCCCGGAAGGGGTCGCGGACGTCGAGAACGTGCCGGAGGAGGCCGCTCCCGAAGAGGCCGAGGAGCCGGAGGCCGCCGCGGACCCGCCCGCTGCGGAGCCCGCGACCGCCGAGCCGGAGGACGTACCCGAAGCGGTGGGCGACGAGCCTGCTGCCGCGGAAGCGGTCGAGGTGTCCGAGGAGACCTCTCCTCCGTCGGTGGCTGAGGCAGTCGACGAGGAAGCTCTCGCCGGCGAGGGATCGAGCGAGACCCCTGAATCCGCTGAGCCCGAGCCTGCCCCCGCCGCGGTTGCGGCCGTGTCCGAGCCCAAGAAGAAGAAGAAGCGGCTCCCGCGCGCGCTGCGCCGCCAGCGGACGAGGACGAAGCGCGAAACACCGGCCGAGCGCAAGCCCATCACGCGCCTGCCCAAGCCGGAGCACGCTCGCGGGCGTCGGCAGGAGCGACAGGGCAAGGTCGTGTCCGCTGCCTCCGACAAGACGATCGTCGTCCGCGTCGACACCGTGAAGGTGCATCCGATGTACAAGAAGGTGATCCGTCGAAGTACCAAGCTGCACGCGCACGACGCGGAGAACCAGGCGAAGATCGGCGACGTCGTACGCATCGTCGAGACGCGGCCCGTCTCGAAGCAAAAGCGCTGGCGGCTCCACGAGATCGTCGAGGCCGCGAAGTGAGGACCACCGCGTGATCCAGCAGGAATCCAGGCTTCGGGTGGCGGACAACACGGGTGCGCGGGAGATCCTGTGCATTCGCGTGCTCGGGGGCTCTCACCGTCGCTACGCGCGGGTGGGGGACATCATCATTGCTACCGTGAAGTCGGCCACGCCTCAGGGCGCGGTCAAGAAGGGCGAGGTCGTGCGGGCGGTCGTGGTGCGGACGAAGAAACCGTACGGCCGAGACGACGGCACGCTCATCGGTTTCGACGAGAACGCCGCCGTCCTCATCGATCCCCAGTCCAACCCGCGCGGGACACGCATCTTCGGCCCCGTTGCGCGGGAGCTCCGCGAGAAGAACTTCATGAAGATCGTCAGCCTGGCCCCGGAGGTCCTGTAGGTGTCCGTGAAGATGAAGGTCAAGAAGGGCGACATGGTCCAGATCATCACCGGCAAGGACCGTGGGAAGCGCGGCCGCGTGCTCGAAGCACGCCCGTCGGAGAAGAGGGTCATCGTCGAGAACCTGAACGTCTCCAAGCGGCACACGAAGCCGCGTCCGATCCGGGATACCTCTCGCATGGGCGGCGCGCAGGTCGTGCCCGGCGGGATTCTGGACAAGCCGGCGCCCGTCCCGGTCTCGAACGTCATGGTCGTCTGTCCCGTGTGCGGCCTTCCCACGCGCGTCGGGATCGTCGAGAAGGAAGCGAAGGGCGGAACCGTGCGCGTGCGCGTCTGCAAGCGCGAGGGCTGTCGGCAGGAGATCGACAAGTGAGCTCTGCGACCGTCACCAGCAACGCACCGACACCCGAGACCTACGCGCCACGCCTGAAGGAGCGGTACGAGTCCGAGATCCGCGCGCGCCTTCAGGAGGAGCTCGGCTTGTCCTCGGTCATGCAGGCGCCGCGCGTCACGAAGGTGACGTTGAACATGGGCGTCGGCGAGGCGAAGACCGACGCGAAAGCGCTCGATGCCGCGATCGACGAGCTCTCCGTCATCTCGGGGCAGCACGCGCAGGTGCGACGTGCGACCAAGTCGATCGCCAGCTTCAAGCTTCGCGAGGGCATGCCCGTCGGCGCGCGCGTGACGCTGCGCGGCGCGCGGATGTACGAGTTCCTCGACCGCCTCACCTCGATCGCGCTTCCGCGCATCCGCGACTTCCGCGGGCTCGACCCCGGCTCGTTCGACGGGCGCGGCAACTACTCGATCGGAATCCGGGAGCAGATCATCTTCCCCGAGATCGACTACGACAAGGTTCCGTCGGTGCGTGGGCTCGACATTGCGATCACGACCTCGGCGACGACGGACGAGCACGGGCGCGCCCTGCTCGGTGCCCTCGGCATGCCGTTCGCCGGAGAGAGAAGGGATTCCTAAGGTGCTCCTTCAAGCGCTCTCATCCCTACCTCTGGCGGCTGCAAAGCGGCGCCATGCCGCGTCCTCAGTCGCGTCCATATCTACTGATATGAACGCTCCCTGCGTCCTTGCCTGGCTTGCTTTTCGCGCGCCAGAGGCAGGGCAAGAACACTCGAAGGAGCACTGATGGCCAAGAAGTCGCTCGTCGTCAAGCAGCAACGTGGGTCGAAGCACAAGGTGAGCGCGTATTCGCGCTGCAACAAGTGTGGGCGCCCGCGCGCGGTGTATCGCAAGTTCGGGCTCTGTCGAATCTGCCTGCGTGAGCTCGCCCACCAGGGCGCAATCCCGGGCATGACGAAGTCGAGCTGGTAGGAGGAAAACGTGCTCACCGATCCGATCGCCGACATGCTCACCCGCATCCGCAACGCGAATCGCGCGTTGCACGAATCTGCGTCCATGCCGACCTCCCGGATGAAGGAGGAGATTGCGCGCATCCTGAAGGACGAGGGCTACATCGCCGACTTCCGCGTGATCGACACGCAGGACGAGAAGAATCAGCCTCTGCCGTACCGGACGCTCGTGATCGAGCTCAAGTTCGCCCGTGACCGCCGACGCGTCATCACCGACCTCAAGCGGGTGTCCAAGCCCGGTCGGCGCGTGTACGCCGGCAAGGATCGGCTGCCCCGCGTCCTCGGCGGTCTCGGCACGGCCATCATGTCCACCTCGACCGGGGTCATCACCCACCGCCAGGCCGCCGAGCGCGGCGTCGGCGGCGAAGTGATCGCCTTCGTCTGGTAGCGGAGCGGAGGTCATGTCGCGAATCGGCCGAAAGCCCATCGAGCTGCCGTCGGGAGTCCTGGTTGCGCTCTCGCCCGGCCGCGTGCAGGTCAACGGCCCGCTCGGCGAGTTGAGCCAGGTCGTGCCCGCGCGCATGCAGATCGAGAAGACGGAGGCCGAGATCGTCGTCACCCGCCCGACCAACCGGGGAGAGGATCGTGCCCTGCATGGGCTCACCCGGACGCTCGTCGCCAACATGGTCGAGGGTGTCACCAAGGGCTTCGAGAAGCATCTCGAAATCCAAGGGGTGGGATACCGCGCTCAGCTCAAGGGCACCGAGCTCGAGCTTGCGGTGGGCTTCTCGCATCCCGTGACGATCAAGCCGCGCGCTGGAATCAGCTTCGAGGTGCCGATCCCGACGCAAATCGTCGTCAAGGGCATCGACAAGCAAGCGGTCGGCCAGACCGCGGCCGAGATCCGCAAGGTCCGGCCGCCCGAGCCGTACAAGGGCAAGGGCATCCGATACCGCGACGAGCAGGTACGCAGGAAGGTCGGAAAGCGCGCGTGACAGTTCTCACGAAGCGACAGGCGCGGATGCGCCGCCAGCGCCGCATCCGCGGCAAGATCGCCGGGACCGCCGAGCGGCCGCGACTCGCCGTGTTTCGCTCGAATCGCGGGATCTTCGCGCAGCTGATCGACGACGCGAGCGGTCGCACGCTCGCCTCGGCGAACTGGAATTCGGTCGCGCACTCCGGCTCGAAGACCGACCAGGCGACCGCCGTCGGCAGAGCGCTCGGCCAGGCGGCCAAGAAGGCCGGAATCGAGCGCTGTGTGTTCGATCGCGGCGGCTACCTCTACCACGGACGCGTGAAAGCGCTTGCGGACGGCGCGCGCGAGGAAGGACTCCAGTTCTAGTGGCATTCACTTACCGAGCATCTCGCGGCCCCCGCCGCGCTGCAAAGCCGCGCGGGGCGGCGTCCTCAGTCGCGTCCGTATCCGTGCGGATACGGACGCTCCCTGCGTCCTTGCCCCGCTTGCTTTTCGCGGGCGGGAGACACGATCTACTCGGAAAGGGAACGCCTTGAGCACCAGGGAAGTTGCGGACTCGCGCGAGCTGAAGGAGCGGGTCATCGAGATCAACCGCGTCGCGAAGGTCGTGAAGGGCGGCAGGCGGTTCTCGTTCACCGCGCTCGTCGTCATCGGCGACGAGATCGACCGGGTAGGGCTCGGCTACGGGAAGGCGCGTGAGGTCCCGCTGGCCATCTCCAAGGCCGTCGAGGATGCCAAGAAGAACCTGTTCACGGTGCCGAAGCACGGGCAGACGATCACGCATGAGATCGTCGGCCAGTTCGACGCCGCGCGCGTCGTCCTGCGCCCTGCGAGCGAGGGAACGGGCGTCATCGCCGGTGGCGGGGTGCGCGCTGTGCTCGAGCTGGCGGGGATCCGCGACGTGCTCGCGAAGAGCCTCGGAACCACGACTCCGATCAACATGACCCGGGCGACGGTGGAGGGCCTGCGGCGGCTCGTGCGTCCCGAGGACGTCGCGCAGCTCCGCGGCAAGACGATCGCGGATGTCATCCCGATTCCCCGCCCCGCGACGCTCGCGCGCACAGAGGAAGCGCTGGCCGTGGAGCGCGCAGCCGCTGCGCCGGCGCCACCCCCGCCCGAGGCCGAGGACATCCCGGTCGAAGCGACGGCCTTCGAGGAGGGCGCGTGAGCTCCTTGAAGATCACCCAGGTGCGAAGCACCATCGGCCAGACGGACCGGCACATCGGTACCCTGCGCGCGCTCGGGCTCGGGAAGATCGGGCGCACGTCCGAGCACAAAGACTCTCGTGAGCTCCAGGGGATGCTCCGGCAGGTCAACCACCTCGTTCGCGTCGAAGGCGCGTAGCCATGGCTTCCGAAGAGCTCAACCTCTCCAATCTCGAACCCGCTCAGCCGCGCAAGCGGCGGAAGCGCGTCGGTCGCGGCCTCGGCTCCGGCAAGGGGCGGTACTCCGGTCGCGGCATCAAGGGTCAGAAGTCGCGCGCCGGATCGCACAAGATGCCCGCCGGGTTCGAGGGCGGCCAGATGCCGATCGACATGCGCCTCGGCAAGCTCCGCGGGAACACCTCGGCGGACGCGATGCCGATCGGACCCTTCCGGACCTACACCCAACCCGTCAACGTGCGCGATCTCGACCGCCGGTTCGACGCGGGTGCAGAGGTGACGCCAGAGGCGCTCAAGGCCAGTGGGCTCATCCGCAAGCTCTCGATCGACGTGAAGGTGCTCGGCCAGGGAGAGCTGACGAAGAAGCTCTCCGTCTCCGCTCATGGATTCTCGAAGACAGCGGTCGAGAAGATCGAGGCGGCCGGTGGCTCCGTCACCTGGCTCCGGGGCGAGCCGGTCAAGAAGAAGCGGAAGCACCACAAGGCGAGCACGCCGAAGGCCGAGGAGCCGGAGGGAGCGGAGGAGAGCGAGGTAGCTGAGACCGAGGCGGAGAAAGAGACCGCGACCGAGACCGACGCCGAGCCGACCGAGGAGACCGCCTAGTGGTATCCCCTCAGGGGATGTCATCCGTGTCTCTGCCGGCTGCAAAGCGGCGCCATGCCGCGTCCTCAGTCGCATCCATATCCGCTGATATGAATGCTCCCTGCGTCCTTGCTTGGCTTGCTTTTCGCGCGGCAGGGACACGGCAACATCCCCTGAGGAGGCACTGATGTTCTCCTGGCTCGCGAACGCCTGGCGCGTCCCCGAGCTTCGCCGCCGCGTGCTCTTCACCGCGATGATCCTCGCGGCTTACCGGCTCGGCTCCTGGATTCCCGCTCCGGGCGTCAACTCGGAGACGATCGAGAACTACTTCTCCGGCCGCGGCGACACGATCCTCGGCCTGCTCAATCTCTTCTCGGGCGGCGCGCTGTCGCAGTTCTCCCTATTCGCGCTCGGGATCATGCCGTACGTCACGGCGTCGATCATCCTCCAGCTCCTGACCGTCGTCATCCCGCGGCTCGGCGAGCTCCAGAAGGAGGGAGAGGCGGGCTACGCGAAGATCACGCAGTACACGCGTTACCTGACCGTCGTCCTGGCGGCGCTGCAGGCCACGGGCTATGCGTTCCTCTTCCGCGACCAGGGCGCGCTCGACGCCGGCGCGGGCGAGCTGGTGTTGATCGTCGTCACGCTCACCGCTGGCACCACGCTCCTGATGTGGATGGGCGAGCTGATCACGAAGCGCGGGATCGGCAACGGCATCTCGATCCTGATCTTCGCCTCGATCCTGGTCGGCGCGCCGATCGGCATCGCCGCCTGGTGGAACGGCGGGCCGATGGAGAAGCTCTTCTACCCGCTGATCGCGCTCGCGATCGTGGCCGCGGTCGTCTTCGTGCAAGAGGGCCAGCGACGGATTCCGATCCAGTACGCGAAGCGGATGGTCGGACGGCGCATGACCGCCGGCGGATCGACCTACCTGCCGCTGCGCGTCAACATGGCCGGCGTCATCCCGATCATCTTCGCCGCGGCGATCCTCGCCTTCCCGCCCACCATGGCCCAGTACTTCCCCGTGACGCGGGACTTCGTCAACGAGTACTTCCAGCCGGGCGACTGGATCTACCTGCTCATCGAGGGCCTGATGATCGTGATCTTCACGTACTTCTACACCGCGGTGCAGTTCAACCCCGTCGACCAGGCCGACAACCTCCGCCGGCACGGCGGTTACATCCCCGGCATCCGCCCTGGGCCTCCCACCGCGCAGTACCTCGATCGTGTCCTGTCGCGCCTGACGCTTCCGGGAGCGCTCTTCCTCGCGCTCGTCGCGGTGCTCCCGAGCCTCTTCATCGCCTACGGCGGGTTCTCCCAGGCGAGCGCCGGCGCACTGGGTGGAACGTCGGTCCTCATCGCGGTCGGCGTCGCGCTCGACACGATGCGCCAGATGGAGTCGCAGATGATGATGCGCTCCTACGAGGGCTTCCTCAAGTAGAGGCGAGGCATGCCTCGCCTCGGGATCAGCACATGAGAATCCTCATCCTCGGACCGCAAGGGTCAGGGAAGGGAACGCAGGCAAAGCGCATCGCGGCGATGCACGACATTCCGCATGTCGCCACCGGCGACATTCTCCGAGCGGCGATCGCCGACGGCTCGGAGCTCGGCCGGCGCGTGGAGCCGATTCTGGAGCACGGCGAGCTCGTGCCGGACGACCTGATGGTCGACCTCATCCGCGCGCGGCTCGCCGACGAGCACGGCTTCGTGCTCGACGGGTTTCCCCGGACGGTTCCCCAGGCCGAGGCGCTCGACGCGATGCTCGAGGAGATCGAGAAGCCTCTCGACATCGTCCTCCTGCTCCAGGTGTCGGACGATGTCGCTCTCGGGCGCCTGCTCGAACGGCGCGCGGCCGAGGGCCGGCAGGACGATGCTCCGGACGTGATCCACAATCGGCTTCGCCTGTACCACGGCCTGACCGAGCCGGTCGTGGAGCGCTACCACGCGAGGCTGCACACCGTTGACGGCGAGCAGACGGTGGACGAGGTCTTTTCCGCGATCGAAGATGTCCTGTCGGCGGGGCAGGTTGGCGGAGTCAGGCTTCAGCTTGACCCCGATTCCTCTCTGGACTCTGACCCGGAAAAGGTCACCAGCTCGTGATCATTCGCAAGAGCGTGAGAGAGATCGAGCGCATCGCCGCCGCGGGAGCACTCGTGGCTGAGACGATCGCGCATGTCGGTTCCCTGATCGCGCCCGGCATCACCACAGATGAGCTCGATGCGGCCGCCGACACGTTCATCCGGGAGCGGAACGGAATCCCCACCTCGGCGGGTTACAAGGGATATCCGAAGGCGATCTGCATCTCGCCGAACGACGTCGTCGTGCACGGGATCCCGGGGCCGTACCGGATCGAGGACGGCGACCTGGTCACGATCGACGTCGGGGTCACGCTCGATGCGTACATCGCGGACAGCGCGTACACGTTCGGGGTCGGCGAGATCGAGCCCGAGGCGCAGCGCCTGCTCGAGGTTGCGGAGGAGGCGCTCGCGGCGGGGATCGCCGAGGCGCACCACGAGAACCGGGTCGGAGACATCGCGCATGCGGTGCAGACCGTGGTCGAGGACGCCGGCTTCTCGGTGGTGCGAAGCCTCGTTGGCCATGGCGTCGGGCGCCACTACCACGAGGATCCGCACATTCCGAACTTCGGCGATCCCGGACGCGGGCCGAGGCTCTCCGAAGGGATGACCATCGCGGTCGAGCCGATGATCACGGCCGGAGGCCCGGACATCTCGATCGCCGACGACGGCTGGACCATCTCGACCGAGGACGGCTCGCTCGCCGCCCACTTCGAGCACACGATCGCCATCACGCCCGACGGACCGCGCGTCCTGACTCCACGGGTGGGACTGCCTGTGGAAAGGCATTTGCTACGATGACCGGCCGCGGTGCGGGACTGCATGCTTGCGCCGCTTCGGTGTCTGGCCTGGGTTTGGCACCGACTCAAACTTCGAACGTGAGGTACCGATGAAAGTCCGTCCGTCCGTCAAGCCGATGTGCGAGCGCTGCCGCGTGATCAAGCGGCACGGGCGCACGATCGTCATCTGCACGAATCCCCGGCACAAGCAAAGGCAGGGCTAGCCGACACATGGCACGTATCGCAGGCGTCAACCTCCCGACCCAGAAGCGGCTCGAGATCGGTCTGACCTACATCTACGGCATCGGCCCCTCGACCGCGCAGAAGATCTGCCGCGTGCTCGAGCTCGACCCGGACGAGAAGGTGCGCGACCTGACCGACGAAGAGGTCACGAAGCTCCGCGCGTACATCGACTCCGATCTGGAGGTGGAGGGCGACCTTCGCCGCAACCGCGCGGGAGCGATCAAGCGGCTGACGGAGATCGGCAGCTACCGCGGTGTCCGGCATCGCCGCGGCCTCCCGGTACGAGGGCAACGGACCAAGACCAATGCGCGTACGCGCAAGGGCCCGACGAAGGCCGTCGGCCGCAGCAAGAGGTCCAAGTGATGACAGTCGACTCACTCGCATCGCGAGGCGACTGATGGCCCCTCCTCGCAGGTCCGCGGCTCGGGGTCGCACGAGACGCCGGGTCAAGAAGAACATCGCCATCGGCCAGGCGCACATCAAGACGTCGTTCAACAACACGATCGTCACCCTCACCGACCGCGAGGGGAACGTGATCGTCTGGGAGTCCGCGGGCTCGGCCGGGTTCAAGGGCTCGCGGAAGTCCACGCCGTTCGCCGCTCAGGTCACCGCTGACAACGCCGCCCGCAAGGGTATGGAGCACGGTCTCCAGAAGGTCGAGGTGTTCGTGAAGGGCCCGGGTTCAGGGCGCGAGACCGCAATTCGGTCGCTGCAGGCGGCGGGCCTCGAGATCCTGGGGGTCAAAGACGTGACTCCGCAGGCCCACAATGGAGTTCGTCAGCGCAAGCGGAGGAGGGTCTAGTGGCAAGGGACCTGGGCCCGAAGTGCCGTCTTTGCCGCCGCGAGGGGCTGAAGCTCTTCCTCAAGGGTGAGCGCTGCCTGACCGAGAAGTGCGCGGTCGAGCGCCGTGGCTATCCACCGGGCGAGCACGGTCGTGGTCGCATCAAGCAGAGCGAGTACCTGCTCCAGCTTCGGGAGAAGCAGAAGGCGCGCCGGTATTACGGGCTCCTCGAGAAGCAGTTTCGCCGCACGTACGAGCGGGCGAGTCGCGGGCAGGGCGCACCGGGCGAGAACCTCTTGCGCATGCTGGAGACGCGCCTCGACAATGTCGTCTACCGCCTCGGCTTCGCCGGCTCGCGCGCGCAGTCGCGCCAGCTCGTCCGCCATGGCCACTTCCAGGTGAACGGGCGCCGCGTGAACATCCCGAGCTACGGCGTCAAGGCGAACGACGTCATCGCCCTCCGCCCGGGCAGCCCAGTCGAGCAGCTGGTACGAGAAGCGACGGATCTGACTGCGTCGGTCGCTCCTTGGCTCCAGGCCGACCACGACGGGCTCACGGGCCAAGTTCTCCGATTCCCGGAGCGCGACGAGATCGACGTGCCGGTCCAGGAATCCCTCATCGTCGAGCTCTATTCGAAGTAAGGCCGGGCATGCCTGGCCCTCTAGTGGACCAGAACCAGAAAGGATCACCTTGGCTACACGCACTAGCTTGATGGAGTTCCAGACTCCGCGGATCGCCCACGAGGAAGCGGACGACCACCGCGGCGTCTTCCAGATCGAGCCGCTCGATCGAGGCTTCGGCAACACCTTCGGCAACTCGCTTCGGCGCGTGCTCCTCTCCTCGCTCGAGGGCGCAGCCGTCACCGCGGTGAAGATCGAGGGCGTCGCTCACGAGTTCACGACGCTCCCGGGAGTCCGCGAGGACGTCACCGACATCATCCTCAACCTGAAGAACCTGATCGTGCTCCTGCACGGCGCGTCGCCCGAGATCGAGGTCTACATTCAGAAGAAGGGCGCAGGAGTCGTGACCGCCGCAGACATCGAGGCGCCCGCCGACCTCGAGATCCTGAACCCGGAGCTCGAGATCGCCCATGTCTCCGACAAGGGCAAGCTCGAGATGACCCTGACCATCGGCCGCGGGCGCGGATACGTCCCTGCGGAGTTGAACCGCGGGCCGGAGACCACGATCGGCGTGATCCCGATCGACTCCATCTTCTCGCCCGTACGTCGCGTCGCCTACGAGGTCGAAGCCGCGCGTGTCGGACAGCGCACCGACTACGACAAGCTCGTACTCGACGTCACGACGGACGGCTCGCTCGACCCGCGCGATGCGATCGGGCAGGCTGCGGAGATCCTGATCCGCCAGCTCGCGATCTTCACCGACCTCGACCGGATCGAGGGCTTGGGAGAGGCCGCGATCGAGACGGCGGCGGAGGCTCCGGTCATGCACGGCATGGAGAACTTCCCGATCGAGGAGCTCGAGCTGGGCGTCCGTTCGTACAACTGCCTGAAGCGTGTGGGCATCGAGACGATCGGCGACCTCACCTCCAAGTCCGAGAACGAGCTCGTCGCGATCCCGAACTTCGGCCGGAAGTCGATCGAGGAAGTGCGCTCCGCGCTCGCGTCCCACGGCCTGATGCTCAAGGGCGAGGAGACCGTGGGTTAGTGCTCCCCGCCGTGGACACGCCCGCACGTCGCGCGGCTGCGAACACTTCGCATGCCGTCGTCCTCAGTCGCGCCAATATTCAAGAATATTGGCGCTCCCTGCGTCCTAGGCCCGCTCGGTTCTCGCCGGCGACGCACGACCGTGTCCACGGCGGGAAGCACTGATGAGGCACCAGCGGTCGGGAAAGAAGCTCGGGCGGGACTCCGCCCATCGCAAGGCGCTCTATTCGAATCTCGCAGGCGCCTTGATCGAGCACGGCCGCATCCAGACGACCGAGGCCAAGGCAAAGGCGGTCAAGCCCTTTGCCGAGAAGCTGATCACCCTGGGGAAGCGTGGCGACCTCCATGCCCGTCGGCAGGCGCTCGCCGCGCTTCGCTCCAACGACGTCGTCCACCGGCTGTTCTCGGAGATCGCGCCGCGTTTCTCCGACCGGCCTGGCGGATACACCCGCATTGTCAAGCTCGGCCCGCGTCAGGGTGATGCGGCCGACATGGTCTACCTCGAGCTCGTCGACTTCGAGCCTGCGTCGCCGCTGCTCGCTCCTCCTCGTGCCCGGCGCGAGGAGACCGCTCCCGCCGAGGCATAGAGCTCATCGCGGGTCTGGCCGCACACGTCTGCCCCGCGCACCGTGGTCGCGGTCAGGCTTCAGCCTGACCGCGGTTTCGCGCGGGGTACCCTCAGCGACGTGCTCGTCCTCATCGCACTCGCCCTCGCCATCTTCGTCCTTCCGTCACCCTGGGGGCTCGCCGCGGTCGTCGTGGCTGCGGTTCTCGACATCTCCGAGACCGGCCTCTTCATCTGGTGGTCCAAGCGGCGAAAGGCGACCGTGGGCGTCGATGCGCTCGTGGGGAAGGTCGGGATCGCGTCGTCGGCTCTCTGGCCGGAAGGCCAGGTCAAGATCAGGGGCGAGCTCTGGCAGGCGCGCTGCGCCGGAGGCTGCGACGCCGGCACGAGGGTCGTCGTGCGCGCTGTCGAGGGGCTCCTGCTCGTTGTCGATCCGGCGTAACTACCCTCAGTACGTGCGCGTCTCGTGCGTTGTTCTCGCACTGGCGCTCGTTCCGCTGGCGACGGCCGCGTCGAGCGCCTGGGAGACACAGGCACCGCTCCCGCTCCCCCGCACCGAGGTCGTCGCCGCAACGGTCGGGAACGAGATCGTCGTGCTGGGTGGACTGACGCTCGGAAGGCGTGCGTCGGCACGCGTCGACGCATACTCGCCCGCTCGGGACAGCTGGCGTAGGTTGCCCGACCTTCCGGTCGGAGTTCATCACTCGATGGCGGTGGGCGTGGGAGGGACGCTCTACGTGCTCGGCGGATACACGGCTGCCGGGACGCCGCTTCGGAGCACGTTCGTGCTCGAGCGCCGGGCGTGGCGGACGCTTCCTCCGATGCCTTTCCCGCGTGCCGCCGCAGGAGCGGGCGTAGCCGGAGGGAGGATCGTCGTCGCAGGAGGTGTCACGGTCGCCGGCAGGCTCGCCCGAAACGCGCTTTCGTTCGATCTTCGGACGAAGCGCTGGTCGATCGTCGTGGGGCCGACCCAGCGGGAGCATCTCGGTGTCACCGCTCTCGCGGGCACGGTGTACGCGATCGGGGGGCGAACTGCAGGCCTCGACACGAACCTTCTGCACTTCGAGTCGTATCGCCCGGGCGCGCGCAGCTGGACCAGGCTGCCGCCGGTACCCGGCCCGCGCGGCGGCACGGGCGCTGCCGCTCTGCGCGGGTACGTGGTGTCGGCCGGCGGCGAGGAGCCGGGCGGCACGATCGCCGAGGTCCTCGCCTATCGTGTTGCCGACCGCCGCTGGATCCGCCTCGACGACCTCGCGACGCCACGCCACGGCGTCGGGATGGCCGCGCTCGGCGGGCGCGTGTTCGTGATCGGCGGCGGACCTGAGCCCGGCCTCACCGTGAGCTCGGCAAACGAGGCGCTCCGCGTCGCCGGGTGATCACAGGGCGGTCGAGGAGCACTGTGAGCGCGAGCCGGAAGGGTGGTGGCGAATGAAACGCTGCGTCAACCGGACAGAAATTGACGGACGCGAACGATGTGACCGTCTGGGTGCGGTTGCCAGTATCGATCAGAGATCATCGATCGGAAGGTCCGATCGATATTTTATGACCCCGATTCCCAACGCATTCTGACTCCAGTCTTGGACAAATTCGGTGCTCGGGTAACGAGACCGGATGCTTTTCCAGAATTGCGGCACTTCGCCGCTCCACGGACCATCGACGTGCCCGAAGCGAGTGCGAAAGTCAGGCACGATATCGTGGAAGACGACCATGGACCCCTCGCGGAGAAGTGGTCGATATGCAAGAAAGTCGTCGCGAACTGCGGCGTAGGTGTGATCCGCGTCCACAAAGAGGATGTCGAGAGGCTCGCCGCCGACGGCGTCCGACACCTGTTCCACTGTCCTTGGGTCTGCGGAGTCTCCGGTCAGGATCGTGACCTGCACGTGCTGTGGGATGTAGTACCGCAGCCGCTTCGCATTCTGAACGTATTGATCGACACCGACGAGATATCGGACTGTCGGTAGCGATCTGGCCAGAAGGAACGTGGTCCCGCACCGCCATGTGCCGAGCTCGCACACGCGGCGTGGCTCTTCCAGCCGCGCCTGGTCGAGAAGTCCTGCAATTTCAGGCTCGAGCTGGGTGAGATCGAACTCTTGCTGGGCGAATGCAAACAGCTCGGCGGGTTCGTTCCCGATCGAATCGGGCGTCGGCAAGGCGCCAATTCGTCGGCGCACGACGAACCCCGCTTCGCGCGCGGCATTCAGCCACTGTCCGCGCGCGCTGCGGCCGAACGTGCGCCTGAGTAGGCCTAGCACCGCTCTAGTATCCAATCGGACGTGTTATGGGGCAAGCGCCGAGCCGACGGTGACTGTGCGTCACGTGCCGGTCGGCAGACAACGGTCCGATGATCCTCAAGCTCACGCTCCAATACGACGGCACCGGATTTCGGGGCTGGGCCCGGCAGCCCGAGAAGCGTACGGTCGAAGGGGTGCTGCGCGACGCGCTCGACTCGGTGTATCCAGGGTGGGAAAGGCTAGCCGTCGCGGGGCGCACCGATGCCGGAGTCCATGCGCGAGGCCAGGTCGCGAGTGTAGGGGTTCGAGTAGGCGCGCCGATCGATCGGGCCGCAGAGGCCCTCACGTCGGCGCTTCCCGACGACGTGGCGGTCGTGACCGCGGAGCCCGCATCCGACGGCTTTCACGCACGCTTCTCGGCCCGTTCCCGCTCGTATCGCTACCGAGTGCTCTCTCGCCGGGCTCCCGCGCCGCTGGACGCGCGGCGGGCACTGCACTGGCCGCGCCCGATCGACTCCGACGCGCTCGCCGCGGCGGCGATGCTGCTCGGAGGTGAGCACGACTTTCGCGCGTTCACGCCCGCGGAGACCGAGCACGACAGCTTCGTCCGGAACGTCCTCGCGGCCGCGTGGGAGCACGACGGCGAGTACCTCGACTTCACGATCACCGCGAACAGCTTCCTCCGGCACATGGTGCGGACGCTCGTGGGCACGATGCTCGAGCTGGGCTCGGACGCACCTGACTGCATGAAGCAGCTTCTCGCCGGCCTGCCGCGTAACGAGGCCGGGCGAACCGCGCCACCCTGGGGTCTGTACTTGGAGCAGGTGGAGTACTGAGCTCAGCATCGAGCCGGGCATGCGCTTCCGCATCGTCCTCTTCGACCTCGATGGGACACTGATCGACTCCGGGCCGATCATCCTCGCCTCGATGCGGCACGCCGTTCGCACCGTGCTCGACCGCGACATCGGTTACGACGAGCTTGCGGCCACGGTCGGCGGCCAGGGGCTGGTGGCGCAGATGGCCGAGCTCGGGCCGGGCCGCGTCGACGAGCTCGTCGAGGTGTACCGGGAGCACAACGATCCGCTGCACGAGACGCTCGAGGCGTTCGACGGGATGATGGACGTGCTACCGCGGCTCCGCTCAGAAGGGCGCCGGCTGGGAATCGTGACTGCGAAGCGCCACAGGACGGTGGCGCTCGCGTTCACCCGGTTTCCGTGGCTCGCCGAGCAGTTCGAGGTCGTCGTCGGGCACGACGACACCGAGCGCCACAAGCCGGATCCCGAGCCGGTGCTCCATGCCCTCGAGAAGCTGGGCTCCAAGCCCGCGGACGCCGCCTACGTCGGGGACTCGCCGTTCGACATCCAGGCGGGAAAGAGCGCGGGCGCGTTTGCCGTAGCGGTCGGGTGGGGTGGAATCCATTCCGACGAGACGCTGCTTGCGCAAGAGCCAGACGCGTTCGTGCGCTCGCCGGAGGAGCTGCTCGATGTCCTCTAGCACGAAGAGAGCAAAGCGATCCTCTCCCGCTGCTCGTGCGGAGGAGCTGCGACGTCTGGTCGAGCACCACCTGTACCGCTACCACGTGCTCGACGATCCGGAGCTGTCCGATGCGGCGTACGACGCGCTGTACGACGAGCTGCAGGCTCTCGAGGACGCGCATCCTGAGCTCGTTACGGTCGACTCGCCGACACAGCGCGTCGGAGCGCCCCCCGCGGACGGCTTTCGCAAGGTCGACCACCTGTCTCCGATGGGCTCGCTGGAGAAGGTCACGACGGCCGAGGCCCTCTCCAAGTGGGCGGAGGACGTGCGCAAGAGGCTCGGCACCGACGACGGGGTCGCGTACGTGCTCGAGCCGAAGATCGACGGCTCGGCAGTGTCGCTCGTCTACGAGAACGGCGCCTACGTGCGCGGAGCGACGCGTGGGGACGGGCAGCGGGGCGAGGACGTGACGGGAAACCTGCGCACGCTCGAGTCCGTGCCGCTCCGTCTCCTCGAGCAGGACGGCGCGCGACACCCCGACGTGCTCGAGGTGCGCGGCGAGATCTACTTCCCGCTGGCAGGCTTCGACCGCTTCAACGAGGCGCAGCTCGCCGCCGGCCGCAAGCTCGCGCCGAATGCTCGGAACGCGGCCGCGGGCTCACTCCGCCAGCTCAACCCGGCAGTCACGGCAGCGCGACCGCTCTCGATCTACGTCTACGGGGTGGGGGTGCACGGCGGAACGGCCCCGCCGACGCAGTGGGAGACGCTTGCCTGGCTTCGTGAGCTCGGCTTCCGCACCAACCCGGACGCCGAGCGGCTCGAGTCGATAGAGGACGTGGCCCAGGCGTGTGCTGCCTGGGAAAGCAGGCGCGGCGAGCTCGGATACGAGATCGACGGGATCGTGATCAAGGTCGACTCGTTCGCGCAGCAGGACAGGCTCGGCTCGCTGCACGGTAGGCCCCGCTTCGCCCGTGCATACAAGTGGGCGCCGACGGCGGCCGTCACTCGCCTGCTCGCGATTCACGTCCGGGTCGGGCGCACGGGTGTGCTGAATCCGCTGGCCGAGCTCGAGCCGGTGCAGGTCGGAGGCGTGACCGTGTCCAGCGCGACCCTGCACAACGAGGACGACATCCGACGCAAGGACATCCGAGTCGGCGATCTCGTCGTCGTCCAGCGCGCGGGCGACGTGATCCCGCAGGTGGTCGGGCCGGCGGGCGAGCACGAGCCGGGAACGAGGCCGTGGAGGATGCCGAAGCGCTGCCCTCTCTGCAGGACCGAGATCGTCAAGCCCGACGGCGAGGTCATGCACCGCTGTCCGAACCGGGCCTGCCCATCCCGCGGCCTGGAGACGCTGTACCACTGGGCGGGGTCGGCGCTCGACATCGAGGGGGTCGGCGCCAACACCCTCAAGAAGCTGTGGGACGAAGGGCTCGTCCGCTCGTTGCCCGATCTCTACCGGCTGACCACGGAGCAGCTGGAGGCGCTCGAGGGGTACGCGGAGATCTCCGCTGCGCGAGCGATCGCATCGATCGTGCGTTCGAAGGAGCAGCCGTTCTCACGCGTCCTCTTCGGGCTGAACATCCCCAAGGTCGGCTGGGTGATTGCACGTAATCTCGCGCGGCACTTCGGCTCGGTCGATGCGCTCGTCACCGCGAGCCAGTCGGAGCTCGAAGAGGTCGAGGGAGTCGGGCCGGATCGGGCGGTGCTCATCGCCGAGTGGTTCTCGGACGCGGAGAACCAGGCGCTCGTCGCCGAGCTCCGCGAGCTCGGCATCCAGATGGAAGGCGAGAAGGACGAACGTCCGCCGGAGGGCCCGCTCACCGGACAGCAGTACGTGGTCACCGGCACCCTCGACGGCTTCACGCGCGAAGAGGCAAAGGCGGCACTCGAGGCCCTCGGAGCGAAAGTGTCCGAGTCGGTGTCGGGGAAGACGACGGGAGTCATCGTCGGCGAGAGCCCGGGCTCGAAGGCCGAGAAGGCGGAAAAGCTCGGGATTCCGATTCTCTCGGAGGAGGATCTCGGGCAGCTGCTACGAGCGGGCTAGAACGGTCACGAAGCGATCCTGCGCTCGGCGTGCCGACCAGTACGGCACGGGCGATCCGTTCTGGAGGATCGCGAAGACGTAGCGTCGACGCACGAATCCCGCAAGCGCCGAGGAGATGCTCGTCGTCCCGGTCTTGGCGAGCACGCGGCCCCGGGTGGGCCGGCGATCAAGCCTTTTCTTCAGCGTTCCCGAGACGCCTGCGACGGCAAGCGACGTGACGAACGCGTCGCGGATCGCCGGATCCGACGCACCCGATCGAAGGATGGCGACGAGCGCATCGGTCGTCAGCCTGCCGGAGCGGGACAGCCCCGAGCCGTCCGCGATGTGCACCCCGGCGAGCGGCACTCCGGCAGCTCGGAGCTCGGCAACCACGACCTCTGCTCCCGCCCGCGTCGAACCTCTCCGGGCGACGCTGGCACCGAGCTCCTTCAAGAGCATCTCGGAGACGAAGTTGTCGCTCTCGCGGTTCATCCTCCGGACGATCTCTGCTAGTGGCTCGGAGAGATCGCTGGCGAGTGGCAGCACATCGGCGGGAAGGCGGGCCGTGCCCGAAGCCCCACGGACGGAGATTGCGCGGCCCTCGAGGGCGAGGCGGAAGGCTCGTGCGGCAGCCGCGGCAGAGCCGTTGGCTCCGTTCGTCACCACGTCGTCGACGGAGAGCGCCGACAGCGGTGCCGACTCCACCCCGACGAACCACGGCCTCCAACCGGGCGCCGAGCGGGCCGAGTCGAAGTGTCGTTCGTCCCCGAGCACGCGTCCTGCCACGCCCCGGATGCCCCAGGCTGCGACGTCGCGGGCGAGCGTGTCGAGATCGGCCGGCGCAAGCGTGGGGTCGCCGTGACCGACGAGAAAGAGATCGCCTCGCCAGATCCCGCCGACGAGCGCTCCTCGACCCGCCACCTCGGTCCGGAAGCGGTACCCGGGGCCGAGGAGCCGGAGCGCCGCGAACGAGACGGCGAGCTTCTCGGCGGAGGCGGGCGCCAGCGCCTGCCTCTCGTTTCGGCTGAACACGACCTCTCCGGTCTCGAGGTCGATCGCAAGCGCGGCCGTGCGGCTCGCTGCGACTCCAGGAGCGGTTAGCGCGCGTGCAAGCGCACGGGACAGCTCAGGAGCAGCTGCCTGAGTCGGGGCGGAGGTCGAGGCCGCGATACCTCCGGCCGTGAGCGCAACGACGATCAGGGCGACACGCGTTCGTATCATCAGAGACCTTGTACCGGACGATGCCGATGGCAACTGGACAATGAGCGCGAGACCCGGCGACGAAGCGCGCATCCACGTCGCGCACGAAGCGCCGAGCCTGAACTCGCTGGCCGTCGCGGCCACCACCCACTGCCTGGCGGGCTGTGTGATCGGCGAGGTGGTCGGAATGGTGATCGGCACGGCGCTCGGCTGGGGCAACCTCGCGACGATCGCGCTCGCCATCGGGCTTGCGTATGTGTTCGGCTTCGCGCTGACGTCGCTTCCGCTCATTCGCGCCGGCCTCACCTTCGGTGCGATCGTTCCGATCGCGCTGGCCGCAGACACGGTCTCGATCACGATCATGGAGGTGATCGACAACGCCTTCGTGCTGCTCGTCCCGGGCGCGATGGACGCCGGTCTCGGCGACCCTCTCCTGTGGGCGGCCATCGCCGGCGGGTTCGTGATCGCCTATCCGTTCGCGTTCCTCGCCAATCGGTACATGATCGCTCGCGGCAAGGGCCATGCCGTGGTGCACCAGTACCACGCCTGAACATCTGAACAACCGCCGATTGCCGGCACGAGGCGCACGACCACGGCCACTCAAGCCATTGCGAGCACGGCCGTCGAGCTACCGGTAGACCGTGATGAAGACGGTCTTGCGGCCCCACTTGCGGGCTTCCGCATGGGTCGGCATCCAGAGATCGATGATGCGACCCTTGATCGCTACCCCCACGTCCGCGGCGACGGCGTTGCCGTAGCCCGGGACGAAGAGATGGGTGCCCAGAGGGATCAATGCCGGGTCGACCGCAACGACCCCTTTGCGAACCTGCAGCCCGCTCGCGGTGCGTCCGGGCAAGTGGTATGCGACCGCGTCCACCCGCAGCCGGTAGGGCGTCTGCTCGGCGGCGCCCGCCTGGAGGACGCCTAGCCCGAGTACTCCAGAGAGGACCGCAGCGAGGAGCGAGCCCCACTTTCGTGTTCCCCTACGCACGAGCCGAGGACCCTAACAGGGCGAGGTTTGTGCGGCCGAAGGAAAGGGCCTCTTTGCAGAGTTTTTCAGTTTTGTTGCGGGTTGCAGGCATCCGGCGGGGGTGCTAGGGTCCCCGACTTGTGACGGGCAGCACCGCCACCGGCGGGTCCGTCCGGAGTCGAAGCAAGGTCGCGTTTGGGGGCTCGACACCCGGATGGACGCCGAGAATCATCCTCCTCGCGGCATTGGCCATGGGGTCTCTGTGTGCTGCGCTGCTGCTTGCCGCCGGCGCGTCCGCCGATCCGGGTGTCCAGGAGAAGCGCGCCCAGGCGCAGGCGATCATGGCCGAGCTCGAGGAGCTCGACATGAGCCTCGCTGCGACGATCGAGTCGTACAACTACGCGAACGTCGAGCTCGACCGGATCGACGGCGAGCTCGAGTCGAATGCGCGCCACCTGGTGGCCGCCCGCAAGAGCCTGAACGTTGCCCAACGCCGTATCTCCGAGCGCCTTCGCGATCTGTACGTGCACGGTGACGGCGACTCGACCCTGGAGGTGCTGCTCGGATCCAAGAGCCTCGACGACATCGTCGCGCGCTTGGATGCGATCCAACGGGTCTCGAGCCAGGACACGAGGATTCTCGCGGAGGTCAAGCAGTTCCGGCACGAGGTGCAGACACGGCGCGCCAACCTGAAGGACGCGCGCTCCGAGCAGGCGGAAGTCGTCGCCGAGCGAGCCGCCCAGAGGCAATCGATCGAGGGTCGCCTCGCCGAGCGGGCGCAGCTCCTGGCTTCCGTCAAGGACGAGATCGCGCAGCTGCAGGCAGAGGAGCAACGACGCCAGGCCGCGTTCGCGGCACAAGCCCGTGCCCGACTGGAGGCACAGCGCCTGGCCGCACAGCAGGCGTTCGACGCGCAGGACCAGTCGACCTACACAGCCGTCGACCTCGGTCAGACGGTCATACCGGTCGCACCGCCGCCCGACGGGACCCGGGCCTCGCAGGTCATCGCGCTCGCGATGCAACATCTTGGCACGCCGTACGTCTGGGGCGGATCGAGCCCGTCCGGCTTCGACTGCTCCGGGTTGATCTCGTACGTGTACGCGCAGATCGGAGTCTCGTTGCCGCATCACGCCGCGTCGCAGTTCAGCTACGGCACCCCGGTCGCGTACGAGGATCTGCAGCCCGCGGACCTCGTGTTCTTCAGCGGTCTCAGCCACATGGGGATGTACATCGGCGGCGGCCAGTTCATCCACTCCCCGCACACCGGCGACGTCGTCAAGATCTCGAGCCTCGCCGGTTATTCGAGCTGGGTCGGCGCGCGCCGCGTTCTGTAGCTGACGACGCCGGCTACGCGCGAAGCGTCATGCGTACAGATCCTCGATCTCGTCGGAGAAATGCTCGCTGACCGCACTGCGG
This sequence comes from uncultured Actinomycetes bacterium, assembly GCA_963840705.1. GTDB lineage: Bacteria > Actinomycetota > Thermoleophilia > Gaiellales > Gaiellaceae > GMQP-bins7. Next base: position 448,132 of record CAWIZT010000004.1, on the reverse strand, counting down.
CGGAGCTTCAGGGTAGGCGTGACCTCGCCCTCCTCCATGGTGAAGTCGCGCGGGAGAAGCGCAAAGCGCTTCACCTGCTCGAACCGCGAGCGTTCGCGGTTGGCGTCGTCGACGACCCCTTGCACGATCTCGCGAACCCGCTCGTCGCGTGAGAGCGACGCCATGTCGCCCTCGACTCCGTGCTCGGACGCCCAGCGGAGGATCTCGGGCTCGTCCAGCGTGATCAGCGCCGCGACATACGGCCGCCGGTCGCCGACCACGAGCGCCTGGGACACGTACCTGGACGTCTTGAGGTCGTTCTCGATGTTCTGAGGGGCAACGTTCTTCCCGCCGGCCGTGACGAGGATGTCCTTCTTGCGGTCCGTGATCGAGATGAAGCCGTCAGCGTCGATGTCGCCGACGTCTCCGGTACGCAGCCAGCCGTCGGAGCCGAGCACGGCCTCGGTCGCCTCCGGGTCCTTGAAGTAGCCCTGGAAGACCGTCTCCGAGCGGATGAGAAGCTCGCCGTCGTCCGCAACTGCCACCTCGAAGCCCGGAAGAGGGGGGCCGACGGTGCCGAACCGGTAGCGGCCGGGCCGGTTGGTGCTGGCCGCGGTGGTGCACTCCGTCAACCCGTAGCCCTCGAGGATGCGGATGCCGACCGCGTCGAAGAACTCGGCGATCTCCTTCGCGAGCGGGGCGCCTCCCGAGATCGGAATCCGCAACCGGCCTCCGAGGCGCTCCTTGACCTTGCTGAAGACGAGCCGGTCCGCGAGGCGGTGCCGCGTCGCCAGGCCGCGCGGCACCGGACTTCCCGCCGCCTGTAGGCGGCTCACCTCGCGCCCGATCGGAAGCGCCCAGTCGATGAGCCTCCGCTTGACCCCGGTCGCCTCGTCGAAGCGCGACTGCACCGCGGCGTAGACCTTCTCGTACACGCGCGGCACGCTCGGGAGCACGCTGGGCCGCACCTGGAGCATCGCGTCCGCGACCCGCAGCGGATCGGGGAGGAGCGCGATCGGGAACCCGACGTACGCGCCGGTGAGGAGCATCAGGCGCCCGAAATTGTGCGCCAGCGGCAGGTAGAGCAGCATGACGTCGTCCGGGCGGTAGTGGTCCTCCATCGAATCGACCATGCTCGTCATCGCGTAGTAGTTGCGATGGCTGAGCATGCAGCCCTTCGGAGGGCCGGTCGTTCCCGACGTGTAGATGATCGTGTACAGATCCTCCTCCTCGATCGACGACGAGGCGTCGTCCAGAGCCTCTGGATGCGTGCGCGCAAAGTCGACGCCGTGCGCGGCCAGGCCAGCGAGGTCGTGGTAGGTGAGAACGTGCTCCAGTCGCGGGAGCTCGTCCGCGACCTCCTCGACCTTCGCAAGCTGCGCAGCATCCTCGCAGACGATTCCCACCGCTTCGGAGTGTGCGAGCAGATAGCCGACGTCACGAGCGGAGTTGTTCGCGTAGACCGGGACCCCGACGGCGCCGATCTGCGCGAGCGCGAAATCGATGAGTGCCCAGTCGAGGCTGTTCTGGGCGAGGATCCCGAACATCTCGCCCTTGCTCACGCCGCGGGCCAGCAGCCCGTTCGCGTATGCGCTCACGAGCTCGTCGGCGTCGCTCCAGGAGACTTCGCGCCAGCCGCCGCCTTCCTCGTCTTCGACGAGGTACGCGGGCGTCTGTCGTCCGGCGGCGACCGCGTCGCGCCAGAGGCGGGCAATCGTGCGGCGTCCGCTGGGCGGGCGCGTCCCTGGGGCAGCCGAAGTGGTCTCGGTCACGACTCTGAGCTTACTGAGAGGGATTCGTCACAGGGTGGCGAAACTGCCTGGTCCCACTAGAGTTCACCTCTCACATGCGCACTTCCTGGAACGGATCCCTCAGCTTCGGCCTCGTCTCGATCCCCGTCGGGCTCGCTCCGGCGACGAAGCCGGCCGCTCGCCAGTCGGACGTCTCCTTCCGCCTCTTGCACCGCGAGTGCGCGACCCCGATCAAGCAGAAGCGCTGGTGCCCGACCCACGACCGCGAGGTGACGCAGGACGAGATCGTTCGAGGCTTCGAGGTGGCGAAGGGTCAGTTCGTCATCGTCGAGGACGCCGACCTGGAGGCGATCGAGCGTTCGGACGACTCGCGCTCGATCGAGATCCGGAGCTTCGTCCCCGGGGATGCAGTCGACCCGATCTACTTCGACCGTCACTACTACCTCGTTCCCGTTTCGGGCGAGGCGCAACGGCGCCCCTACGTCCTCTTGCTCGAGGCCATGCGCCAGACCGAGACCGCCGCGCTCGGCCGCTTCGTCCGCGCGGGGCGCGAGAGCCTCTGCCTCGTGCGCGCGAGGGGAGACGCGCTATCGCTCGAGACGCTGTTCGTGGCCGAGGACGTGTACTCGCCGGCCGAGATCGCAGAAGCCGTCGAGGAGACGAAGGTCAAGGACACGGAGCTGGCGCTCGCCAAGCAGGTCATCGAGAGCCTCGAAGGAGATTTCGATCCGTCGGAGCTCGCGAGCGACTACCGGCGCGATCTGCGTGCGCTCCTCGAGGCGAAGACGCGCGGCGAGGAGATCGCCGTGCCCGAGCCGGAGACCGAGGCGCCGGTGATCGACCTCATGGAGGCGCTGAAGGCCAGCGTCGCCGCGGCGAAGAAGGGGCCGGCCGGAGACAAGAAGCCGGCTCGTGCGAAGAGCAAGCCGCGCAGTCGGGCGAAGGCTTCCTAGCGCGTTACGAGCGCGAGGCCGAGGCTGCGGTCCCGACCGCCTCGAGCGTCGCCTGGAAAAGGGTCTTGTCGATCTTCCCGTGGTAGATCGGGACCCCCTCCTCGACGCAGATGCGGACGACCTCGTCGCGATCGATCCCGGTCTCCTTGGCGAGCTCTTCGGGCGTCAGGTGGTTGGCCATGCGGACCTCCTACGAGTCAGGAAAAACGGCAAGAAAAAAGCCCGCCGGCGCGGATAGCGCCTTCGGGCTCGCGGACATTCGCTTCGTTCGACGGCTCAACCGACCCGCCTCTCGAGAGCTTGCAGCATTCCTCGGAGCATAACGCGGTTCACGTGAACCGTGCAACGCCTTTCTCACCGAGCCGGTACCCTTCCCGCGCTCGGGGTGTGGCGCAGCCTGGTAGCGCGCTCCGTTCGGGTCGGAGAGGTCCCCAGTTCAAATCTGGGCACCCCGATCAGGGTGGGGGAAAACGACGTTTCCCCCCACCAACCCCCCTTCCTCTCGACCAACGCACTCGGGTCGTTGCGCCAGCCTCCCGGCCGGCTAAGCCGGCCTCCCGCCCGATCTCGGCTCGGATCGAGGCTCGGTCTTTCTCTGTCCCTATCCTCTGAGATTGGTGCTTCGCGCAGTGCTCTTCGACGTCGACTTCACGCTCTTTCGGCCGGGGCCGGAGCTCGGGCCCGAGGGGTACCGGCGGGTGGGGGAGAGGTACGGGCTCTCGCTCCAGCCCGACCAGTACGGGGAGGCTCGCGCGGCCGCGATCGAGGCGCTGCAGGGCGAAGGGCGGTTCGTGCACGACGAAGAGATCTGGATCGCGTTCACCGAGAAGATCGTTCGCGGCATGGGCGGAGATGCGGAGGGTGCCAGGGAATGCGCGGTCGACATGGTGCGGGAGTGGGAGCGGCACGAGAACTTCTCGCTCTACGAGGACGCCCTCGCCGTCTTCGATGAGCTTCGGCGGCATCGGCTGAAGATCGGTCTCGTCACGAACGGTCAGCGGAACCTTGCGGAGTTCGTCGCCCATCACGGGCTCGAGGTGGACGCGATGGTCGGATCGCGGCTTCACGGCAGGACGAAACCGCATCCATCCATCTTCGTCGCCGCCCTTCGCCAGCTGGAGGTAGAGCCCGACGAGGCGGCAATGGTGGGCGACTCCTACGAGGACGACATCGAGGGAGCCCGCGCGCTAGGGATGCGGGCGATCCTGCTCGATCGTGACGGACTGCGCCCCGACGAGCCCGAGCGAATCGACACGCTGCTCGCACTCCCGGCCGCGCTCGGCCTCGTTGCCAGGTAGCAGTCTGTTACTTGGCGAGTCCGAGTTCCTCTCGCCACGAATGCGTGTGCTCACCCAGCGCCGGCGCGAGCCCGGTGGAGTGGGCTCCGAACTCTGACGCGGCTTCGCCCCGCGTCCAGACCGGCCCCACGCAGACGTCCTCGTCGCCGAACCGGGAAAGCCAGTCCGCGAGTGAGCGCCTCGCGAAGATCTCGGAGAGCTCGTTCGCGAGCCCGTCCTGGTCGGCTGCGTACTGGCGCTCGGCAAGCTCGGATCGGTCGAGCAGTTCACAGAGTCGCGCGAAGAACTTCGGCTCGAGCGCGCCGACGGTCAGATGCCGTCCGTCTGCTGTCGCGTACGTCCGGTAGCAGGCGAGCCCGCCGGTGAGCATGCGGGACACGGGCTCGCCACCGAGGCGGTGCGCAACCAGATCGTGCGATCGGTGGGTCATCGACACGGTTATCCGCGCTCCCTTGCCCGTTCGCCCGCGGTCGATGAGCGCTGCGAGGATCTCCACGACCGCTCCGAGCGCACCCGCCGCGAGGTCCGCGACCTGAACGGGCGGCCACTCGGGCACGGTGTCTTCGAGCACCCCCGACCAGCCCAGGTAGTTGAGATCGTGGCCGGCCCGGGCGGCGTGCGCGCCAGAGGCGCCGAAGCCCGTGATCGAGCAGTAGACCGTCGAGCCGGGCACGTCCTCGGGGCCGACGCCGAGGCGCGCGGCGACGCCCGGGCGGAAGCTCTCGAGGACGACGTCGGCGCGAGTCGCAAGCGCCTGCGCGAAGCCCGCGTCGGTCCGGAGGTCGCACACGACGGACTCGGTCCCCCCGCGCAAGGCCGCGTCCCAGGCGGGTGCGGTCTCCCGCATCGGGTCACCCTGGAGGCTCTCGACGCGCACCAGGCGCGCGCCGAGCCGGAGAAGCTCGCGGCTCGCATACGCTCCGGGGAGGTAGCGCGTGAGGTCGACGACGAGGATCCCGGCCAGCGCTTGCACCGAGGCGGAGCGTACCTCTATCCTCGGCGTCGTTGACTGGCCATTCAATAGCGCAGGAAGAGAAGCGGAAGCTCATTCTCGATGCCGCGGTACGCGTCTTTGCGCGGAGCGGCTACCACGGCGCGCGGGTCGGGGACATCGCCGCCGAAGCCGGAGTCGCGCACGGCCTTCTCTACCACTACTTCTCGTCGAAGGAAGAGGTGCTCGAGACGGTCTTCCGGGAGAACTTCGGCGAGCTGCTCGACCGCTTCCGCGCCGTGGAGACCGCCGATGAGCCCGCCCCCCAGAAGCTCGAAGGGATCGCCAAGATCCTCCTACGTACCTGGCGGAACAATCCGGCTCTGGTGAGAGTGATGGTGCGCGAGGTGGCGCGGAGCCCGCAGCTCCAGGCCCAGGTCGGCGAGGTGGGAGAAGCGTTCGCGATCGTTCAGCGCGTGATCGAGGAGGGACAGGCGGGCGGCACCTTCCGGCGGGACGTCGACGCGCAGCTCGCGAGCTGGATCGTCTACGGGGGGTTAGAGGAGGTGCTCACCGGCTGGGTCCTCGGACAGCTGCCGGACGGTGACGAGGAGGTCGCTCGCGCGGAACAGACGGCGATCGAGCTCGCGCTCGGCGGGCTCAGCGCCTAGGCTCACCGCGGTGAAGGTCTTCAATCTCAACGGCGACGAGTGGGATCGGACCGAGGATCGATCCGGCTGGCGGAGCAAGGACGCGTGGGTCGGCGCGCGAATCGGAGCCGAGCTGATCGGCGGGAGCATGTACGAGCTCGAGCCGGGAGACCGGCTCTGGCCCTACCACACGCATCACGCGAACGAGGAGTGGCTGATCGTGCTCCGGGGCCGGCCGACGCTACGTACGACCGAGGGTGAGACCGAGCTCAGCGAGGGCGACGTCGTCGCATTTCCGCGTGGCGACGAGGGTGCCCACCAAGTCTCGAACAAGACCGGCGAGTCGATCCGTGTCCTCATGCTCTCCACGCTGATCAAGCCCGACCTCGTCCACTATCCGGACAGCGGCAAGTTCGGCGCTCGGGACGTGAAGGGTGAGCGCGTCTTGCTCAGCCGCCCTGGCCCGATCTTGGACTACTGGGACGGCGAGGACTGAACGACCATCTGACCCACCGCCCGGCATGCGCTGGCCCGTCCAGCACTCCTCGCGAGTCGGTCTGTGCCGAGCTCTAGCGGAACGCGTTCTCGCCCGTGAGCGCCTCGCCCACCACGAGCGTGTGCACCTCGTGCGTGCCCTCGTACGTGAGCACGGACTCGAGGTTGTTCACGTGGCGGATGACCGGGTACTCGAGCGTGACGCCATTCGCGCCGAGGATCGTGCGCGCGCTCCTCGCGACCTCGATGGCGCCGCGGACGTTGCCCAGCTTTCCGAGGCTCACGTGCTCGGGGCGGAGCGTTCCCGCGTCTTTCATCCGGCCGAGATGGAGGGCGACGAGAGTGCCGCGGTTCAACTCGAGCGCCATCTCCGCGAGCTTCTGCTGCGTGAGCTGGTAGCCGGCGATCGGCTTGCCGAAGACGATCCGCTCCTTCGAGTACTCGAGCGCGGACTCGAAGCAGGCTCGGCCTGAGCCGACCGCCCCCCACACGATCCCGAAGCGGGCTTCGTTCAGGCACGAGAGTGGGCCCCGCAGCGTCGTCGCCTCGGGCAGCACGTTCTCGTCCGGCACGCGCACGTCCTGCAGGACGAGCTCCGAGGTGACCGACGCGCGCAGTGAGAGCTTCTTGTGGATCTCGGGCGCCGAGAACCCGGGCATGTCCTGCTCGACGATGAAGCCGCGGATGGCACCCTCCTCGGTTCGCGCCCACACGATCGCGATGTCGGCGATGGAGCCGTTCGTGATCCACATCTTGGCGCCGTTCAGGATCCAGTCCGAGCCGTCGCGCCGTGCGTGCGTGCGCATCGAGCCGGGGTCGGAGCCCGCGTCCGGCTCCGTGAGCCCGAAGCAGCCGATGACCTCGCCGCGGTGCATCGGCGGCAGCCAGCGCTCCTTCTGCTCCTCGGAGCCGAAGCGCCAGATCGGGAACATCGCCAGCGAGCCCTGTACCGAGACGGCGCTCCTGACCCCGGCGTCCCCGGCCTCGAGCTCCATGCACGTCAGCCCGTAGGCGACGGAGCTCGCGCCCGGCAGGCCGTAGCCGTCGAGGTGCATGCCGTAGAGGCCGAGCTTGGCGAGCTCGGGAAAGAGCTCGCGCGGGAAGATCCCCTTCTCGAACCAGTCGCCCACGTAGGGGAGGACGTGCTCCCGCACGAACTGCTTGACGGTGTCTCGGATCGCCTTCTCCTCATCGTCGAGGAGCACGTCGATCGCGAGGAAGTCGAGCGGGTCGAGGGCCGGAAGCTCGGTCGTGGTCGTCGCCATGGGCACATCCTACGCACGAGCTGGCGCGGCTTGACCGAGCCACACGAGCGCGCGTAGAATGGTTGACTGACTAGTCAATCGACTCAGGAGCCCAGGTCATGACAGCAGTGGAGACGGGCGTAACGGGCGTCTCGTTCGAGCTCACGCCCGAGCAGCGCGAGCTCCGCGCGCTCGCGCGCGAGTTCGCCGACAAGGAGATTCGGCCGAAGGCAGCCGAGTACGACGAGCATTCGACCCACCCCGTCGACGTCATTGCGAAAGCGCACGAGCTCGGCCTGATGAACCTGCACGTGCCCGAGTCGCTCGGTGGCATCGGGCTCCCGTCCTTCGACGGCATGCTCGTCGGGGAAGAGCTGAACCGCGGCTGCTCGGGGATCGGCACCTCGATCGGCGCGAACGGCCTCGGCGCGGCGCCCGTCCTCATCGCAGGCACCGAGGAGCAGAAGGAGCAATGGCTTCCACCGCTTCTCGCAGAGCCGATCCTCTGCTCGTTCGGGCTGAGCGAGCCGGACGCGGGCTCGGACGTCGCACGCATGAAGTCGACCGCGGTTCGCCAAGGCGACTCCTACGTCCTGAACGGCTCGAAGACGTTCATCACCAACGCGGGCTACGCGGCCTGGACGGTCGTCTTCGCGAAGACCGACCCGGGCAAGGGCCATCGCGGGATCTCGGCGTTCGTCGTGCCCATGGACACCCGCGGGGTGCAGATCGAGAAGCACCTGGACAAGATGGGGCAGCGCTCGACGGATACCTCGGCGTTCGCGCTCACCGATGTCGTCGTCCCCGTCGAGAACCGGTTGGGCGAGGAGGGCGAAGGGTTCAAGATCGCGATGAAGACCCTCGACTTCACGCGTCCGGGGACCGCAGCCGGCGCCGTCGGTGTCGCGCAGGCGGCCTTCGAGCACGCGGTCGAGTACGCGAAGGAGCGCGTCACCTTCGACGTGCCGATCGCGATGCACCAGGGCGTCAACTTCCTGATCGCGGACATGGCGACCGAGATCGAGGCGGCGAGGCTGCTCGTCTGGCAATCCGCGTGGCTCCACGACCAGGGGAAGCGCGCGACGCTCCAATCGTCGTTCGCGAAGCGCTTCGCCGCCGACACGGCGATGAAGGTGACGACGGACGCCGTGCAGGTTTTCGGGGGCTACGGCTACATCAAGGAATACCCGGTCGAGAAGCTGATGCGGGACGCGAAGCTCTTCCAGATCTACGAGGGCACGTCGCAGATCCAGAGGCTCGTGATCGCCAAGGAGATCTTCCTCCCGAGAGAGGACTAGGTCGCCGCCAGCTCGCGCTGGAACGGCGGCAGGAAGCCGGGCGAGAAGCGGACGTCGCCGAGCCAGGCCGCCAAGCGTGCGGCCTCTGCCTCCACGGCCTGGTCCGCCTCTCGGCCGACGTCTTCGAGCAGCTTGAAGACGATCTCATCGTCGCCGCGTCGCGACCAGCCGCCCACGACTCTGCCGTCCCACCACACGGTCGGCCCCGCATTGCCGTTGCGATCGAACAGCAGCCCTGCGTGGGGCCCGAGGTACCAGTTGCGTTCCTTCCAGCCCATCGTCGTCGGGTCGAGCGTGGGCAGCAGCGCTGCCGACGGCTCGAGCGTCTCGGCGGGCTCGAGGTCCTCGGCGAGGACGAATCCGAAGGCGCCGTCGAGATCGACGACCGTGTGCGGCACAGCCGCGAGCGCGGCACGGGCCTCGCCGGCGGTCCAGCCTGTCCACCAGCGAATGTCGGTCTCGGTCGCCGGGCCGAATGCGGCGAGCCAGCGTTGGAGGAGCTCCGTCTGCGCTCGGCCCTGCTCGACCGCGGGAACGGGGCCGTCCAGCCAGATCTCCATCGGCACCCACCGGTACTGACCGCTGACCCAGGATCCGCGGGGACGACCCCGCACGATTCGGCCCTCCATCGCGAGCTGTGGAAGCACGCGTGATCCGACGCTCTGGGTCGCCTCGAACTTCGAGCCCACGCCGAAGCGGAGACGCTTTGCGAGCACGGGGACGTCCTTCGTGAGGTCCGACGTAAACGCTTCGCCGCGAGCCTCGACCGCTTGCAGCGCCGCTTTCATGGCGCGTGTGAGCCAGGGCTTCGGGCGTGTCGAGATACCGCTGTCCTCGACCATCTTCTCGAGGCGCCGGCGCTCGCGGGCGGCGATCGTCCGCGTGCATGCTCCGTAGACGACGGGGACGAGCTCGCGTGGCACGACGAAGAGCGTGCGGCGCATACCGAGCATGCGCACGAGCGTCCGCTCCTCGTAGAGCTCGCGCTCGATGTCCGATGGCTGAACTTCGGCCCGTGCACGGATCGACAGATACACGGTGACCGCGTCTGTCGAGTGCAGGACGACCATTGACCTCGCGACAGCGAGCGCGCTGTCCGCACGAGTTGCGGGCGAGAGGCGATGCCGATCGACGAGCCGCGCCCTCCGCTCTGCCACGTCGATCCGTGTGCACGAGCACGGTTCTAGCAGCGTAGGATCGCGCGGTGGCCCTCGAGATCGACCTTCGAGGACGCGTGGCTCTGGTCACGGGAGGCTCGCGTGGGCTCGGCCGAGCCGATGCGCTCACTCTCGCACGCGCGGGAGCGGACGTCGCGATCGCCGACATCCTGGTCGAGTCGACGGCCTCCGAGGAGACCGATCGCTGGGGTGCGCTCGCAACGGCTGCGCGCGCGCAGGGCATGGTCTACACGGAGTCGACCGCCGACGAGATCCGCAGCATGGGTCGACGCGCTCTGGCGCTCAAGTGCGACGTCACCGATCGCGAGCAGGTCGCGGCGACGGTCACGCGCACGGTGGAGGAGTTGGGCTCCGTCGACATTCTCGTGAACAACGCCGCCACGCTCGACCACGTGGGTCAGATCGGGGATCAGAGCCCCGAGCTCTGGGAGCGCGACCTGCGCGTGAACCTGAGCGGCTCCTTCAACTGCGCGCAGACCGTCTGGCCGTACATGCAGGAACGCGGTTGGGGCCGCATCATCAACATGGCCTCCGTCGCTGGCACGCTCGGCGGCTTCGGCCAGGCGAGCTACTCGACGACGAAGGCGGGAGCGCTCGGGCTCACCCGGACGCTCGCCATGGAGGGCGCGCGGCACGGCATCACCTGCAACGCGATCGTCCCCGGGGTGATCGGGACCGAGGCGTTCAACATGGCGAATCCGAAGATGAACGAGCGCATCGTCGCGCGCACCGTCTTCAAGCGGCCCGGCGAGCCGCAGGACATCGCGAACGCGATCGCGTTCCTGTGCTCGGATCTCGCCTCGTACATCACGGGCGTCGGCCTGTACGTCTCCGGCGGCGTCGAGCTCTTCGTCTTCTGAGCTCGACCGTCTGGATTCGCTCGCAGCCAGCTAAAATCCGGCGTCCGGTGCGCGCCGACTCGCCTCTGATCGCCCCGCGCGCTCGTCGTCACGGGCGCGGACGTTCCCTGCTCGTGACACTTGCGTTCGTCGCGGGGCTCTTCGCCGTCGTCGGCGTGGTGCTCGGGCTCGCGTTCGCAGGCTCGTCTCGCGAGCTCGCCGCCGGAGCCCGCGTCGGAGGGGTCGACGTTGGTGGGCTCACGCAGCGCCAGGCCGTCGAGAAGCTCGACCGGCTGTTCGCCGAGGTCGCAGACGATCCGGTGACGTTCCTCGCGGGCGAGGAGTCGTACACGTTTGCCGCAAACCAGCTCGGCGTCAGGCCGGACTGGACCGGGGCGGTTGCCGCCGCGGGACGGGCCGGTGACGGGTTCGGGCCGATTCGCGGATTCCGGCGGCTGCATACGCGGTTCTTCGGAGCCGAGGTCCTGCCGCGTCTCGCCGTCTCGAACGCTGCGCTCGACTTCGCCCTGGAGCGCATCTCCGGCTCGGTAGATCGCGCGCCGAAGAACGCGGCGTTGGTGCGCCGAGGGCTGCGGATCGAGGTGATTCCCGAGCGCCTCGGGCGCAGGGTCGCGCTCGAGGAGGCGGCACACACGGTCGTGCGCGGGCTCGGTGCGCTCGACCGGCCGCAAGGCGGGATCGCACTGCCCGTCGCCATCGCTTCACCCGACGTGACCGCGGCTGCCCTCGCCCCGGCGGCGCGCCGCGCGCGAGTCGCGCTATCGGGCCCGGTCGTCCTCCGCGGAGCCAAGCGCAGCTTCAAGGTTCCTCCCCGGCGAATCGCGGTCCTCCTGTCGTTCCCGCGGGACGGTGGCTCCCGCCTCGCGATCGCGGGACCGCGGGCGGACGCCTATTTCCGTGCGCTCGCCGAGCGCGTCGGGAAGCCGCCGCGTGATGCCGGCTTCGCCGTATCGGGTGAGAGCGTCCAGAGTCGTCCCTTCCCGCCACGGCACCGAGCTCGACGTCCCCAAGGCCGCGCGGGCGCTGCTCCGTGCGGCGACGTCGAGGACGAACCGGGTCGCGACGCTGACGATCGTACGAGCCTTCCCGGAGCGAACCACCGCCGAGGCGCTTGCCATGGGCATCGACCGCCGGATGTCCGCCTACAAGACCTATAACTCCGGCACAGCGGATCGCATCACGAACCTCCGTCTCGGAGTGTCGCTCCTCGACGACACGCTCGTCCCGCCTGGAGGGACGTTCTCGTTGAACGACACGATCGGAGAGCGGACCGAGGAGAGGGGTTTCCGCTCTGCGCCCGTGATCATCGGCACGGAGTACGCCGAGGAGGTGGGCGGGGGGACGTCACAGATCGCGACGACGGTGTTCAACGCGGCCTGGGAGGCGGGGCTCAGGATCACCGAGCGAAATCCCCACGCTCTCTACATCAGTCGCTACCAGCTCGGTCGTGATGCGACCGTGTACTGGCCGTCGCTCGACCTCAAGTTCCTCAACGACACGAAGAAGTGGGTGCTCGTGAAGGGCTTCGCGGAGTACGACGGCATCGTGGTCTCGATCTATGGAGGCGAGGACCGCCGCGTCGATAGTTCCGAAGGGACGATGACGATCACCGGCCCGGTCGTCGTCGAACGCGAGAAAGACCCCACGCTTGCACGCGGCGAGACGATCGTCGAGGAGGAGGGCACGCCGCCGAGCGCGACCTCGGTGACGCGAACGATCTACGACCGAAACGGCACTGAGCTTCGCACCGAGACCTGGAACACGTCGTACAAGTCCCACGCCCGGATCGTTCGCGTGGGCACGAAGCCGCCGAAGCCGCCGAAGCCTCCCAAGGTCCCCGCGGGCGAAGCCCCGAAGACACCGCCGGCCGAGCGGCCTGGCGCTACGACTCCTCCGAGGCCCTAGTCACAGCCTCGGCCAGCCAGGCAGGCACGCGCACTGGTCGGCAGGTCTCGCGATCGACGGTCGCGTGGAGCGAGTAGCCCTCGGCAACCTGCTCGTCACCTCGGCGTATCCGGTACTCGTAGCGGAAGCGGGCCCCGCGAACGTCGACGCACCGCGCCCAGACGGTGAGCCGCTCGTCGAAGTAGGCGGCACGCTGATAGCGCACGTGCACCTCGGTCGTGAGCGCTTCGATCCCCTGATCACGGATCGACTGGTACCCGCCCGCATGGCGTTCGAGGTACTCGACGCGCGCGACCTCGAACCAGACCAGGAACGAAGCGTGGTGCGCGATGCCCTGCGCGTCGGTCTCGGCGAAGCGCACCCTGACCTCGGTCGAGAACGAGAAGCCGTCCATGGGACGCAACCCTAGAATCCAGTGGTGTCTGCTGCGGATCTAGCTGCTCTCATCGTCGAGCGGCAGACCGTGCGTGGTGCTGACCGGAGCGGGCATCTCGACCGAGAGCGGGATCCCCGACTTCCGCTCGCCGACGGGAATCTGGGCCGAAGTCGATCCTCTCGAAGTCGCGTCGATCCAGGCCTTCAAGCGCGATCCCGTACGCGTCTGGAGCTTCTATCGGACGCGCATCCACGCGCTCCTGGAAGCGGAGCCGAACGCGGGCCATCTCGCGCTCGCCGAGCTCGAGCGACTCGGCCTCGTGCAGGCGATCGTCACCCAGAACATCGACATGCTCCACAGCGCGAGCCGGGAGCCGCGACGTGGTCGAAGTGCACGGTTCGATCCGCACGGCTGAATGTCCGAGCTGCCTGTGGACCGAGGAGTGCACCGGTGTCCTCGCACAGCTCGAGGAGCGACCGGCTCCGCTCTGCGTCCACTGCGGAGAGATCCTGAAGCCGGGCGTGACGCTCTTCGGCGAGCTGCTTCCGGCCGGCGCGATCGAGCGTTCGACCGAGCTCGCGCGCTCGGCCGCCCTGATGCTCGTCGTCGGCTCCTCGCTCGAGGTGTGGCCCGATCGCCGGGCTCCCGCTCGAGGCACATCGTTCGCGATCGTCAACCGGGGTCCGACCGCACTCGACGCACACGCCCTGCTCACGATCGACGCCGACGCCGGCGGAACGCTTTCTGCGGTCGTATCGGCGCTCGACTAGCGGTTCCTTCTGTCCGGATGAAGCCAAGAGGTCGACGAACGTCGCGGCGCTGATGCTATGACTTCCGACATGGAGCCGACGACGGAGAAGCGGACGACCTCCGCGAAGGATGCAAAGCCCGTGGACAAGGACCTCGTGACCAGGCTCGCGGACGCCGGCGAGGAGGCGCTCCAGCGCCTCTCCGACCTTCCCTGGTGGACAGCGGGCAGTGGGTGCCTTCAACGATCTCCGCGCGCGCGTCGACGAGCTGGGGAAGAAGGTGCGTGGTATCGACGCGCTCGAGGCGCGAGTCGCCAAGCTGGAGCGAGAGATCGCAGGGCTGAAGAAGCCTCCACCGCGCCGTTCGGACCCGCGCAAGCCTTCCTCCTAGCGCGAAACCTGCCCCTCAAGCCGGGCGCGGCACTCGCACGCGCAACCCTTTCGACACGACCTCGAACCTTGCCGGAGTCGTCCCGGGCTGTTCGCCGTCGAGCTCGATCGGGAGCGGCTCCTCCGCATCTACGGTGACGACGCGGCCGCGGAGGACTTCGAGGCGCGGATGCGGGAAGTGCTTCCCGCGGTAGCTCTTCGGGAGCGTGACGAGGAGGTCCCGCTTCGTGACATCACCGATCAGGAGCACGTCGAAGAAGCCGTCGTCCGGCTCGGCTTCCGGAAGCATCATCATCCCACCTCCGAGATAGCGGCCGTTCGCGACCATCGTGTCGATCATCTTCCCGCTGCGGGTCTCGCCGTCGACGGAGACGCGCATCTCACCCGTCTGCCAGCCGAGCGAAGGCGGCGAGCGTCGCCCAGTAGTACGGAGATCTTCCCGCCGAGGGCCTTCGAAGTCTCGTTCGCGCGCTTTGCGATGGCGCCGCTGATCCCCGCGCTCCCGACGTTCGCGAAATGGGCGCGACCCTCCGCTCCCGCCCAGCTTCGGTAGGTCACGAGCCCGAGGTCGATCGCGCGCGTTTCTCCTGTGAGCGCGATCTCGACTGCGGCAGCGAGCTTGCGCGGGATCCCGAGGCTCCGCGCGAAGTCCCAGCCGGTTCCGCGCGGGATGACGGCGATCTCGACATCGTCGGCGCCCGCGATACCGTTCACCACCTCGTTGACCGAGCCGTCGCCTCCGACGACGACGAGCAGCTGCGCTCCCCTGCGCACGGCCTCCTCGGCGAGGCCTGCAAGCTGGCCGGGCTCCTCGGAAATGAGGGCGTCGCCCTTCAGCCCGAGCGCCGCAGCACGGTGCGAGATCTCCGGCCACCGGCGGCCGGTCGAACCCGCCGGCGGAGGCGGGGTTGACGAGAAAGACCGCCCGTCGCTAATGGCCGTGCCCGGCCGTTGCCGTCTCGAGAGCGATCCGGGTCATCCGGTCGACCGCAGCGCGCAGCTCGTCGTCCGAGATGCGGACGAACTCGCCCTCGACATGGATGTCGCTGACGGTGAGCAGGCAGCCGGCATGCACTCCGCGCAGGGCTGCGAGGGTGAAGAGGACGGAGGACTCCATCTCCACCCCGAGGATGCCGCGCTTCGACCATCGCTCGTACTGGCCCGGGTCGGGGTTGTAGAAGAGGTCGCTGGAGACGACGGGCCCGACGCGCAGCATCTCCTTGCTGGTCTTCGCCACGTGCACCGCCTCGTGGATCAGCTCCCAGCTCGCCGTCGGGCAGTGGGGTTCACCGAGGACGAGATGGGTCGCGGTCGAGTCCGCAGGCACCGCCGAGAGCGCGACGATCAGGTCGCCGAGCGCGTGCTCGGACTGCAGCCCCCCGCAGGTCCCGACGCGGAGCAGGCGCGTGACGCCGAGCTGGATCAGCTCCTCGAAGACGATCGCCGCCGAGGGGCAGCCCATCCCGGTTCCCTGAACGGAGATCGGCTTTCCCTCCCAGCGCCCGGTGAACCCGAGCAGCCCGCGCTCTCGGTTCACCTGGACGACGTCGGTCAGGAACGTCTCGGCGATGTACTTTGCGCGCAGGGGATCGCCGGGAAGCAGGCAGGCCTCCGCGTAGTCGCCTGGATTCGCACGCAGGTGGATCGGCACGGCGGAAGCCTATAGCGGGAGGACGTGCCGACCAGCGACCTAGAGTCTCACCCGTGGGCTCCAAGATCGTCGACCCGGCGCGCGAGCAGATCCTGCAGCTTCTGTGCGAAGAGACCCGGTCGAGCGCGTCTTTCTCGAGGACGTGGCCAGACGTGGCCTCGGTCGGTTCGTCGGGCTCGCGGCCGGCAGCGACCTCCTGGCGCTCTGTCACGTCGGCGTGAACGCCGTGCCCTCGGGCCACGGGTGCGGCGCGTTCGCCCGTGAAGTCGCGCGCGTCTCGCCGAGAATGTTGATCGGAGAGGCGAGGGCGGTTTCGGAGCTCTGGGAGTCGGTGCGCCCGCGCCTCTCGCGGCCACGCGAAGACCGCCCGGGTCAGCCCGTGTTCGTCCTCGGTGAAGCTCCAGCGGAAGGCGAGACCGGACTCCGGGTCGCGGAGCTCGACGATCTCGAGCTCCTCGTTCCCGCGTGTGCCGCCGCGCATGAGCAGGAGATCGGAGTCGATCCGCTGCGGCGTGATCCGGAGGGGTTCCGCTGGCGTACGCGCACCCAGATCGAGGAAGGACGATCGTGGCTCTGGGCCGAGGATGGAGTGATCCGGTTCAAGGCCGAGGCCTCCGCATGGACGCCTTCGGCCGTTCAACTCCAGCAGGTGTGGGTCGACCCGGCCGCACGGCGGCAGGGCTACGGCGCACGTGGACTGCGCGATCTCTGCCGATTGCTGCTGGAGCGGGTTCCTGCGGTCTGCCTGTTCGTCCGATCCGAGAACCACCCCGCGATCCGCCTGTACGAGACGATCGGGATGGAGCACGTCCTCGACTACCGCTCGGTATTGCTGTAAGCCCATGGAGACGATCTTCCTCGCTCGCCATGCGCTCGCCGCCTCGAATGCGTCAGGGCTCGCCTCGTACGCCGCGCCGGGAGAAGGCCTCACCGAGGAAGGTGTCGCGCAGGCGCGCAATCTCGGTGAGCTCCTGGTCGACGAAGACATCGCCCTCGGGGTCGCGACGGAGCTTCGGCGAACGCAGGAGACTCTCGAGCGCGCTCTGGACGGGCGAGACGTTCCGCACATCATCGTCTCCGATCTGAACGAGATCCACTTCGGAAGCTTCGACGGAGGTCTCCTCGCCACGTACCGCGAGTGGGCCGGGTCCGGGGCGCCGGCGCTGCCTGCACCGGGCGGCGGCGAGAGCCGCGCCGAGGCAGCTGCTCGCTATGCGTCCGGTCTGCGACTCGTGCTCGGCAGGCCCGAGGAGAGGGCGCTCGTCGTCGGGCATGCCCTGGCGGTCCGCTACATCGTCGACGCCGCCGAGGGGCTGGTGCCCGCGCCGCTGATGCTCGCTCCCGTCGAGCACGCCTGGCCCTATCGACTGGAGGCCGGCGAGCTCGAGGCTGCCGCGGACTTGCTGGAGTCCTGGAGCGTCGATCCGCGGTTCCGCGATCCTTCGTAGTCACGGCATCATTGGCGCATGGCAAGCGCGCTTTCCGCTCGCGTCGAGAGCTTCATCCGGTCCCACGACCTGATCGCGCCTGGCGGCGCGGTCGCGTGTCTCGTATCGGGAGGAGCCGACTCGACCTGCCTCTGGCATGTCCTCGGAGCGCTCGGCTACCCCGTCTCGGCAGTCCATGTGAACCACGGCCTGCGCGGTGAGGAGTCGGAGGCGGACGCGCGCTTCTGCCGCGAGCTCATGGGGGCGCAGGTGCTGACGCCGAGCAACAGACTGCTACAGGGCTCGAGCGAGGCCGAGCTGCGTGATCTCCGCTATTCGCTTACCGAGGAACGCGGGCTGCGCGCGACCGGTCACACGGCCTCCGACCAGGTCGAGACGATCCTCTACCGGCTCGTCTCGTCCGGCAACACCAAGGGAATGAAGGCGGCCCGTGAGGACGGTGTCGTCCGCCCCCTGCTCACGCTTTGGCGGGACGAGACCGAGGCCTACTGCCGTGACCGCGGCCTGGCCTTCCGCGTCGACACCTCCAACCCGGCCACGCAGCGCGGCCTGATCCGCCACGAGATCCTCCCGCTGCTCCGGCGTCTGCACCCCGGCGCCGACCGGAACCTGCTGGCGCTGGCCGAGGAGCATCCGCGTCTGCCCAGGGGGCTCGAACGAACGCTTGCCGAGCTGCTCTCCTCCACGGCGGGAACGAAGTCGGCCGACCTCGGCCGGGGTATCCGTGCGGTGCGCGAGTACGAGACGATCCGCCTGGAGGGCAGGGTCAGCTTCGGCCCCTGGCACATCGAGAGCGACGTACCGGAGCTCGTCGTCCGTACCCGGCGGCCGGGAGATCGCCTCGCGGGACGGCGCAAGAAGGTGCAGGATCTGTTCGTGGACGCCAAGGTGCCGAGGAGAGAGCGCGACACGTGGCCGCTCGTCGTCTCGGGGGACGACGTCGTGGCCGTTCCCGGGATCGCCGAAGCGCCTGGCTGGGAGGGAACAGTGCGGGCATGGAAGGATGTCGCCCAATGACACAGGCCGAGCTGGAACAGGGAGTCGGCGAGATCCTGATCGAGCAGGGGCCGCTCCAGCAGCGCATCGTCGAGCTGGGCGCCGAGATCTCCGCCGATTACGCGGGACGGGATCTCTTGCTCGTGGGCGTGCTGAAGGGCGCCGTCTTCTTCATGGCCGATCTCATGCGTGAGCTGACGGTTCCGTGTGAGATCGACTTCATGGCGATCTCGAGCTACGGCGCGGCGACCGACTCGTCGGGCGTCGTCCGGATCCTCAAGGATCTCGACATCAACGTCGCCGGCAGGGACGTGCTCGTCGTCGAGGACATCATCGACTCCGGGCTCACCCTGTCGTACCTCATGCGTAACCTGAGCGCTCGCAAGCCCGCCTCGCTCGAAGTGATCACGCTTCTGACGAAGCCAGAGCGGCGGGAGATCGACGTTCCGGTCCGATATGTCGGTTTCGAGATCCCGAACCGCTTCGTGATCGGGTACGGCCTCGACTTCGCCGAGCGCTACCGGAACCTCCCGTACGTCGCCGTGCTGCACCCGGATCTCGTGCCAAGCGCCACGTAGTACCTCAATCCACCCGTAATGGGTGTCCAGGGCCGGGGGCCTGGGTGCCGAAGAAGAGGGTGCTACCCTCCCGAGACTGACGTGAACCGGTTCTTCAGAAGCGCGCTCTTTCCGCTCATCATCATCGTCGTCCTCGTCTATCTGGCGAGTCAGACGCTCCTGCCCGGGCGCTCGGAGCAGCGCAAGATCACGTACTCGCAGGCGATCTCGGAGGTCAGGAACGGCAACGTCAACGAGGTGCTGTTCGATCCGAGGCGCCAATCGCTCTCCGTGACGCTCGTCAACGGGGAGAAGACCAAAGTCAACTATCCGACCCCGCAGTCGGCGACCCAGTTCCAGAATCTGCTCGAAGAGGAGAACGTCAAGTTCGATTCCAAGGGCACAGGGTCGTCGCCCTGGTGGTCGCTGATCATCAGCGTCCTTCCGTTCGTGATCCTGATCGCGTTCTGGATCTTCCTGATGAACCAGGTGCAGGGCGGGGGATCGAAGGTGATGAGCTTCGGCAAGAGCCGTGCCAAGCGCATGTCGCCCGACTCTCCGAAGGTCACGTTCAAGGACGTCGCCGGAGCGGACGAGGCGGTCGAGGAGCTCCACGAGATCAAAGAGTTTCTGGAGAACCCGAAGAAGTTCCAGGCGCTCGGCGCACGCATTCCGAAGGGCGTTCTCCTCTACGGCCCACCGGGAACCGGAAAGACGCTGCTCGCGCGCGCGGTCGCCGGCGAGGCGGGGGTTCCGTTCTTCTCGATCTCGGGCTCCGACTTCGTCGAGATGTTCGTCGGCGTCGGCGCCTCGCGCGTCCGCGACCTGTTCGAGCAGGCCAAGCAAGCCTCTCCCTGCATCATCTTCATGGACGAGATCGACGCCGTGGGCCGACACCGCGGCGCCGGGCTCGGTGGCGGTCACGACGAGCGCGAGCAGACGCTGAACCAGCTGCTTGTCGAGATGGACGGCTTCGAGATGAAGGACAACATCATCCTGATCGCCGCGACCAACCGGCCGGACATCCTCGATCCCGCGCTCCTCCGTCCAGGACGCTTCGACCGCCAGATCGTCGTCGACCGCCCCGACCGGCTTGGCCGGCGCAAGATCCTCGAGGTGCACGCGCGCGGGAAGCCGATCGCGCACGAGATCGACCTCGACACGCTCGCCGCAGGCACGCCCGGCTTCACCGGGGCAGACCTCTCGAACCTGATCAACGAGGCCGCGCTCCTGTCAGCCCGCCGCGGCAAGAAGATGATCGGCCAGGACGAGCTCGAGGAAGGGATCATGCGCGTCATCGCCGGCCCGGAGAAGAAGGCGCGCTTGCTCTCGGAGAAAGAGCGGAAGATCACCGCCTATCACGAGATGGGGCACGCGCTCGTGGGCCACTACCTCGAGCACACGCACCCGGTGCACAAGATCACCATCGTGTCGCGAGGACAGGCGCTCGGGCTCACCATCTCGCTCCCCACGGAAGACCGCTACCTGACGACGAGGTCCGCGCTGATGGACGAGCTCGCGATGACGCTCGGTGGCCGCGCGGCGGAGGAGCTGGTCTTCCACGAGGTGACGACCGGCGCCGCGAACGACCTCGAGCGCGTGACCGCGACCTCGAAGCAGATGATCATGCGCTTCGGGATGAGCGAGAAGCTCGGCCCCCGCGTCCTCGGGAGAGCCCACGATCTCCCCTTCCTCGGTCGCGACATGGGCTCCGAGCCCGACTACTCGGAGGAGCTCGCGAAGGACATCGACGACGAGATCCGCCGCGTGATCGAGGAGGCCCATGCCTCTGCGACGGAAGTCCTGCGCGCGCACATGGACGAGCTGCACCGCTTCGCCGCGATCCTGATCGAGCGCGAGACGATCGACAAGGACCAGTACGAGCGTCTGCTCGCCGGCGAGTCGGAGGAGTCGGTCTTCCCCGAGGAGGTCCCGGAGGAGTCCGAGCTCGAGCCCGAGGCGGACAAGAAGCCGAAGCTCAAGCCGCAGCCGCGCCCGATCCCCGGGACGGCCATGCAGCCGCCGCCCCCCGAGGGCGCGGCAGGCTAGCTCCTCAGCCGTCTTCAGACAAGGTGCAGGACGGCGAGCGCGGCGCCGACCACCGCGAGGACGATCGCATAGCTTCGTACGAGTCGCGAGCGGAGGAGCGTCCCGTCGACAGCGCCCGAGGGTGGGGAACCCGTCGGTCAGGAGAAAGTGGTGAGCGCCGCCCGAGTCGTGACGGCGACAGAGGCGAGCTGAGCGAGCCAGATCGGCCACCTACGCCTGCGAGCCCGTGCACCCGGTGTCGTAGCTCACGAGCGCTCGGCACGAAGGCATTCTCCCGCGCGGCTCGACTCTCGGAGCGAGTGTCCGCTAGCGGCTGCGGATGCCGAAGTCCGACGTGATCACGACGACATCGTGACCGCCGAACTCGCCCGGCGCCTGGTTCGCCGCGAGCGCGACGATTCCGATGTCGCGCCAACTCGGCTCGAGCAGGATCTTGCGGTGGGCCGGGGACTCGAGCCAGACGCGCAGCGCCTCGTCCGGGCTCATCGCGACCGGGCCGTAGAGGAGGTTCTCGCCGACGCCCCAGCGCGAGAATCCACGCTGACCGTAGAAGCGCGCGATTCGGTCGGAGAAGGACGACCCGTCCGGCGAGTCGTGGGTGAAGGCGCCACGCTCGACCTGGAGACGCGTGTGCGCGAGCGCGGCCAGTCGCAGCGACGGGGCGGGGCGGACCGGCGCGAGCCCGTGCTGCGCGCGAATCGCGTTGATGCCCTCGACGAGGTGGAGTGCGATCCCGGCATGGTGCTCGGAACGCTCCGGGGCGGCGGCGGCGCCTGCTGCGCAGACGGCCGCGGCGACTGAGAGAAGGATGGCGGCGCGTCGCTTCATGACGCGTTAGATCGGTGCCAGCCGCGCTCGAGTCATCACCCCTTCGAGGCATACGGCCCCTCAATCGGCGGATGCCTCTTCGCGGTGGCCCGCTCGACGGGCGATCACGACGACGAGGAGCAGTACCGCGCCGGCCGCGACGGCTCCGAGCAGATCGACGGCGAGCCCTCCCGCCCGGACCCCTTCGACGATCGCGAGCAGCAGCACTGCGACGAGGAGCGCGAGAAGAGCAAGCGCCGAGACGAACGCGATCCGACGGAGATCGGCGCCCGGCTCGGCCTTCACCGCCTCGCGCTCGTCGAGCGACCAGTAACCAAGCTCCGCGGTCACCACGAACCCGGCTGCGAGGAGCACCGCCAGGCCGTCGAGCGGCGCGTCGTCGACGGCGAGCTGCGTCCCGTACAGGCCCCCCAGCATGACGAGCGAGGCGGGAAGGAGCGGCTCCCACCCGATGACGAGCGCGCCCACGAGCGAGAGCAGAGCGACCGCTGCGACGCGGAAGCCGACCTCGACGAACGCGTCCTCGTTAGCGCGAGCAAGCGGCAGCACGGCCAGCGCGACGGCGCATGCGACCGCTCCGGCTCCCGCGGCTACACGCGTCCGACTCTTGCGTAGCGCCTGTACGTCCTCACCTCCTCGAGTGCGGACTCGAGCGCCACGCCGTCGCCCCAGCGCGCGATGCCGATGCCGAGCCGCTCGAGCCGCGAGCGCAGCATCTCGCGGTCGAGCAGCCACAGCCGATACGCGAGACGCTCGAGCTCGTTCCTCCCCGCCTCGACGAGCTCGAGCGGGTCGATCTCCACGACGACGAGGTCGAACCCCCGTGCGCGCAGGTTCTGCAGCGTCCTGACGAAGCGCGAGTCGACGAGCGGTGTCAGCGCGATGACAAGCGCCTTCGGAGGGAGGATCCGGGCAGGGATCAGGTCGACGTCACGCCAGATGTAGGTGGGCGCGACTCCGGTCTCGAGCAAGGTCTCGATCAGGCGGAAGCGTTGAGACAACCCCAGTCCGGGTCGGAGCCAGCGCAGGACTCCGCCGAAGGCGACCAGGCCGACGCGATCCCTCCGCTCGAGATAGTGAGAGGCGAGCGTCGCTGCAGCGCGTATCGCGTCGTCGAGCGTGCTTCGAGTGTCGTCGCGAATGTCCGCGAAGCTGTCGACGAACAGCACGACGTCGGTGTTCCGCTCCGGATGTTGCTCGTTGACCACGAGGCCTGCTCGACGGGCGGACGCGCGCCAGTTGATGGAGCGCAGGTGATCGCCGGGGACGTAGTCGCGGATGTCGGCGTACTCGATTCCGTCCCCCTTGACGCGGCCGACCGAGCTTCCCGTGAACGCCTGCGTCTCGGCCGCGTCGAGGACTCTGGCCAGGGTCTGCGAGTGCGGGTAGGCCTTGAGATCTTGCGCTCGAGCAAGCCGATCCTCCCAGACGACGAGCCGGAACGGGTCGCGAGCGCGAGCTTCGATCGTTCCCACCCTGTAGACGCCCCAGCGCGAGCAGCGCAGCTGCACGGGGATCGTGCGCTCTTCGCCGGCACGGAGGCGAAGGGCCACGGCATCGGCACCCTCGGCGTGCACGCCCTTCGGCAGATCGAGCAGGAGCTCGAGCCGGTCGATGTCGCTCTCCGCACGAACCACGATCTCCGTGTCGACGAGCGCCCCTTCGACCGTTCGCTCCCCCGCGACGCTGAACTGAACGTCGAGCCGTGGCTCGCGCGCGAGCTGCAGGCCGATTGCCAGCACGAGCGCGAAGGGAGCCGCGGCGACGGCGAGCTCTGGCCGGCGGAGCACGAGCGCGGCGACCAAACCGATCGCGGCGAGGATCGCGTACCCCTCGAGACGCGCGCTGCCACGGCGCGTCATCGCTCAGGCATCCGGCAGGAGGTCTTCCGGAGGCGGTGTCGGCACGGTTGCGAGGACATCCCGCACGACATCCTCGGACGAGATCCGCTGCACCCACAGCTCGGGTCGCAGGACGAGCCGGTGGGCGAGCGCGGGAATTGCGACCGCCTTGACATCGTCGGGGAGCACGAAGTCTCTGCCTGCCAAAGCGGCCTTGCAACGAGCGAGCTTGAGCAGCGCGAGACTTCCGCGTGGGCTCGCGCCCACCGCCGCGCTCTCGGATCGCCTCGTGGCCGCGACGACGTCGACGCAGTAACCGCGCACACTCTCGGCAACGTGCACCTGCTCGATCGCTAGCTGTATCTCGAGGAGCGTCTCGCGGTCCACGACCGGCCGGAGCTCGAGCTCGTCCACGCCGCGCTCGATCCGGCGTCCGAGCACCTCCATCTCGTCCTCCCGAGCCGGGTAGCCGAAGGCTGTCCTGAGGAGGAAGCGATCGAGTTGCGCCTCGGGAAGGGGATAGGTGCCCTCGTACTCGATCGGGTTCTGCGTAGCGATGACGAGAAACGGCAGCTCGAGCCGGTGCGTCTCGCCCTCGATCGTCACCTGCCGCTCCTGCATCGCCTCGAGGAGCGCGGCCTGGGTCTTCGGCGGCGCGCGGTTGATCTCGTCGGCGAGCAGCAGGTTCGTGAAGATCGGCCCCGGCCGAAACTCGAAGTCGATGTCGCGCTGGTTCCAGATCGACGAGCCCGTGACGTCGGAGGGCATCAGGTCGGGAGTGAACTGGATGCGCTTGAACCGCATGCTCAGCACCTGTGCGAACGACCGAGCGGCAAGCGTCTTGGCCAGGCCGGGATAGTCCTCGAGGAGCACGTGCCCGTCCGAGAGGAAGCCAACGAGGACCAGCTCGAGGGGATCGCGCTTCCCGACGACAGCCCGTTCGACCTCGTCGAGAATCTCTCCGGAGAGCCCATGGACACGCTGGAGGTCCACTACAGGCGCTCCAACGACGTGACCACGCGACTCAGCGCTTCCTGCGACGTTCCGCGGGCAAGGCGATCCTCGGGTGGGGGGCGATCCTTGCGGACGAGGCTCCACGTCTCCTCTCCGAGGAGCTCGCGCGCCCGCCCGGCGTCACCGTCGAGTGAGAGCCCGCGCCGTACGGTCAAGAGCTCTGCGGTGAGCACTCGCAACCGCGGCCGCAGCTGCTGATGCAGGTCGAACGAGCTCGCTGCGCCGAGCACGACCTCCTGCTCGAGCCGCTCGAGCATTGCTGGGTTTTCACGGCGAGCACGAGGGCGTCTCCTCTCGGTCGCCCGGAGCGGCTGCGCCGGCGGGTAGGAGCGGCGCAGAGCGGTGATCATGAGCGCGAGTGTCACGCCCGTGACGACGAGCGCGTACACGCGGACCGCGACGTCGAACCAGCCCGGCAGGAACGCGAGGATGGCGAGAAGGGCAAGTGTGGGGAGGAACAGGGCTCGCGCGGCCCGCCACAGGTCGCTCTTCACGAAGTAGCTGTCCGCTTCGCGGGCACGCGCATCCGCTCCTCCAGCCGCCGGCGTGCCGCGGCGCGGAGCTCATCGCTGATCTGCGCGAGGGCCGCGATCGCCTCGTTCTTCATGGACTCGTCCACCCGGTGGGGTGAAAACTTCGCCCAGGCGAAGAGGTCTGCGAGCCGCCTCACGAGTCGGCTGTCCACCTCCAGCTCGCCGAGGATTCGGCTGACGTGCTCCTCGGTCGTCTCCTGGCGCACCCGCGCGAGTCCGGAGGCGGCGAAGGTGCGTTCGAGGCGAGCGTACGCCGCGATCACGGCACGGCGTGCGTCCGGCTCCGCGCGAAGGTCGTCGAGCGACTCGTCCAACACGTTCGCCACCCCTTCGGCCAGTCGGCTCTGGCCGGGATCGAGTACCTTCGCCCGCCGCCGTCCCGCGAGGACGTACGCGGCGACCCCGGCAGTGAAGAGCGCCAGCACCACCAGAACCGGAACCCAGGCGATCTCCGGCTCGTAGATCCCGCTCGGATCGGGCTGGCCCAGCCTCGGTTCGAGCGCCTCGGGCTGCTGCAGCGTGCGTGCGTCCTCCACTCGGGCGAAGACACCCTCGAGCCCGCGCGGCCTGAGGTACCAGATCAGCGCGAGGGCGCCCGCAGGCGCGAGGAACGAGACGAGCATCCCGCTGCGTCGATACTTGCCCGAGGCGATCTCCTCGGCGATTGCCTTTCGCTGGATCAGCCCGTAGATCAGGACGGCGGCCGCCGGAATCAGGGCCAGGAGCGCGAACGTGAAGAGGGTGTCGAGAACGACGTCCGACGGCGGCCGTGTCTCGTCCGAGCCGCGTTGGGTCGAGCCGGTCGCGGCGACCGCGACGACCCCGATCAGCGCCAGCACGAAGACCGCGGGAAGGAATGCGCGCGGCGCGCTAGCCCGCACTCCGATCTCCTTCCGTGCTTCCTACGCGATCGCCGGCTCGTTCGCGGGCGCTGTTGCGGCGGCCTTGCTCTCCCAGTAGCGGTTGAGCGCTCCCTGGATCTTCACGAACCACACGATGCCCCCGATGATCGGCAGCAGGACCCAGAGTCCGGTCCAGCCGGTGAAAGGCGCCTCGCGCCCGTCCGCCTTGTGCATCTTCCCGATCTCGGAGGGAATCAGGAACCAGCTGATGGGCGAGACGAGGATCCAGATGACAAGGCCGAGGACGCCGCCCACGCCGATCCCCGAGTGCTCCTTCACCTCGTCCTGGGTCTTGAACACCCAGTAGAGCGAGTAGATCCCGATGGTGATGATGAAGAGCAGGATTCCGAAGCCGATCCCGCGCGGCTGCCCGAGCGGGCCGCTGGTGGAGGGTGCTGTGGTCATGGGAGTGCATTCTGCGCTCTTTCGCGGACGTGTGCGGCGTTACGCTCCGCGACGTGAGCTCCGCTGGGCGCGTGCCGATCGACGTTCGCTGGCCTGGGCCGGCGGTCATGGGCGTCGTGAACGTCACGCCCGACAGCTTCTCCGACGGAGGCCGCTTCTCGACGTCCTCCGCCGCGGTCGAGCACGCGCGGCGTCTCATGGCCGAGGGAGCTGCGGTCGTGGATGTCGGAGGCGAGTCGACGCGGCCGGGCGCCAAGCCGGTCGGCGTCGAGGAGGAGCTCCGTCGCGTCATACCGGTGCTCGAGGGGCTCCAGGGCATCCCGGTCTCCGTCGACACGTCCAAGGCCGAGGTCGCGCGGCGCGCACTCGAGCTCGGCGCCGAGATGGTCAACGACGTCACCGCGCTGCGTGGAGATCCGGAGCTGGGTACGGTCGTGGCCGAGCACGGCCTGTATGTCTGCCTGATGCACATGTCGGGCGAGCCGGGGACGATGCAGAAGCGTCCTCAGTACGACGACGTCGTGGCTGAAGTGTTCGCGTTCCTCGAAGAGCGAATCGCATTCGCGATCGACTGCGGCGTTGCCGAGGAGCACATCTGCGTCGATCCCGGCATCGGCTTCGGCAAGACGCCCGATCACAACCTGGAGCTCGTGCGCCACCTCGACGACTTCGCGGCGCTCGGTCGTCCTCTCGTCGTCGGGATCTCGCGCAAGAGCACGCTGGGCAAGGTTCTGGGCGTCCAGGACGCCGACCAGGGGACGATGGCAGCCTCGGTGGGCGGGGCGGTAGCGGCATTCGAGCGAGGTGCCTGGATGTTGCGCGCACACGACGTTCGCGAGACGGTCGAGGCGCTCGCGGTTGCTGCTGCGATACAACGGGGAAAGGTGAGTCCATGACGATCGAGTTGCAGAGCCTCGTGGTGTTCGGGCATCACGGCTTTCTGGAAGAGGAGCGCCGGCTCGGCCAGCGCTTCCTCGTGGATCTCTGGGTGGACGTGGACGGGGACGCCGCCTCGAGCGACGACATCGACGAGACCGTCGACTACCGGTACCTCGCAGGTCTCGTGCGGGAGGTGTTCGCCGGACCGGAGCGCCTGCTGCTCGAGGGGCTCGCCGGGGCGGTAGTCGACGGCATCCTGGAACGCTTCGCCGCGGTCGAGCGGGTCCGGGTGCGCGTCCGCAAGCCGGACGTCGTGCTGGACCCGCCGGTCGAGCACGCCGCGGTGATCATCGAGCGAACTCGCTAGTTTTGCGGCGGGCGTACATCGGTCTGGGGGCGAATCTCGGTCCGCGGGAGGTAACGCTCTTGCGCGCCGTCGACCTCCTGGCGGCCGAACCGGAGATCGAGGTCCTTGCCGTGTCCCAGCTCCGCGACACGGACCCGGTGGGCAACGTGGATCAACCGATCTATCTGAACGGCGCCGTAGCCATCGATACCAGCTTGTCGCCGCGCCAGCTGCTGGACGCGCTCCTCCGCGTCGAGCAAGGGCTCGGGCGGGTGCGGGACGGGGAGCGGTGGGGGCCGCGCACGATCGACCTCGACCTGCTCGTGTACGGGGACAAGATCGTCGACGAGCCTGGGTTGCGCATACCGCATCCTCGGCTCCATCAGCGCCGCTTCGCGCTCGAGCCGCTCGTCGACCTGGAGCCTGAGCTCCTGATCCCCGGGCGAGGCCCGGTTTCGGAGCTTCTCGCTCATCTAGACTGAGCGCGTGTCCCACCTCGACGAGCTGGACGAGTTCGAGGCTGAGCTCGAGATCTCGCTGAAACGCGAGTACGCGGCTGTCTTCGGCCTCTTTCGCTACTGCGTTCTCACCCAGGACGCGACGTACCTCTGCAACCAGCTCGACGTCGAGTCGCTTCCCCAGGCGAGCTATCCGTTCTTCCACGTGCGGATGGAGGACGTGTGGGTATGGGACAAGAACCGGCCGAGCCGGATCATCCCGCGTGCGGAGGTCTACACCTCCGGAGACGTGACGATCGAGGAGCTGCGCGGTGAAGGCGAGGAGCCGCGACTCAGCGCCGAGGCGCTCGCGGAGCGCATCGGCCAGCAGTTTCCGGGCGACGAAGAGCCTTCGTAAGGCGAGGGAAAGCGGCCGCGAAGCGGACGCCTTCAGGGATCTTCGCGCGACCGGAATTCGCGCTAGCGGATTCCGGTCTTGCGCCTAGGAAGCTGGCCGGTCGCGCTCGGCGAGCCACTGCTCGAAGCGGCCCTCGGCCGACTCCAGGTACCGGCGAAAGTCGCCGTCGAACTCCGCGATTCCCTCTCGGAGCTGGAACACGCGGAACTCGAGAACGCGCTCGGGATCGCAGGTATGTCCGTCCCTTTCCTCAGCCGCGACCGACGCGCCGCAGTCGGCGCACGGCATGTGGCGGGAAGCGAAGAAGCTGGACATGGCGATTGCCGGGGAAGCCATCCTTCGCCGTTTCGGCCTTCGACCCTGCAACGTCGAGGGGCCGCTCGAGGCGGCCCCTCACTTCGCTTGTGGCGCTCTTCAGGCCTGAGTGGGCGCAGGAACCGCGCCGAGCTGCACGAGCATGCCGAGCGTGTCCCAGGTAGTCCACTCCTCGACCACCATGCCGTTCTCGAGCCTGGAGATGGTGAGGCCCGAAACCGTGACCCCCTTGCCGGTGGGTGCGATGCCGGCCACCTCGCCGGTCTGGGTGCCGCGCGCCGTCCACCGCGACGCCACCTTGTCGCCTTCGGCGATCTGATCGTCGACGGTGATGCGGCCGTCGGGGAATCCGTCGATGTACTGCTGGATCTGCGTCCTCACGCCTGCTGGGCCGTTGATCGGCTCGGGCACCGACGGGTCGTAGCCGACGTAGCCGGCCGCGATGTGCTCGTCGATCACGTCCATGTTGCCCTTCCACGGCTCCTCGATGAGACGTCGGACGATCTGCTTTGCGTCCGCCATGCGCGCTCCTTTCGCTCGCCTACGCCGAAGGACTTCGAGAGCGGCGCTGAGGGCGACGGCGAATCCCGCGAGCACGAGTGCGATCTCGAGCCCGTTCCAGTCGCGACTCTGCGTCCGAGACACCTTGGCTCCGACTCTACAACACCCCGCTCGCAGCCGCTCTGATTCACTTTGCGCGATGCTCCTTGCCGTCGATGTCGGCAACACGCAGACCGTCCTCGGCCTCTACTCGGGTAGCGAGCTCCAGGACCACTGGCGCATCGCGACCGAGCGGTCGACGACGGCGGACGAGCTGGGTGTTCTTCTAACGGGTCTGCTGGACTTCGACGGAGTCGAGGGGATCTGCCTCGCCTCGACCGTTCCAGTGCTCGTTCGGGAGTGGGAGAGGCTCGCGGGCAAATGGGCGGATGCACCACTTCTCGTGGTCGGTCCCGGGGTCAAGACCGGCATCCCGATTCGCTACGACGATCCGCGCGAAGTCGGCCCGGACCGTATCGTCAACGCCGTCGCGGCCAAGGAGCGCTACGGCGCCCCCGTCGTCGTCGTGGACTTCGGCACTTCGACCAACTTCGACGTCGTCTCTCCCGAAGGGGAGTACGTCGGCGGGGTTCTCGCGCCGGGCATCGAGACGTCCATGGAGGCGCTGTTCGCCCGGGCGGCTCGGCTCGTGAAGGTCGACTACGCACCGCCTGCGGCGGTGATCGGGAAGACGACGGTCGGCGGGCTCCAGTCGGGCCTCGTGTACGGTTTCGCGGGCCAGGTTGACGGAATCGTGGGCCGCATCCGCGAGGAGCTCGGCGCCGAGGCGCGCACGATCGCTACCGGGGGGCTGGCAGACCTCGTGGCGCCACACTCCCGGACGATCGAACGGGTCGACCCGTTCCTGACGCTCGACGGCCTGCGCCTGGTCTGGGAGCTGAACGCATGATCGACCTCGGGACGCTCGCCATCTTTGCGCTCGCGTCGGCTGCCCTCATCGCGGTGCCCGGTCCGGCGGTGCTCTACATCGTGACACGGAGCATCCACCAGGGGCGTCGGGCGGGTGTCGCTTCGGTGCTCGGGATCGAGGCGGGCGCGCTCGTGCACGTCGCCGCGGCAGCCGTGGGGCTGTCCGCCCTGCTCGCGTCCTCGGCCATCGCGTTCTCGGTGATCAAGTACGCAGGCGCCGCGTATCTGATCGGTCTCGGGCTCTGGACCCTCTTCGTGGGACAGGGCGATGCGGAAGCCGCGGTCAGCAGCGATGTCCGTCTTCGCCGCGTCTTCGCACAGGGTGTGCTCGTCAACGCGTTCAACCCGAAGGTGGCGCTGTTCTTCCTCGCGTTCCTCCCGCAGTTCGTCGACCCTGACGCCGCTCATCCGGCTCTCCAGATCGGGCTCCTCGGGCTCGTCTTCGTCGCGATCGCCCTCGTGCTCGACCTCGGCTGGGCGCTGACCGCCGACGCCGCGGGTGGGCTGTTGCGCCGATCGCGGTAGCTTCCTGCGGGTGCAGCGCTACGTCTCGGGAGGCGTCTATGTCGCCCTGGGCGTCGCGACCGCCTTCGCCGGGCGATCGAAAGACTGACTCAGCCGCCGCCGTACACGGAGATCGGCAGCTCGAGCGTCACGTCGTCACCTGATGGAACCTCGGCTTCCAGCCGTTCCAGGATCTCGAGCGCGCCCGGTGCCGCAACAAGGAGCCGCCGCTCCACCGCTTCGGTCGACTCGAGCTGGACGAGCTCCTGCTTGAACGGCTTGGGGAATCGGCCCTGCCCGAGATACCAGCCGTAGAACTTCTTCAGGAAGCTCGACGCCCGGCGTTCACCGAGCTCGCGCACGGCCTCGCGGATGAACAGAACGAGCTCGGCTGCAACCTCTTCACGCGACGGCGTGGTCGAGTGGCCGTCGACGATCTCCTCGAGCGCCCAGGGGTTGCCCTGAGCGCCGCGCCCGACCATCACCGCCTCCGCGCCGGTCGCCGTGAGTACCTCTTGGGCGTACCGACGTGAGGTCACATCTCCCGACGCGACCACCGGAACGTCGACCAGGGAGACGAGCTCCGCTGTCAGCGCGTGATCGGCGGTTCCGGTGTACATCTGCTGTGCTGACCGAGGATGGAGCGTCAGGGAGGCTGCGCCCGCCTCGACGAGCCTCGGGCCGAGCTCGAGGCACGAGCGCGACTCGTTCTGCAGGCCGCGTCGTAGCTTGACGGTGACGGGGAGATCGACCGCGTCGGCGACCGACTCGACGATGCTGCATGCGAGCGAGGGATCCTCGAGCAGCGTGGCGCCGGCACCAGTCCGAGTCACTTTCCGCACGGGACAGCCGAAGTTGAGGTCGACGATGTCAGCCCCGACCGCCTCGACCATCTTCGCCGCGTTCGCGAGCGTGCGTGGCTCAGAGCCGAAGAGCTGGATCGCGAGCGGATGCTCGTCCGCAGCAACTCGCAGGTACCCGAGTGTCCGCTCGTTGCCATGCTCGATGCCGGCACAGCTCACCATCTCGGAGCAGACGAGCCCAGCTCCGTAGCGGCGGCCCTGCCGCCGGAACGCCTGCACGCTGACGCCGGCCATCGGCGCGAGAACGAGCCGCGTTGGGATCTCTACGGGGCCGATGTGCCAAGGTGTTCGAAGGTCGATCACCGGATCAATCGTAGAGTCGGAGTACCGAATGCGGTACTCCGGCGCGTTCGGCGTTCGCGGGCGCGACCAGAATCCGCGCGAGCGGATTCTGGTCTTGCGCAGAAAGCGACCTCGCAGCTACCATTCCCGGCCGTTCGACGAGGCCGGCGGGGCCTCGCCGTCTATCTCGGAGGGTTTTTTCTTGAAGGATGTGATCCTCACTCCCGAGGGCCATGAGCAGCTGACGAGCGAGCTCGGACGACTGCGGACGGAGAAGCGCCGGGAGATCGCCGAGCGCATCGCCGCGGCCCGCGCGTTTGGCGAGATCGCCGAGAACGCCGAGTACGACGACGCCAAGAACGAGCAGATGATGCTGGAGCACCGCATCGCGCAGCTCGAAGAGCGGCTCGTGAACGCCCGGGTGATCGACCCGAAGGACATCGACACGAGCGTCGTCTCCGTGGGTTCGGTCGTGCGTCTGCGCGACGTCGACGCGAAGGAGACGACCGAGTACTTCATCGTCGGCTCCGCCGAGGCGAACCCAGCCGAGCGCAAGCTCTCGAACGAGTCGCCGGTCGGCAAGGCGATCATGGGCCGCAAGAAGGGCGAGACCGTCGAGGTCGCGACACCGCGCGGCTCCAAGCTCAAGTTCAAGATCATGGAGATCAAGGCCGCGTAACGTCATAGGTCGTCCGCTTCGGCGGACACGATCCCGACTCCATCGTGGGCTCGGAGCTTTTCCTCGTTTTCGGCGTATTCGTCGCATGCATCGGCTGGGTCCTCGCGGTTGTCGCTGTTGTGGTCGCACGCACGCCACCGAGGCCGCCGGCCGGACCGAAGACGCTCGATCTCGGCCCCGAGCCGCCCGCCGTGGCCAACTTCCTCGTCCACGACTTCACCGTGACGGCGGACGCGGTCCCGGCCACGCTCATCGATCTCGCCGCGCGAAACGTGCTCGACATCGAGCAGCGTGGCCCTGCCGTGTTCTACGTGCGCGTGCGCGACACGCGCACGGAGTCGCTCGCGGCATACGAGCGGCGAGTGCTCGAGCATCTCGCACGCCGCGCTCGGGACGGTGTGGTGCCTGCCGTCGCTCTCACGACCGGCCCACCGGACGAATCGACGCGGTGGCAGCGGGACTTCCGGGCGGAGGTCGTCTCGGACGCCAAGGCGCGCGGGCTCTCGATGGACGCGGTGGACGGCGGCGCCTTCACTGTGTTGTCGATGGCGTCGGTCGTTCCGGCGCTCGTCATCGGCGTGGCGACCGACTTGCAGTGGGGAGGCGTCGCGTTTGTGGGCGCCCTCGCGCTCATGGGCTGGCTGCGTGCGAGACACCCGCAACGCGAGACCCACGCCGGCCTCGAGGCTGCGTCCCGCTGGCTCGGCGTGCGGGCGGCACTCACCGAGAACCCGGTGTTCGCGACCCACTCGCCGCTTCAGGTCGAGCTCTGGAGTCGCCTGCTCGCCTACGGCGCGGCGCTCGGCGTCGCGTCCGGCGCAAGTCGTCCACTTCCCATGGGCGTGGAGTCGGACACCCACGCCTGGAGCGCGTACAGCGGACGCTGGCGCTCGGTTCGAATCTCGTATCCTCGTGTCTGGCCGCCGGGTTGGGGCAAGGACCCGCTGCGCGCGGTCGCGGCATCGCTCGTCGTCTTGGTGGGGCTCGGTCTCTTCCTCTACCTCTTCGCCCCGTCGCTGCTTCACGGAGGTGTGTTCGGCGCGGTCCCGGTCGTGGTCGCTGGACTCGGGGTCGTGCTCTCTGTCGCCCTGCTCGTGATTGCTGCCGCAGACTGGGGAACCGCGGTCGAGGTGACGGGGCCGATCCTTCGACTGCGCACTTTCGGGGGCGAGGACGACGACGAGCGCTACTACGTCGCGGTAGACGACGGCAGCTCGGACCAGGTTCGCGCCTGGCGCATCGACGAGACGCTCTACGGGCGGCTCGCGCAAGGCGATTTGATCACCGCACGCCTCTCCCGCAACCTCTGCTGCGTGCGCTGGATCATCGCCGCCGAGGGCGCAGGCGCAGCCGGTTAGGCTGGTCGGCGTGACACCGCCGAAGCGATTTCCGGATCGGGATGCGATCGCTGACCTTCGCGCCGCAACCGACGGGATCGAGGCCGGTGGCGAGCTCGAGGAAACGAGGCGCCTCGCCGGCCGTGTGATGGCGCGCCGCGATATGGGGAAGCTCGTCTTTCTCGACCTCGTCGACCGCTCCGGACGTATTCAGCTCATGTGCGACACGAGCCGAGCGGGGGAGTTGGACGTGCACCTGGGCGACGTGGTCGGGGTGGCGGGACGGCCCGCGAAGTCGAGGCGGGGAGAGCCGTCGCTCGCGATCGACACGCTCACGATCCTCGCCAGGAACCGAAACCCGCTGCCGGACACCTTTCACGGCCTGACCGACACCGAATCCCGCTACCGGAAGCGCTACCTCGACCTGCTGATGAACGCTGAGACCCGCGAGCTCTTCGTGTTCCGGTCGCAGGTCGTGTCCGCTATCCGCGGCTTCCTCGACTCGGATGGCTTCGTCGAGGTCGAGACCCCGATCCTGCAGCCGCGTTACGGCGGTGCGTTCGCCCACCCCTTCGTGACGCACTCGCAGGAGCTCGACGTCGACCTCTATCTGCGCATTGCCACCGAGCTCTACCTCAAGCGGCTGATCGTCGGCGGGCTCGAGCGCGTGTACGAGATCGGGAAGGACTTCCGCAACGAGAGCGTCTCCTACAAGCACCAGCCGGAGTTCACGATGCTCGAGTGGTACGAGGCGTATGCGGACTACCAGGACACGATGGCGCGGATCGAGGCGCTGGTCGAGCACGTCTCGCGGGAGGTGCTCGGCACCACCCGGATCACCTTCAAGGGGCAGGAGATCTCGCTCGACCGACCCTGGCGCCGCCTCCGCTTCGTGGACGCTCTCGAGGAGCTGGAGCTCTGGACCCGCGACCCGGACGACCTCCGCGTCCGGCTCCACGAGCGCGACGTGGACACCAACGCGGACAAGGACTGGCCCCAGCTCGTGGATCACGCCTTCAGCCACTTCGTCGAGCCCGGCCTCGTCCAGCCGACGATCGTCCACGACTATCCGATCGAGCTTTCCCCGTTCGCGCGTCTGACGGACGGCGATCCCACGCTGACCGAGCGCTTCGAGTACTTCGCCGGCGGAATGGAGCTCGGGAACGCATTTACGGAGATCAACGATGCCGAGGAGCAGAGCGCTCGCTTCGAAGCGCAGTCGGAGCACGTGGAGGGCGAGCGTGGCGACCCGGACTACGTGGAGGCGCTCTCGTACGGGATGCCGCCGACCGGTGGGCTCGGGCTCGGGATCGATCGGTTGACGATGCTGCTCTCCGGCCGGGACACGATTCGCGACGTGATCCTGTTTCCGGCGCTGCGCCGCCCGAGCGGCTGAGTCAGGCCGGCGCGTCGACCTGGCGGCTTCGCTCGAACGCGATCACATCCGCGAGGATCTCGCCGAGCGACCTCGTCGGCGTCCAGCCGATCGCGTCCCCGATCTTCGCGATCGAGGGCTCGCGGTGGAGGACGTCCTCGACTCCGAGACCGTAGACCTCGTCGTGGGGGACGAACTCGAGCTCCGACGCCGAGCCCGTCATGTCGAGCACTCGCCGGGCGAGGTCGAGGATGCTCACCCTCTCGGCCGAGCCGATGTTGAAGATCTCACCCGAGATGTCGCGGTCTTCCATGAGGCCGAAGACGGCGCGGATCGTGTCCTGCACGTGGCAGAACGAGCGCGTCTGCATCCCGTCACCGTGGACTTGAAGAGGATCACCCGTGATCGCCCGTCCGACGAAGCGCGGAATGACCATCCCGTATTGCCCCTGTTGCCTCGGGCCGACGGTGTTGAAGAAGCGGGCGATCACGCAGTCGAGCTCGCGCTCCTGATGGAATCCCAGTGCGAGGAACTCGTCCATGGCCTTCGAGTCCGCATAGAGCCACCGCCGCTCGGTCACCGGCCCGTAGACGCGACGATCGCTCTCCGAAAGCGGTCGTTCGTCCCGGTGGTCGCCGTACACCTCGGAGCTGGAGGCGATGAGCACCCGCTTGCGGAACTTGGTGCAGTACTCGAGGACGGTCTCCGTTCCTTGGACGTTCGTGACCATCGTGTGTACGGGCTGCTCGACGATGAGCCGGACGCCGACGGCCGCTGCGAGGTGATACACGACGTCGCACTTGTGTACGAGCTCACTCACCACGGAAGGGGAGAGCACCGATTCGACGACGAGGTGAAAGTCGGGTCGATTCGCCAAGTGCGCGACGTTTCCGTTCGACCCGGTCGAGACATCGTCGAGCACGTAGACCTCCCACCCGTGGTCGAGGAGGAGCTCCGAGAGGTGCGAGCCGATGAACCCGGCGCCGCCCGTGACTAATGCCTTGCCGCTCACCGGCCGAGAAGGGTAGCGGGCGCTGCGGGCGAATCGGGCGCCTGAGACCCATGGCGACACCAGTCGGCTACGATCAGGCAAGCACCTTCGAATCGGAGCGCGGCAGTCCCGTCGGCTTCCGGTGAGTGGAGGAAAGGAGCGTCGAAGGAGTTGTTCGAGCGATTCACCGAACGAGCTAGACAGGTGGTGGTTCTCGCGCAGGACGAAGCGCGGGCGCTGAAGCACAACTACATAGGCACCGAGCACATCCTGCTCGGCCTGCTCCGCGAGGAAGAGGGCCTGGCGGCACGCGTCCTCGAGTCGCTGGACATCACCGTGGAGGAGGTCCGCGCACAGGTCGCACGCATCGTCGGCCAGGGCGACGAGGTCACCACGGGCCAGATTCCCTTCACGCCGCGCGCCAAGAAGGTGCTCGAGCTGGCGCTGCGCGAGGCCCTGTCACTGGGCCACAACTACATCGGCACCGAGCACATCCTGCTCGGGCTCGTGCGCGAGAACGAGGGCGTCGCCGCGCGAATCCTGCTCGACTTCGACGCGGATGCGGAAAAGATCCGCAACGAGATCATCCGCATGCTGTCCGGCCCGGGTCGCCGTCAGGCCGGCGCGGGCGCGCCTCCCGGAGAGAAGACGAAGAGCTCGAAGCTCCTCGACCAGTTCGGCCGCAACTTCACGAAGCAGGCGGTCGAAGGCAAGCTCGACCCGGTCGTCGGGCGCCAGACCGAGATCGAGCGGATCATGCAGATCCTCTCGCGCCGGCAGAAGAACAACCCGGTCCTGATCGGTGAGCCCGGCGTCGGCAAGACCGCCGTCGTCGAAGGGCTCGCCCAGCGGATCGCCGCGGGTCAGGTGCCCGAGCTCTTGAAGGGCAAGCAGATCTACTCACTCGACCTCGCCGCGCTCGTCGCCGGCTCGAAGTACCGCGGGGAGTTCGAGGAGCGCCTGAAGAAGGTCATGAAGGAGATCTCCCAGCGCGGCGACATCATCCTCTTCATCGACGAGCTCCACAACCTCGTCGGCGCCGGCGCAGCCGAAGGCGCGATCGACGCGGCCTCCATCCTCAAGCCCGCGCTCGCGCGGGGCGAGCTCCAGACGATCGGCGCGACGACCTTGGACGAGTACCGCAAGTACCTGGAACGCGACGCCGCGCTCGAGCGGCGCTTCCAGCAGGTGCGCGTCAACGAGCCCACGATCGACGAGACGGTGCTGATCCTGCGCGGCCTCCGCGACCGCTACGAGGCGCATCACCGTTGCAAGATCTCCGACGACGCGCTGTCGGCTGCAGCCCAGCTCGCCGAGCGCTACATCCAGGACCGCTATCTGCCGGACAAGGCCATCGATCTCATCGACGAGGCCGGCTCGCGCGTTCGGATCGCCACGATGTCCGCACCGCCGCGTTACCGCGAGCTCGAGGACGAGATCGAGAAGGTGCGCGCCGACAAGGAAGCGGCCATCGAGGCGCAGGAGTTCGAGAAGGCGGCGCAGCTCCGGGACAAGGAGCGGAAGCTGAGCCAGAAGAAGAAGGAGCTCGAAGACGACTGGCGGAACCAGGCGGACGACGAGCAGCCCGAGATCGGCGAGGACGAGATCGCCGACATCGTCTCCATGTGGACGGGCATCCCGGTGTTCAAGCTCACCGAAGCCGAGACGACGAGGCTCGTCCGGATGGAGGACGAGCTCCACAAGCGCGTCATCGGGCAGCACCAGGCGATCGTGGCGGTCTCCAAGGCGATCCGACGGGCCCGCGCGGGCATCAAGGATCCGAAGCGCCCGACCGGCTCGTTCATCTTCCTCGGCCCGTCCGGCGTCGGGAAGACCGAGCTCGCGCGCACGCTCGCCGAGTTCCTGTTCGGCGACGAGGACGCGATGATCCAGGTGGACATGTCGGAGTACATGGAGAAGCACTCCGTGTCCCGGCTCGTCGGCTCGCCGCCCGGCTACGTCGGCTACGACGAGGGTGGCCAGCTCACCGAGGCCGTCCGCCGCAAGCCCTACTCGGTCGTCCTCCTGGACGAGATCGAGAAGGCGCATCCCGACGTCTTCAACATCCTTCTGCAGATCCTGGAAGAGGGGAAGCTCACGGACGCGCAGGGGCGGAAGGTCGACTTCCGCAACACGATCGTGATCATGACCTCGAACCTCGGCGCCGCGCAGATCTCGAAGAACCAGACGCTCGGGTTCTCGATCGGCGACGAGTCCGGGCTCTCCTACGACGAGATGAAGGAACGGGTCATGTCGGAGCTCAAGAAGGTCTTCCGGCCCGAGCTCCTGAACAGGATCGACGAGGTCATCGTCTTCCACAAGCTCGAGCGCGCCGAGATTCTCGAGGTCGTCGATCTGCTGATGAAGAGAGTCCGTGAGGAGATGGCCAAGCACGGCACCGTCATCGAGCTCACCGAGGACGCGCGCGAGCTCTTGGTCGAGCAGGGGTACGACCCGTCGATGGGAGCCCGACCGCTCCGCCGCGCGATTCAGCGGCTGATCGAGGATCCGCTCGCAGACTTCATCCTGGGCCGCGAGCTCTCGGTCTCGTCG
Source organism: uncultured Actinomycetes bacterium (assembly GCA_963840705.1). GTDB lineage: Bacteria > Actinomycetota > Thermoleophilia > Gaiellales > Gaiellaceae > GMQP-bins7. The sequence goes on along the minus strand of CAWIZT010000004.1, from coordinate 409,402 downwards.
ACGGTTGTCATCGATCGCCGCGAGAACCCGATCGACGACGAGCCACCGGTCGTGATCCGGATCATCGAAGGCCCGCCCGTGCCGGCGGCGGTCGGCGCGCCCGACGACGAGCTGGCTGCCGGCGACGACTCCCCAGACGACGAATAGCGCACTGTCGATCAGGCGCGCGAAGCCGTCCGACTACGGGCGGGTGATCGGGCGCGTCAACGTGTGGTGGGGTGGTCGCGAGATGGCGCCGATACTGCCACGGCTGTTCTTCCTCCACTTCGAGGGGACGAGCTTCGTCGCGGACGACGAACAGGGCGAGCTCGCCGGTTTCGTCTGCGGCTTCCTTTCACAGACGGATCCGCGGGAGGCGTACATCCACTTCGTCGGGGTGTCCCCGGAGCGCCGCGGCGAGGGTGTCGGGCGCACGCTCTACGAGCGCTTCTTCGACGAGGTGCGAGGCCAGGGAAGATCGCTGGTGCGCTGCGTCACCTCACCGGCGAACGCGGAGTCGGTCGCGTTCCACGAGGCGCTCGGTTTCCAGGTCGATCGCGTGGCGGAGGACTACGACGGACCGGGCGAGGACCGCGTGCTCCTGCTCAAGCGGCTGAACTGACGCTCCCACCCACGTTCCCTCGACCAGTCGAGGTAGGAGCCACCGACGATGCCCGCCGCCAGCGCCAGCCCTAGGTAGCTCATCCACGCCGAGTTGGCGTCGGTGAGGTTCTTGAGGAGCGTCAGCGTGAGGATGGCGCCGCCCAGTCCGAGCATGACGCCTTCCCACGGTACGTCGTCCGAAACCTCGACGTCGGTCGCGTGCACGATGACGACGAGGGTCGTGACTCCAAGGGTCACGAGCCCGATCAGCAGCCCCCAGAAGTCCCACCCGTCGAGCGTCAGGGTGGCGACACCGGCCGGCCCGAAGTCGACCTGGAGATTCTGCCAGGTGAAGAAGAGGGAGAAGAAGAGCAGCACGCCGCAGCCGAGAACGATCTTCGAGCCGGTCGAGAGGCCCTTGATCCTGTCCATGGCATGTCCTTTCGAGAGTTCGGTTCTGTAGGTCGTTCGCTACAGACGGTACTCGCGAATCACGGATTTTGCGCGTGTTTAGGAGGAACGCGCCGCGAAAAACGTTCCTCGCGGCGCGTTCCTCCCTCGAACGAGTTACGTCGGGCGATCGTCGCGCGGCTCGTCCGGCGCGAGGTCCGGCTCGGAGGCCGCCGGTGGACCCGGATCGGTCACCGTCGACGGACGCTCGTAGGGAGCGGCTTGGGCTTCAGACGCGGGCGGCGGCGAGGACATCGGCGGTGCGGCGTCCATCGTCGTCGAGGCCGTCCGGTTCGGCATCTCGCTCTTCAGCGTGTCGACCCCACCGGCTTCCTGCACGGTCTGAAAAGCGCCGACAGCGATCAGGATTGCGAGGGCGAGCCCGACCCAGCTCCAGATCGTCGTCTCGTCACCGAGGATCGTGAGCATCTTGATGACCGCGAAGATGAGGATCAAGGTCCCGATCAGCGCGGCCGTCATAGCCGTCGAGACCGGCAGCGGGATGTCGACGGACGCGAGTCGCACGATGACCCACGCCAACAGCACGATCGTCAAGAGTCCGAGGATCACCCCGACGCCGCGCCAGCCGCTGAACGTCGCGTCAACGCCGAACTCGTCGGCCAACCCTCCGACGTCGAAGTCCTGCCAGGGGAAGAACAGGACGATGAAGAGGAGCACCCCTCCCACAAGCATCATCTGCGTTCCCCGCCCGAGGGCGTTGAATCTTTCCATGCGGCCCGTCCTTTCCGTGGTCTTTGTGCGGCGGTTTCGAGGGGACTCTTATCGACAGGCGCGGATGTTGCAAGCGAACCGGCGCACTTTCGTGACGAACGGCGTCGGACCGCGTTCCTACACTGGCTCGGTGGCGGCGAAAGTCCTGGTTCAGCACGTGTGCACCGAATGCGGCACCGCCAGCCCTCGTTGGCTCGGCAAGTGCCCGGGGTGTGGGGCGTTCGGCACGCTCGCGGAGGAGCTCCACGCGTCGGAGGGGACGAGCTCGGCTCGAGCGAGGACGCCGACGCCGATCGGCGACGTCTCGGCGAGCGAAGGGCAGCGAATCCCGACCGGCGTGCCCGAGCTCGACCGGGTGCTCGGCGGAGGGCTCGTTCCCGCGTCGCTCGTCCTGGTCGGCGGTGAGCCAGGGGTCGGGAAGTCCACGCTCCTCCTGAGCGCGCTGGGTGCGATCGCGCGGGACGGTCGGAACGCGCTGCTCGTTACCGGGGAGGAGTCCGCGGCACAGGTCTCGCTTCGGGCCGCACGCCTGGGCGGGGCCGAGGACGTCGGCATCCTGGCGGAGACGGATCTCGACACCGTGTGTGCGACGCTCGAGGAGGTGCGTCCCGACGTGTGCGTGATCGACTCGGTGCAGACACTGCACGCGTCGGACCTCGGCTCCGCTCCAGGCTCCGTCGCCCAGGTACGAGAGGCGGCCGGTCGACTTCTCAGGGTCGCGAAGAAGGCCGGAGTGGCGACGATCCTCGTTGGCCACGTGACGAAAGACGGCTCGGTTGCCGGGCCCCGCGTGCTCGAGCATCTGGTCGACTGCGTGCTCCAGTTCGAGGGCGATCGCTACCACGCCCACCGCATCCTGAGAGCGACGAAGAACCGCTTCGGGTCGACGAACGAGCTGGGCGTCTTCGAGATGACAGGCACGGGCCTCGTCGGTGTCCCCGACCCGTCCGAGCTGTTCGGGTCGACCCATCCTGGTGAGGTCGGAGCAGCCGTCGGTTGTGCGCTCGAAGGGACGAGGCCGATCCTGCTCGAGATCCAGTCGCTCGTCTCGCCCTCGGACCTCGCGATGCCCCGGCGTGTCGGAACAGGCGTCGACCCGAAACGGCTGGCGATGATCGTCGCCGTGCTCGGCCGGCACGCCGGGCTCGGCCTTGGGAGTGCCGACGTGTTCGTCAACGTGGCGGGCGGGATGCGGATCGAGGAGCCCGGGGCGGACCTGGCGGTCGCCCTGGCCATAGCGTCCGCGGCGCGGGGCATCCCCGCCCTCGAAAGCGCGGCTGCGTTCGGCGAGATCGGGCTGACAGGACGCCTTCGGCCGGCAGCTCAGGCGGAGCGACGGATCGACGAGTGCGCGAAGCTCGGACTGACGACCGTTATCGCCCCCGGCGGCACGCCTCCGCGCGACCGGCCGCAGGTCGCGACTGCGGAGACGCTGCGCGCTGCGCTCGAGGCCGGCCTGGGGCGGACGGCGTAAGGCCCCGCACGGACGTTGCCATTCCGTTAAGCCCGTGTGGAAAAACCGCTATCATGAGGCCTGTGGCTGGCAGGGAACTCACTGCCGGCGCTTTTTCGTGATGGCGGCAAATACGAACCTCGGGGAGGCTAGCTTGTTCGATATCGGCGACAAGGTGGTCTATCCGCACCACGGCGCAGGGACAGTCGTGAAGAGGGAGAAACGGGAGATCCTCGGCGAGACGCGCGAGTATCTGACGATCCAGATTCTCCACAACGACATGACGGTGAACGTCCCCTGCGACAACGCGGAGCGGGTAGGTCTGCGGCAGGTCATCGACCAGCGCACGGTGACGATGGTAGTCCGGACGCTGTCGGGCGGTTCCACGGAGATGCCGAAGAACTGGAATCGCCGGTTCAAGCACAACCGCGACAAGATGAAGACGGGAAACATCTTCGAGCTTGCGGAGGTCGTGCGAAACCTTGCCGTCCGGAACAACGAGAAGGGCCTCTCGACCGGAGAGAAGCAGATGTTCGTCAAAGCCAAGAAGATCCTCGCCTCCGAGCTCATGTACGCAAAGGCGATGAGCGAGGACGAGGCAGCGGAGTGGCTCGACGACGTCCTCTCTCGCGCGGGCCAGCCCAAGCCGAAATCCCGACCGAAAGCCAAGGCAGCCACAGCGAGTGCGTGAGGCCTCGGGCGGCACCGGCGAAGCCGGCGCCACCTGGGCACTGCTCGTAGCCGCGGGCGCCGGAGAGCGTCTCGGGATCGACCGTCCGAAGGCGTTCGCGTCGCTCGGTGGTCGCCCGCTCCTCGCGGAGAGCCTCGATCGTCTCGACCGGTCTCCCTGGGTGGACGCGATCGTGGTCGCCGCGCCAGCGGGATGGGAGGAGCCCGCGATTCTCCTTGCGGAAGAGCTCGCGGCGACGAAGGTCGTCTCGTGTGTGACCGGGGGTGCGACCCGGGCGGACTCGGTGCGGAAAGCGCTCGAAGACGTTCCGGGCGATGCGGTGGTCGTGCTCGTGCACGACGCAGCTCGTCCCCTGCTCGACGACGCGGTGGTGGAGCGCGTGCTCACTCCACTGGCGGAAGGGTTCGACGGCGTCGTGCCCGCACTTCCGATCCCGGACACCGTCAAGCGCGTCGACGGGAGTCTCGTCGTGGAGACCGTCGAGCGGGATGATCTCGTCGGCGCACAGACGCCCCAGGCGTTTCTCGCCTCTGCTCTGCGCCGTGCGTTGGAAGATGACCTCACGGAAGCCACCGACTGCGCCTCCGCCGTCGAGCGCGCGGGTGGACGCGTCGCGGTAACGGAGGGCGATCCCCGGCTTCTCAAGGTCACGACGGCCGCCGACCTGGCGCTCGTCGAGGCGCTGCTCGCGCCCTCGTAGGAGGGGTGGCAGTGCACAGACCGGCTCACCGTCGTGGCCCCTACGGTGCCAGCCGCTGTGAAGACGGCCGATGGTGCTGAAGGCCGTCTTCTTCGACGTCGGCGAGACGCTCGTCGACGAGGAGCGCTGGTGGCGGGTGCTGGCCGGGCGCTCCGGGCTCCAGCCGCATGTCGTCTGGGCAGCGCTCGGTGTGACCATCGAGCGTGGCGAAGAGCACGACGAGCTCTGGCGTCATCTCGGCATCCATCGGCCGACGGGTTGGTGGAACGATCTCGCGTATGACCTGGAGGATCTCTATCCCGACGCAATTCCCTGTCTCGAAGCGGTCCGCTCGAGCGGCTTGCGTGTCGGTGTCGTCGGGAATCAGACGGAGACGCTCGAACGCTGGGCGCGCGAGGTGGCACTTCCGGCGGATGTGATCTCGTCCTCCGCGAGCCTGGGTGTGCGCAAGCCCGATCCTCGCTTCTTCGACCGTGTCGTGGAGCTTGCCGATTGCGCTCCGGAGGAGCTCGCGTACGTCGGGGATCGCGTGGACAACGACATCCTGCCGGCGCTCGCCGCGGGAATCGTCGCAGTGCATCTCCGGCGAGGACCGTGGGGGCGTCTCCAGCTGACGCCCCCCGGTGCGTTGACCATCGACGCGCTCGACGAGCTTCTGGACGCGCTAGCCTCGCTCGCATGAGCGGGAGCGAGCTCCGAGTCGGTATCGGCGTCGACGCCCACGCCTTCGCCGAGGGCGTGTCGCTGGTGCTCGGCGGCGTCGAGATCGAGCATCACCGTGGCCTCACCGGCCACTCGGACGGCGACGTCGTTGCTCACGCCCTGATCGACGCTGTGCTCGGGGCGGCCGACCTCGGCGACATCGGAGCGTTCTTCCCGTCGGACGACGAGGCGTATCGCGATGCGTCGTCCCTCGATCTCCTGTGGAAGGCGTATCGGGAAGTGCGCGACGCCGGCTGGAAGCTCGTCAACGCCGACTGCGTCCTGATCGGCGAGGAGCCCCGAATCGCGTCGCTGCGGGAGGAGATGGGCGAGCGTCTCGCCGGTGCTATCGGCGTCGAGAGAGGTCGCGTGAGCGTGCGCGCGACGACGACCGACGGGCTGGGGTTCACCGGCCGTCGTGAAGGGCTCGCCGCCCAAGCCGTCGCGCTGCTCGAGCGGTGACGCTCGTCCGTTACGCCGTCGGGTACGGCCATACAGTGCACGTCGAGCCGAAGGTATGGATCCTGCACCGCTCGGCTTCGTAGTGTCCTAGCCGGACGGCAACGTGAAGCAGATCCGGGCGCCGCCGCCTTCGCGGTCCTCTGCCCAGATCCGCCCGCCGTGCGCCTCGACGAGTCCACGGGCGATCGCGAGACCCAGGCCCGCACCGCGCGTCGTGCGAGATCGATCTCCTCGCCAGAAGCGCTCGAACATGCGCGCACGTGCCTCTGCATCGAGACCCTCGCCGGTGTCCTCGACGGCGACGCGCACCTCTCCTGCGAGCGGCTCGACCCGAATCGCGACCGCGCCGTCGCTGGGGGTGTGCCGCAGCGCGTTGGTGAGCAGGTTCATGAGCACGCGCTCGACCTTCTCGGGCGCGAACCGCGCGGTCAGCCCTTCGTCGACGTCGCTGGCCAGCTTGACGTGGCGCAGGCGTGCCTCTGCCTCGACGCCCCGGAGGCTGCTCGAGACCACGGGAGCCATGGGCAGCTCCCTCAGCTCGAGCGTGAGCGCCTCTGCATCGATCCGGGCGAGCTCGAAGAGGTCGTCCACGAGTTGCGAAAGCACTCCGACCTGCTCGCGCAGGGCCGGGATGTACTCCTCCGGCCCTGCGAGGCCGTCCTCGAGCGCCTCGAGCATCGCTTGCATGTTGGCTAGCGGTGTCCGAAGGTCGTGGCTCGCCCAGGCGACGAGCTCACGCCGCGAGTCGAACAGCCGCTGCAGGTTGTCGCCCATCTCGTTGAAGGTGCGTGCCAGCTCCGCGACCTCGACGGGACCGTTCGTCGGCGCACGGGCGTCGAGGCTTCCGCGCGCGAGCTCTCCCGAGGCCGCCCGCACGCGGTCGACCGCATCTGCGATCGACCGTGCGACCACGAGCGCGGCTATGACCGCGGTCAACGCCGAAGCGGCGGTGACGGCGAGGATCTTGACGTCGTCCCCCATGTGGAACATGACCCATCCGGAGACGAGCACTGCGCCGAGCGGAAGCAGCACGGCAAGGAACGCGAGCCCGACCAACTGCAGCCGGACGGTCGGCAGCAGGCGCAGGAGGTAGGCGAGCACGAGCCCGACCACCAGAGTCGCGAGCGCGACGACCACTGCGGTGGAGATCACGGGACCAGCCTGTAACCCACTCCCCAGACCGTCTCCAGGTGCCGGGGGTTGGAGGGGTGATCCTCGACCTTCTCGCGGAGCCGGCGCACGTGCACGGTCACCGTTCCGGTGTCGAGCGCAGCCGTGTACCCCCAGACCTTCGCCATCAGCTGCTCGCGTGAGAAGACACGGCGCGGGTGGCTCGCAAGAAACCAGAGCAGGTCGAACTCCTTCGCGGTCAGCCGTACCTCTCGGCTCGCCTTACGGGCTTCTCTGGTCGCCTGCTCGAGCTCGACGTCACCGAACCCCAGCTGCGTCGCCGCCGCCTCCGCCGGCCCAGAGCGCCGCAGCACGCTCCGCACGCGTGCTGCCAGCTCGCGGGGAGAGAAGGGCTTCGTCACGTAGTCGTCGGCGCCGAGCTCGAGCCCGATGATCCGGTCGGCCTCCTCCCCGCGGGCCGTGAGCATGATCACCGGTAGCTCGGAGCTCGAGCGGATCCAGCGGCAGAGATCGAGCCCGTCCGTCCCGGGCAGCATCACGTCGAGGACGACGAGGTCGGGATCCGACCGTTCGATCGCGGCGCGGGCGGTCTCGCCGTCTTCGGCCTCGAGCGTTCGATGCCCATCGCGCGCGAGATAGCGGACGACGACCTCGCGGACGATGGGCTCGTCGTCGACGACGAGGACGGTTGCCATCGCCGCATTGTGCGGCGCAAGCGGTTACGGAGAGATGAATTCAGGCAGGGAGACCGGCCACGGCGTCTGAGACGACGACGAGCCCGTCTCGCTCCAGAGCCCGCACGGCCTCGTCGTCCAGCATGTCGAGCGGCCGCGGAGACGCGGCTACCAGGCGCAGCGCCTCGGCTCGGCGCTGGCGGAATGACCCCTCGAACGGTCCCTGGCGTCGGACGGGGTTGTCGCGGATTCCGTGCGAGGGACACGTTCTGGCGAGAGGGCAGACGGCGCAGCGCGGGATTCGCGCGATGCAGACCGTCGCACCGAGATCCATCAGCGCCTGCGCTGAAGCAGAGGTGAACGACCCGTCCGTACGCCTCAGCACGCGCTCGACGTTGACGTCGATCGGCAGGACGTCCTCGCCGAAGGCGAAGCAACGAATCGCCGCGGCGGTGTACGGACCGACACCCGGGAGCTCCGTGAGATCCTCGGGCCAGCCGTCCGCCGCGATTCGCCCGGCCGACCGGTGGAGGCCCAGCGCCCGCCGGTTGTAGCCGAGCCCCTGCCACTCGCGGATCACATCGGCAGTCCGCGCAGCCGCAAGCGCCTCGACGCTCGGCCAGCGTTCGAGCCAGGCCTGGTAGCGCGGAACCACCCGCTCGACCTGGGTCTGTTGGAGCATCACCTCCGAGACGAGGATCGCGTAGGGGTCACGAGTGTTGCGCCAGGGAAGGTCGCGGCTGTGCACGTCGAACCACGCGAGCAAGAGGCGCTCGAAGGCCGGCGCATCCTTCACGAGCGGAGATACCAGCGAACGGCCGCGCGCGAGATGTCTCCCGGGACCTCGTGGCCCCCGGCGAACTTCCGATACGTAACGCGGTACCCGGACGCGCGAAGCCCGGGCACGATCTCGTGGCTTGCGCGCGAGATGGGGAGGACGTCGTCGCCTGTCCCGTGTGCGACGAACACGCGGGGCTTCCCCCTGTGCGCCACGGCGCGCAGTCCGCCGGGCGAGAGTGCCATCACCGAGTGGAAGATGTCGCCGTTCTGGAGCCCGATCGAAAGCGCATGCGTCGCGCCGTCGGAGAACCCTCCGACCGCGACTCGCCGCCGGTCGATTCGACAGCGCCTCCAGGTCTCCGCGAGCGCACGGTTGACGGTGTCGAGATCGCGATCCTCGCCGTGCAGCGCGCTCCAGGTGCTGCCGAGGGCGCGGGGGGCCAGCAGGACGAGACCTGGCTCGTCCCACGCTTTACGAAAGACGAAGAGCCCTTCTCGCGGGGATCCGCCTGCACCGTGGAAGGCGAGAATCAGGCCTCTCGGACGCCTGCTCGAGCCCGGTGTGACGCGGAGGAGCGCAGTGCGTCCGCGGCCGAGGCGCAGCGCGTGCTCACCTGGCACGCAGCTGTCGCCTCCTCCCGGCCGAGAAAGCTGGACGCGATCGTCCTGGGCCGGGCTACGGACGAATGCCCCACTCCCCCGGGGCTCGCCGTCGGACCCGTCGCACCCCGCGAGAATGGCTGTTATCACCGCCAGCGCTGCCGCGAACGCACGAGATGACGCCATTCACCCGCCAACCTATCGTGCCAGGCGGTGATGATTGGCACCATGCCGGCCGCGAACAGGAGGTTTCCTTGACCCTGACCGACTTCCAGAGCGAGCTCTGCGCGACGAGCCGCTGGGATTTCTCGAATCTGAACGCCCTCTATGTGAACTGCACGCTCAAGCCCTCCCCCGAGCTCTCTCACACCGAGGGACTGATGCGCATCTCGATGGCGATCATGGAGACCAACGGCGTCGCCGTCGGCTACGTCCGCGCGCTCGACCACGAGCTCGCTCCGGGAGTCTGGCCGGACATGCGAGAACACGGCGCGAGGAAGGACGACTGGCCTGCTCTGTACGAACGGGTGCAGGCTGCCGACATCCTGGTTCTCGCTTCCCCGATCTGGCTCGGCGAGAAGTCCTCGGTCTGCACCCGGGTGATCGAGCGCCTGTACGCGTGCTCGAGCCTCCTGAACGAGCACGGGCAATACGCGTACTACGGCAAGGTCGGCGGCTGCGTCATCACCGGGAACGAGGACGGCATCAAGCACTGCTCGATGAACATCCTGTACTCGCTCCAGCATCTCGGCTACACGATCCCGCCGCAGGCCGACGCAGGCTGGATCGGCGAGGCCGGCCCCGGCCCTTCGTATCTCGATGCCGGCTCGGGTGGCCCCGAGAACGACTTCACGAACCGGAACACGACGTTCATGACCTGGAACCTCCTGCACATGGCCCGGCTCTTGAAGGACGCAGGAGGCGTTCCCGCTCACGGCAACCAGCGCTCGCTCTGGGACGCCGGGTGCCGCTTCGACTTCGCCAATCCCGACTACCGTTAAGCCCGTGCTGCTCTACAACTCCGCGGTCTCCGGCAATTGCTACAAGGTGCGGCTCCTGCTGGCGCAGCTCGGTCTTTCGTACGAGACGATCGACGTCAGCGTGGTCGACCGTTCCGGTCGAAAAGAGCTTCTCGGCGAGCTGAACCCGGGGCTGCGCGTCCCGACGGTGGTGCTCGAGAACGGTCGCCCGCTCGGTGAGTCGAACGCGATCCTCTGGTACCTGGCCGACGGCAGTCAGTACGTGCGCGAGGACGCCTACGCGCGAGCTCAGACGTTGCAGTGGATGTTCTTCGAGCAGTACAGCCACGAGCCGTACATCGCGGTCGCGCGCTTCTGGCTCGCGTATTCGGGCAGGCCGGAGGAGTTCGCGAGCCGGCGAGAAGGATTGGCGAAAGGTGGGTACGCGGCACTCGACGCGATGGAGCGCCACCTGACAGAACGGGTGTTCCTCGTCGGCGAGAGCTACACGATCGCGGACATCTCGCTCTACGCGTACACGCACGTCGCCCACGAGGGTGACTTCGATCTCGACGCGTACCCCGCGACTCGGGCCTGGCTCGAGCGAGTCGCTTCCCAGCCGGGGCACGTCACGATCGACGCTTGAACGTGGCTGTCCGTGTTCGTTTCGCGCCGAGCCCCACCGGCTCGCTTCATCTCGGGAACGCGCTCACCGCGGCGGCGAATCGAGGTCTCGCCGACGAGCGGGGCGGAGTCCTCGTCCTCCGGATCGACGACACGGATCGGTCACGAGACGGCCGAAGGGGGCGAGGACGCGATCCTCGGGGATCTCGCGTGGCTCGCAATCGACTTCGACGAGGGGCCGGTACGCCAGAGCGAGCGGGGCGAGCTCTATGCGGAAGCGGCTGGGCGAGCGATCGTGGCCCGCGCCGCCGAGCATGACCGAGAGGGCGCCGTGCGGCTGCGTGGGGACGGCGCGACGCTCTTGCGCGCGGACGGTACGGCCACCTACCAGCTCGCCTCCGTCGTCGACGATCTCGAGCTCGCGATCAGCCACGTGCTCCGAGGGTCCGATCACCGTCCGAACCTGGAGCTGCAGCAGCGCATAGCGCGGGCGCTAGGGGGCGAGCTCCCGGAGGTGCTCCATCACGGGCTCGTGCTCGGCGCCGATGGCAAGAAGCTCTCCAAAGGCACGGCCACGCCTCGATCGCTGACCTGAGGGACGAAGGCTTCCCGCCGGAAGCGGTGCGGGCCTACCTCGACGAGCTGGGCACTCCCGAGCACGACGTCCAGCTCGACCTCGCTCGACTCCGCCGGCTCGCGATCGACGCGATCGCGGGCATGGGGGACGATGAGCTGGCCGCGCAGGCTGGCGCCCCGATCGAGGCGGTGTCGGCGTTGCGCGGCGCGCGGTCGCTCGTCGAAGCGCGTGAGTATGCGCGCATCGTCGTCGAGCCCGACCCGGTCGAGCTACCGGCCGAGGCGCGTCCGACACTCGATCGTTTTGCGGAGTTGAGGGCGGTCGGGCCCGGGCACCTCTCCGCTGACGAATCGCGCGTCGTCCTGCGCGAGCTGAAGGCCGTCGGCGGCGACCTGCGCTCGCTCCGGCTCGCGTTGACGGGTGCGGCGAAAGGCCCCGAGCTCTGGGCTGTGCTGGCCGCGGTGCCGCGAGACGAAGCTCTTGCGCGCGCGGGCCGGGCCGTCTCGGCCAAGAGACCGGAACGCAATGAGCGGCCAGGACGGGCGATCATCACGGTGGGGCGTCTGAGTACGATCGCCGAATGCGCCTGTACGACAGCCTCACGCGCGACCTCGTCGAGCTGCCGCCTCCGCCCGGGCCGATCCGGATCTACGTCTGCGGCTCGACCGTGTACCAGCGGATCCATGTGGGCAACTCCAGGCCGTTCGTCCTCGGAATGTGGCTTCGGAGCTGGCTTCGGTACACGGGTTACGAGGTCACGTTCGTACACAACATCACCGACGTCGACGACAAGGTCTACGCGGAGGCCGTGGAGCAGGGAACTCCGAGCCGGGAGCTGTCGGAGCGCGCTACCGCGTGGTTCTTCGAGGATACGGATGCCCTCGGGCTAGGACGGCCCGACCTCGAGCCCCGTGCAACGGAGACGATCGCCGAGATCGTCCGGTTCATCCAGCAGCTCGTCGACGCAGAGAAGGCGTATGCCGCAAACGGCGATGTCTACTTCAGCGTCGCCGGCTTCCCTGAGTACGGGCAGCTCTCCGGCGCGACGCCTCGAGGAAATGGTCTCGCAGGAGACGAGCGAGCTGAAACGGGATCAGCGCGACTTCGCGCTCTGGAAGTCCCAGAAGCCGCACGAAGACGCCGCGTGGGAGTCGCCGTGGGGGCCGGGGAGACCCGGGTGGCACATCGAGTGCTCGGCCATGGCCGAGAAGTTCCTCGGCCCCGACTTCGAGATCCACGGTGGAGGAAACGACCTTCGCTTTCCGCATCACGAGAACGAGCTCGCGCAGTCGCGGAGCCTGGGACACGGGTTCGCCAAGATCTGGATGCACAACGGCATGCTCGAGCTCGACCAGGCCAAGATGTCCAAGTCGCTCGGCAACGTCGTGACGCTGCAGAACGTGCTCGAGGTCTGGGGGCGTGAAGCCCTGCTCGTATTCCATCTGTCCGGCGCATGGAGCAAGCCGGTCGACTTCGACGACGAGGTGATGCAGCAGTCGTCGGCCCGAGCGGATCGGCTGCGAGAAGTCTTCCGGGGCGCGCATCGAACCGCTCCCGAGGGTTCATGGGAGCGGTTCGCGAATGCGCTCGAAGACGACTTCAACACACCCGCGGCGCTCGCGGTCATGCACGAATGGCGAGACCACGACCTGCTCCGCCGCGCGCTCGGTGTCTTCGGGCTCGCGTCGCTCGCCGAGGACGACGAAGCGCCGCCGGAGGCAGCGGAGCTCGCAGAGCGAAGGCAGGCTGCTCGGGGAGCAGAGGACTTCGAGGAGGCCGACCGCCTGCGCGCAGAGCTCGAAGACTCCGGCTGGGAGGTTCGCGACGAGCCGGACGGCTACCGGCTCGTCCGCATCCGGTGACGCGCGACCTCGTCTACGGCCGGCGACCGGTTCGAGAGCTGCTCCGTGGCCCGCGCGAGCTGCTCGAGGTGTGGGCGACGGAGCGCGCCGCGGCGCAGATTCCTTGGCTCGAATCCGGCCCGCGTCCGCAGGTCAAGCCCGAGCGGCTGCTCAGCGAGGCGGCCGGAACGCGCGACCACCAAGGCATCGTCGCCTGGTGCGAGCCGTTCCGGTACGCGGACGCCCACGCGTTGGCAACCGAGGACCGGCCTCTGCTCGTCTGCCTCGACCAGGTCACCGACCCACACAATCTGGGTGCGGTCGTCCGGAGCGCCGAGGGCGCGGGCGCGACCGCCGTCGTCCTTCCGGCGCACGGCTCCGTACGGGTCACCGCGGCCGTCTGCAGGTCCTCCGCCGGCGCGGTCGAGCACCTTCCGGTGGCCGTCGTGCCCAATCTCGCCCGCTACCTCGCGGAGATCAAGGGGCCTGACCTCTGGGTCTACGCGGCCGATTCCGAGGGCTCGCTCTCGATGTGGGCTGCCGATCTCACTGGTGGAATCGCGCTCGTGCTCGGCGCCGAAGGCAAGGGGGTACGGCCACTGGTTCGACGGACCTGTGACGCGGTGGTCTCCATCCCGCTCGCCGGCCGCGTCGGCTCGCTCAACGTCAGTGTCGCGGCGGCACTGCTCCTGTACGAGGTGAGACGCCAGCGCGTCGACGCCGGCTGAGCCCGTGGCCGATCCGACCCTCTACCTCTTCGACGGCTTCAACGTGCTGCACGCGGGCGAGTTCTCGAGCCCCGAGGATCTCATCGACGTGCTCGCGAGCTTCGTCGCGGAGCGGGGCGCGCGCGGGATCGCGGTCTTCGACGGGAGCGGCGAGGAGCGGCAGGTCGGCCCACTGTCGGTCCGCTACGCCGTGCATGCGGACGACCTCCTCGAGCGGCTCGCCGCCGAGCATCGGGGCACCGAGCTCGTCTGCATCGTCTCCTCGGACGACGCCGTGCGCAGGGTGTCCGGCCAGGAAGTGCGGAAGTTGACGTCCCGGCTCTTCCTCGCCGACCTGCGACCCGCGCAGCATCGCGAGCAGGAACAGCGCGGGTCGGGAAGCCGTGTCGGTGAACGGCTCGACCAGGAAACCCGCGAGCGACTCGAACGTCTCCGCCGGGGCGAGAGGTCGTGAACCGCCCCCGGGTCGTCGCTGCGGCGCGACGACCCCCGGGGGCTGCTCATTAGCTTGCCTTAGGCGGCGGACTGCTGCGGGCGGGAGCGACCGACCCACCGCCGCGAGCGTCGCGGCCGCGAACTCGATACGAACGTATGTTCTTAGCAATCTGCAGATATCGCAAAGCCCTTGTATCGCTCGGCGAATGGTGCTAGCTTCTCCCTCAACTTCAAGGTGAGACTTGATCGAGAGCACTGCGAAAAGGCTCGATCGGGAATCGCTCCACGACGGCGCAAACACGGGGGTACGCGATGTCCGCTCAGACCGCCACCGCACCGAAGACCGCTCAGAAGGCTCAACGAGAGCTTGAAGACCTGCAGCTCGTCCTGCGCGCGCGAAACGGCAGCACGGAGGCGCTGGACGGTCTCATGCGGAAGTACACGGGTTTCGTTCGCCTCAAGGCGAGCTCGTACTTCCTTGCGGGCGGCGACGGCGACGACCTCGTGCAGGAGGGGATGATCGGGCTCTACAAGGCCGTGCGCGACTTCCGCCCGGACATGCAGACGTCCTTTCGCAGCTTCGCCGAACTGTGTGTCACACGGCAGATCATCACCGCGATCAAGACCGCGACCCGCTTCAAGCACTCGCCGCTAAACACGTACGTGTCGTTCAGCCACACGCCGGCCGGACAGGAGTCGGACGGCGACTGCACCCTCGGGGACGCGCTCCCCGGGCCGACCGTCAACGACCCGTCCGTCTGCGTCATTTCGACGGAGGAGCTCCAGAGCCTCGTCTTCTGTCTCGGCTCAGGGCTCTCGCAGCTCGAGTCCGAGGCACTCCGGCTCTACCTCGAAGGCAATTCCTACGACGAGATGGCCGAAGATCTGGGCTGCGACACGAAGACGATCGACAATGCCCTCCAGCGCGTCAAGCGGAAGATCCTCGCGCACCAGAAGACGCGCGAGGTGCTCGCGTAGATCTCACTCAACTGGCGAGATCGAGCTGACTGGGCGCGATTTCACCAATGCGCACGGTGAGAATCTCATAGCGCGACGCCGGCCGAATCCCCTTCTTCTGGCAGTTCCGTGGAGCCTCAATCCGAAGGCGAGCTCGTCTCCGTGCGGCGACATCATCGATCGGGATGAGGTACACCGCGGCAGTGTGAGGACAGTAGACAGCGAAACAGTCGATCTCTCCCTGGTATGTACGATGCGATTCGCGGGGCGATGGAAGGTGCACGTAGGAACTCGCGGTACTGAACTCGACAGCGCCGAGATGGAGTCGACCGGTCTTACATTGGACGCGCGCGAGGCGGGAGCCGTCGTCGATCACGAGGTCGTATCGCGCATTGTCGCCGAATGGAACCGAGACCACGTACCCGATCGATTGAAGCGCCAGCATGATCGCGAGTGTGGATCGATCGCCGATGGTCTTCGGATGTTCCATCGAGCGAGCGTATCGCGTTGCTCGGACGGACAACGATTGCGAAGCCGGAGGCGGGACTCGAACCCGCGACGCCCGGTTTACAAAACCGGTGCTCTACCAGCTGAGCTACCCCGGCATACTCGGATCTTAGACACCACCCCGTCCGGACCGCTTGAGTCCGAGGCTCGTACACACTGAAATCCCGCTTCAGTAGGTGCATAATCGCGCGATGTCCGTGAGGGAGGGGACCCAGTCGGAGCGGATCGCGGCCGACCGTGCGCGCTACGTCGCTCCCGGTGTGTCGACGCCGCGCCTGGTCGTCACCCACGCGGAGGGTGCCCGCATCACGGACGCAGACGGGCGCTCGTTCATCGACTTTGCGGGCGGTATCGGGTGCCAGAATCTCGGACATCGGCATCCGGCCGTGGTCGAGGCCGTGAAGGAGCAGGCCGAGCGTTTCCTGCACCAGTGCTTCGTCGTAGGTACCTACGAGCCGTACGTCGACGTGTGCCGGCGTCTCGCCGAGCTCTCGCCCTGCGGGTCGGGAGAGCAGCGCTCGATGCTGGTCAACTCCGGGGCCGAGGCCGTCGAGAACGCCGTGAAGATCGCTCGAGCGGCCACCGGCCGCCCTGCGGTCGTGACCTTCGAGTACGCGTTCCACGGACGCACGCTCCTCGCCATGACGATGACCAGCAAGGTGAATCCCTACAAGAAGGGCTTCGGTCCCTTCGCCCCCGAGGTCTACCGCGTGCCGGCTCCCTATCCCTATCGAGGAATCTCCTCGGACGACGCCATCGCCGCCCTCGAGCACCTCTTCAAGGCGGACGCCGATCCGTCGACTGTTGCCTGTGTCGTGCTCGAGCCCGTTCAGGGTGAGGGTGGGTTCATCCCGATGCCTCGCGACTACCTCGCGCGCCTCCAGGATCTGTGCCGCTCCCACGGGATCCTGTACGTGGACGACGAGGTCCAGTCCGGGATCGGTCGCACGGGGAGGGTGTGGGCAGTCGAGCATCACGAAGGCGTCGAGCCCGATCTGGTCATCTCCGGAAAGTCGATCGGCGGCGGACTTCCGCTCGCCGCGGTCACCGGGCGTGCGGAGATCATGGACGCTGTCCACGTCGGCGGGCTCGGAGGCACGTTCGGCGGCAATCCGCTGTCCTGCGCGGCCGCGCTCGCGGTTCTGGACATCGTCTCCGACGAGGACTTCCTGGCGCAGGCGCGAGAGCAGGGCGATCTCCTGCGCTTACGGCTCGACGAAGTGGCAGGCCGCCACGCCGACATCGGCGAGGTGCGTGGTCTCGGCCCCATGCTCGCCTTCGAGTTCACCGAGCGCTCGCCCGACCGCGCCCAAGCAGTCGTCTCGGCCGCGTTCGATCGCGGGCTCGTCCTCCTCTCGTGCGGGCTGTACGGCAACGTGATTCGCCTGCTGCCGCCGCTCACCATCGGTGAGGACGATCTCGAGGGGGGTCTCGCGATCCTGGAGGAGTCGCTTGCCGCATGACGGCGTGCCGGACGTTCGTGTCGCCGGCCTGAGGAAGAGCTACGGGGACGTCGTCGCGGTCGACACGATCGATCTCGACATCGCGCCGGGCGAGTTTTTCACGATGCTCGGGCCTTCCGGCTCCGGCAAGACCACGACGCTGCGGATGATCGCGGGCTTCGAGACTCCGGACGAAGGGACGATCGAGCTCGCCGGCGAGGACGTCTCCGGTCTCCCGCCGTACGACCGTCCGGTGAACACCGTCTTCCAGGACTACGCGCTCTTCCCGCACATGACCGTGCAGAACAACGTCGAGTACGGCCTGATGGTCAGGAAGGTCAAGAAGGGGGAGCGTCGGCAGCGCGCTCAGGCGGCGCTCGAGATGGTGCGGTTGGGCAGCTACGGGAATCGGAAGCCGTCGCAACTCTCGGGCGGGCAACGGCAACGGGTCGCCCTCGCGCGCGCGATCGTGAACCGCCCGAAGGTGCTCCTCCTCGACGAGCCGCTCGGCGCGCTCGACTTGAAGCTCCGACAGGAGATGCAGATCGAGCTCAAGTCGATCCAGCGCGAGGTCGGGATCACGTTCGTCTACGTGACGCACGACCAGGAAGAGGCGTTGACGATGTCGGACCGTCTGGCCGTCTTCAACGAGGGTCGCATCGAGCAGATTGGACCTCCCGCCGAGGTGTACGAGCACCCGGAGAGCGAGTTCATCGCCGGGTTCGTCGGCGTCTCGAACGTCATCGAGCGGGACGGACGGCGGTACACAGTGCGACCTGAGAAGATCACGCTCCTCATGAACGGTGGGGAGTCGCAGTCCGGGGCGCACGTGGAGCAGGGAGTCGTGCGCGACGTCCAGTACGTCGGGCCGGTCACCCGCTATCACGTCACGCTCGACCGGGGAGGCGAGCTGCAGGTGCTCGCGCAGAACCTCCAAGAGGGCTCAAGCGAGGTGCTCGAGGCGAAGGGACGGCGGGTCGCACTCGAGTGGCGCCCGGAGCAAGAGTCGATCATCGACGAACGAGAGGGAGGAACGGAATGAGAAAGAAGCGCATCGCGGTGTGGGCCGCGCTCGGGCTGCTCGTGGCAGCTCTCAGCGTGGTCGCCGCGGGCTGCGGTGGCGGGGACGACGAGGAAGGTGCGAGCACCGACATCGAAGGACTCGGCACGTCGCTCGAGGAGATCCAGGAATTCGCGCGCGAAGAAGGCGAAGTGAACCTCGTGCAATGGGAGAACTACGCACAGCTCACTGATGAGTTCACGGCTGCTACCGGTTGCACCGTGAATACGAAGAACGGCGGCTCCTCGGACGAGATGATCAGCCTCATCCAGACGGGCGAGTACGACGGCGTGTCAGCCTCGGGGAACGCGAGCGTGCGTCTGATGACCACGGGTGACCTCGCCCCGATCAACACGGAATTGATCGGGAACTACGCGGACGTTCAGGAAGGGATCAAGAACCAGGACTACAACTCGCTGGACGGACAGGCGTACGGGGTCCCCCACGGCCGAGGTCCCAACTACCTGATGTTTCGCACCGATGAGGTCCCGGAGGACACGGAGTCCTGGGGGGTCATCTGGGAGGACGATCAGCTCGCGAAGTACAAGGGAAAGATCTCGATCTACGACGACTCGATCTTCATCGCCGACGCCGCTCTCTGGCTCAAGGCGACGCAGCCCGATCTCGGAATCGACAACCCTTACCAGCTGACCCAGGAGCAGTTCGACGCGGCTGTCGACCTGTTGAAGAAGCAGGCGCCGAACGTCGGCGAGTACTGGCCGGGCACCCCCGCGACGCAGATCGCCGCGTACACGAACGGTGACAGTGTCGTCGGTACGACGTGGCCGTACATGTACCTCCAGCTGACGAACGCGGATCCAGCTGTGCCGGTGACGGCGATCAAGCCCACGGAGGGAACGACCGGGTGGTCAGATACCTGGATGATCTACTCCCAGGCTCAGAATCCCAACTGCATGTACCTCTGGATGAACCACATGATCTCTCCGGAGGCGCAGGCGGCCGTCGCGGAGGGCTTCGGCGAGGCTCCCGTCAACCTGAAGGCGTGCGAGCTCACGACGAACGAAAACCACTGCTCTGACTTTCACGCGGACGACGAGACGTGGTGGGAGGACGTCTACTACTGGACGACCCCAGTAGAGGACTGCGGTGACGACGACGACTCGACCACGTGTATGACGCAGGAGGACTGGAAGACCGCTTGGACGGAGATCCGCGGCTGACAGTCGTCGGGACCGGATGACCTCGGTCTCCGCCGCCGAGACGCCGCTCCGCGTGAGCCCGGGGCGGCGTCTCTCCACCTTTTTCTTTCGCCATCCCCGCCTTCGGCTGGCGTTCCTAATCGCGCTTCCCGTCGCGTGGATGGTCGTCGTCTACCTCGGGTCTCTCCTCGTGCTTCTTCTGTCGTCCTTCTGGGACATCGACTCGTTTACCGGTGATGTCGTTCGCGATTTCACGCTCGACAACTTCCGCCGCATCGCGGAGACACCTGTCTATCGCGAGGTGGCTTGGCGCACGATCCAGATGGCGGCGCTCGTCACGATCGCGGACGCTGTTCTCGCGTTCCCGATTGCCTACTACATGGCAAGGGTGGCCTCGCCCCGCACACGCAACCTGCTGGTCGTCGCAATCATCCTGCCGCTCTGGGCGAGCTATGTCGTGAAAATCCTCGCGTGGCGGACAATCCTCTCGGACGGCGGGATCATCAACTGGGCGCTGGAGCCGTTCGGCGTTTCGTTTGACGGGTACTCGACGGTCGGCCTCTGGCTCACCTTCACCTACCTCTGGCTGCCGTACATGGTGTTTCCGATCTATGCGGGCCTTGAGCGCATACCGAACTCACTGCTCGAGGCCTCATCCGACCTCGGTGGGAAGTCGTTCAGGACGTTCATGCGTGTGACGCTCCCGCTCGCGTTCCCGGCGGTCGTCGCCGGCTCCATCTTCACCTTCTCGCTCACGCTCGGCGACTTCATAGCTCCGCGCCTGATCACGAGCGAACAGTTCATCGGCACCGTCATCTACAGCACGTACGGCGAGGCGCTTCCGATCGCGGCGGCATACTCGGTTGTGCCCATCGTCGTCATCGTCCTCTATCTCGTGGTCGCCCGGAAGCTACGGGCGTTCGAGTCGCTGTGAGAGCCCGCTGATGGTCGAGTCCAGGCTCACGCGGGTACTCCTTCGTCTCGGCGCCGGGTTGACGCTCGCATTCATCTATCTCCCGCTCCTCGTCGTCGCGCTCTATGCCTTCAACCGAAACGTCACTTTGGCCTGGCCGATCGAGAGGTACAGCACGAGGTGGTTCTCGGTCGCGTGGGAGGACAGCGACGTGCGAGAGGCGCTCTGGCTGTCGTTGCGCGCAGCCCTCGGCGCGACCGCGGTCGCTCTTCTGCTCGGCACGCTAGCGGCCATGGCGGTGTCCGGGCACCGGTTCTTCGGCCGGGAGGTGGTCAGCTTCGCCGTGATCCTTCCTATCGCGCTACCGGGCATCATCAGCGGCCTCGCACTGCAGGCCACGATCCTCGACGTCCTGAGCCCTCTCGGGATCAGTTTCGGCTTGACCACGATCGTGATAGGGCATGCGACTTTCTGCGTGGTGGTCGTCTACAACAACGCCGTCGCGCGGATGCGACGCACTGTGGGCTCGCTCGACGAGGCGTCCGCCGACCTCGGCGCGGACAACTGGCAGACGTTCCGCTATGTGCTGCTCCCGCAGTTGCGGACGGCTCTCCTCGCCGGCGCCCTTCTGGCGTTCGCGCTCTCCTTCGACGAGGTGGTGGTGACGACGTTCACCTCGGGCGTCCAGGAGACCCTGCCGATCTGGATCGTCGGCGCCATAACGCGTCCCGCGGACCTCCCGATCGTGAACGTCGTCGCCCTCTTCGTCATCGTCGTTTCGATCATCCCTGTGTACATCGCGTCACGGCTTGCCGGAAGCAGCGGGCTGACGTCGGATCGACCTCCTCGGGGCGCCGCCGCCGCGGGAATGCAGGCCCCGTAGGTCAGCTGGGCGAGGCGACGCCGATGCCGACCGGGCACGAGACGCCGGTGCCGCCGATGCCGCAGTACCCGTTCGGGTTCGCTGCCAGGTACTGCTGGTGGTAGGGCTCCGCGTAGTAGAACGGGCCAGCCTCCGCGATCTCGGTCGTGATCGAGCCGTAGCTCGCGCTCGTCAGCTCGCTTTGGAAACGCTCGCGGGACGCGAGCGCCGCGTCGCGTTGCGCGTCGCTCGTCCAGAAGATCGCCGAGCGGTACTGGGTGCCGACGTCGTTTCCCTGCCGCATTCCCTGGGTCGGGTCGTGCCCCTCCCAGAAGATCCGCAGCATCTCCTCGTACGACGTCTCCGAGGAGTCGAACACCGCGAGCACGACCTCGGTGTGACCCGTTCTCCCGGAGCAGACCTCCCGATAGCTCGGGTTCTGGGTGAACCCTCCCGAGTAGCCGGCTGCGGTCGTGTACGTGCCTCGGGCCTCCCAGAAGAGTCGCTCGGCGCCCCAGAAGCAGCCCATCCCGAAGATCGCCTGCTCGGTGCCGTCGGGGAAAGGGGGTATGAGTGGCGTGCCGAGGACGAGATGGTCGCCAAGTCCCATCGTCGGAGCGTCTCGGCCGACGAGGGCGGCATCCGCCGCCGGCAGGGCGACGTTCTTGCGCAGAAACGACATGTCGGAAGGGTAGCCGTACGCATTCGTGGGAAGATGGCGTTGCTTCGGCGCGTCTAGAGATCGAGTTCAATCGGGAGGTGCTAACGCATATGACCACGCACCTGGTCTCCGCCCTTTCCGAGCGCCTGTACGGCGACAAGTCGTTCGCCTCCGTAGTCGAGCGCGACGCCTTCGCGACGCTCCGCGCCGAGGGATTCGCCGATCTCGCGACAGCGGCGGAGCGCGATCGCGATCGCATCGGCGGGCTGGTCGATCGGATCTACAGCGACGCCGAGTTTCGCGGGAGAATCGAGCAGGACCCGATAGCGGAGCTCATCGGCTGGGGCTTGCCCGAGGCCGCGATCGGACCGCTGCTGGCCGTTGCAGGCGCTCCCGACGCCGTGCTCGACCGAGCAACGGCCGACGTCGAGGCGCACATCTCGGCTGGGCAGCCGACGACGGTCGCTGCGGTCGCCGCGGTGCTCGGAACGCTCGCGTTCGCACAGCAGGCAGCCGCGAGCGTGCAGCCGGCGAAGTCGGAGGCTCAGGTCGGCCAGGTTGCGACGGATGCCGGCAATGCGCAGATGACCTGGCACGGCGTCCAGCCCCAGCGGGCGAAGACTCTCGGTCTCCCCTTGCTTCTGCGGGGGAGATAGGTCGGCTTGTCACTCAGCTAGCGCATGCGAGAGGTCGTTCCAGAGCTCCTCCCGATCCTCGAGTCCAACCGAGAGCCGGAGGAGCCCTCCCGGCACGCGCGCTCCTTCCCAGCGAGAGCGAGCCTCGATTCGCGAGCTGACGCCCCCGAGGCTTGTCTTGTTCGCAATCAGCTTCGTCCCCGTCTCGACCCTTCGGGCGGCATCTGCATCGGCCACGTCGAACGACAGGAGCGCGCCGAAACCGGGATGTCGCACGGTCTCGACGGCGGGATGAGCGCGCAGGCGCTCCGCGATGGCGTTCGCGCTCTCGGTCTGGCGAGCGACGCGCACCTCGAGTGTCTGCAGCCCGCGTAGGAGCAGCCATGCCACATCGGGGGCCGCGATCGACCCTGTACGAGACCGAAACTCACGCAGCCGCACCGCGGTTTCCGGGTCGCCGACGACGACCGCTCCCACGAGGGCATCGTCGTGTCCGGCCAGGCCCTTGGTCGCCGAGTGGAGGGCAATCTCGCATCCGAGCTCGAGCGGTCTCACGTGCAGAGGGGTTGCAGCCGTCGAGTCGCACACGACCGGTGCGGAGTGTGCCGCCGCCGCTTCGAAGTTCGGCATCGTCAGGAACGGGTTCGACGGCGCTTCGATCCAGAGGAGATCTGCCTCGGGGGGAACCGTTCCGGTCTGGTCGAACTCGACGTGTCCCACCCCCCAGCGGCGGAGCTCTTCGAACAGCACTCCGGTTCCGTAGTACGCACCTTCTGCGAGCGCGACCGTCTGTCCGGGTGAGAGCAGCGCCAGGATCACGGCCGCCGACGCCGCGGCTCCCGACGCGAAGAGCAGGGCTTCTCCGCCGTCGAGCTCGCCGAGCGCTCGTTCGGCAGCAGCGACCGTGGGGCTCGAGAAGCGCGCGTACGAGAACTCGCCGGGCTCGCCGTCCTCGTGCGGCCACGTCGTCGAGCGATGGATCGGGACGGAGCTGCTCACGGCCCGACTGTAACGCGGCTGCCGTTCTCATTAGGCTGGGCGCCGATGGCGGAGACTCACGACACCACCGAAGCCAAGCTTCGTTGGCTCGAGGAGCTCAAGGAGGAGTCGGTCCACGCGGGCAGCGAGAAGCACGTCGCCCGCCAGCGTGAGCGCGGAAAGCTGCTCGCGCGAGAGCGCCTCGAGAAGCTGCTCGACCCCGGCTCGTTCGTCGAGCTCGACCGTTTCGTGCGCCACCGCGAGGCGGAGTTCGGGATGCGCGAGAACCGGCCCTGGGGCGACGCCGTGGTAACCGGCTACGGATCGATCTTCGATCGCAGGGTCTTCGTCTTCTCGCAGGACTTCACCGTCTTCGGAGGCTCGCTGTCGGAGGTCTTCGCGGAAAAGGTGTGCAAGGTGATGGACATGGCGGTGAAGTACGGCTGCCCGGTGATCGGGATCAACGACTCGGGTGGAGCGCGGATCCAGGAGGGGGTGGTCTCGCTGGCCGGTTATGCGGAGATCTTCTGGCGGAACGTCCAGGCCTCAGGCGTCGTGCCGCAGATCTCGCTCGTCATGGGCCCATGCGCGGGTGGTGCCGTGTACTCACCGGCGATCACGGATTTCGTGCTCATGGTGGAGGAGACCTCGTACATGTTCATCACGGGGCCCGACGTGGTGAAGACCGTCACGGGCGAGGACGTCAGCTTCGAGGAGCTCGGGGGCGCGGGGACGCACGCGACCAAGTCGGGCGTCGCGCACTTCACCGCACCAGACGAGGAGACGTGCCTCGAGGAGGCTCGCTACCTGCTCTCCTTTCTCCCCCAGAACAACGTCGACCCGCCTCCGTACGCATTTCCCTCCGATCCCGTCGACCGGGAGGACGTGTCCCTCGACACGATCGTTCCCGACAGTGCCAACAAGCCCTATGACATGAAGCAGGTCGTCGAGCGCGTCGTCGACGACGCCCAGTTCCTCGAGCTCCAGCCACATTGGGCTCAGAACATCGTGTGCGGGTTCGCGCGTCTCGGTGGCCACTCGATCGGAGTGGTCGGGAACCAGCCGGGTGCGCTCGCGGGGGTGCTCGATATCGACGCCTCCGTGAAGGCGGCGCGCTTCGTACGCACCTGCGACGCCTTCAACATCCCGCTGGTGACCTTCGTCGACGTGCCCGGCTTCCTCCCCGGGCCGGCGCAGGAGTGGGGCGGAATCATCCGACACGGAGCGAAGCTCCTGTACGCCTACGCCGAGGCCACTGTCCCCAAGCTCACGGTGATCACCCGCAAGGCTTACGGCGGCGCATACGACGTCATGTCGTCCAAGCACATCCGAGCCGACTTCAACGTCGCCTGGCCGACGGCCGAGGTCGCGGTGATGGGCCCGGAGGGCGCGGTCAACATCGTGTTCCGCTCCGAGCTGGCCGAGTCGGACGACCCCGACGCGAGGAGGGAGGAGCTCATCGCCGATTACAAGGAGCGCTTCGCGAACCCGTACACGGCGGCGGAGCGAGGCTACGTGGACGACGTGATCGAGCCTCGTCGCACGAGACCGGTCTTGATCTCCGCCCTCGAGACCGCCCTTACGAAGCGAGAGCCGAAGCCGAAGCGGAAGCACGGGAACATCCCGCTCTAAGGAGAGCGCGAGCTGCCAACCAGCGGGAAGCGAGTGCAGGCTCGCCAGCGCGCCAGGTCGGGCTCGACCTCTTCGAGGAGCAGGATCTCGCGAGCCGTCGCGCGTATCGGGAGCGAGCGTTCGATGTCCGCTTGGGCAGCACGCAGGACTTCCCGATCCCCTTCCGCCGCGGTCAGATGCGGACTGACCGTGTCGAACCCGCCGCCGTAGGGCGGAAAGCCGGGGTATGCGGCGACGATCGCGTCGGTGATGGCGGCGAACGGCTCGGGAGGCTCCGGCGCCAGATAGAGAACATCGGGAAAGCGCCGAAGCTCACCCAGCTCGAACCCGAAGCTTCGGACCGACGCGAAGAGCTCATGGAGCTCTGCGACGAGTCCGTCGTCGATCGCCGCGGCGGGCACGAAGGGGAAGAAGAGCGTGACATGCGCGGGAACCCCGTTGGACGGCTTCGCTGCACACGTCCGCTCGCGCCAGACGTCGACGGCGTTCGCTGCTTCGGGAACTGCAAAGACGAGGGCACTGCGAAGCTCGTTCACCGCGTTCGATTATCGACGCGCATCACTCATCTATACTGCATAGGAAATGCCTAAGCAGACTTTCACGACCACGCAAGCCGCGCGTGCTCTCGGAATCTCTCCCGACACCCTTCGGCGCTGGGACAAGGCGGGGAAGATCCGGGTGCAGCGTGATGCCGCCAACAGGCGCGTCGTTGCGGCCGCCGAGGTCGAGCGTCTAAGAGGGGCGGAAGGATCCGAGGAGCTCTCAGCCCGGAACCGCTTCCGCGGAGTCGTTCGCTCGGTCGAGATCGACGGGTTGCTGGCGAAGGTCGAGATCGACGTGACCGAGCCTGCGCGGGTGGTCGCGATCATCACGCGTGAGTCCGCGGAGCAGCTCGCCTTGAAGCCCGGCATGAGTGCGGCGGGAGTCGTGAAGGCGACGAGCGTGATGGTGGAGAAGTGAGACGTCGTCTCGCCATCGCCGGATTGCTGGCGCTCGTCGTCCTCGGCGTTGGCACACCAACCGCACCCGCCGGCGACGATCGAACCGCGGCACGGCCGGTTGTCCTTGCCGCCGCGTCGCTCACCGAGGTATTGCCCCGAATCGCGCCCGGGGCGGCGTATTCGTTCGGCAGCTCGAACTCGCTCGCGGAGCAGATTCGACGCGGCGCGCCATTCGACGTCTACCTGTCCGCAAGCCCGATCTACACGCAGGCGCTCTTCCGAGAAGAGCTTGCGCGAAAGCCGGTGGGGTTCGCGACCAATTCGCTCGTCGTCATCGTGCCGCGTTCGAACCCGGCGAAGATCAAGACGGTGTTCGACCTCGCAAAACGTCCGAAGCTACGGCTCGTCGTCGCGGGGCCGAAGGTCCCGATCGGCCTCTACACGCGAGAGGTCCTGAAGCGCTTGGGCCTTCTCCGCGTGCTGAAGAAGACCGTGAGCCTCGAGCCCGACGTGAAGGGCATCGTGGGCAAGGTCGCGCTCGGCCAGGCCGATGCCGGCTTCGTGTATCTCACGGACGTCACGCCGGTGGCAGAGCGTGCACGGGCGATCTCGATACCCGAGCGAGCGCAGCCGACAGTGATTTACGAGCTTGCGATCGCGGCGAAGCCCGCCGACACCGAGGCAGCCCAGGAGTTCGTCATCTCGGTTCTCGGCCCGGACGGGCGGCGTCTGCTGCGCGCCGCCCGTTTCGGGCTTCCGTGAGGCCGACACCGTTCGCCGCGCTGCTTGGGGTCGCGGCGACGGTCTCGCTCGCGTTCCTGCTGCTTCCGATCGTCGCGATCTTTGCGGAGCTGTCGCCCGGCGACTTGCGCGAGGGGCTCACCAGCGAGGTCACACGCGATGCCCTTCGCGTCACCGTCGAGACGAACCTCGTGGCGATGGCGCTGATCATCCTGTTCGGCACGCCCACTGCCTATCTCCTCGCAACTCGGCGCTTTCGAGGAAAGGCGCTGCTCATAACGCTGGTCGAGCTTCCTCTCGTGCTCCCGCCCGCCGTGGCCGGCATCGGCCTGCTTGCGGCATTCGGAAGGTTGGGGTTGCTCGGCGGAACGCTCGAGGGGATCGGGATCGACATTGCCTTCACCAAGGTCGCCGTCGTGCTCGCGGTCACGTTCGTCGCCAGCCCCTTCTATGTGCGGACCGCGATCGCTGCATTCGAGGCGGTGGATCCCGACCTCGTGTCGGCCTCGCGCACCCTCGGCGCGGGGCCCGGCCGGACGTTTGGCCGCGTCGCCCTTCCGCTCGCAGCAGGCGGGCTCGGCGCGGGCGCGGCTCTCGCATTCGCGCGGGGGCTCGGGGAGTTCGGCGCGACGATCATGTTCGCAGGATCGCTCCAAGGTGTGACACAGACGCTCTCGCTCGCCGTCTATCAGGAGTTCGACGTCGAGTTCGACAACGCGCTCGCGATCGGCGCGCTCCTCGTCGTCGCCAGTGCCCTCATCCTTCTCACGGCAAAGCTGGTACTCGCATGGAGACGCTCGATCTCGACCTCGATCACGGTCTCCGCACCTTCCGCCTCGAGCTAGCGCTCTCGATCGGTGCCGAGACCGTCGCGCTCGTCGGCCCGTCCGGGGCCGGAAAATCGAGCGTGCTGCGCGCGGTCGCGGGGCTCCTGCGGCCGGAGCGGGGCTTCGTCTCTTTCGGGAGACACACCTGGCTCGATCGCAAGCGGGGCATCGACCTGCCGCCCGAGCGGCGCCGCGTCGGGCTCGTCTTTCAGGAGTACGCGCTGTTCCCCCATCTCGACGTGCGCGGGAACATCACGTTCGGTGCGCGTAACAGGGGAGCGGTTCCCGCGCTGCTCGAGCGCCTGCGAATCGCCGATCTCGCTGACGCGCGAGTCACCGAGCTCTCCGGCGGCGAGCGTCAGCGCGTGGCACTGGCGCGCGCTCTGGCGCGCGAGCCCGACGTCCTTCTCCTGGACGAGCCGCTGTCGGCCCTCGACGCTCATACGAGACGAGCTGTGCGGGCGGAGTTGTACGAGTTCCTCGCGGAGCTCCGGATGCCCACGCTTCTCGTCACCCATGACTTCGAGGACGCCGCCACACTGGCCGACCGTGTCGGCGTGCTGGTCGACGGCCGGCTGCTACAGCTGGGACCTCCACAGGAGCTGGTCGGCTCGCCCAGCGATGCTTTCGTCGCCAGCTTCACGGGAGCAAATGTGTTGCGGGGAGTCGCGTCACCCGGACGGGATGGCCTGACCCAGGTCGCGCTCGAGGGCGGCGGCACGGTCTGGACCACGGAGCAGGGTCTGGGACGCGTGGCCGTGGCCGTCTATCCCTGGGAGGTATCTCTGTCCCGTGCTGTTCCGAACGACTCGGCCGTCAACCATGTGCGGGCGCCCGTCGCCTCGATCGTCTCTCTCGGCAACCGCGTCCGCGTTCGGGTCGGCCCACTCACCGCCGAGGTCACTTCGTCGTCGATCACGCGCCTAGCGGTCGGGGAAGGGGACGTCGTGGTCGCCTCCTTCAAGGCGACGGGCACCCGCCTCCTGCCGTTCGCGTAGCCTTGGCACCATGCCGCTCGAGGTGGTGCCTCTCGTGTCTTCTGCCCAGCAGGCCGCACTCGAGCGGGTCCTCGTTCGGGTCGGGATCGAGCTCGGCGCGAAGCCCGAGCGATCGCTCACCGGGTGGGCGCAGGCCGCAGCTCTCGAGGCGGTGGACGCTCGATCGCCGATGGTGGGCTACACGCGTTCGCCGCGGAGCACGCCCGGCGCTACCCGCGCGTAGTCGAGCCCCGAGATCCACGTCGCCGCGAGCGCGAACAGGAGCGCCCACCACGCGATGTCCTCACTCCACGCGCCGGCCGCGGCGAGCCCGGCAATCGTGGCGCCGACCGCCTGTGCCCAGGTCTTCAGCCGGCCGAGATCGCGCGCGCCGAGGACGACTCCTCGTTCCACCGCCGCGAGACGGAGGCCCGAGACGAGGATCTCCCGCACGACGATCAGCGCCACCATCCAGGCCGGAGCGACTCCTTCGCCGATCAGCATGACGAGCGCGGCGAGAATCAGCACCTTGTCGGCAACCGGATCCAGGAGCTTGCCGAGTGGCGAGCTCGTTCCCCGGCGGCGCGCGAGCCACCCGTCGATCTGGTCCGTCGCCATCGCGACGACGAAGACCGCGGTCGCCCAATAGGCGTGGTTGGGAAAATCCCAGGCGAAGAGGATCACCACCGCCGGGACTGCGGCGACACGTGCGACCGTGAGCTGGTCCGGGAGGCTCACCGTCCGGGAGAATACGTCTCAGATGCCGCCCTTCACGAAAGTCTTGGTCGCGAACCGCGGTGAGATCGCCGTTCGCATCTTCCGTAGCCTGCGCGAGCTCGAGGTTTCGACCGTCGCCGTCTACTCCGAGCCGGACCGCCGCGCGCTCCACGTCTCTTCGGCAGACGAGGCATATCTCATCGGGGGAGGCCCGGCTGCGGACAGCTATCTCCGCGGAGACCGGATCATCGAGGCAGCCGAGCGTGCGGGAGCAGAGGCGATCCACCCGGGGTACGGGTTTCTGGCCGAGAACGCTGCCTTCGCTCGTCAGGTGACCGGATCCGGCCTCGTCTGGATCGGCCCCCCGCCGGAGGCGATCGACGCGATGGGATCGAAGATTGCAGCCCGGGGGCGGATGCAGGCGGTCGGAATCCCGATAATCCCCGGCTCGACGCAACCGGCCGAGAGCACTGACGACGTCCTGGTCGTCGCGGCCGCGATCGGCTACCCGATCGCGATCAAAGCTTCGGCAGGTGGCGGCGGAAAGGGCCTGAGGATCGCCCACGCGCCCGATGAGGTCGAGCGAGCCTACGAGGCAGCACGTCGGGAGGGGGAGGCGTACTTCGCCGACTCGGCCGTGTACGTGGAGCGCTACCTCGAGGATCCAAGGCACGTCGAGGTGCAGATCCTCGCCGACACCCATGGCGCCGTCGTCCATCTCGGCGAGCGTGACTGCACGATCCAGCGGCGCCATCAGAAGCTCGTCGAGGAGACGCCGTCCCCTGCCGTCGACGCGGAGCTTCGCGCGCGGATCGGGTCGGTGGCAGTGGAGGCCGCACGCGCGGTCGACTACGAGTCGGCAGGAACGATCGAAGGGCTCCTGGCCTCCGACGGGTCGTACTACTTCCTGGAGATGAACACGCGGATCCAGGTCGAGCACACGGTCACCGAGGCCGTGACCGGGATCGATCTCGTTCGGGAGCAGGTCCTGATCGCCGCCGGTCGACCCCTCTCGTTCACCCAGGAGGACGTCATCCTGCGCGGTCATGCCATCGAGTGCCGGATCAATGCGGAGGACGCCGCGCGCGGCTTCCTGCCGACGCCGGGTCGAATCGAGGCCTATCGAGAGCCGGGTGGAATCGGGGTCCGCGTCGACTCGGGGGTTCGGGCGGGCGACGAGATCTCGGACCTGTACGACCCGCTGATCGCCAAGCTCGTCGTCCACGACACCGATCGCGAGCGGACGCGCCGGCGGGCGCTGCGTGCCCTCGAGGAGTTCCTCGTCGTGGGCCCGACGACGCTCATCGCGTTCCATCGCGCGCTGCTGTCGAGCAGGTGCTTCGTCGAGGGCGAGACGTGCAGCGGGCTGGTGGAGTCCGAGGAGCTTGCGAAGCAGGTGCAGGAGCTGAGCGACTCGCGGTTGCCTCATCAGATAACAACGATGGACGGTGGGTCGGACGGCGCTCGTCGGTCAACCCGTGCGCGGATCCTCGAGCTCGAGCTCGACGGACGCCGGCACGAGGTGCGCCTCCATACGGCTGAGCCGGCGTGGGCCGAGGCCGCGCGTCGCCACCAGCAGCGAAGCAAGGGGCTGAGCGGGGAGGCGACCGGTGCGATCGTCAGTCCCATGCAGGGCACGGTCCTCGAGGTCGCAGTGGCCGACGGCGACGCGATCGTCGCCGGAGGGCTGATCTGCGTCGTCGAGGCCATGAAGATGGAGAACGAGATCCTGGCTCACGGCGCCGGTGTCGTCGCAGGGCTGCGGGTGCGCTCCGGCGAGCAGGTCGCGCATGGCGATCTGATCTGCATCATCGAGACGGACGCCGCCTCCAAGTGAACTCGGCCGGCGGGCGCTGCTCCGATCTTTCGAGAGCGGCAGGCGAGTCGCTCCGAGCGACCGCCTCGACTGCGGATCAGCTGCTCCTCGTGGAGGTTCCTGGGCCCTGGGGACGCGAGGTCACGAGTGCGGGCACGCTGCCCGCGCCCGCATACGAAGCCGTCTCGGGATGGCTAGCGCGAACGCCTCGGTCGCGTCTGCTCTTCATCCGGCGGCCCGGTGCCACGGTGAGCCGTTCCGTCTTCGTCGTCCGAGCGGAGGAAACGGCAGCGGAGGTACGTCGGATCGAGCTCGACCGGGACGAGGACCTCGTCGAAGCGACCTTCGACGACGAAGGCGTGATCGTCTCCCGATCGCTGGTTCTCGTCTGCGGCCACGGGAGCCGCGACGGATGCTGTGCGCTGAGGGGCACCGCGGTGTACCGCACGCTCACCGGACACGTCGCGGCGGACGATC
The DNA here is from genome assembly GCA_963840705.1 of uncultured Actinomycetes bacterium. Taxonomy (GTDB): domain Bacteria; phylum Actinomycetota; class Thermoleophilia; order Gaiellales; family Gaiellaceae; genus GMQP-bins7. Next base: position 377,978 of record CAWIZT010000004.1, on the reverse strand, counting down.
TCTGGCTCTCGTCCCACCAGGGCGGCCATCGGTTTGCGGCGAACGTTCTCGTCCTCCCCAGCGGCCTGCAGCTGGGTCGCCTGGATCCCGAGAACGCGGTTTCCGTGACGAGACGCGCCCTTGCCGGGCGGATCGAGCTCGACCACTACCGGGGGCGAACCTGCTACGACGCCGGGGTGCAGGCCGCGGAGCACGAGGTGCGGCGAGCTCTGAAGCTCGACCATGTCGAGGATCTCCGACTCGCCGCGGTGGATGGATCGGTCGTACGATTTCGCGGCCCCAGCGGGAAGGAGCACGCGGCGGCGGTCGAGGAGCTCGCAGGTCCCGTCCTTCCCGCCAGCTGTGGCGCCGAGCCCGAGGTTCAGCGGGTTCTCGAGGCTCGAGTCCGGACGTAACGCGACGCTGCTACGCGCGGAGCCGATAGGCGCGATCGGTGATCCAGACCACGTTCTCGCCGAGCTCCTCGGGTGGATTGCCCACGGCGACCAGAGTGCCGAAGACGACGCGCAGCCAGCTCCCGGCAGAGAGCGACCCCGGAGCCGAGATCGTCCCTTCCCACGATGCGTCCGGCTCGAGGATCGACGGCAGGCTCGGGTCGAAGCGCACGGCTGGCCTCACCGCAGGGAGCGTTCCGTCCTCGTTGAGCTCGTTCAGCTCCTCGATCCTCCCTGTCGAGAACAGCATCACCCCGAAGGCTCGGTTCAAGGTCGTCCGCGGGTCGCCCAGCTCGTACGCAACCGAAGATCGGTTTTCGAGACCCACGCGGACACGCCAACCGCCGGGCATCACCTGGAGGGAGTCGACCGAGAACACGAGATGCTCTCTGGGTGTGCCATGCCTCTCGCGCCAGCCGAGCGACGCGCTCTGCGGACGTGCTGCGACGCTTGCCTCGGCAGCTGGCTTCTCGTCCTGAAGGCGTCGTGCGGCGGTCGAGAACACGAAACCTGCGAGGGCGGCTCCGAGCGCCACGAGAACCAGAATCGTCGTGCGACTCATCGCGCCATGCTCGCACACGTCGCCCGATCGCCTCCGGCCGACTGGCGGCCGGGTAGACTCGCCCGCGCTTTGGACCTCCACGAATTCCAGGGGAAGGAGTTGTTCCGTCGCTTCGGGATTCCCGTCTCCGAAGGACGGCTCGCCGCCTCCTCCGACGAGGCGCGCGCTGCGGCTGAGGATCTCGGAGGCCCCGTTGTCGTCAAGGCGCAGGTTCTCACGGGTGGACGTGGCAAAGCGGGAGGTATCAAGCTCGCGGAGACGCCGATGGACGCCGGGGTGCGTGCCGCGGAGATCCTCGGCATGGACATCCGGGGCCACACGGTCGAGAGAGTCTGGGTGGAGCGAGCGTCGGACATCGCGCGCGAGTACTACCTCTCGATCGCCTTCGATCGCAGCGCCAAGCGTCCGCTCTTCATGTTCACCACGCAGGGCGGCATCGACATCGAGGAGGTTGCGGCTTCCAGCCCGGATGCGCTCGTTCGGTTGCACGTGGACCCGCTCGAGGGCTTTCACCCCTGGCATGCGAGGCGGCTCGTGTATCAGGCCGGGGTGGAGGATCCGGCCGAGCAGAAGCAGATCGCCGCGATCGTCGAGAAGCTGTACGAGGTCTTTGTCGGCTGTGAGGCGATGCTCTGCGAGATCAACCCACTCGTCGTGACGACGGACGGGGAGGTTCGGGCGCTGGATTCGAAGTTCACGGTCGACGACAACGCGCTCTTCAGACATCCCGAGCTCGCGGAGATGCGCGACGTCGGTGCCGCGGATCCGCTCGAGGTGCTTGCCCGCGAGAAGGGCGTTACCTACGTGAGGCTCGATGGCGACGTCGGTGTGCTCGGCAACGGAGCGGGGTTGACGATGGCCACCGTCGACGTGGTGACGTTCGTGGGCGGGCAGCCCGCCGACTTCTGCGATCTCGGCGGCGGCGGTGACGCGCAGGGCGTCGTGGACGCCCTGGAGGTCATCACCAAGGATCCTCAGGTGCGCGCGATCTTCTTCAACATCTTCGGAGGAATCACCCGCTGCGACGAGGTCGCGCGCGGGATCCTGCAGGCGCTGGCGCAGATGGGAATCGAACATCCGATCGTGGTTCGGCTCGACGGGACCAACGCCGAAGAAGGACGCCGCCTGCTCCGCGAGGCCGATGCGTCGAACCTGCACACCGAGGCGACGATGCTCGACGGCGCGCGGCGGGCCGTGGAGCTCGCGGCGGCCGTGTAGCGATGGCCGTTCTCGTCGACCAGGAGACAAGGCTCGTGGTCCAGGGGTTGACGGGCTCCGAGGGCCGCTTCCACGGGCTCCGGAACCGGGACCACGGCACCCAGGTGGTCGCGGGAGTGACCCCTGGAAAGGGCGGGCAGGACGTGGAGGGGATTCCGATCTTCGACACCGTGGCCGCGGCGACGGCCGAGACCGCCGCGAATACGGCGATGGTCTTCGTCCCTGCGCCGTTCGCCGCGGATGCGATGTACGAGGCGATCGACGCCGACATCGCGACGATCATCTGTATCACCGAAGGGGTGCCCGTCCATGAGATGCTGCGGATCCACGCGTACGTCCAGGCGCGCGGCATCCGCCTGATCGGGCCGAACTGCCCCGGCGCGCTCTCTCCCGGGAAGGCCAACGTGGGGATCATCCCCGCGGAGATCTTCCGGGAAGGATCCGTCGGCCTGGTTTCCCGCTCGGGCACGCTCACGTATCAGATCGGACACGAGCTGACCCAGCTCGGTCTCGGCAACTCGACGATCGTGGGGATCGGCGGCGATCCGGTCGTCGGCTCCTCGTTCGTGGACCTGCTCTCTCTGTTCGAAGCCGACCCGCAGACGGAACAGGTCGTCATGGTCGGCGAGATCGGCGGCGACGAGGAGGAGAAGGCCGCGGCGTTCATCGAGTCCGAGATGTCGAAGCCCGTCGTCGCGTACATCGCGGGCTTCACCGCACCGCCCGGGAAGACGATGGGCCACGCCGGCGCGATCATCTCTGGCTCGGCCGGTACGGCCCAGGCCAAGAAGGACGCGCTCGAGGCCCGAGGGATCCGTGTCGGGACGACCCCGACCGAGACGGCCGGGCTCGTCGCCAACCTCATCCATACGTAGGTCGTCTGCTTGATGGCCCCGTCTCCGATCTCGTTCGCCCGCGGCGCACCCGCACCCGAGCTGATTCCAGCCGCCGAGCTCGCCGACTGTGCCCACGCGGTGGCTCTGCGGGAGGGCGCTCGGATCTTCTCGTACGGCCCCGGCGGGGGGTACGGGCCGCTACGGGAGTGGCTCGCTGGGCGCCACAGCGTCGAGCCGGGCCGGGTCGTCCTGACCGTGGGCGGCCTGCACGGGTTCGTGCTCTACCTCGCCGAGGCCCTCACGCGCCGGCCGGGCCGGGTTCTCGTCGAGGGCCCGACCTATGACCGCCCGCTGAAGATCCTCGAACGCGAGTCCGTCGAGGTCGTTTCCCTCGCCATGGACGAAGAAGGACTCGACCCGGACACGTTGGAGCGCGAGCTTCGGCGAACGAAGGACTCGCCCTCGTTCCTGTACATCATCCCGACCTTCCAGAACCCCAGCGGGCGGACGCTCTCGCCCGAGCGCCGGCTGCGCATCGCCGAGATCGCCGAGAGACACCGGCTCCCGGTGCTCGAAGACGACCCGTACGGGCTCGTTCGCTACGAGGGCGAGCCGGTTACGACGTTGCACGAGCTGCTCCAAGGTGAGCTCGTCACGCATACATCGTCGTTCTCGAAGACCCTCGCGCCCGGGCTCAGAACCGGATACTTCGTGCTACCGGCCGCCGAGGCCGCGGCCTTCGAGGAGCGCGCCGTCTCGACGTACATCTCGCCGCCGTTTCTCACTCAGGCCACGATCGCCGAGTTCGTGGCGCGCGGGCGCTTCGAACCGAATCTGGAGAGCGTTCGCGCAGAGCTGCGCGCACGACGCGATGCGATGATCGCGGCGCTCGAGCGCAGCTTTCACGACGCGGCTTCGTGGAGTCGCCCCCACGGCGGGTACTTCATCTGGCTCGAGCTCGGGCAGGATCGAGACGCCTCCGAGCTCGCGGTTCGCGGCAGCGACAGCGGCGTGGGCATCGTCCGGGGCACGGACTTCTTCCCTCCCGAGTCGGGTGCGGGCGTCTCGTCGGCTCGCCTTGCCTTCAGCTACGAAACGCCGGAGCGAATCGCGGAGGGGGTCGAGCGGCTCGCGGCGTCGCTCTAGGCGCGTTTCGAGCGGCTACGAGCCGCTGAGCTTGCGACGTGCTCGGGAGCGCTCGAACAGGAACCCGCCGACGAAGCCGATTGCGACGCAGAGGATGATGAGAGGGAGGAGCCGCGTGCTCGTCGAGAAGAAGAGGAAGTCCACCCGGACCTTCTCGCTGTTCTTGAGCGCGATGACGATCGCGTAGAGGGCGAGCACGGCGAGGACGATCAGCGTCCATGGCGTGTCACGCTTCTCCGAGGTCGGGGGGCTCGAGTCGCGCTCTTGCACGAGGAGAATCCTATGCCGCGTGACCGACGGCGACGCTGGGAAGCGGGCGCGGCACGAGCTGGGGTTGTCTCGGCGGCGACAGAGTGCCTGCTTGCACTGCGCGGAAGGTCGGGCACGGCTGATTTCCGGGCAAGGCGCAGAGGCTCTCACGGCGGAAGTAACAGTCGTCGCAGGTGGCGGGTGAGCGTGTCTTCGTCATTCTCCGAAGGCCGCCCCTCAACGACCAGCCCGCATTCTGTCGAGCAGGTCCCGTTCCGACAAGCCCCGAAAGGGACAAATCCTCCGCAATTTGCGTCTGTTCTCAGAACGGTAAAAAGACCTGGAAATCTAGCACTTCTTGAGCGACGTTGTCAGCGCCTGCAACGCCTGTTGAAAACTCTCCACAGGGATGACGTCCAGGTCACCCGCGTACCGCCGCGCCTCCTGGGCGTTCGGGCCCTCCGGGACCACGAAGACATCCACATCCGCATTGCGGGCTGCGATCGTCTTCTGCCGCAGCCCACCGACGGAGAGCACGGTCCCGTCGAGAGCGAGCGCCCCCGTGGCTGCGATGTTGCAGCCCCGCGTGACGTCGCGACCGAGCACACGCGCAATCTCGAGTGCGAACGGCAACCCGGCAGACGGTCCGCCGACGCTGCCGAGATCGATGTCGATGTCGATCGGGACCTCGATGTCGGCGTCCTGGTCGACTCTGATGCCGACGATTGCCCGAGTCGGATCCTCCGGGCTCGCGACCGTTGCGACCGTGACCTTCTCGGTCTCTTCACCTCGTCGCAGGGTGAGCTCGACGTCGGCTCCCGGCTTGCGGCGTCCGATCTCCCGGCGTAGCTCGTCCGGTGTCTGCACGGCGACGCCGTCCACTGCGACGATCACGTCACCGGAGTCGACCTCGCCCGCCGCCGGCACGTCGGAGGCGATGTCGATTACCAGCGCGCCCTCCGGCCTCGCGCTGACGTCCTTCCCCAGCGCGCGCAGGGCTACCGCGGAGGCGACGAGCTCGGAGCGGCTCATCTCGGCTTCCGTCTGACGGTCCCGCTCGGCCTCTGATGTCCCCGACGGAAGAATTGCCTGCTCCGGGACGACGGTCGAGCCCTCCGGCCGCAGGAACGGGAGCAGGTCCTCGAGTCGCGTCGTTCGGCGAACGAACACGTCGACGTAGTACACGTCTCCTTCCGCCACCGGTCGCGCGCCCTCGACGGTGACCCGGTCGGCGAGCGGCTTCGCGTTTCCGGGGGTGAAGATGAACTCGTCGGCGGGAAGGATCCAGAGCGTGAACGCAGCCGCCAGGCCGATCAGGCCGAGCGCGACCAGGATGCCCGCAACGCGCTTCACGGACGGGTCACGTCCTCAGAGCAGCCCGCGGACGAGACCACCGTCGACGGGAATCACGGTTCCCGTGACGTAGGAAGCTCGGTCGGAGCAGAGGAATGCCACGACGTCCCCGATCTCGCGCGGCGTCCCCAGCCGGCGGAGTGGAATCGCCTCGAGATCGACCTCGCTCGGCCCGTCCGGATACACCTCGCGAATGCGCTCGGTGTCGATCCGGCCGGGGGCGATCGAGTTCACCGTGATGCCCTGGGGCCCGAGCTCGCGCGAGAGCGACTTCGCCCAGCCGATGACTCCCGGTCGCACCGCGTTCGAGAGCGCGAGGTGATCGGTCGGCTCCTTCACCGTGCTGGACGTGATGTTGACGATGCGTCCGGCTTCGCTCCGCTCGAGATACGGGAGAGAGAGCCCGGTCAGCCGGACGACGGATACGAGCAGAAGTCGAACCGCGGTTTCGACCTGCTCGACGGTGAGCCCGACCGCTGCCGTCCGTGGGGGCCCGCCGGAGTTGTTGACGAGGATGTCGATACCGCCGTGGGCGTCGACCGCCGTTTGCACCAGCCGCTCGACATCTTCTCCGCTCGTTACGTCGCCCGGAACGGCGATGCCACCCAGGCGCTCGGCTGCCTCGCGAAGCGGCTCGGGCCTGCGGGCGAACATGACGACGTTTGCGCCGTCGCTCGCGAGCGCCTCGGCGACACCGAGCCCGATGCCGGCAGAGGCGCCGCATACGATCGCCGTGCGTCCAGCGAGGTTGAGGTCCATCGATCGAGCCCTTCCCGAGAACGCCGACCACGTCCCTCACCGCTGCTGCCGACTCTTCGAACCACTTCTGTTCCTGCTCCGAGAGGTCGAGCTCGACGATCTCCTCGATCCCTGCTGCGCCGAGCTTCACGGGGACGCCCATGTACAGCTCGCTGACCCCGTACTCGCCTTCGAGGTAGGCGGTGCACGGGAGCACTCGCTTCTGGTCGAGGAGGACGGCCTCGACCATCTCGGTCACCGCCGCCGCCGGGGCGTACCACGCCGAGGTGCCGAGCAGCTCGACGACCTCGCCGCCACCCTTGCGCGTCCGTTCGACCATGGCGTCGACGCGCTCCTGAGACACGAGCTTCGTCAACGGGACGCCTCCGACCGTCGTCGCGGAGACGACGGGCACCATCTGATCCCCGTGGCCGCCCAGAACGAGCGCGTGCACATCGCGAACGGAAGCGCCGGTCTCCCAGGCGATGAACGTCCGAAACCGGGCAGTGTCGAGGATCCCGGCCTGGCCGATAACGCGCTCCTTGGGGAGTCCGGACGCACTCTTTGCCACGTGACACATCGCGTCCAGCGGGTTCGAGAGCACGACGACGATCGTGTCGGGCGAGTGCGCGAGCGCCTGCTCCGTGACCGAGCCGACGATCTTCTCGTTCGTCGTCACGAGGTCGTCCCGGCTCATGCCGGGCTTGCGCGGAACGCCGGCGGTGACCACGACCACGTCCGATCCCGCCGTGTCCTCGTAGCTGTTGGATCCGGTGACCGCCGGCTCGTAGCCGAGCACCGCCGACGCCTCGTCCAGGTCCAGCGCGATGCCCTGCGGAAGGTTTTCGACGATGTCGACGAGGACGACGTTCGCGTAGTCGCGACGCGCGAGCTCCTGTGCGATCGTGCGCCCGGTGAGCCCCGCGCCGATGACCGTGACCTTGTGTCTCATGTGTCGGCTCCCATCTCTTCGATGATCGCGTCGGCGAACTCGGCGGTGCCGACCGCGGTCGGGTCGTCGCGGGTGGGCTTCAGGTCGTACGTGACGCGCGCCCCCTCGACGATCACCGCGGCGACCGCGCGCTCGAGTCGCTGAGCGGCTTCTCGCTCGCCGAGATGCTCGAGCATGAGCTTGCCGGAGAGGATCATCGCGGTCGGATTCACCTTGTTCAAACCCGTGTATCTCGGCGCGGAGCCGTGGGTCGCCTCGAAGACCGCCGCATCGACGCCGATGTTGGCGCCCGGTGCGACCCCGAGCCCGCCGACGAGACCTGCGGTCACGTCGCTGACGATGTCGCCGTAGAGGTTCGGGAGCACGAGCACGTCGAACTCCTCGGGCCGCTGGACGAGCTGCATGCAGAGCGCGTCGACCAGCACCTCTCGCGAGGCGATCTCCGGGTAGTCCCGTCGCGACCGATGCGGAAGACGTCGAGGAAGAGCCCGTCGGTGAACTTCATGATGTTCGCCTTCGTCACTCCAGCGACCTCGCGGCGGTGATGTGCACGCGCGTAGTCGAACGCGAAGCGGATGATGCGCTCGGAGGCTTCCACGCTCATCGGCTTGACGGAGATCCCCGAGCCTGCGGCGATCTGCTTCGGCTGGAGACGGTTCAGCGTCTCGATGACCGTGGCCGCGGCCTCGCTCCCGGCCTCGTACTCGATGCCCGCGTACAGGTCCTCGGTGTTCTCGCGGACGACGACGAGTCGACCTGCTCGTAGCGGGTGCGCACCCCGGGATACGTCTTGCACGGGCGCAGGCAGGCAAAGAGCTCGAGCTCGTGGCGAAGGGCGACGTTGACGGAGCGGAAGCCCGTCCCGATGGGCGTCGTGATCGGGCCCTTCAGCGCGACGCCGTTCTCCTTGACCGAGTCGAGTGTCTCCTGAGGGAGTGGCGTCCCCGCCTCCTCCATGACGTCGACCCCGGCCTGCTGCACGTCCCAGTCGAGCTCCACGCCGGTCGCCTCGAGGACGCGCCGGGTCGCCTCCGTGAGCTCAGGGCCGGTCCCGTCCCCGGGAATGAGGGTTACGCGATGGCCCATGGGCGCGCCGGATCGTACCTTGAGCTTTCGTCTCGGTCAGGTACCGTCCCGGCCGATGAGTGAGGTCGCAGACTTCAAGCCGGGGCTCGAAGGCGTCGTCGCTGTCGAGACCGAGATCGCCGAGCCCGACCGCGAAGGGGGCTCGCTCCGCTACCGGGGCGTCGACATCGAGGAGCTCGTCGGCCACCTTCCGTACGAGAACGTCTGGGGGCTGCTCGTCGACGACGACGCGGAGTCGAAGATGCCCGACCCGGAGCCGTACGAGCCGGCGCGCCTGACCGGCAACGCGCCGGCCGACCTCCAGGCCGAGACCGCGCGCCTCGCCGGCGACTGGAAGCTCGGCAAGCTGAACGAGATCTCGGACATGCAGGCGCGCGAGGACCTCGGCCGCCTCTCGGCGCAGATGATGACGATCGTCGCGCGCTCGGCCCGGGTTGCCGACGGTCACGACGACTCGATCTCGGACGAGGTCGTCGCACGGGGCAACGACTGCCGCCGAGAAGTTCCTGCTGCGCTGGCGGGGCGAAGCGGATCCGCGGCACGTGAAGGCGATCGACACGTACTGGATCTGCACGGCCGAGCACGGGCTGAACGCGTCGACCTTCACCGCGCGGATCGTCGCGTCGACGGGCGCCGACTGCGGCGCCGCTCTCTCGTCGGCGGTCGGAGCGCTCTCAGGCCCGCTCCACGGAGGCGCGCCCGCCTACGTCCTCCCGATGCTGGAGGAGGTTGGGGCGACGGGGGACGCCGAGCGCTGGGTGGAGACAGGCGCTCGACGAGTGGCAAGCGGATCATGGGCTTCGGGCACCGCATCTACCGGGCCGAGGATCCGCGGTCGCGCATTCTCAAGCAGACCGCGAAGGAGCTCGGATCCCCGCACGTCGACGTCGCGCGAAGCGCTCGAGGAGGCGGCGCTCGAGGCGCTGCAGAAGCGACATCCTGAGCGGGTGCTCGCGACGAACGTCGAGTACTACTCGGCGGTCGTGCTCGACATCGCGGAGATTCCGCCCACGCTGGCACCGGCAATGTTCGCGTGCTCTCGTGTCGCGGGGTGGTCGGCGCACATTCTCGAGCAGAAGAAGACGGGGCGGCTCTTCCGTCCGTCGGCACGCTACGTCGGCCCGGAGCCTCGCGCGCTGTCTTCCCTCGCCATGAGCCTTGCCGACGCGGCGACGCAGGCGGACGCGCTGGCGCAGGCGGGCGACGAGCGCTCGCTGGCGACGCTCCGCGTGCAGTGGGACGAGGAGATCGAGGCGGCCGCGCGGGACAGCGACTATCGCGTTCGGGCCCAGGGATACCGGGCGATCGCGCAGTTCCGGTTCCGACAGAAGCTCGAGCTCCTGCGGCGCGGGCTCGAGGACGAGAGCCCTGCCGCGCGCGGGTCCGCGCTGATCGCGCTCGAAGGGCTCTCGCGCGGGCACCCCGGTGACGTCAACGCGTTTCGGCCCCTGCTCCACGAGCTCGCCGCGCGCGATCCGAACATAGCGGTGCGCCGACTGGCCGTCATCTGCTTGAAGAACGGCACGGCCAGGAGCGACACGCTCCAGCTGCTCGAGGGAATCGCGGAGTCCGACGAGACTGACGCCGAGCTCCGCAAGACGGCACGTGTCGTCCAGGCGTCGCTGAAGAAGAAGGCGCTGGCGAAGTGAAACCGGCGGTTGCCGTGATCATGGGCTCCAGCTCCGACTGGGAGACGATGGAGCACTGCGTCACGACGCTCCGAGAGCTCGAGATCCCGTACGAGGTACGCGTGCTCTCCGCGCACCGCACGCCCGGTGCGCTCGAGGCGTACGTCACGGAAGTCGAGGCCCGGGGCGTTCACGTGTTCGTCGCGGCCGCAGGCGGCGCAGCGCACCTCGCTGGGGTCGTCGCCTCCCAGACGCTGAAGCCCGTCCTCGGGATCCCCATGGGCACGCAGCTCGGAGGGCTCGACTCGCTGCTTTCGACCGTGCAGATGCCCGCAGGCATCCCCGTCGGCACGCTCGCGATCGGGCGCGCGGGTGCGGTCAACGCCGCGCTGCTCGCCGCCGCGATCCTTGCGCGTTCCGACGGCGAGATCGAAGGGCGTCTCCGTCGCTTCCGGGAGGAGCAGACGCAGAAGGTCCTGGATCAGCCGGATCCGTCCTCGTAGGCCAAGCCACCGCGAGGCGTCTACGCGCCCAGGACGGCGAGCAGGTCCTCCGCGTAGCGCTCGAGCTTGACCGGCCCGAACCCTTTGACACCCGCGAGCTCGCCGTGGGTCTGCGGCTCGATGGCTGCCAGCTCCTGCAGCGTCGAGTCGTGCAGGACGACGTACGCGGGAACGCCGTCCGCCCGCGAGCGCTCGAGGCGCCACGTGCGCAGGCGAGCCGCGACGCCGTCGTCGACGTCGTCCGTCGTCGCGCCCGTTCTGATCCTGGGGCGAGGCGCACTCCGGGTCGGCCGTGAGCACGCGGAAACCGTCGGGTGTCGTCTGCTCGACGCAGCGCTCCCGCACGCTCGAGGAGCTGCACCCAGCGCTTCACGTCCGCCTCCGTGCTGCCGCGAGCAGGCGGTATGCGAGTGAGCTTCGCGCGGACGGAGGCGCTTTCAAGGATCCGCAGAGCGTGGCGACGAGGCTGCGTCGCCCGATCGGCCACCTGAGACCTGCGACGGCGTCGACGATCGCCTCTCCGACGTCCTCTGGCAGGGGCGGCGCCGGGAGCGATCGCGCTCGAGGTCTCGGCGAGCGGAGCGCAGACGTCGCACGTCCCGCACGGCGCGACGAACTGCTCGCCGAAGTGCTCGGCTACCTGTGCATGGCGGCACGCGCGGGTCTCGGCGAAGGCGATGATCCGCTCCGCTCGCGCCTCGGCGACCAGCCGTGCGCGGTCGAGCAGCGATTCGCACGCGTACCGCGGCGTCGTCGGGAACCGCGAGCAGCTCGACGTTCATGCGGCGCCCGTCGTCGAACCCGCGCCGCACGAGCCCAGCCTGCTCGAGCATCCCGACGAGCACGCGGGGATCACGCTCCGGGACGAGGGCGGCGAGCTCGGCGGGATCGATGCCTCGGTCGGTGTCTCTGACCGCTCGGTAGATCGCGCGCAGATCGGACGGCGCGGGCACGTCCGAGACCGCGAAGCGCCGAAGCGCGACCGCGTCGCTCGGGCTCGCGAGCAGGAGCGTCTCGCTGGGGACACCGTCGCGCCCCGCTCGGCCGACCATCTGCACGTAGCCCTCGAGCGAGTCGGGGTAGTTGACGAGGCAGACGAGCCGCACGTCGGGCTTGTCGATGCCCATGCCGAACGCCGTCGTCGCGACGACGGCCTGGGTGCGACCGGCGACGAAGTCGTCCTGCACCCGTGTGCGCTCCTCGGACTCGAGCCCCGCGTGGTAGTGCTCGGCGCGGAATCCGTGCCCGCGGAGAACCCTCGCCACCTCCTCCGTCGAACGGCGCGAGCGCGCGTAGACGATCGCCGAGCCACCGCCCAGGCGAGCGAAGGCGCTCGACGAGGATCTGCAGACGGTCCTCCACGTTGGCGACGCGAGCGACGTCGTAGCGGAGATTCGGTCGCACGACCGAGGTGTGGACGACCTCGGGCTCACGGCCTAGCGCGACTCCGATCTCGCGTGCGATCTCCGGCGTCGCGGTCGCCGTCATCCCGAGCATCGTCGGACCGCCGAGCTCCTCGAGCCCTCGTCGGATGAAGAGGTAGTCGGGCCGGAAGTCGTGGCCCCACATGCTCACGCAATGCACCTCGTCCACCACGACGAGCCCGATTCCGATCGTTCGGAGCATCTCGACGAAACGCGCCTGGCGAAGACGCTCGGGCGCCGCGTAGACGAGCCGGGTCTCGCCCGACGCGACCCTCTCGAGCCGCGCCGCGCTCTCCTCGACCGACAACGACGAGTTGACGAACGTCGCCGTCGCCGCGATCTTCGGCGGAAGCTTGTCCACCTGGTCCTTCATCAGCGCGATCAGGGGGGAGAGCACGAGCGTGGGCTCGGGGCGGAGCATCGCGGCGAGCTGATAGGTGAGCGACTTCCCCGAGCCCGTCGGCATCAGCGCCAGCGTGTCGCGACCTTCGATCGCCGCGCGGACGACCTCCTCCTGCCCGGGGCGAAACGCGTCGAAGCCGAAGAGCTCGCGAAGTGGGGTGGTGAGAACTTGTTTCACGCTGACGCTTCGTCGTCGGGGTGCGCTGGGCAGTGCGAGGCAAGGACGCAGGGAGCGCCCATATGACACATATGGGCGCGACCGAGGACGCCGCATCGCGCCGTCCAGCGCGGCCCGGCGGCACAAGGCTTCAGTGTGAAACGAGTTCTAAAGTCCCTCAGGCGGGCGAGTATAGGGAGCGGGTCGAACGGCGCCCGGACGTCGTTGCAGAGTTGTTACCTCGGTCGCGTCGGAGCGCGGAGCCTTGCGGCGTGCGTGCGGGTGCGCGAGGAAGTAGACCTCGCGGCGGCGGCGGTCGGAGATGTGCGTGTAGCGCTCGGTCGTCCCCAGGTCGGCGTGTCCGAGCATCTCCTGCACCGAGCGGAGGTCGGCTCCGCCCTCGAGCAGGTGCGTCGCGAACGAGTGGCGGAGGAGGTGCGGGTGAACGCGCTCCGGCTCGAGGCCGGCCCTCTCGGCGAGGCGGCGCAGGATGAGGAACGCGCCCGGCGCGGGTCAGTGGTCCGCCGCGGGCGTTCAGGAAGAGCTCGGGCCGGTAGCGGCGGTCGAGCTGTGGTCGCCCGAGCGCGAGATAGCGCCGCGCTGCTTCCGCCGCCGGACGCCCGAGCGGGACGAGGCGATCCTTGCCGCCCTTCCCGTGCACGCGGACGATTCGACTCTCGAGGTCCACGGCGTTCTTCTCGAGCCCCATGGCCTCCGAGACGCGCAGTCCTGCTCCGTACAGGAGCTCGACGAGCGCCCGGTCGCGAAGGATGCGGGGGGTTGTTCCCGTCGCGGCGTCGATGAGTCGCTCGGTCTCCGAGGGGGAGAGCGCTCTCGGAAGACGGCGACCTCGCCGAGGGAGCTTGATCGCCGCGGCCGGGTTCTCGACCTTCGCGCCGATGAGGATCAGGTGCCGGAAGTACGTCCGCACGGCGGACACACGACGGGCGAGCGTCGACGGCGCGAGCCCGGCGGCGCGCATCTCGGCGAGCCAGCGCTCGAGGTCCTCGACGGTCGCGTCGCCCACGTTCCCCGACCGGAACGCGGCGAGCGAGGCCAGATCGCGGCGGTAGGCGTCGAGCGTGCGAGGGGAGCGCCTGGCGGCCAGGAGCAGCAGATAGCGATCGAGATCGGGGTCGGCAGGGAGGGGCGGCCATGCGGCGCGGGACCGATTCGGCGGCAGGGGCCTCCGCTCCTCTATGAGCGGGGATGCGAGCGGTCGTAGACGCGGCGCAGGCGCTTCGCGTCCACGTGGCTGTAGATCTGCGTCGTCGAGAGCGAGGCGTGGCCGAGGAGCTCCTGGATCGTGCGCAGGTCGGCTCCGCCCTCGAGCAGGTGCGTCGCGAACGCGTGGCGCAGGCGGTGAGGGTTCCGAACGAGCCGGCGGACGGTGCTCGTGTCGAGGCGGCGGCCTCGTGCTGAGAGAAAGAGCGCGTCGACCGCTCCGCGCGCGAGCTCGGGCCGGGCGTCGCGGAGGTAGAGGGCGACATGGTGCGCGGCCTCCTCGCCGAGCGGCACCACGCGCTCCTTTCCGCCCTTGCCGCGCACGTGGATCGCCTCGCGCTCGAAGTCGAGGTCGGAGAGGTCGAGCCCGACCGCCTCGGCGCTCCGAAGCCCGCCCGAGTAGAGGAGCTCGAGCAGCGCCCGGTTTCGAAGTGCGAGGGGCGCGTTGCCCTCGACTGCCCGAGGACAGCGCATCGACCTCCGAGGTCTTCGGGGCGCGTCCGGCAGCCGTCTCGTACGCGGCGACGAGAACGCCGCGTCCGGGACTCGGCCGGCACCGAACGTGAAGCGCAGGCACGAGCGGACGGCGGCAACGCGGCGGGAGACCGTCGCCGGTGCGAGCCGTCGCCGGTCGCGACCGAGCTCGGCGATCCAGTCCGCGAGAACGCGCGCGTCCACCTCCTCGAGTCCCAGCTCCCGCGTCGTCGAGCCAGCGTGCGAAGGAGTCGAGATCGGAGCGATAGGCGCGCTGCGTCGCTTCCGACAGCCCGCCGTGCTCGAGAAAGCGGTCGATTGCCGCGCCGGTGGTCATGGGTTCGAATTCGCGCTCTGCCACGGAGCGCCTGCCGCGTCGGCGAGGAGTCGCACTCGGCCTCGACTGATCGCCGACAGGCACGCTTAGGGGGTGCCAGGCCGTCGTTTCGACTCCTTCGCCGGCGGCGACCCGCCCGAGCGTCCTGCCGATCCTGCCGTGCGGCAGGCCAACTTCCGGCGGATCGTCCGGCTCTTCCGCACGTACCGCGCTCGCCTGGCGGCGGTCTCGGGCCTGATTCTCGTCTCGGCGAGCCTCGGCGTCGTCTCCCCGTTCCTGCTCCGCGAGGTGCTCGACGTCGCCATTCCCGAGGAGGACCTCGGCCTGCTGACCGTGCTCGTCGCCGGCATGGTGCGTGATCCCGATCGTGACCGGCGCGCTGGGCGTCTGGCAGACGCTCCTGTCCAACCGGATCGGGCAGAGCGTGATGCACGACTTGCGCACGCAGGTCTACCGGCACCTCCAGCGGCTCTCGCTCGCGTTCTTCACGCGCACGCGCACCGGCGAGGTGCAGAGCCGGATCGCGAACGACATCGGCGGGATCGAGACCGTCGTCACCTCGACCGCGACCTCCGTGCTCGCGAACGTGACGACGGTGCTCGCCACCGTCGTCGCGATGGTGCTTCTCGACTGGCGGCTCGCGGTCTTCTCGCTCGCGCTCCTGCCGCTCTTCGTCTGGCTGACCAAGCGGGTCGGAGATCAGCGGAAGAAGGTCACCGCGGAGCGGCAGGCGTCCCTCGCCGACGTCTCCTCCATCGTGCAGGAGTCGCTCTCGGTCTCCGGGATCCTGCTCGGGAAGACGATGGGCCGCACCGAGGACCTCGCGCGACGGTTCGAGACCGAGTCGGGGCGGCTCGCCGAGCTCGAGGTGCGGAGCCGCATGACCGGACGCTGGATGATGGCCGCGATCCAGACGACCTTCGCGGTCATGCCGGCGCTCGTGTACTGGTTCGCCGGGTTCACCATCGCCCAGGGATCGGCGACGATCACGATCGGAACGCTCGTCGCGTTCACCACGCTGCAGACGCGGCTCTTCTTCCCGATCGGGAGCCTGCTCGGAGTGCAGGTCGAGGTGCAGAGCTCGCTCGCGCTCTTCGACCGCATCTTCGAGTACCTGGACCAGCGCGTCGACATCGTCGAGGGCACCGAAGCGCTTCCGACAGCGCGCGGCGAGGTGAAGCTCGAGTCCGTCTGGTTTCGCTACGACGACGCGGCGTGGACGCTCCAGGACGTCTCCTTCGAGGTGCCGCCGGGAACGAAGACCGCCCTCGTCGGGGAGACCGGCTCCGGCAAGACGACGTGCGCCTACCTCGTCGCGCGGCTCTACGACGCGACCGAAGGCACCGTCTCGATCGACGGCGCCGACGTTCGGAGCCTGACCTTCGAGTCGCTCGCCGCGGCGGTCGGCGTCGTCTCGCAGGAGACGTATCTCTTCCACGCCACCGTGCGGGAGAATCTCCGCTTCGCGCGGCCGGAGGCAACCGACGAGGAGATCGAGGACGCCGCGCAGGCGGCTCAGATCCACGAGCTGATCGCGACGCTGCCGGAGGGTACGACACGATGGTCGGTGAGCGCGGATACCGCTTCTCGGGCGGCGAGAAGCAGCGGATCGCGATCGCCCGCACGATCCTGCGAAATCCGCCGGTGCTCGTCCTGGACGAGGCGACGTCCTCCCTGGACACGCAGACCGAGCGGCTCGTGCAGGAAGCGCTCGAGCGCCTCTCGGAGGGTCGGACGACGATCGCGATCGCGCACCGGCTCTCCACCGTCCGCGACGCCGATCAGATCGTGGTGCTCGATCGGGGTCGCGTCGTCGAGATCGGCACCTACGACGAGCTCATCGGCCTGGGCGGACGCTTCGCCGAGCTCGCTGCGCGGGACGACGGTGTTCCGGCGATCACTGCAGCCGGCGTCGGACGGACGAGCGGGTGACAGTCACCTTCGGCGACAGTCACCATCCGACGCATGCAGACCTTCCCGCTCGCCCGCGGCGCCGAAGCGCGCGCCCGAAACCCCGACGCGCCGCTGGCGGCCGTGCTCGTGAACGGTGGCACCGCGAGGCGCGTCCCCGGAACCTGGAGCGCGACCAGCGAGTGGCTCGCGGAGCGGCTCGCGAAGCGCTTTCCGGAGGTCGCCTTCGTCGAGGTCCGCTACCGGACGAAGAGCTGGAACGAGCTCGGCTCGTGCATGGAGGACGCAGCTGACGCCCTCGACGCAGCCGCTCGGCCCTCCATCCTCGTCGGCTTCTCGATGGGCGGCGCCGTTGCCATCGGCGTCGCCGACCACGAGCGGGTGGAGGCAGTTCTCGGCCTCGCGCCGTGGATTCCGACGCAGCTCGATCTCCGCCCTCTGCGGGGAAAGCGCTTCGACGTCGTGCACGGCGCCTGGGACCGCTGGCTCCCGTTGGTTCCGGGGGTCAGCGCGAAGCACTCCCGCGACGGATTCGAGCGGGCGCTGGCCGCGGGCGCGCAGGGCACCTACACCCTCATTCCGCGGGGCCTCCACGGGGTGGCGCTGCGATCCGGCGGAGGCTCGCTCGTCACGCTGCCCCGGGCCAAAGCCTGGCTCGATCCCGATCTCGGCTGCCATCGAGCGCTTTCGAGCGAATACGATAAGCCCGGACCGACGATGACGACCGACGGCCTCCGATGATCGCGACGGTTCCGGAACGCGGCTCGCTCGCGGAGCACGGCATCGACGTGCGCGGCAGGATCTACTGGCATCCGACCACCTCGCAGCTGTACGCACACGCGCTTGCGCGCGGCGACGCCACGCTTGCCGAAGGTGGGCCGCTCGTCGTCGACACCGGTGTCCACACCGGCCGCTCGCCGAAGGACAAGTTCATCGTCCGCGAGCCTGGCTCGGAGGAGCGGATCTGGTGGGGTGACGTGAACGCCGAGATCTCGGAGGAGTCGTTCGAGCGACTGCGAGACAAGGTCGAGGGCGGAGCTCGGAAGCGGCGACGTCTACGTCGTCGATGCGTTCGCGGGCGCAGATCCTGCTCACCGCATCGCCGTGCGGGTGCTCACCGGCAGCCCGTGGCACGCGCTCTTCGCGAAGACGCTGTTCATCGATCCCGTCGCCCGACGAGCTCGAGCAGATGGCGATCGACGCGCTCGTCCTGCATGCGCCGGCCGTCGAGGCGGACCCCGAGGAGGACGGGACGCGGAGCGGCACCTTCGTCGTTCTCCATCCGTCGCGTGCCGAGGTGGTGATCGGCGGCACGTACTACGCCGGGGAGATCAAGAAGTCCATCTTCACGCTCCTGAACGACCGCCTTCCGCTCGCGGGAGTCTTCCCGATGCACTGCTCGGCGAACCTCGGGAGAGGACGGCTCGGTCGCGATCTTCTTCGGCCTCTCGGGAACCGGCAAGACGACGCTCTCCGCCGACCCGGAGCGCCAGCTGATCGGCGACGACGAGCACGGCTGGGCCGATGACGGCGTCTTCAACTTCGAGGGAGGCTGCTACGCGAAGGTGATCCGCCTCTCTCCGGAGGCCGAGCCCGAGATCTACCGCACGACGCGCGCGTTCGGCACCGTCCTCGAGAACGTCGTCGTGGACGAGCACGGGATCCTCGATCTCGACGACGACTCGAAGACCGAGAACACGCGGGCCGCGTACAAGCTCGAGCAGATCGCGAACGCACTCCCGGCCAAGCGCGCCGGCCATCCGAGCTCGGTCTTCTTCCTGACCGCGGACGCCTACGGGATCCTGCCTCCGATCGCGCGCCTCTCGCGCGACCAGGCGCTCTACTGGTTCCTCTCGGGCTTCACCGCGAAGCTCGCCGGCACCGAGATCGGGGTCAAGGAGCCGCAGCCGACGTTCTCCGCCTGCTTCGGAGCGCCGTTCCTCCCGCAGGCGCCTTCGGTGTACGCGAACCTGCTCGGCGAGCGGCTCGACCGGCACGGCGCGACCGTCTGGCTCGTCTCGACCGGCTGGACGGGCGGCCCGTACGGCGAGGGCCACCGGATGCCGATCGCCGCAACGCGCGCGCTGCTGCACGCGGCGCTCTCCGGCGAGCTGGCCGGCGTCGAGTACCGGACGGATCCCGTCTTCGGCTTCGAGGTCCCGGTCGCCGTGCCCGGCGTGCAGTCGAGCCTCCTCGACCCTCGCCTGACCTGGGCCGATCCGGCCGCCTACGACGAGAAGGCGCGCGAGCTCGCGCAGATGTTCCGCAGGAACTTCGAGCGCTTCGAAGACGTCTCGCCCGGAGTCGCCGCGGCCGGCCCTCGCGTCTGAGGCGGGATTCTTACTCCTTCTTCACGCGGGCGCGGCTATAAGGGCCTGGTGGCGTTCCGCCCCGTTGCCGCCCTCCTCGCGGGGTCTGCTCGCTCGTTCTCGCGGCGGGAGCTGCGACGCGAGCGCACGGAGCTCGCCACCGCGTCCGGCAACTTCCACGTTCGCGCGGTCGTTCGACGGCCAGGCCGGGACTTCCGCGCATCGATCGGGCTGCGCGCGCTGCTCTCACCTGGCGAGGCGGGCCGGTCACGGCGTCGACGGGCGAGATAGTGGAGATATTCGTCTCGGACTCGCTGCCCGCCGAGACGCCGGAGAAGTGGGCGGAGTTCCTCGCGACGCTGACGCACGGCCCGGAGCTCGCGCGGCTCACGTCCAACATCGCCTCGCTCGCCGAGGTGCAGGAGCTCTGCGGCTCTCGCGCGCTCGGCTGCTACTCGCGCGACGAGATGGTCTCCCTCGGAGAGCCGGCGCCCGACGGCACGACGCCCGAGGAGGTCGTGCGCCATGAGTACGGCCACCATGTCGCCTGGTACCGGCTGAACACCCCTTGGCGAGCGATCGATTGGGGCCCGAAGAACTGGGCGAGCGCCGCGACGCGTGTGCTCGCGTGTCGCGCGGCGCGAGGCGTTCCCGGGGAACCAGAGCTCGAACTACGCGCGGAACCCGGGCGAAGCCTGGGCAGAGGTCGTACCGGCTGATGGACGAGCGCAAGGCGGGGATCACGACCGCGACCTGGCCGATCATCACGCCGAGCTTCTTCCCGGACGAGGCGGCTCTCGCTGGCGGCCGAGCGTGACGTGCTCCAACCCTGGACCGTGAGTCGCAAGTCGGTCTTCCGGCGGAGCTTCGCGAAGGGTGCGAAGAAGGCATGGTTGATTCCGCTGCCGACGCCGCTCGACGGCGACCTCGTGCTCAACTGCGACCCTTCCGCGCGACGGGCTGCACGAGGTCGCGCTCGTCTCGGCCAACCGGAGCACCGTCCTGCGGCGCGCTCAGTGGGTGTCGCAGCGCGGAAAGCGCCTGGCCACGGAGATCTGCGGGCAGCGCACGCTCTTCGTCCGCGTCACGCCGAGCGGTGCCGCCGGCCAGGTCACCGTGACCGTGTCGAGACCCTGAGCGATGCGGCTGCCGATGCGCGCGTGCTCGGCTCCTCGGCGATCGCTCGCGGCCGTCGTCTCGGTCTCGTCGCAGCTCGGCGGGCGACCGCGCGTGAGCCTGGCCTGGTCACCCACGATGTGAGGCTCGAGCACGCGACGAGCGTGGCGCGTGCCGCGACGCTCGTGCCGGCTCGGACAGCCGCGACCTGGTGCGGGACCCCGACGCAGGCCGATCTGCGCCCCAACGTGGTCTCCGGCTTTCCGGTGCACTGGATCTACGCCCTCCCCGCGGACGCGCCGGATCGTTTCTCGACGTTCGCGAGCCTGATGCAGACGGACGCGGAGACGATCGACGCGTGGTGGCGGAGAGAGGATCCGACCCGGGTGCCGCGGAACGACCTGACCCAGCTCTCGTGCGGCGCCCAGCTCGACCTCATCGTTGCTGCGCCTGCAGCAGACGAGCGCGCAGCTCGCGCCCATGGAAGGGCGCTTCGTGACGCTCTTCAACGCCCTGCCCGCCGCAGGCTTCAGGTCACCGTTCACGAAGTACCTCGTCTACTACGACGGCCCGGTCGCCGAGGCCGACCTCTGCGGCCAGGGCGCGAGCGACGCCACCGGGTTCGGGCTCGCGGCCATGTACGTGCAGGCGTGCTCGGGCGCTCCGGTCTCGGTCGTCGCCGCGCACGAGCTCCTGCACACGCTCGGGGCGGTCCCGCGCGGTGCTCCGAACCGGTGCCCGGACCCGAACGGCGCCCACACGTGCGACTCGATGGCCGACCTGATGCACCCGTTCCTGGACACGTCGCCGCTCGATGCCAAGCTGCTCGATCCCGGGAGAGACGACTACTACGGCCATTCCGGCACCTTCACCGATTCCCAGGACTCCCCGTGGCTGGTGCAGCTCGATCGCCAGCAGCCGTTCACGACGACGATCTCCGGGTCCCGGTGGAGTGACGGCCGACGTGCCCGGCCTCGACTGCGCGCAGACCTGCACGACCACGTGGAACGCGTCGACGCGTCTCACCCTGAGAGCTGTTCCCCGTCCCGGGTCGAAGCTCGTTCGCTGGGGCGGCGCGTGCACCGGCGCCTCGACCTGCGTTGCCACGGTCGGCCTCCGGCGTCGCGGTGTCGGCGCTCTTCGCTCCTGTCGGTCTTCCGGCTCTCCGTGGCCGTCTCCGGCCGGGGCGCCGTGCGGAGCTCCCGCGCCGGGATCACCTGTCGCCCGCGCTGCTCGGCGGCGTTCCCGTCGTTCGCCCCTGTGGGGCTCGACCGCGACGCCGGCGAAGGGCTGGCGGTTCCGCTCCTGGAGCGGCGCGTGCCGCGGAACGAGACCCACGTGCACGGTCCCGATGACTGCTGCGACGAGCGCTCGAGCTGTCTTTTCACGCGCGTAGTTCCCCGCCTGACGTCGTCGAGGCGATCAGGTAGCGTCCTTCGCGTGGAGGCCAAACACGACGTGCTCGTCGTCGGCGCCGGCTGCGCGGGAATGCGCGCGGCGATCGAGGCCTTCGACGCAGGAGCGGACGTGGCCATGATCTCCAAGATCCACCCGGTTCGCAGCCACTCCGGCGCGGCCGAGGGCGGGATCAACGCCGCGCTCGGGAACGCCTCCGAGGACGACCCCGAGAAGCACGCCTTCGACACCGTCAAGGGCTCCGACTACCTCGGCGACCAGGACGCGATCGAGATCCTCTGCCAGGAGGCGCCGGACGACGTCTACCAGCTCGAGCACTGGGGAGCGGTCTTCTCGCGCACTCCCGACGGACGGATCGCCCAGCGGCCGTTCGGCGCCGCGGGCGAGCCGCGCACCGCGTATGCGGCCGACATCACCGGTCACGTTCTCATCCACGTGCTCTACGAGCAGGTGATGAAGCGCGACATCAAGACGTACGAGGAGTTCTTCGCCTGGAAGCTCGTCATCGACGAGGATCGCTGCCAGGGCGTCATCTCATGGGATCTGCTCGACGGCGGCCTGAAGTCGATCGGCGCGAAGACTGTGATCCTCGCGACCGGCGGCGCCGGGCGCCTCTACACCGGCACGACGAACGCCTATGCCTGCACCGGCGACGGGATGACGATGGCGCTCCGCGCCGGGGTCGCGCTCAAGGACATGGAGATGATGCAGTTCCACCCGACCACGCTCGCTCCGACCGGAGTGCTGATCACGGAAGGGTGCCGCGGCGAGGGCGCGTACCTCCTGAACGCGCAGAGCGAGCGCTTCCTCATCCGCTACGCGCCGAACGCGATGGAGCTCGCCTCGCGCGACGTCATCTCGCGAGCCGAGCAGACGGAGATCGACGAGGGTCGCGGGATCGACGGCAACGTCATGCTCGACCTCCGCCATCTCGGTGCGGAGAGGATCCTCGAGCGGCTGCACGGGACGCGCGAGCTCTCGATGACCTTCGCGGGCGTCGACCCCATCTTCGAGCCGATCCCGGTCCGGCCGGGCGCCCACTACCACATGGGCGGCGTCGACACCGACGTCTGGGGCCGAACGAGCCTCGAAGGCCTCTATGCGGCGGGCGAGGTCGCGTGCGTCTCCGTCCACGGTGCGAACCGGCTCGGCGGCAACGCGCTGATGGAGACGATCACCTACGGCAAGCGCGCGGGCGCGCATGCCGCCGACTGGGCGCTCTCCAACACGACGATCACCGTGCCACCGTCCGTCGAAGAGGACGCCGAGCGCGAGCTCAAGACGCTCCTCGACCGGACCGACGGCGAGCGCCCCTGGCAGATCCGCGACGAGCTGGCGGAGACGATGCACGTGAACTTCGGCGTCTTCCGGCGCGAGGAGCAGATGCTCGCGCAGGGCGATCTCGTGCAGAAGCTGCGCGAGCGCTACGAGCGTGTCGTCGTCGAGGACAAGGGCGACGTCTTCAACACCGACCTCACCCAGGCCCTCGAGCTCGGCTTCCTGCTCGAGCTCGCCGAGTGCATGATCGTCTCGGGGCTCGCGCGGAAGGAAAGCCGCGGCGCCCATGCCCGTCCCTACGATTACCCGGACCGGGACGACGAGAGCTACCTGAAGCACACGCTCGTCACCTGGGAGGACGACGCCCCGAAGCTCGACTGGAAGCCGGTGACGATGACGAAGTGGGAGCCCGAGGAGAGGAAGTACTAGGGTCATGCAGGTCCCCTCAAGATCTGGCGCTACGACCCCGTCGCCGGGCCAGAAGAAGCTCGTCGAGTACGAGGTCGACGCCCCCGAGTGGGTAACGCTGCTCGACGTCCTCGACCTGATCAAGGACCAGTTCGACGGGACGCTCGCGTACCGCAAGAGCTGCCGGATGATGATCTGCGGCTCGTGCGGGATGCGCATGGACGGGGCGGCCGTCCTCGCCTGCAAGACGCGGATGTACGACATCGTCCAGTCGGGCCACGTCCCCGTGATCTCCGCGATGGGGAACCTCCCGGTCGTCAAGGACCTCGTCGTCGACATGGAGCCCTTCTGGGGGAAGATCCGCGCGGTCCAGCCGTGGCTCGACTCCGGCTACGCCGATCCCGGCGAGAAGGAGCACATCGTCTCGCAGGAGCAGATGGACGTGATCCACAAGGAGTCGCTCTGCATCATGTGCGGCTGCTGCGTCTCGGAGTGCAACTCGATGGAGGCGGACCCCGACTTCCTCGGCCCGGCGGCGCTCGCCAAGGGCATGCGCTTCGTCGGCGACGCCCGCGACAAGGCCGACGTCGAGCGGCTCCAGTCGTACTCCGAGGAGCACGGCATCTGGGACTGCACGCGCTGCTACTTCTGCCAGGAGCGCTGCCCCAAGGGCGTCGATCCGCGCGACGCGATCGCCAAGCTCGGCGCGCAGGCGATGGAGAAGGGCATCGACTCGGACATGGGCGCGAAGCACGCGAAGTGGTTCGTGACCTCCGCGAAGACGACCGGCTGGCTGCGCGAGACCGAGCTCGTGCCGAAGACCCAGGGCGTCGTCAGCGCGATCACGGAGGTCGGGTTCGCCATGCAGCTCTTCAAGCGCGGCAAGGTTCCGCCTCCGGTTCCGCCGCACGTCGCCGAGAACGTGGGGGAGGCCCGCGCGCTCTACGACCTCGTCAAGCAGCAGGGCCGAGACGGCGCGGCGGGGATCGTGCAGTCGGAGAAAGCGCTCGGGCGGCTCGAGTTCGAGAGCGAGGAGCACGGCGATCCCTTCGGCGAGGGCTCGTTCCCGCGCCCGCAGCCCCTTCTTGGGCAAGGACGAGGCACCGACCACGCAATGAGGACCGTCGCGTACTACAAGGGCTGCCTCGCGTCGCTCTCGGCGAAGGAGCTCGACATCTCGACGCAGGCGCTCGCGCCGAAGGTCGGCCTCGAGCTCGTCGAGCTCGAGTCGGTCACGTGCTGCGGCGCCGGTGACATCCACGAGGCCGAGCCCGACTTCTACCTGCACCTGAACGCGCGCATCCTCGCCTACGCGGAGGAGACGGGCGCGGACACGCTGATGACGGTCTGCAACGTCTGCACGCTCAACCTGCGCCAGGCGAACCATGCGTTGAAGGGCGATGCCGCTCTGCTCGAGCGCGTGAACGAGAACCTGGAGTCGGTCGGCGCGCCGCCGTATTCGGGAGGCGTCGAGGTCATGCACCTCCTCTGGCTGGTCGCCGCCGGAGAGGGCTACGAGCTGCTCCAGGAGGCCGCGCACAAGGGTCTCAAGGGGCTCAAGATCGCACCGTTCTACGGCTGCCAGATCCTCCGTCCCTCGAAGCTCCTCGGCTTCGAGGACCCGGACAAGCCCTCCTCGCTCGAGCGGATCATCGAGGCGTGCGGCGGCGAGCCGATCGACTACCCGGCCAAGATCAAGTGCTGCGGCTTCCCGATCATCCAGGCGCGCGAGGAGGTCGCGCTCGCCGAGCTCATCCAGCCGATCGAGCAGGCGCGCGAGGCCGGCGCGGACGCGATGGTGACGCCCTGCCCGCTCTGCCACCTCTCGCTCGACGCCTGGCAGCTCAAGCTCCGCGAGCAGACGGGCAAGGACTTCCAGATGCCGATCCTGCATCTCTCCCAGCTGATCGGCGTCGCGGCGGGGCTGGACGGCGCCGACCTCAAGTTCAAGCGCCACGTCGTCTCCGTCGCGCCCGTCGTCGAGAAGCTCTCCGTCTGACCCCCGGCCACGCACAGACACGGCCGAAGAGGACGCCAAGTTACAACTTGTAACTTGGCTCTCTGCTCGCACGCGTGATGGTCTCTCTGGATTGCCGTCGGGGTCGGTCGTGCTTGTCCTGCGCAGGGCTCGCGTGGGGCTGGTTCGAGGCGGGTTGGCTTCGGCGGCGGATCCTCGAAGTCGAGCTGGAGGGCATCCCCGTCGGAGCTCGACGGGCTGCGGATCGCCCATCTCTCCGACTTCCATCTCGGCGTCCCCTCGCGCGGGCGCCTGGCGGTGGAGGAGGCCGTCTCGTGGGTCGAGGAGCGCCGTCCCGACCTCGTGCGTGGTGACCGGCGACCTGCTCTCGCGGAACGCGGGTCATTCCCGAGCTCGAGCGGCTGCTGCGCAGGCTCGCGCCCTGCTTCGTCGTCCTCGGAAACCACGACTTCGCGGACAGCCGCGACCCGTTCTCGCAGCGCGTCGATCCGGCGGTGCTTCGGCGCGCTCGACGGAGTGGTCGTCCTCGCCGACGAGACGATCGAGCTCGAGCTGCGCGGAAAGCGGGTGCAGGTCGTCGGCGTCGATCCGAGGACGTATGCCAGCGCGGCGGGCCGAGCCTCAGCTGCTCGCGGAGCCCGACGCGGCTCTCCGCATCCTCCTCTGCCACTTCCCGGGCATCGCCCGGCGGATTCCCGCCGATGCGTTCCACCTCATCCTCGCCGGGCACTACCACGCGGGCCAGATCGTCGTGCCGCTCCCGGGCGGGAAGCTCAACCTCGCCCACCCGCGGATTCGCGACGTCCAGGGCCTCTTCCGCTACGGCACGAGCGTGCTTGCACGTGTCTCCCGGCCTCGGCACCACGTTCGTCCCGTTTCGCTTCTTCGCCCGGCCCGAGGTCACCGAGCTGGTTGTACGATCGTCGTAGTGATGGAGCGGCGGCCCCTCATCTCCGCGGACGTGCTCGCGCGCTATGCGGCCGACGCCGCCCTGGGAGTCAGCGGAGTCGCCGGGCTCGCGAACGGACCGCTCAACCGGGGAAAGTCCGTTTCCGTCTCGGGCGACGAGGACACGCTCGCGATCGAGCTCAACCTCGAGCTCGAGTGGGGTCAGAGCTCGGCGGAGGTCGGCAAGGAGGTGCAGCGGCGCGTCTCGGAGTACCTCGAGCGAATGGCGAACGTGTCCCCGGCGTCGGTCGAGGTCGTCGTCGGCGCCGTCGAGCCCGCCGCCGCCGCGGCGATGACCTCCCGCCTCGCCGGGCTCACGGGTGCGACGCTCGAGACGACGCCCGCGGTGTGCCAGTCGTGCGTGTGGTGGCAGACGCGCGGAAACCGCGAGCCGGAGAAGCGGAAGTGGGTCGAGCGCGCCGAGTCGGAGTGGGGCGCCTGGGGCACGGTCTACCGCGACGACGACGGACGGGTGCTCGGTTCGATGCAGTACGGGCCGGCGCAGCTCTTCCCGCGGGCAGCCGATCTCCCGGCCGGCCCGGCTTCGGACGACGCGGTGCTCGTCACCTGCGCGTATCTCCTCTCGGACTCGCAGCCCTGGGTCGAGCAGTCGCTGTTCCTGGCGGCGATCGGCGAGACGCGGGACAAGGGCGTGCGCGCGCTCGAGGCGTTCGCGTACCGCTACCGGGAGGGCACGCCTCCCGCGGAGCGGTTTCTCGTGCACCGAACGGTTTTCCCGCGCGACTTCCTCGCCGACTTCGGGTTCCGGACCCTCCGCTCCGCCGGGCGGATCGAGCTGGCGCGGCTCGAGCTCGGAGGGCTGCAGCCGGTCGAGGAAGGCACCCGCGAGAAGGTGCTCCAGGTCGTCAAGGACGCGTTCCAGCCCGCGCCCGCACCCGCGCCGCCGGGCTGATATCGCTGCCGGCTCTACGCGCGGTGACCGAGGTACGCGGGAAGCGTCGCTCCGATGAGGAGCTCGGCGATCTGCATCGCGTTCAACGCAGCGCCCTTGCGCAGGTTGTCGCAGGCGAGGAAGAGCACGAGCCCGTTCTCGGCCGTCGGATCGCGACGAATCCGGCCGACGAGACCTCGTCGATGCCGGTGCGCCGAGCCGGCGTCGGGAATCTGCTCCAGGCTGAACGCCCGGGCGCCTCGGCGAGCAGCCGCTCCGCGGCTTGCGGGGCGAGCGGGCTCCACGGTCTCGACCCAGACGGCCTCGGCGTGACCGACCATCACCGGCACGCGGACGCACGTGGCGCTCACCGGCAGATCGGGAAGCTCGAGGATCTTTCGCGTCTCCGCGCGCATCTTCGACTCCTCGTCGAACTCGACCCCGTCGAACTCCCAGTCCATGCGCAGGTCGTGCTCCTCGACCGCCTCGGAGCAAGCCGCTGCATCGCCTGCGAGCCGCCGCCCGCAGCCGACTGATACGTGGCCACGCGCACCGCGCGCAGCCCCGCAGCATCGTCGCAGCGGCGCGAGCACCATGCTCAGCGGGATCGAGCAGCAGTTCGGGTTGGCGACGATCCCGGAGTGCTCGGCGGCCCGTTCTCCGTTCACCTCGGGAACGACGAGCGGGACGCCGTCCTCGCAGGCGAAACGCGGAGGACTTGTCGACGCAGAGTGCTCCTCCGCCGACCGCATGCGGGACGAGCTCCCGGCTCGCGGCGGCCCCGACCGAGAAGAGGCAGATGTCGAGATCGCCCGTCACCGAGCGCCTCGGGAGTGGCTTCCTCGACCACGAGTCGCCGAGCGCGTCCCGGCCGAGCGCGAGGACGCAAACGCACGAACGGACTCGTATCCGCGATCGCGCAGGAGCTCCAGCGTGATCCGCCCGACCGCCCCGGTGGCGCCGACGACGCCGATCCGCACGTCCTCACGTTCGGCTACAGACACGCGGGGAGTGTAGAGGTGGGGCCTGCTCGCTCTCGAAAACGACCCCACAAAAACACTGAACCGGCTGACCCGAAGGCCCGCCGGTTCAGTAGGAGCACCCTAGAAAGCCGATCGACCGGATGCAAGGGCGGCGATCCAAGGAAAGCCGCAAATTGCGGGAAAAACGTGCGGGCTCACATCTCCCTGCGGCCGGCGAGCGCCCGGCCCAGGGTCACCTCGTCGGCGTATTCGAGGTCACCGCCGACCGGAAGCCCGCTCGCGAGCCGCGTGACACGCACCGTTCCCGCGCAGTCGGTCGGCGAGGTATGCCGCCGTCGCCTCTCCGGTCATCGTCGGGATTGGTCGCGAGGACGATCTCGTCCACCCCGCCGCGCTCGATCCGTGCCAGCAGCCCGCCGATCCGGAGATCTGACGGCTCGACACCGTCCAGCGGCGAAAGAGCTCCGCCGAGCACGTGGTAGAGGCCCCGGAACTCATGCGTACGCTCGAGCGAGACGACGTCGACCGGCTGCTCGACGACGCAGATGACCGTGCGGTCGCGACGTTCGTCGGAGCACACCTCGCATACCTCCTCCTCGGTGAGATTCCCGCACTCGCGACAGAAGCGGACTCGAGCCTTGACCTCCTCGATCGCCCGGGCAAGCTCGCCGGCGTCCTCGGCTGTCACGGAGAGAAGGTGGAAGGTGAGTCGCTGCGCGGTCCTGCGCCCGATACCGGGAAGCTTCGCAAGCTGCGTGACGAGGTCCTCGACGGCAGGGCTGAGCACGCCAGGAGCCTAGCCGTCTCTTTCGGACATACGGGCTCGACCTCGCGGCGCAACGCCGGTCGCTATGCGCCGGGAAGCAGGCCGCCCAAGCCTCCGAGGTCGCCAGGGATGAGACCCGACATCTTCGACTCCATCAGCCCTCGCGCCGAGCGCAGCGCCTCGTTCACCGCTGCGAGGATCATGTCTGCGAGGAGCTCGGGATCGTCCGGATCGATCGCACGGGGATCGATCGTGATCTCGACGACCTCACCGGCGCCTGAGGCCCTCACCGTGACCATCCCGCCGCCTGCGGAGGCCTCGACGATCTCACTCGCCGCTTCTTCCTGCGCCTGTGCGAGCTGCTCCTGCATCCGCTGCGCCTCGCGCAGCATCTTGTTCATGTCGAAGCTCATGGGCCAACCTTAGTTGGCCCATGAGCGGGGGAGGGGAGTGGGGAACCGGGAGGTTCCCCACTCTTTCCAGAAGAAGGGGGTTCGTGGGGGAAACCTGGTTCCCCCCACGAATGCGGGCCGGAGGCGAGCGTTGCTCATTGGTCCTCCACCTCTCGGGCGTCGAAGGTCTCCTTCAGCGACGAGATCCAGTCGTCCTCGGACTTCGGCTCGTCATCGTCCTCGAGCGTCGGGTCGGCCTCGCCCGCCTCGAGCACGACCGCGAGCTTTCTCCCCGTGACCTCGTAGAGCGCGTCGCGCAGCAGGCCGATGTTCTGCGGCTCCGCGATCTGCTGCCGGTGGAAGTCGTTGCCCGCGGGAAACTCGAGCGTGAGCGTGTCGCCCGCGAGCTCGGTCGGTGTCGCCTCGGCGAGCAGGCTCGCCACTGGGATCGACCGCTCCCGAACCGACTCCACGATGCTTCGCTGCCACGCCTCGGCGACCTGCTCCAGCTCGAGATCGGGCCCGGCGGGCGACGAATCGACCACAGAAGCTTCGTGGGCCGCCGACGGCGCCGCGTCCGTCTCGTGAGCGACCGGCCCAGGCGGGCCACGGTTCTCGAGCAGCTCGACCCGATGTGCCAGCGACTCGCGCGAGAGGTCGGCATGTGGCCTGGTCACCTTGACGATGGCGAGCTCGAGCGGCAGCCTCGGATCGCCCCCTTGGCGCATGTCCTCGACGGCCACGGCCAGCAGGTCGATGAGCCGCAGGACGGTTGGCTCGGGAAGCTGATTCGCCTGCTGGCGCAGGAGCTCCTTCGTCTCCTCGGTGACCGGGAGCGACTCCGGAACGTGGCCCATGTGCTGGACGAGCAGGAGGTGGCGCAGATGCTCGAGCAGGTCGTTGACGAGGCGGCCGAGATCCTGTCCCTGCTCTGCGAGCTCCTCGATGAAGACGAGCGCTCCCGCGGTGTCGTGGTCGACGACCATGTCGCACAGCCGAAGCAGGGTGTCCTCCTCGACCGCCCCCACGAGCTGGAGGACGGCCTGGGCGTCGACCGAGCCGTTCGTTGCGGCAGCGAGCTGGTCGAGCGTCGAGACCGCGTCGCGGAAGGATCCGTGCGCGCTGCGGGCGATCAGCGACAGGGCAGAGTCCTGCGCCTGGATGCCCTCTCCGTCGGAAACGCGGCGGAGCAGCGTCACGAGCTCCGCGAGCCGCGGGCGTTGGAAGACGAACGTCTGGCAGCGGGAGCGGACGGTCGGGATGACCTTGACGAGATCGGTGGTGCAGAAGACGAAGAGCAGGTGGGGAGGAGGCTCCTCGATCAGCTTCAGCAACGCGTTCCAGGCGGCGTCCGTCAGCTGATGCGCCTCGTCGAGGATGTAGACCTTGTAGCGGCCTTCGACGGGCTGCAGCACGACCCGCTCGCGGATCTCCCGGATGTCGTCGATCCCGCGCTGCGAGGCCGCATCCATCTCGACGACGTCGAGGGAGGTCCCGTTCGCGATCGCGACGCACACGTGGCACGTCTTGTCCGGTGTGGGCGTCGGCCCACCCGTGCCAGCGCAGTTCAGGGCCTTGGCGAGGATGCGCGCCATCGACGTCTTGCCCGTGCCGCGCGGGCCAGCGAAGAGATAGGCCTGACGAACCTGGTCGTGCTCGATCGCGTTCTGCAGAGTCCGCACGACGGCCTCCTGCCCGACGACCTCGTCGAAGCCCTGCGGACGGTACTTCCGGTAGAGCGCGCTCACTTTCTGGATTCAAGCAGGTGAATGGTCCTCCAGCATCCCCGCTCGTCGGAGGGGGAACATCGCCCAGCCGCGCTTGCTCAACCGAGCCTCTGCCCGGTCCGGCGCGAGCGTCGCCAGAAAGCTCTGATCGGTCATCGCCCGTCGGCTCGAGCTCGCGGGACCGACCCATGGCCCGAACAGCGAATGGTCAAGCTTGAAGAGCGTATACCCATGACGCTCCAGCAGATTGGTGACGGGGGTCGGATAGACAGCGTGCTCTTCGAAGACGATGTCTCGGATCGCACCGCGCCGCAGCAGGTCTTCGCCGCCGAGCATGACCGCCAGTTCGTGGCGCTCGACGTCGACCTTCAGGACTCCGATCGTAGTTTCGGGACCGAGTACCCCATCGAGCTGAGCGAGGGGAACCTCGAACAGGTCGACGGGATCGACTGAGCTCGGATCCCTCAGCGATTCACCATCGCGATTCTGCCCGGACGCGGCACGGGCCATGTGGCCCGTGCCCGACCGACTCGAAAGCGCCTCGCGACGAACATCGATCTCTGTCTTGACTCCTTGTCGTCGCCATCGATCCGCGTTCTGCTCGAGCGCGTCGCGCACGTCCGGCTGAGGCTCGAAGCAGATCACCTTTCCCGTCTCTCCGACACTGACGACGAACAGGCTCGTCATGTAGCCCACATTTGCGCCTACGTCGATTGCAAGCTCGCCTGGTCCGTGAGTCGAAGGAGCGCCTCGCTCACCGCAGGATCGAAGACACCGGTTCGCTCCAGGGTGTGCCCGACGACGTCCGTCGTACGCACCATGAGATCTAGGCCCCACGGGAGCCGCACGAGAACCTCGCGTGGGCCGGTGGTGCGCAGGCGCCCGCTCCGGAGCCGTATCAGCACCTGTTTCGGTCGAAAGACGTAGTACGGCTTGTTCAACAGGCGCAACTTCGCAGGGGTGACCGAAGATCAGAAGCGGTTCCTGAAGACCGCGGTCGCGTTCGAGGATCTCGCCGTCGCCGCGTACAAGGCGCAGGCTCCGCGGCTGCAGGCGAAGCCCGTCCTCGCGGTAGCCGTCTCGATCCACTCCGTCGAAGCCCGTCACGCGGCCTGGATGCGACGCCTGTTCGGAATCGTGCCCGCTGCCGAGGCGTTCGACGATCCCCTCTCCAGACCGGAGGTGACGAGAATCGTCGCCTCGACCGGATTCATCACGTCGAGTGGGAAGACGGAGCGGAAGGCCACGCCGAGATTCACAGGTTGACTGCGCGCGCGAGACGAGGGTCTCGGAGCGCTGCTCTCACCGCTTCCGTAGTCGTTGCGTTGCTCCTGATCGTCTCCGCGCTCCTCGTTGTGCGGCTTGCAGGCTCGTCGTCCGCGTCGACGTCGGAATCGAACGCGCTGCTGCCTGCTCCTGCAAGCCCTGCATTCGGAATACCCGAGCCCCGGCCGCTCGGAGATCCGCGTCACGTCGCGCGCTGGAGCACGGTGACCCGACCGGTAGCGGTGCGAGATGCTCCTCGTGCAACTGCGCGCTCCATCGCCTTCCTCGACACACGGACGCCGGAGCGGACTGCGAACGTCGTTCTCGTCGAGGGCCGTGCCGAGGACCGGGTAGGCCGTCTTTGGATCTCGGTTCGCGTTCCCGCGCTCCCCGAGAATCTGACAGGTTGGGTTCCGCGCACTGCCCTCGGCGCGTCCGAGTTTGTCCGGACGCGCCTCGTCGTCGACTTGGAGGGGCTCGCCGCGACTCTGCTGTCTGATGGACGTCCGATCTTCAGCGCGGAAATCGGCATCGGCAAGCCCGCCTGGCCGACGCCGACCGGTGAGTTCTATGTGCGGAGCAGGATCCGAAGCTCGAGCTCCTTTTACGGGCCGTTGGCATTCGGTACGAGCGCCCGCTCGGAGGTGCTCACCGATTGGCCGGACGGCGGTTTCGTCGGGATCCATGGAACGAACGCGCCGCAGTTGCTGCCGGGTCGGGTCTCCCACGGCTGCATCCGCATGCGCAACGCCGACATCCTCCGGCTCGGCAGGTTGATGCCGGTCGGTACACCGGTGACCATCAGCTAACGCCCGGTCGCGCGCTCCGTCGTCGAGACGAGCGTCCTCGGAGGTATCCCCGCCGCCGGCTCGGATCGGGCGAAACCGCGGCACCTGAGAGGGAGTCCTTAGCGCTGCTTCCTTCCGGACCTGACGCGGTTCGGACGCTCCCAGTGCGCGGAACCCGATCTGTCAACACCACGTGCGCGAGATCCAGTCCCGAAGACACCGCCCCTCGGACGGCATTCGGCCCCGCATGGAGCGGATTTCGGGTTCAGGGAACCGCTGACTCCCCACCTAGCGCGACCGGGCAGCCGGAGCGTAGCAAGTGCGTGGGGAACTCAATTGGGTTCCGACGGGTACCCCCTCCTTCAGCGCAGCGCGTCGCTGGACGCGGTCGCGACGATCCCTTCGACGCTGCTCGCCAGTTCCGCGTCCAGGGTTACGAACGCTTCTGCCTGCAGCTGAGTGAGCGCACCGTACTCGGCGTCGTAGGTCGAGGGCCATCCCAGCTCATCCGCCAGCTCCCAGGCCCGACGCCGGAGCACGGCGTCGCCGAGGAGCCTGATCGGCATCCGCCCGATGCGGGCGAGGCGATCGCGGGCGACGTCGGCCGGGATCTCACCCTGGTGGACGGCCTCGTGCAAAGCCGACAGCGTCTGGGAACGAAGGAGCGTCGGTGCGAGGAGCTTGTGCGCGTGCGCGCCTGGGACCTCGACCCCCGCGCTCGCCAGGTGAGGACGGCGCTGGCGTCGAGGACGAACCTGGTCATCGGTTACCTCGAATCGGGAGGAGCGTCACAACAATACCGTTCGGGCCGCGACAGGACATGGGCGCACCTGGGATCGAACAGACCTGCTAATCGCGGTTTTCCAGCGCGCCCATGGGGCACCGAGGGGCACGAAGCTCGCCGCAACCAATCGATGCGGACCTGGGATGGGGCACGCTAAACGGGGGGCCGCCGGAGCGGGCTGGGCAACGCACGCTCTGCAGCGGTGACGGCTCGTGAGCTACCGCAGACCGGCGGCCACGCGGGCTCTTGCAGGACGGCGGGCGACAGGCAGCGCTGCGGGCCGAAAGCGGCAGCAGCGGGTGGGAGTTTCGTGCCGTCGTCGTACGACTCGCGCCGGAGCCGATCGCGCGGACGCGATAGAAGATCGGGCCCCAGCCAGTCAGTGAAGGGCGTGCGCGTACCCAGATCTTCTGGAGGCCGTCGTAGCCTGCGGTCCAGGCGACGCATCCTTGGCGGTCGAGGGCATGGACGACCATCGGTCTGCCCTTCTCGCCGAAGCGATACCGATCGAGGAAGCCGCCTATGAATCTCAGCGATCCCACCTCCACGACGTATCGAACGAACGTGTCACCAACGACCTCGGCTTCGACGACAACCCAGGGACCGGGATCCGCCCCATGCTTCGGAGTGTAGGGCGGGTACACCACATCCGCGCCGCGGCGCGAGTAGTTCGGGTTCTTCACTTTCACCCACCCACGGTCGTCGGCCGGTAAAGGCTCGAGTGGCTCTTGGCGACCACTCCCTCGAAGCAAGTTTGCGAGCTACCTGCGGATCGAGGGAGGCGCGAGCTCGAGGCGGGCGAACTGAAGTAACTAACTGTCCGGCTCGCGCCAGGCGTGTGCCCCGACGGCGCCTACCCCGTGTCCGACAACGAGCGCCCCGGCCTGGACGGGGGGCGCTCCCGCACTACCGCATGGCCGCGGCAAGGGCGCGAGCTGCATCCTCGAATCTCGGCAGCGTGAGAATGGCGTACGTCGCCCCCCTCTCGGGCCACGCATAAATGACGCCCGAGGGACCTGTGAGCCGCCTGACCCGGTGCGATCCGAGCATCGTCGGCCGAGGGGTCGCTCCAAGAGCCTGCCTGGTCCAGACGCTTATCGGATCGACGGTGCTGGCAAAAAGCGTCAAGCCTCGCCAACGGAGCGTGTACCCGCCTACGTCGGCATCGATCCGAGGGCGGTCCGGCTCAAGTCCCGGTGGAATCCGCGCGGGTACGAGCATTCCGGCTGAGGCGTACCGAGCAAGCGAACGGAGGGCACGCGGCATGCTCGAGACGCGTTGACCTGCAAAGAAGCCCTTCGTATAAGCCGCGCGAAGCGCCGCTTGTAATCTCCTTGACTGTTCTGTGAACTTCTCGGATTGCTTGGCGAAGGTCGCGCCGATGGCCGCATGCTGGCTGAGGATTTCTTGATTTTCTGTCTCTACCGCGTCGACCTGCTCGGATTGCTGCGCGTACGCCAATGCGAGCAAGGCCAGCACGCCTATCAGCACTGCGAACGCAGCTAGGACAGCTGCGCCCCGCCACTTGCGACCGCGGAGTCTCTTGGCTTCTGTTTCAGGGATGGTGATCGACCGCATTCGCGCCATTAGGGTTCTACCACTGACCACCCGGCGGGGCTACTGCCCGAAGTACAACTTCGCGCGAGTTCGCGCCCGCCACTCATGCTTGCGGGTCATCGCCTCTCGTTCAGCGTCCCGACGCCCAGTAGGCCGGCGGGCTTGGGTCAGCGGGCGTGTGAGTGTCTCCCTGGGTACTCAGCCCTAATCCTCCTTGAGGAACTTCTTCGCTCGCTCCTCGCGCTCGCGCTGCGTTGTTTCGTAAGGCCACTCGGGTTCCAATGGCTCAAGCCGCTCCGGTGGCTTGTTGGCCTCTGGACTAAGGTCGGTAACCAGATCTGCCTGTGGCGCGGAGAAGGAATCACCGAAGCTCTGAAAAGGCCGCGATGCGTTGGCTGGAGCGCTACATCGCGGAGGACTCCCCGAACCTCGCGAACTTCGCGAGGGTCGTCGCGAGTCTCGCTCGGCATCACGACCCTGACCAAGTCCGGAGTTTCCGATGGCGGTCAGGCGGGAAGCCCTCTCTCCGCCGTTGATCGAAACGATCGAGAGGAGGGGGTATGAGGTCTCGCAAGGCACTCCTTGCGTTGATGGTTTTTGTGGTGCTGATTTTCGGTGCTATGTCGCTGCCAGCTTCGGGCACGACCGGCGGAAGTAGCGCCGTCCAGTGTCAGCTACCCGAGTCGAATGCCGAAGCGCTGGTCATCCTGAACAACTACTACCCAGGCTACTGGTGGGATCACACGGATCTCACGATCGCCGTCCAAGCGCATCCCAGCGCCACCGACGAACAGCTCGGGGCGATCGCCGGAGCGATCCAGACATGGTCGACCACTCTCGAAGATTGCTTCGGACGGCTAATCACGCTGACGGACGTCACGGGCGGCAAGCGAAACGAGGCGGACATCATCGTCCACTACGTGCCGAGGGCCGGTGGCGTGGTGTTCGGCGGGTACGCGATCTGCGGCGCTCACAAGTGCCCGAACATCCTCGTGCGCTCCGATCTGCCGCCTAGCCTTGATCGTGAGCCGTACGACCCGGAGTACCTGGGCTGGGTGACGCTGCATGAGATCGGGCACGCGCTTGGCCTCGGTCACGCGACCAATCTCCTCGAGAGCACGGACCTAATGGGATATGGGTGGCCCGCCCTTGGGCCTCCGGTGCTCTCCGACTGCGACATTGACGCTCTTGCGTTTGTCTTCGCTTGGGCTATCGCGGGAACCGATCCCACGCCGCCCGGTGAAGGTCCCTACGACTGCTCCTTGGACTAGTCCACGCACAGGACTTTCTCAGAAACGCCCCGCCTCCAGCGCGGGGCGTTTCTCCCATCTGGTCGGGCGGCGATCAGGAGCTACATCCCTCATTCGAGGGATTCGCGCCGCAGGGCACAAGTTTCATCCCGTGTGCGCATCTTGTGGTGACGGCGCTCGGCCTGCGGCCTGAGCGCCGTCTCTCTGGGAAAGGAGCTTGGCGCGCAAGCATTCGCGAGGAACGCCTTCATGTTGGTGTGCCATTCCCGGAGAAGGGCATTCTCCGATGTCTGGCCGACGATCGGGTTTCGCACGACCGCTTCGCTGAAGTGGTCAAACACCGCGGCGATGGTGAATGCGCCACCGAGCCTTTCATACAGACGCGATTCAGTCATTGTCGGCTCCTAGGTCGATTTGGAAGCATCCCACCATCGGCGGTTCATTCCATCGGTGGCACCGACGCGCGTTGTTTCGGGCCTGCTCTGAACTACGCTAATCCGTCCGCAAATCTCGGCGAAAACTCGGAGAACCCTTCCGCCAGGGTTGACAGCGTGACACCCTTGGCCTTTACTCATGGATGCGAGTGCAGTGGGGAGGCATCTCGCGTTACTGCGGCTTGGGGAGAGAAGTGCGGGGGAAGGGGTACAGCGGTGCGGTCCGTTCGGGCTCCCGGCGAAACACGCCTGCCTGGATCGACGCTGGGCGGCAGCGCTTCTACCTAGCTGGTCACGTCGTCGCGCTGATTGCGCTTATCGCGATGCTTCTGGCTTTGACCGTCGTGCCGCGAGCGCAGGCCGTCACGTTGCCCACGGGTTTCAGTGAGAAGGTCGTATTCACGGGTCTCAACCAGCCGACGGCGGTCCGATTCTCACCCGATGGCCGAGTGCTCGTTGCGGAGAAGAGCGGGCTCATCAAGGAATTCGACAGTCTGACTGACTCTACGGCTCGCGTATACGCCGACCTCCGTACGAAGGTCCACGACTACTGGGACCGAGGACTTCTGGGCCTTGCCCTCGATCCCAGCTTCCCGACGAAGAACGTGATCTACGCGCTGTACACGCACGATGCGCCGATTGGTGGGACTGCGCCCGTCTACAACGACGCTTGCGCCGACCCGACAGGGGTGGGCTGCAAGGTCAGCGGACGGCTATCGCGCATTCTGTCGGACGGCTCAGAACAAGTGATGATCGAAGACTGGTGTCAGCAGTACCCGAGTCACTCGATCGGCTCCCTGGCCTTCGGGCCAGACGGCAACCTGTACGTGAGCGGTGGAGACGGGGCTAGCTTCAACTGGGTGGACTACGGTCAGGGCGGAGCATCGTTGAACCGCTGTGCCGACCCAGCTAACGAGGGTGGCGCACTCCGAAGCCAGGACGTGCGAACTACGTCCGATCCGACCACGCTGGATGGCGCGCTTCTCCGAATCGACCCAGACACGGGCGCGGGTGTGCCTGGTAATCCATACGCGAGCAGCACAGACGCCAATGCCCGCCGGATCATCGCGCACGGGTTGCGTAACCCCTTCCGAATCACCTTCCGGCCGGGCACTAGCGAGCTCTGGGCTGGCGACGTCGGTTGGAACGAGTGGGAAGAGATCAATCGCGTCACAGACGTAGCGGACTCTGCGGCCGAGAACTTCGGATGGCCGTGTTATGAGGGCGCTCCACGACAACCCGGCTACGACGCTCAGAATTTGCCGATCTGCGAGACGCTCTACGGGCAGAACAATGCGGTTACTGCTCCGTACTTCGGCTATCGGCACTCAGACCACGTCATTCCGAGTGAGTCTTGCCCCATTGGCGGTTCCTCGATCGCAGGGCTGTCGTTCGCCTTTTACAGCGGAGGCCCTTATCCCGCCGAGTACGACGGCGCTCTGTTCTTTGCCGACTACACCCGCAAGTGCATCTGGGCAATGGAAAAAGGAGGGACTGTCCTGCCGAGCCCATCGAACATCAAGGGCTTTGTGGGTGGAGCTGCCAACCCCGTGGATCTGCAAGTCGGACCTGACGGATTGCTCTACTACGTCGACATCGGTGGCGGCGGCATCCGGCGGATCGAATACACGGCTGCTGTCAACCAACCGCCTGTGGCAGTGGCCAAGGCCAATCCCACGGGCGGCGAGGTAGGAGTGACCGTAAGTTTTGACGGCTCTTCCTCCAGCGACCCGAACGGTGATTCACTCTCCTACGCATGGGATCTCGACGCAGACGGAGCCTTTGACGACTCCACCGCGGCCAAGCCCACATGGACGTACAACGCTGCCGGAACGTTCCGGGTCTCGCTGCAAGTGGCGGATGGAAGAGGCGGAACGGCGACAGACGCTGTGACCATTGGCGTCGGGCTGCCCAAGGTCACGATCGCAAGCCCGGGCACGTCGATGAGCTGGTCCGTTGGTGAAGCCGTCTCCTTCTCCGGCTCGGCGATCGACAATCAGGGCCAGAGCATCCCCTCTCCAAAACTGGAGTGGGCGCTCGTCCTCAAGCACGGAGCATGTCCCGACTGCCATGACCACTTCCTTCAGACGTACCCTGGGGTCAGCAGCGGCACCTTCGATACGCCGGATCACGAGTATCCGTCAGAGCTAGAACTGACTCTGACCGCGACGGACGCCTCTGGCTTGCGCAACAGCACGAGTATTCGCGTGCTCCCGAGGACCACGACGTTGAACTTCCAGACAAGTCCGATGGGACTCAAGTTGACATTTAACGGCGTCAACAGCGTCGCACCCTTCTCTCGGACGGTCATCGTGGGTTCGAGCAACTCGCTCAGCGCGCCTTCGCCACAAACACTGCGCGGAAAGCAGGTCTTCCGTACATGGACGGACGGCGTGACGGCGGCGAACCGGACAATCGTTGCTCTGGCGAGCACTACCACCTATACAGCCACGTTTTCCAAGAAATAGGTTCGGGGTTGCCCCGGCACAGCGCATTGGAGACTCCCGGGGGTTGCCAGCGGCAGCGGAGTCTCCCGTCGCGCAGACACGGCAACGGATTCGCCTATGGGACGGAAGGGTGCCTCCCGCCGTGGGCTCCGGCAACTTCGTCACTGGCTTCTCGGCGCACCTCATCGCGAAAAAGCACCGATTAGCAGGGGTGTTCGAGTCCGCCACGGACGCGAACGGCGTCCTCTCTGCGGCGCCGTTAGGAAATGGTGGCTGGGGAGGTGCGAGTCGCTAGTCGATCTCTGCTGCGTATCTCATCCCCTGGCCGGCGTGCGATCGCCAGTTCAACGACCGCCTCACCGAAAGTGCTCCATTGCTCGACGCGCATTCTTGTTTCGGCGAGGTAGACGGAGAATCCGACCGTCTCTGCCTTGTCGAGTAGCTCTGCGTACCGCATCGGGCTCGGTTCCTCTTGCCCGGCGTACACGCCAACCGTCGGATGCACAGCATGGGCAGGAAAGAAGTCGGCGGCTCCCTCCGCGCACGCCGCCGGCGATGCCGCCTCTCCGAAATCGTTGACGTAGGCCTGAGGCATGAAGACGAAGCCGGAGCGGTTCCATGCTAACCAATCGATGTCCTGGGTATCCGCCCGACAGTACGAGGAGATTGCCGCGGGCATCTCGGGCCGGAGTTGACGGAACGATTCGACAAATCGGTGCGAACGTCCGTACCGCTCCTCGCTCGGACCATCGTCGCTGCTGAACTTGTACTCCGACTCGGGATTCGCAATGTAGAAGTCGAGCGAGTAGTCCGCGAGCAATCGGTGCGCGAGCTCTGCTTCCTGCTCGGGCTGAGTGCGCAAGACGCCCCATCCCCCTACTCGGAGGCCGCTCGATGCGCGGAAGCGCGTGACCCAATCCGATTCGATCGGATCTGCGTCCACGCCGTCGTGGATGAGCACGGCCACCCAGGAAAAGCCGTTCTCGCGTAACTGCAAGCCGAGGCTCTCCGGCGCAATGTCGTTCTCATGCCAGACGAAAGCTCCGGCACCTGCCCATGAGATCTCGGCGGATTCTCCTTCGGCGTTGGCCAGGGGAAGGGACTCTGGTTTCGGTTCACTGGACGGGACGTCGACGGGCCGTGCGTGTAGAGGCATTTCCGTCGTTCTAGGTTCTCCAGGCGGCACAGGGGGCGAGGCGTGGAGAACGGCAGCCGGCTGAGTCGGTGTGGGACACGTATCGGGCCCAGCTATGACGGACGCGCGTTCGGAGCGACGTCCAGCGACGTTGAGTGCCTCGATTGAGAGCACGTAGGCCACGCGGCATGAAAGCCCAGTGAATGTAAATTCCTGCTCGCTGGTCGACCCGATGCTCTTGCCGTCTCTAAAGAGCTCGAAGCTGTGCGCTGCGCGTGCGCGACCTGCGTTCCAAGTCAGGGTGAGCGTCGCCGATGAGCTGTTGACGATTCGGAGGTCGGTCGGAGTCTTCGGCCCGTCGTGTTCCATCTCGGGCCGCGCCACACTAGGCATGAGGAGAGCGCCTGCGAGAAGGGCAGCGGACGCCACTCTGACAACGGGACGTCGGCGGGCGCTCGAGACAGCGGCTTTCTGCACTCTCGGTGCTTCGGCTTCGCAGATCGCCCATTTGTCCCTCAGAAGGGGGATCTATCCCTCGAACGGATGAGTTCGTGATCGGCGAACGTCACGGCCCCGGCGCCGCGCCCCCAGTGTGCACCGAGGTGGGCATTCGGCGTGCGCATCCGACTCTCACGACGCACGTGACCCACGCAGCTAAGTCAAAGCGGCTCAGCCGTGCAGCGTCAGATGGGCGCACCCGACCTAGAACGTCGCTGCTAATGAAGAGGTTTCAGTTTCCTGGGTGTGCACGGGGGTGTGCGTCGTGCGTACACGTGCGAGCAGCTTAGCCCGGTCTACCTCGCGATAGTCCATGAGCACGTGCGTGTACGTATCGGCCGTCGTGGAGATGTTGCGCTGTCCGACCTTCGCGCCGATCTCCGCCCAGCTGTGGCCCTGATGGTGGAGCAGGCTGATCCGGCGATGCCGGAGGTCGTGGGGGCTGAACACTGGAACCGCCGCATCCCGGCATGCACGACCGATCGCCATGCGCAAGCGGTCCGTCGAGCCGATCGCGAACAGAGGGCCCCGGGGTCTCGATCCTCACGTGCCCCGGGAAGCTGATCGAGCACAGTGGCGAACAGGTCCTCGGGAAGTCGAACCCACCGTGCGCGTCGCGTCTTCGAAACTTTGGCGCGAACGAGCCACGCCTTGCGCTCCTCGTCCAGGTCCCCGATGGTGGCCGCGTGCAGCTCACCTACCCGAGCACCCGTGGCATCGAGCACGAGCAGCGCGAGCAGGTACCGGGGCGAGAGCAGCCACGCAGCCGCCTCCACGTGGTCGGCGTGCGGCGGCTCGATCTCGTTGGGCTCGGCCAGCGGGAGCTTGATGCGCTGATCGCGGCCCGGGTTTGGCGAAGCGCCCGCGTAGTCCAGCACCATGCTGAGCGCGGTCCGACACTTGCGCATGGACTCCCGAGCGCGCCCCTCGCCCGCGAGCGTGTCGATCATGCGCTGAACGTCCTGCCAGGTGATCGCGTCGGAGAAGCGATCCCCGAGGAGCCTGTTGACGTGATGCAGGGACGTGCCATGCGAGCGCTCCCACCGGACACCCTCTTTCCGTTACTCCCGTAACCCCGAACATCCGTATGGCCACTTCACCCAGGTCACGGGTGAGCGTCGTCGACGTGGGGTACGTCATCACCAACTCGCTCCCGGATCCTCGACAGCCCCATGCGCCGAGCAGAAAGTGCCATTGATCTCATTCGCTGCTTCGTCGAGGAGGTTGAGGATTAGCGAGGTTGCCCGCGACATTGGGTCACCGCCGGTCTCGCGCAGCAACTCGCCCAACTGGCGGAACCCCTCTGTCCAGGCGGATGGCCACTCACCTTGCTTCGTCAACAAGCTGACCTGAGAACGGATGTCTTCCCACATTCCGCTTTCGAAGGTGCCGGGTTCAATCACGTTTGCCGTAACGCCCGTATCCGCAAGCTCTGCGGCCAGATGGCGCGTGAGTCGGGTTACAGCTGACTTCGACGTCGAGTACGCGCTGTCCAGCGGACTAGGAGCGTTGAGAGCGGCGGCTGATGAGACATTCACTATGCGACCCCAGCCAGCCTCGATCATCTCGGGTACGAAGGAGCGACACGTGAGATACGTCCCGATCGTGTTCGTCTCAAGCGTCCGTATCCATTCATGCGGGTCAGTCTGGGAAAGAGGGGCAAGCGGCCCAAACACGCCAGCAGCATTCACGAGTATCGCGATGTGACCAAACGTCGACGTCGCCCGCGTCTTGAGATTCGCCACGTCTTGCGGAGATGAGACATCGGTGGTTACGGCAAGCGCTTCACGTTGTGTGTCCCCAAAGATCAGGTTCGCAGTCTCGTCCAGCCCACCGGCGCTTCGCGACGCTGCCACAACATCAGCGCCGTGCCGCGCGAGGGTCAGCGCCACTTGTCTCCCCAGCCCCCGACTAGCGCCCGTAACAACCACGGCTCGTCCCGAGAGATCAACGTGCCGCGCAAGGGAGTCGTCAGCCAACAGGTACCGCCGATCGCGGCGGCGCACGAGCCGACCGAGAACGGACTGCACGGGTGAAGCCTCAGAGCTCCGCATATGCACTTGACGTACCCGCCGAGTCTCCCGGCATGAGCGCCTTGGCGATTGCGCCGCCGAGCGCGCCGAGAATGATGAACGCGATGATTCCGATGACCTTCCGTTTCGGGGAGTACGATTCGTTCCCTGTGGCGGAGCACCGAAACTGATGGCCCAGCCTCTAGAGCTGGTTGAGTGCCATGGCCAGACTGGCTGTGATCTCCGCGAAGTGCTGAAGTCCTCGGCGTGCCTTCGATCAGGTACCGCTCGAGTCACCCCATCGCCGCCTTTTCAAACTTCGGCGATCCGCGCTCGGCGTACAGGTGGACGAGCTGCAGAGCGTCCTCGAGCGAAAAGTTCGGAAGTTCGCGTGCCGCGTCCTCGGCCATCCACAGAGCTCGACGCTCGATTGCTCGGCGGAAGCGGACGTGAGCATGCGTCTGCTCATGCGAATTGCCGCACTTCGAGCGTGTTTGGTCTGCCGCTGGCAGACACTTCCCATAGCGGCTCCGTGATGGGCGCTCTAACGGTTCGGGTCTTGGAAGCGACGGCTGTTCCCCCAACCCGGGAAGCGCACTACGAACTGCACGATCTGGCGAAGGGCTAGCCGCCCGACCGCTCGACATGTTAGGGCCGGGTCGGCGACCCATGCTTGAGCACGAGTGGCGCGTGCGCGACGGGCTCGTCTAGAAAACAAGGCGGCCGCCCCGCAGAGCAGGGCGACCGCCTGTCCCCTCCCCACCTAGATAGATGCTCGGTGGGGCGATTTCTTGTATTGGCCAGGCCGATGATCCCCAACGAGCCCCGTTCCATTCGAGGAGAACCGGACGCCCGATCGGCCTGGCCGAAGGGCTGTCTGCCCTCCGCCAGGCAGCTCGAAACGCTTGCTCTTCCACTTAGTCCTGCAGAGTGCAATGACCAGCCCAACTCGAAAGACCAGGGCTGGTCCTGACCTTGGTCAAGGGCGAGCGCCCGGGTGACGCGGTTAGCCTCCAGGGCGTCAGCTAGGGCCGTGGGGAGGGTCTTGGGGCCGGCCCCAATTCACCAGGAGACGTTCCCGCCGCAGCACCCGGGCTCAACGAGTTTACGCCGATGCGCCCATGTGAGAGCGCTGTCGATGTAATTTCTGGTTCTGCGGCTTCCCGACCCGATGCTCTCTCGTTCCGGTCCCCTTCCGACCGGTTCCGGCTGGACCTTCGAGCTCAAGTGGGAAGGCTTTCGAGCGATCGTGTCGACCGAGGACGGTCTCGCGGTTCGCAGCCGGCGCGGCTGGAAACATGACCCCCGTGCTGCCGGAGCTCCATGCT
Organism: uncultured Actinomycetes bacterium; assembly: GCA_963840705.1. GTDB lineage: Bacteria > Actinomycetota > Thermoleophilia > Gaiellales > Gaiellaceae > GMQP-bins7. Next base: position 333,632 of record CAWIZT010000004.1, on the reverse strand, counting down.
CTCCCTCCCGGGCCTGGCGCCTTCCTCATCGAGCGGAGCTTCCTGCGTGGATCGTGTTGACGCGGTCGTGATCGGCGCAGGGCTTATGGGCTTGGCCGTCGCGCGCTCCTTGGCGACGGCCGGACGCGAGGTCGTGATCCTCGAGGCCGAGGACGCCATCGGCAAGCACACGAGCTCCCGTAATTCGGAAGTCATCCACGCCGGGATCTACTACCCGCAGGGCTCCCTCAAGGCGCGCACCTGCGTGGAGGGCAGGCAGCGTCTTTACGGCTACTGCGCCGAGCGTGGGGTGCCGCACCGGCGCTGCGGAAAGCTGATCGTCGCAACCGACCACGCGCAACTGGAGGAGCTGGAGGGCATCCGACAGAGAGCGCACGCCAACGGCGTCACCGATGTCGTGCGCGTGCGCCCGGCGCAAGCTCGCGCGATGGAACCGGAGTTGCATTGCGTGGCGGCCCTGCACTCGCCCTCCACGGGGATCATCGACAGCCACGCGCTGATGCTCGCCTACCTGGGCGACGCCGAACGCGCGGGCGCGATGCTCGCGTTGAAGAGCTCCCTCGAGAAGGGCGTGGTGCGCACCGGCGGCATCGAGTTGCACGTCGCGGGCGCCGAACCGATCCTTGCCGCGCAGGTGGTGAACAGCGCCGGACTACGGGCGCCGAGCCTCGCGCGGCGTATCGAGGGCTACCCCTCAGAGCTCGCGCCGCCCGAGCTCTACGCCAAAGGCAACTACTACACGCTGGCGACGCGCTCGCCCTTCTCGCGCCTCGTCTACCCGGTGCCCGAGCCGGGAGGCCTGGGCGTGCACGTGACGCTCGACCTCGGCGGGCGGGCGCGCTTCGGCCCGGACGTGGAATGGGTGGACACGATCGACTATTCGGTCGATCCCCGACGCGCCGAGCGCTTCTATGCGGCGATCCGGCGCTACTGGCCGGGACTGCCCGATGGCGCGCTCGAGCCGGGCTACGCGGGTCTCCGCCCCAAGATCTCGGGCAGGGACGCGTCCGCTGCAGACTTCCTCGTGCAGGGCCCGCGCGCGCACGGTGTGCCGGGCCTGGTGAACCTGTTCGGCATCGAATCGCCCGGGCTGACCGCCTCCCTGCCGCTCGCCGACGCGGTGCTCGGGCATCTGCGGTGACCGCCACCCAAGGACGTCGTTGCGAGAACCACTCGAGCCTCTACCGGCCGAACGCTCGCGGCTTGGTGAAGATCAAGAACCCGAACTACTGGCGGCGAGACTCAGAGCTCGAGGCAATTCGACGTTCAGCCGAACGCTGCAACCTCAGCCTTCGGGGGCGAGCCGAAGCGTAAGCACCTCAGATGACCCATTCGCCCGCGACACGACTCGCCAGCGGCTTCCCATGTACGAGACGCGCTCGCCGGTCTGCCAGCTGACCATGTCGGCCCTCGCGGAAGGCCACGCGAACTCGCGCCGGCCTGGCAGTTCGACGACGACAACAGTCTGCTCGGTTCGGTTTTCCGCGGAAGCGCCAGAGGTGCCCGTCATTTCATGACCTCCGAGGACGAGTGTGTTAGACTGGTGACTTGTAATATACGACTTTTACTTCATGTATGTCAAGACCTGAATCTAATAGCTGGCACTTCCTCACGAATCACGCGCAGGTGCTGCTCTGCATCGAGAACAATCCGGACGCACGAATGCGCGACATCGCAGAGACGGTGGGCGTCACCGAACGTGCCGCCCAGCGCATCACCAACGATCTCGTCGAGGCCGGCTACGTGACGCGCGAGCGAATCGGCAGGCGGAACCGCTACCGGATCAATCGCAAGGCGCGCATGCGCCATCCAGCTCAGCGGGAACATCGCATCGGCGAGCTCCTCGGCCTATTGAGCTCCGAGGAGGGACCGACTCCCTAGAGCGGCGCACACTAGGCCAGTGCGAACCGCCCCGCCTAACTTCTCGCTCCTCGATCCGCAGGTAGCTCGCGAGCTCGGCTGAGGGTGCCTCCGCTGCAAGTGATCACGCCCCGCGGCTTGAAGTCTCGGTATCGACATTCCGTGGACGCGCCATACCCGGTTTCCAGGCGGGATCACTGGGTGTAGGTTTCCCGAAGTAAGGAGGTCGAGGCAGAGATGGTCACGCATCGGAACATCGCTGAGTGGCACGGCAAGCAACTGGTCGACCGCGACGGCGAAAAGATAGGCAAGCTCGAAGACGTCTACGTCGACGTCGAGACGGACGAGCCCGCGTTCGGCACCGTCAAGGAGGGCTTCATCGGTCGCCACTTGACGTTCGTACCGCTGGCCGGGATCACCATCGGCCCCAACAGCCTGCAGGTCCCGGTCTCCAAGGAGCAGGTCAAGGACGCCCCCAACATCGGGACCGAGGGCGATGAACTCTCGCAGGCGGATGAGTCCAACCTCTATCACCACTACGAGCTCAACTACACCCCGCCCGATACGGAGAGCGGTCGGCGGCTCGCCCGCCGATGATCTTTCAAAAGCCAGCAAGACGACACGATCGCGGGCGCAAGCGCGGCCGCCCACGTCGACGCGTCTCTACTGGTTCCAGACTCCGTCTGGGCCGCTTTGGGGCTGCGGCCGGTGGAGGTAGGAACGGACTTGATTCGGTGGCTCGCTTCGCAGCCCTGATGCGGGCGACACGTCTTCCTTCGCGAATTCTTGTCCGGCGTCCCACTGAGAAGCGACGGTGGGTGTGTTGGACAAACTGAGGAAAGTCGGCGACTTCGTTCGCAAGAATTGGCGGTCAACAGGCGATGACAGCTACCGCGAGTACGAACGTGAGCGTGAGCGTGAGCGCAAACAGGCCGAACGGGGACGTCAGGACGCAGAACGCGTTGCTGAGCGGAAGCGCGGTAAGACAGAGCGGGAGCATGAGTACGAGGAGCGCTATACGGCCGAACGCGCAGCCGACGAGCCCCAACCGGAGGCGCCTCGGGAGGACACGAGCAAACCCGAATGACCCGCGTCCTTTCTCTGCCGCCGTGTCTGGGTGAAATCAAGAACCCGAACTACTGGCGTCGAGACCCGGTTAGCCCTGATGACGGGCGAACTCGACGAGCTCCCTCGCTCGCTGCACGACGGCGCCTCGCTCAGGCGTCCCTGCGACCGAGATGCCGCGCCCGCGACGAAACTCCAGCAGTCCCTCGTCCCGCAATAGCCGGAGCGACCGCAGGACGGTGTTGGTGTTAACGCCGAGGACGGCGGCGAGATCCTTCGCCAGGCGGTAGCCGCTCTCCCGGCTTCGCCTCCCCATCCGCGATCGCCCGCCGAATCTCAGCGGCAACCTGTTCGTAGAGATCGGTGGCGGACTTGTTCACCTTGACATTAATCATGGTGTTAGTAACACTAGCGTAATCCGTGAGCACCACCGATTCATTCACCCATTCAGAGCTCGAGGCTCTCGTCAGGGCGCTCATCGAGGAAGCACGACAACGCGCACGTCGAAGACGGCGCATGTACGGAGGAGTCCTCATCTCCATGGCAGTCGTCGGCGCGATCGTCTTCGCGGGCTTCCAGCGACCCGCGCAGTCGCAGAGCAACTCCCCTGCGTTCACGGCAGGTCCAAGCCTCTCCTTCTACCCTGTCGCTATCGGCCAGCACATCGGGCATGGCTGGTTCCCATCTAAAGGGAAGCGGGGTAGCTTCACTATCGACGTGCGGGTGCGAAACTCCGGCACGCCCCCGGGAAAGCAAACCCGTAGCTGGAGGTTTACGGCTTTCGACTTGCCGGGCCTACTCGCTCCGACGGGCCAGTATGCAGAGATCACCGGGGGCGGACGCCGTATCGTGGCGGGTGGGCACCAGGCTGGAGCGTACACGCGCCTCTTCGGGAGGGTTTCCCGTCCGGGGGGAGCGAAGCAGCGGGTGATCATCACATTCAAGGGTCGCCCGAAGGGTGTGTTCGTGCTCAGGCCGCTGGAACCCGGGGCGCTCAAGCGTGACTCGGGGACGCAGCACTCTTTTGGGACGGGGTAGCGCCCTCACCAGGGTTCGCATGAAGCCTGGGCGCTTGCTGACCTCAGTCATGAAGAGATCGCCCTTGCTCGTCGCGCTCGCTGCTGCCGTGCTGATCGTCTTTGTGGGTACTGCCTCTGCGTTCGGCACCGCGCGCGATCACTTTCTCGGCACGACCGTGGGCTCGAAGATCGCTTTCACGAGCTTCCGCAACGGAAATTTCCACCTCTACGTCATGAACGCCGACGGGAGCAAGCAGCGCAGGCTGACCCCCGCGAGGGGTACCTCGGCGCCGGAGTGGTCGCCCGACGGGCGGAGGATCGCTTTCGTGAGCGGACCCGGCGCTTGCATCCTCGACATCCACCGCGTCCACTTCGTGAGCGAGCGCAACGTTGGCACGCGCGACGTTGACATCTCCGTCGCGAACGCCGACGGAAGCGGGCTACGTAGGCTGACGCGCGGCCCTGGGGTCGACTGCAACCCCAGGTGGTCGCCTGACGGACGCAAGATTGCCTTCCAGCGCTTGCTCGTTCGCGGGGAGGGAGAGAAGATCGTCGGGTTCGACTTCGACGTCTACGTCATCAACGCCGACGGCAGCGGAGAGCGGAACCTGACGGGCGACGCGCTGAGCGAGCGCCCGATCTGGTCGCCCGATGGTCGGAAGATCGCCTTCTGGAGCGGCCCCGACCGCGCCGGCGGGGTCTACGTAATGAACGCCGACGGCGGCGAGCGGCGGCTGCTGGCCGATGGCGGTGCTCGTTTGCGGCATCAAGCCTGCCCGAACTGCGGCGGCCTAGGCCATGTGGCCTGGTCACCGGACGGGAGGAAGATGCTGCTCGTTCGTAGCGGGCCCAGCGGCCAGGGCAGAGACGATGGGAGGAACCTCTACGTGGTCGTCATGAACGCCGACGGAAGCGGGCTGCGGAGGCTTAAGCGCTTCGAGCCGGGCAACGGCGGACTCCCGAGCTGGTCGCCCGACGGGCGCAAGATTCTCTTCGTCAACTTTCGCGACGGCAACTTCGACGTGTACGTCATGAACGCCGATGGGAGCGGACAGCGGAACCTGACGCGCCACCCGGGGCACGACAGCGACCCTGAGTGGTCGCCCGACGGACGGAAGATCGCCTTCACGACGAAGCGCGAGGGCAACTTCGAGATCTACGTCATGAACGCGGACGGCAGTGGGCAGCGCAACCTGACGCACAACCCTGCGGTCGATCGCTTCCCCGTCTGGTCGCCTGGGCGGAAGAAATAGCGCGCGACTGACGGGGCGCTTCTGAACTACGCGGGCTCGACGAGGAACTCGGCGCGTCGCGGGTCGGACGTCAGACGCCCGTCCGTGATGCGCACCTTCCACGTGCCGATCGGTGTCTCGAACTCGGTTACCTCACCGAGCTTCGCGACGACGTCTTCGAGTGTCCAGGCCGGGCCGTTCGATCTCATGAATGGCAACCACATACTGTCGAGGTTATCGACGCTCGCGGACGCTACTCGTCGCTGAATCTTGAGGTACGTACGGGGGTACGCACGCAGCCGCTCGAATCGCACCTTTCGCTCGAACCGCTTCGCTCAACCAGCGAAATCCGGTCGCCATCTGGGTCGTGAATGGGCGCACCTGGGATCGAACCAGGGACCTCTCGCGTGTGAAGCGAGCGCTCTCCCGCTGAGCTATGCGCCCGGGAGGGCTCAAGGGTAGCGCAGCCCTTGGTACGGTCATGGCATGGCGCCGGCGACGATGACGCCGCCTCGCGAGCGAACGCACGCGAGGCACGGGAAGCGGTCTCGGGAAGCCGTGGCGCGTGGTCGTGAGAAACGACGACCACAACACCTTCCAGGGGGTCGCGTTCGCGCTCTCGAGCGTCCTGCCCGGGGTGTCCTACGACCGCGGGATGCAGCTCGCGGACAAGATCCACGCGACCGGACAGGCGATCGTCTGGTCCGGGCCACAAGGAGCAGGCGGAGCTGTACTGGGCGCAGCTCGGCGGGTTCGGATTGACGATGGCGCCGCTCGAGCAGTAGCGACCGTTTCGGCGGCGGACACCGTGGTAGCGTCCAGCGCCGTGCCGCTGGCGCTGACCGGCTACGAGATCGGCCTTCTCGCCTCCGCGCTCGTCTTCATCGTCTTCGCCCTCGTCGTGGCGCTCGTCGTCCCGCGCTCGCGGCCGGAGTTTCCGTCGAAGTACCTCGGCTGGTTCATCGCCGCCTGCATCGTGCTCTTCGCCGTGCAGATGACCGCCGTGATCCTGCTCGCCGAGCTGGGCGAGGAGGAGCACGAGGAGGTCGCGCAGGAGACCGAGCCCGGCGAGACGACCCCGACCGAGACCACCGACCGAGACCGACCGCGACGGAGACCACCGAGACGACCGACACGACCGACACGACCGAGACGACCGAGACCGACCGAGCCGACCGAGGGCACGGGCGACCCGGTCGCCGGGAAGGAGGTCTTCCTGACGGCCGGAGGTTGCGGGAGCTGTCACACGCTCGCCGACGCAGGAACGACCGGCACGGTCGGCCCGAACCTCGATGCGGCCTCGCCGTCGTTCGACACGGCGGTCGACCGGGTGACGAACGGCGCCGGGCGTCATGCCGCCGTTCGAGGACACCCTGAGCGAGCAGCAGATCCAGGACGTCGCCGCGTACGTCTCGTCCGCCGCCGGCGGCTAGCCCGCGCGCGTGGCTAAGCTACGTCCCGCCTGGAGAGGTGTCCGAGCGGCCTAAGGAGCGCGACTGGAAATCGCGTACGTGCTGAAAGGTGCGTCGCGGGTTCAAATCCCGCCCTCTCCGTGCTGAGTGAAAGCACAACGGCCCTGTGGTCGTCCTCGGGGCGGGATCGAGCGGCGAGCACTTCGTCGGCGCGCTGCGGCGGCTCGATCCGGACGTCGAGATCGTCGTCGTCGAGAAGGAGCTCGCAGGCGGGGAGTGCTCGTACTACGCGTGCCTCCCGACCAAGACCCTGCTCCGCCCGGGCGAGGTGCTCGCGGCGGCGCGCATCGCGCCGGGCGCCGCCGAGGCGATCACCGGCAGCCTCGACGCCGAGCAGGTGTTCTGGTGGCGCGACGCAGGTGACCGACGGCCGCGACGACTCCTGGCATGCCGACTGGATCGCCGAGCAGGGAGCCGAGCTCGTGCGCGGCGAGGGGCGGGTCGTCGCGGCAAGGCGTCGTCGCCGTCGGCGAGCGGGAGATCGAGTACGGGAACCTCGTCGTCGCGACGGGCTCGTCGCCGGCGGTGCCGCCCGTCGAGGGCCTGGACGAGGTCGACTTCTGGACGAACCGCGAGGCCGTCTGGGCGAACGCCGCGCCGGAGAGCATCGTCGTCCTCGGCGGCGGGCCCAGTCGGCGTCGAGCTCGCGCAGTTCTTCCATCGGCTGGGCTCTCGCGCGACGATCGTCGAGCCGTCGGCCACCTGCTCGCGCGGCATCGACTCCGAGGCCGGCGAGCTGCTCCGCGAGCGCTTCGAGGAGGAAGGGATCGACGTACGGGTGGGAGCCCGCGCCGAGCGGGTCGAGGCGGTCGACTCGGGCGATCCGCGTCCAGCTCTCCTCAGGCGACCCGTCGAGGCCGAGCGGCTGCTCGTCGCGACCGGGCGGCGGCCGAACGTGGACGGTCTCGGCCTCGAGCAGCTCGACGTCGAGCTCACGAAGTCGGGGATCACCGTCGACGAGCGGATGCGCGCAGCGGACGGCGTCTGGGCGATCGGCGATCCGAGCGGCGTCGCGCTGCTCACGCACGTCGGCAAGTACCAGGCGCGGGTCGCAGCGGCGAACATCGCGGGCGGGGACTACGTCGCCGACTACCGCGCGATTCCGGCCGCGGTCTTCACCGATCCGCAGGTGGCCTCGGTGGGCGACGCGAAGGGCGACGGGCTGGTCACCGCGACGTACAGGATCGAGGGCGGGAGGCTCTCGACCTACGAGCGCCCGAAGCGTCCGGGCCTGCTGAAGCTCGCCGGCCGATCCCGACCGAGCGCGTCGTCGTCGGCGCGGTGGCGGTCGGCCCGGAGGCGGGCGAGTGGATCGGCCAGCTCACGCTGGCGGTTCGCGCGCGAAGTCCCGTCGACGTCCTGCTCGACACGATCCAGCCCTATCCCGACGTTCTCGGAGGCGATCTTCAGCGCGCTTCAGGAGCTCGAAGGACAGCTCGCGCGCTGAAGAAAAGGCGGAGGGGGAGGGATTTGAACCCTCGAGAGGCTTGCACCCCTAACGGTTTTCGAGACCGCCCCGTTCGACCGCTCCGGCACCCCTCCGAGCCGACAGCGTAACCTCCTCGATCCGGTGAGGGCTCCCGGTTCTCTCCAGACCGTCCGATATCCTGAGCGACCGCACGGAGAAGTGGCCGAGTGGCTGAAGGCGGCGCCCTGCTAAGGCGTTAGGTGGGGAAAACCCTGCCTCGAGGGTTCGAATCCCTCCTTCTCCGCCTCTACCCCTCTGCCCGCCTCCGGTGTCAGTCGTGGATGCGGGCGATCAGGTCCTCGCGCTTCAGGACCTTGACCTCGATGCCGCCGAGGCGGACGTCGTAGCCTGCGTCGCGCGGGTACAGCACCTTGTCGCCCGCCTCCACGCCGGTCGCATCGCTGCCTACCGCGGTGACGATGCCGGTCCGGCAGGGTGCGGTCTCGGTAGCGGACGCCGGGAGGATGAGCCCTGCGCGCGTCTCCGTCTCGTCCGCCACGGGCTGGACGACGACGAACTCGTCGAGCGGCTCGAGCGTGACGTCGATGCTGCGGGATTCCTCGATCACGGCCTAACGATAGTCGAGCGGGAGGCCAGCTCAAGCGTGGCCCAGCCTACAGCCGCCCGGCGTCGACGATCCGCTGCAGGAACTGCTGCGTACGGGGCTCGCTCGGTGCGCCGAAGATCTGCTCCGGATTCCCCTGCTCCAGGATCACGCCTTCGTCGAGGAAGCAGACCCGGTGGGCGACGTCGCGGGCGAAGCTCATCTCGTGCGTCGCGATCAGCATCGTCATCCCTTCGGCCGCGAGCTCGCGCACGACCTCGAGCACTTCCGCAACGAGCTCGGGGTCGAGCGCGCTCGTGACCTCGTCGAGCAGGAGCAGGCCCGGCTGCATCGCCAGCGCCCGCACGATGGCGACGCGCTGCTGTTGCCCGCCCGAGAGCCGGTCGGGGTACTCGTCGCGCTTGTCCGCCAGGCCGAAGCGGTCGAGGAGCCCTTCCGCCCGAGCGTCTGCCTCCGGCCTACGCAACCGCAGCGCCTTCCGCGGCCCGAGCGTGACGTTGTCGAGCACCGACATGTGCGGGAAGAGATTGAACGCCTGGAAGACGATCCCGATCCCGCTCCGGACCCGATCGACGTCGACGCCGGCCGCAGTGATCTCGTCGCCGCGCAGCGTGATCCGTCCCGCGTCGATCGGCTCGAGCAGGTTGATGCAGCGGAGCAACGTCGACTTGCCCGAGCCGGAGGCGCCGATCAAGCACACCACCTCGTGCTCGGCCAGCTCGAGATCGATTCCACGCAGCACTTCGAGCTTGCCGAAGGACTTGTGGAGCTCCTCAATGCGTAGCGTCGGCTCGGTCATGCAGCCACTCCGGCCGCCTGTCGCCGCCGCCGGTCGCGGGCCACGATCCAATCGGTGAAGCGGGCGAGCGGGATCGTGATCGCGACGAAGAGCGTCGCGGCGACGAGGTAGTAGGTGCCGTTGAACGCGGCCGCTTCGTTGATCTGCGTCTGTCGGAGCACCTCGACGACGCCGAGCACGCTGACGAGAGCCGTGTCCTTCTGGAGGCCGATGAAGTCGTTCAGGAGTGGAGGGATGACACGGCGCACCGCCTGCGGGACGACGACGTGACGGAGGGACTGGAAACGGCTCAGGCCGAGCGAGCGCGCCGCGGCGTCCTGGCTCGGATGAACGGATTCGATGCCTGCCCGATACACCTCGGAGACGTACGCGGTGTAGACCAGGACGAGGGACACGACGGCCCAGAAGACCTGTGACTTGGGCATCCAGTCGATGTCGAGAGCGGGCATCCCTGTGCCGAGCATGAGGATGACGAGGATCGTCGGAACCCCTCGGAAGAAGTCCGTGTAGAGAATCGCGAGCACGCGTATGGGGAAGAACACCGGGCCGGGCAGGCTCCGCAGCACGGCCAGCCCGAGCGCGGTGACGAGGATGATCGCCTCGGCGATGAGGAAGATCTTCACGTTCAGGAGGAATGCCTCGGCGATCTCCGGAAAGGACTCCCGGTAGAGGTCCCAGTCGAAGAAGTACGCCTTGAAACGTTCCCAGCCCGGAGCTCGAGTGGCGAGGAACGCGAGCACGCCGACGAAGACGAGCGTGCTCGCGACAGCGATCAGGACTCCCCGCCCTTGGGTGAGAGCGGGGAGTCGAGGTGCTCAGGATCCGGGAGCGGCGATCGCCTTCCAGCTGCTACCTGAGGACGCGCAGATCGCTGCCGCTCGGCAGCGTCGCGGTTCTGGAGCCGCTTGATGGTCCCGTTCGCCCAGAGCGTGTTCAGCGCCCGGTTGACGCATCGCCGAAGTGAGCTGCCCTTCTCGAAGACCATGCCCAGACGCTCTCGCCCCCCTCGGTTCGCGAAGCGTCCGACGATCGCGCCGTCGTCGAGCTGGACGCCCGTCACGTAGAACGCCGAGGGCAGGTCGACGACGATGCCGTCGATCTGACCGTTCTTCAGCGCCTGGACGGCGAGGTCGTTCGTGTCGTAGACGAGCGGGCTCTGGGACGGCTTGATGTAGTCGTCGATGTACTGGAAGCTCGTCGTGCCGAGCTGGGCGCCCAGCCGATATGACCGAGGTCCGCGATCGACCGGGCTCGGGTGATTGCCGTTCCCTCCCGTCCGACGAGCGACTGGTAGACGAAGTAGTACGCGTTCGAGAAGTCGATCGTCCTCGCGCGCGCGGGCGTGTACGAGACCTGTGCCAAGTAGAAGTCGAAGTTCTTGTCTCCCGGGCGGTACGACTGCGCGAACGGCACGGGACGCCAGTCGACCTGGCGCTTCGCGAAGCCGAGCTGCCGGGCGACGGCGTACGCGACCGCGGACTCGTAGCCCTGGCCCGAGTAGGGATTCGACGTCTTCCAGGGCTTCCGCGTCTGGCCGCCGCCCCACCAGGGCGGGAACGCCGGATTGTCGGTGCCGAGGGTCAGGCGTCCGTCCTCGATCAGGTCGAGGTTGGCCTTCGCGCAGGCGCCGGTCTGGACCTGCGCCTCGGGACTACCGGTCGCCGTCGCCGCGAGTGCGAGGGCAAGTGAGACGAGGGCGAGACCGAAGAGAACCGGGCGCATGCGAATCCACTCCTTGTTGTCCGGGAAGGGCGCGGCGAGCCTAGCACTGCCCGGGTAGCGTGCGGCCATGGCCTCGCCCTTTGTCGAGCTCGAGGTGGGGGAGCGGGTCGTCAAGGTGACGAACCCGGACAAGATCCTCTTCCCGAAGGCGAAGAAGACCAAGCGCGACCTCGTCGACTACTACCTCGCGGTCGGCGACGGCATCGTGCGCGCGCTGTACGAGCGGCCGACCCAGCTGCGGCGCTTCCCGGACGGGATCGAGCGGCGAGCAGATCTACCAGAAGCGGGTGCCGGAGAAGCGACCCGAGTGGGTGGAGGCGGCGCGCGTCACGTTCCCGTCGGGCCGGCACGCGGACGAGCTCTGCGTCACGGAGCTCGCGCAGGTGGTCTGGGCGGCGAACCTCGCGGTCATCGACTTCCATCCCTGGCCTTCCCGGCGGCGCGACACCGAGCACCCGGACGAGCTCCGCATCGACATCGACCCGCAGCCGGGGACGACGTTCAAGGACGCGAAGCGGGTCGGCGCGCTCGTGCGCGAGGTGCTCGACGAGATCGGCTACGTGGGCTGGCCGAAGACCTCCGGGAACCGCGGCGTCCACGTGTTCTGCCGGATCGAGCCGAACTGGGAGTTCCCGGTGGTGCGCCGCGCGGCGCTCGCGTTCGCGCGTGAGGTCGAGCGACGCCTTCCGAAGAAGGTCACGACCGCCTGGTGGAAGGAGGAGCGCGGCAAGCGCGTCTTCATCGACTTCAACCAGAACGCGCGTGACCGGACCGTCGCGTCGGCCTACTCGGTGCGCGCCCGGCCCGACGCGGCGGTTTCCGCGCCCGTCACCTGGGACGAGCTCCCGGACGTCGAGACCGAGGACTTCACGATGACGCACGATGCCCGAGCGCTTCGCCCGGATCGGAGACATCCAGGGCGGGATGGACGACGCGGTCTGCGACCTCCGCGTCCTGCTCGAGTGGGTCGAGCGCGAGGAGAAGGAGGGGCTCGGGGAGGCGCCGTACCCACCGAACTTCCCCAAGATGCCGGGCGAGCCGGCGCGCGTGCAGCCGTCGCGGGCACGACGGCAGGATCCTTCAGGCGCCAAGTAACAGACTGTTACTTGGCGCCGCCGGCTGTGCCGAGGAGAGCCTCGATCCCCACGTTCCCCGGGTTGGGCGAAGGCCGAAGCTCGCGCCACGTGCATTGCGCAGGGTTCTTGTCGTCGCGAAAGCGGATGAGCTTCGTGCCGTGCCGGAATCTGTTCGACTGCACCTTGTCGTAGCGCACCTCGACGACGAGCTCGGGCCGAACCGGCGACTCCTCGAGCTCGCCGCCTCCCCAGCGGTTCGGCTCGGAAAAGCGGCGCTCGGGGGCATTCTCGAGGAGTGGAAGCACGCGCTCGGCGATCTGGTCGTGGCGGGCGGGGGCGACGGCGGCCGAGCCGACGTAGTCGATCTCCGCCTTCGTCGTCGTAGAGCCCGAGCAGAGCGTGGCGATCCGGTCCGGCCGCGACTTCCAGCGCAGCCCGACGACGACGCAGTCGGCGGTCTTCTCGGGCTTCACCTTGACGACACCTTCGCGCGAGCCCGGAAGGTACGGAGAAGCGACGCGTTTCGCCACGACTCCGTCGAGGCCGATCGCCTCGAAGCGGTCGAGCCACGCGAGAGCCTCGTCCCGGTCGCGAGAAGCGGGGGAGAGGTCGAAGTGCTTGGCCTTGCGCTCGAGCTCCTTCCTTCGCTCGGTCAGCGGCCGCTGCCAGACGCCGTCGCCCTTCCAGACCAGAATGTCGAAGGCGACGAAGCGAGCAGGGATCTCCCCCGACAGCCTGGTGATCCGCGACTCTGCCGGGTGGAGGCGCGTCTGCATCGCGTCGAAGTCGAGGACGCCGTCGCGCTCGATGACGATCTCGCCGTCGAGCGCGGAGCGCTCCGGCAAGAGCGCTCCGAGCGAGCGTAGCTCCGGGAAGTAGCGAAGGAGCGGGCGCGCGTTTCGCGACCAGAGCCGAAGCTCGCCGGACGCGTTCTCGAGGATCCCTCTGAAGCCGTCCCACTTGGGCTCGTACTGCCAGCCGTCCGCCTCCGGCAGCTCGCGGACGAGCTCGGCCTCCATCGGCGGGAAAGGAACCGTGGCGTCGAGCTCGTCCGGCCGCTCGACGGGCTCACGGCTCGAAGGTCGGCGACGCGGTTGCGGCATGCGGTGAACGCTACTCTCCTCGGTCGTGAGCGAAGACGACACCCGTCCGTCCCAGGGAGCACCTATGCGAGCGCTCGGAGACCACGCGCAATGAAGGTCGTCCTTTTCGCCGGGGGCTTCGGCACGAGGCTCACCGAGGAGACGGCGGTTAGGCCGAAGCCGATGGTCGAGATCGGCGATCAGCCCATCCTCTGGCACATCATGAAGATCTACGCGGCATACGGGATGGACGACTTCGTCATCTGTTGCGGGTACAAGGGCAACCTCATCAAGGAGTACTTCGCCTCCTACGCGTTGCGGACGGCGGATGTCACGTTCGACCTCCGCGACAACACGATGGAGCTACACGGTCGCTGGACGGAGCCGTGGCGCGTCACGCTCGTCGACACCGGCAACGACGCGATGACCGGCGGCCGCCTCCGCCGGGTGCGCGACCACATCGGCGACGGAACCTTCTGCCTCACCTACGGCGACGGCGTGGCCGACGTCGACCTCGACAAGCTGGTCGGCTTCCACCGCGAGCAGAAGACGCTCGCGACGCTGACAGCGGTGCAGCCGGAGGGCCGTTTTGGCGCGGTGCACCTTCACGAGAATCAGACTCTCATCGAGCAGTTTCGGGAGAAGCCCGAGGGCGATGGGGCCTGGATCAACGGCGGCTTCTTCGTGCTGGAGTCGAGCGTGATCGACTACATCGAGCGCGACGACACGGTGTTCGAGCTCGAACCGCTGCGCGAGCTCGCACGGGAGAAGCAGCTCTCCGCGTACAAGCATGCCGGTTTCTGGCATCCGATGGACACCATTCGCGATCACGCGAACCTGCAGGCGATGTGGGAGTCCGGGAATGCTCCGTGGAAGGTCTGGGACTAGGCGGAGGACGAAGGCGCGTGCGACACCATCGTCATCTCAACGGAGACTTGGGGTGACGTGCCCTTCACCGCAGCCAGATAGCGACTCCTCAAGTGCTCGAGGATCGGCGACTTCTCGGGAAGTGCCATGTCGTCGACCGCGCGGATGGGCGTGATCTCGGCCAAAGTTCCGGTCAGCGCCAACTCGTCGGCGATGTAGAGCTCCGACCGATCGATCGGTCGGTGTACGACGGGGATACCGTCTTCCTGAGCGAGCTCGCCGACGATACGAAGCGTGATGCTCTCGAGTGCCCCTTCGGAAGGCGGTGGGGTCGAGACGATCCCGTCGCGTACCAGGAGAAGACAGGCCGAGATGCCTTCGGCGACTCGGCCCGAGCGGTTGAGAACGATCATGTCCTCGTATCCGCGACTTCGGCCTTCGATCCGCGCAAGTCGCGCGATGATGTAGTTGGCGCCGGTCTTTATCCGTGACGGTAGAGCGAGATCGTGGTTCCGCTGCCAGGTACTCGTGCCCACCGCGATCGGCTTCGGCGGCTCCTTCTTCTGCTGATATGCCGTGAGGACGAGGTCGGCAACGGTTCCCTCCCCGTAGTGCCCTTCGACGACCAGCAACGTTGCACGGATGTAGAGGTCGTTGTCGACGGTCAGCTCCGCCTCGGACAACGCCGTGCAGGCGGCGACGAAGTCGTCGTACGAGAAGTCGACGGGGATGTGGAGCAACCGCGCCGACCGGCTCATGCGATCGTAGTGAGAGCGAAGCGTGCGGAACGCGAGCTCGCCCGACTCCTGCCAGTAGCCCTTGAGGCCTTCGAAGACGTTGAGCCCGCGGACGACCGCCTCCGTCGAAACGTGCAGCACGCCCTCTTCCCAGGGTCGGACCGCGCCGTCGAAGTACAGATGACCGGGGCGTTGGAGCTGGAGCGTCGATACGCCCCACGAGCTGGGGTCCGCTTTACGGCGGGGCGACGACATCGGTCGCATCGTACTGACGACCATCTCCGCGACAACTGAGCTACACGAAGCGAGACCCTGAGCGAACCCTTCGGCCGTCAGTAAGGTGCGGAGGATGGTGGCGCCGAGCCCGAGCGAACGGAACGGCCGTCCGGCGTGCCGCTTCTGCGGCGCGCCGCTGACGCTGACAGTGGTCGATCTCGGCATGTCGCCGCCCTGCCAGAGCTTCCTGCCCGCGGACCGAATCCGGCAGATGGAGCCGTTCTACCCGCTGCACGTCTTCGCGTGCGAGCGCTGCTTCCTCGTGCAGCTGGAGGAGTTCGTGCCGCCGGAGGACATCTTTTCTGACTACGCGTACTACTCGGCGTACTCGACGTCCTGGGTCGAGCATGCCCGTGACTACGTCGACATGATCGGACGCCGGCTCGGGCTCGGCCCCGACGACCTCGTCGTCGAGATCGCGTCGAACGACGGTTACCTGCTGCAGCACTTCGTCGGCTCGGGAATCGACATCCTCGGGATCGACCCTGCGGCGAACGTGGCCGAAGACGCCCGCGCCCGCGGAGTGCCGACGCTCGTGGCGTTCTTCGGAAGCGAGACCGCGCAGCGGCTCGTCGACGAAGGCAAGGGGGCGAGTCTCCTGATCGGCAACAACGTGCTCGCGCAGGTCCCCGACCTCAACGACTTCGTGGCGGGCGTCGGCATCCTGCTGCGCGAGGACGGTACGGCGACCTTCGAGTTTCCGCACCTCCTGCATCTCCTCGACCGCCTCGAGTACGACACGATCTACCACGAGCACTTCTCGTACTTCTCGTTCGCGACGATCGTCGAGATCCTCCGCGCGCACGGGCTCACGGTGTACGACGTGGAGGAGCTGCCCACGCACGGGGGCTCGCTCCGCGTCTATGCGCAGCCCGAGGGTGGCCCGCACGAAGTCGCTTCGGCCGTCTCAACGCTCCTGGAACGGGAGGAGGCGGAGGGCCTCCGCTCGCGCGAGCGCTACACACGGTTCGCGGAGGAGGTGAAGGAGTCGAAGCGGGCGCTTCTCGACCTCTTGATCCGCCTGCGGCGCGAGGGCAAGCAGGTTGTCGGGTACGGGGCGCCCGGGAAGGGCAATACTCTGCTCAACTACTGCGGAATTCGGACGGATCTCCTCGACTACACGGTCGACCGCAATCCCCACCGCCACGGCCTCTTCACGCCGGGGACGCACATCCCGATCCACGCGCCCGAGAAGATCGCGGAGACGCGTCCCGACTACATCGTGGTGCTGCCGTGGAACCTGATCGACGAGATCTCCGCGCAGCTCGAGTACGTGCGGGAATGGGGTGCCAAGCTAATCGTTCCTATCCCGGTCGCGAAGATCCTCTAAGACCGAGCGCGGCAAGCTCAAGCAGTTGCCTGCGAGAGCGCATCGGCGACAGCACCGATCTCCGAGCTCTCGATACCGGCGAACATCGGCAGCGAGATCCCGCGCGACGTCCAATCCTCGGCCACCGGAAACTCTCCGCGACAGTAGCCGAGGGACGCGAGCACCGGCTCGAGGTGAAGCGGCAGCGGGTAGTGGATGCCGGTCGCGATCCCGAGGCCGCCGAGTGAGGACCGGAGCTCGTCCCGGTCGTCCGCGCGGATCACGTAGAGGTGCCACACGTGCTCTCGGCCCTCCGCTTCGACCGGAACCTCTACCGGGAGCGCGGCCAGCGCCTCGGCGTAGGCGGCGGCCCCCAGACGGCGTGAGCCGTTCCACCCATCGAGATACGCGAGCTTACGGCTGAGAACTGCGGCGTGCAGGGTGTCGAGACGCTCGTTGTGACCCGTGACGACGTGCTCGTACTTCCGTGCCTGGCCGAGGTCGCGGAGGAGTCGGATGCGCTCTGCCAGATCGGCATCGCTCGTCACCACCGCACCTGCATCTCCGAGCGCGCCGAGGTTCTTGCTCGGGTAGAAGCTGAAACACGCCGCCCGGCCGAGTGAGCCCGCACGTGATCCGCGATAGCGGGCGCCATGGGCTTGCGCGGCGTCTTCGATCAGCGGGATGCCGGCGGCGTCCGCGACGCGCTGCAAAGCGTCCATCTCCGCCGGTTGACCGTACAGGTGGACTGCGAGGATGGCCTTCGTTCGTTCCGTCACGGCTGCCTGCACGGCACTCGGGTCGACGGTGGCCGTCGCCGGATCGCTGTCGACGAGAACGGGTGTCGCGCCCAGCCGCACCACCGGCAGGACGGTTGCGATGAACGTCAGCGCCGGCGCGATGATTTCATCACCGGGGCCGATGCCGAGCGCCTCCAGCGTGAGTCCGATCGCCGCGGTGCCGGATGCCACGCCGATGCCATGCTCCACCTCACAGAAGGCGGCCCATTCCCGCTCGAAGGCAGCGACCGCCGGCCCCTGGATGAAGGCGCCCGAGCCGACGACGCCTGCAACAGCCGCGTCGATCTCCGAGCGAAGCGGTGCGTGGATCCGTTCGAGGTCGACGAACGGAACAGTGGTCTTGTCAGCCGTGGTCACGCCACACGTAGGGTCGCTCGAAGAATCCGGGCCAGCACACGAGCTCTTCGACCTTCTTGACCACGCGCGCGGGGTTCCCGGCGGCGACCACCCCGGGTGGAACTGCGCTGGCCACGACGCTGCCCGCGCCGATGAGGCTTCCTTCTCCGATCTCCACACCGGGCAAGATGGTCGCGTTCGCGCCGATGCTCGCGTGCCGGCGTACGGTTCCTCCTCCTACGCAGTCGCGGTAGCGGGGGCACGCCGGATGGGGATCGTCCGTGAACACGACGTGCGGGCCGAGGAAGACGTCGTCTTCGATCACGCAGTTCTCGAGGAAGCAGCCGGTGTGGATGCGGACCCGACTGCCGACCTGGTTGCCGTATTCCAGTGCCGCGTTCGTGCCGACGGACACGTCGTCTCCCAGGATGTTGCCCTCGCGCACGAGCGCTCCGTGCCCGGTACTGAATCGTGCTCCGATCGTCGTTCCCGCGTACACGACGGTGTGCGACCTGATGACCGCCCCCGGGCCGATCACGGTTCGGAGCTCTCCGTCGCCGGCGCCGAGGGGAGGCAGGCCGACGGTCGCGGTTTCGTCGACGAGCGCGCCGTCGCCGAGCTCTACGTTCTCGAAGATTCGCGCCACGACGTCTCGACGACTGCGCCTCCGTCGCGAAGCGAGGCCGAGGCTGCTTCCAACACGGCCACGACCCGGCGCCCCGCAACCCCGTCCGTCTCCGGAACCGACCCGTTCTCGCAGCAGTTGAGGAAGTGCATCGTCTGCTCCTTCAGCGGCTCGGTCGCCGGGATCCTCGGGATCAGGATGTCGCCGTCGCGAACGATCGCCTTGTACTCGCCGTACTCTGCACCGCGAGCCTCGATTGCCGACGTCTCGTAGCTCGCCCCTCGGTCGTAGAGGCGCAGCTTCTCGTCCGCAACGACATCGTCGAACACCAGCATCTTGTTCTCGCCGATGACCGTCAGGCGGCGCGTCTTGTACGGGTCGATCCACGAGAGATGGATGTTTGCCAGCACTTGCCCCTCGAGACGGAGCGTCACGAAGACCACGTCCTCCGTCTCCTCGCGAAGGTACGACTCGCCGAACGCAGCGACCTCGACGGGTTCCCGGTCGAGGAGGTGAAGGATGATCGAGATGTCGTGCGGGGCGAGATCCCAGAGCGCGTTCACGTCCTGACGAATCGGCCCCAGACCGGTCCGTGCGGAGTGGCAGTAGCGGATGGGGCCGATCGCGCCCTCGTGAATGAGCTCCTTCATACGTCGCACGGCCGGGTTGAAGATGAACGTATGCCCGACCATGAGCATGCGTTCGGCGTCCTCGGCCGCCTCGATCACGCGATCGCACTCGACCGTTGTGAACGCGAGGGGCTTCTCGCAGAGCACATGCTTGCCGGCCTCGAGCGCTGCAAGCGTCAGCTCGGCGTGGGTCGAGCTCGGCGTGGCGATCACCACGGCATCGACCGAGGGGTCCGCAAAGACCTCCTGCGGGCTCGAGGTGAGAATGACATCCGGGTAGCGCGAGCGCATGAGGTGAAGGGCTTGTGGCCGCGCGTCGCACGCCCAAACGAGGTGTGCGTTACCCAGCTCGCGAAGCACGCGTGCGTAGTTGGGTCCCCAGTATCCGAGGCCGATGATTCCGACACGCACCACGTACGCCCATAGTAGTGATGGCCTGCTTTGCCGCTAGAGGTACCCTTTGCGGGGATTTCCTGCGCTCTTGACAACAGCGCAGGCGACAGCGACAACGAGAGTGCGGGAAGAAGTGCCTGGGGAAGTCAGCAGTATCGACGGGGAGAGGTGCGGTGAAAGTTGTCATCTTCTGCGGAGGCATGGGGATCCGCATGGGCGAAGCGACCCAGAAGATCCCCAAGCCGATGATCACGGTCGACGGGCGGCCGATCCTCTGGCACATCATGCGCTGGTACGCCTCCTGGGGTCACACGGAGTTCATCCTCTGCCTCGGCCACCGGGCGGAGACGATCACGGGCTACTTCGGCGCGCACAGCAACGGGGCGGCGGGTAACGGATCGCTACCCCTAGTGATGGAGGACGAGCAGCCGGACGAGGATGAGAGCTGGCAGATCACGTTCCTCGACACGGGCGTCAATGCCTCCGTCGGCGACCGCCTTCGTGCGACCAGGCCGTACCTGGACGACGACGACGTCTTCCTGTGCACGTACGGCGACGGCCTGACCGATGCCCCGCTCGATCGGATGATCGAGCGTCTCGTGGAGAGTGACAAGACGGGGCTCTTCATGTCCGTGCGCCCTCGTCTCAGCTACCACGTCGTGGACGCCGACGACGACGGGAACGTGCTCTCGATCGACCCGATGGCAACGGCAAACGTCCGCATCAACGGCGGGTTCCTCGTGCTCCGGCACACGATCTTCGAGCACTTGGAGCTCGGGGGCGACATCATGGACGTCAGCGCCCGGCTCGCCCAGGCAGGTGACATCATCGCGTATCGTCACGACGGCTTCTGGGCACCCATGGACACGATGAAGGACAAGCAAGACCTCGACGCGATGGCGGCGAACGGACGAGTTCCCTGGCTCGTGTCGCCGAGCAGGCTGGTCACGGAGTAGATGCTCCGACTTCCACTGGCGCCCGGGACGGATGAGCTCCGGGTCCTGGCCGTCGGCTGCCACTCCGACGACATCGAGATCGGCTGCGGGGGAACGATCCTCGCGCTGACCCGGTCACGGCCCTCGGTTCACGTGACCTGGGTCGTCCTCTCCGCGCCCGGAGAGCGCGCAGGCGAGGCCGAGACGAGCGCGTCGGACTTCCTCGAAGCGCGCTTCTCGTCAAGACGTCCGGCTGCACGACTTCCGCGACGGGTTCCTGCCCTACGCCGGGCCGGAGGTGAAGGAGGTCTTCGTGGCGTTGAAGGCGGTCGAGCCCGACCTCGTGCTCACGCACGCCCGGCACGACCTGCATCAGGACCACCGTCTCGCCTGCGAGCTGACGTGGCAGACCTTCCGAGATCACCTGATCCTCGAGTACGAGATCCCGAAGTACGACGGCGACCTCGGGTCCCCGAACGTCTTCGTGCCGTTGACCGACGAGATCGTCGACGAGAAGCTGCGGCTCCTGCGCGCGCACCATGCGAGCCAGTCGGAGAAGCACTGGTTCGACGACGAGCTGTTCCGGGGACTCCTGCGCCTGCGCGGGATGGAGGCCGCGTGCCGCTACGCGGAGGCGTTCACCTGCCGCAAGCTTGCGCTCCTGGCCGGATGATCTTCCGCCGGACCGAGATCGAAGGCGTGTGGGTTGTCGAGCCCGAGCGGCACGAGGACGAGCGCGGCTTCTTCGCGCGGACCTGGGACTCGTCCGAGTTCGTGGAGCAGGGCCTGAGCGGCGTCCTCGCCCAGGCCAGCATCTCGTACAACCGCCGGCGCGGCACCCTCAGGGGAATGCACTACCAGGCCGCGCCGAACGAGGAGGCGAAGCTCGTACGCTGCACCGCCGGGGCGATCTTCGACGTCGCGGTCGACCTTCGTCCCTCGTCGCCGACCTATCGGGCCTGGGTCGGAGTCGAGCTCTCGGCGGAGAACCGTCTGGCGCTCTACGTGCCCGAGGGTTGCGCACACGGCTTCCTCACCCTCGCCGACGACGCCGAGATCAGCTACCAGATCTCCGCGCCTCACGAGCCCGGGGCTGCGCGCGGCGTGCGCTTCGACGACCCCGCATTCGGCATTCTGTGGCCGGAGGAGATCGTCGTGATCAACGACCGAGACCGCACCTATCCCGACTTCGAGCCGAAGACAGGCGCGCCCTCGTGACCGCGATCGCGTCGGAAGTCGGAAACGATGCGGGTACGCGAATGCACGCGCTCGCGACCGAGCTCTTCCCGCTCTGTCGGAGCATCACCGGCGACGGCGTTCGGGAGACGCTCACGGAAGATCGGCGACGCGTATCCCGCTCGAGCTGGACGAGGTGCCGAGCGGGACCGAGGTCCTCGACTGGACGGTCCCGGAAGAGTGGAACATCCGCGACGCGCACATCGACGGCGCCGGACGGGGAGCGGGTCGTCGACTTCGCGGACTCGAACCTCCACGTCGTCGGCTACAGCGAGCCCGTGCGGCGAGACGATGACCCTCGACGAGTTGCGCCCGCACCTGCACGCGCATGCCGAGAATCCCGGACTGGATCCCGTATCGCACGTCGTACTACGCGCGGACCTGGGGCTTCTGCCTCACGCAGGAGCAACTCGATCGGCTCGACGACGGGCTGTACGACGTCGTGATCGACAGCACGCTCGAGCCCGGCTCGCTGACGTACGGCGAGTGCTCGCTTGCGGGCGAGAGCGAGGAGCGAGATTCTTCTCACGACCCACGTCTGCCACCCTTCGCTCGCGAACGACAACCTTTCCGGGGTCTCGCTGCTCACGCGCGCTCGCCGCGACTCTGGCCCGGACGTCGCATCGCCTCTCGTATCGCTTCCTGTTCATCCCCGGGACGATCGGGTCGCTCGCGTGGCTGGCCGCGAACGAGGAGCGCTTGTCGAACGATCACGGCGCGGGCTCGTCGTCGCGTGCGTCGGCGACTCCGGCCCGCTCACGTACAAGCGCAGCCGCCGCGGCGACGCTCTCGATCGACCGCGCGGGCGCTCACGTCGCCTCGCCACGCCGAGGCGGCGGATTGTCGACTTCGTCCCGTGGGGATGGGACGAGCGGCAGTTCAACTCGCCCGGCTTCGATCTCCCCGTCGGCTGCCTGACGCGGTCACGCGAGAGCGAGTTCCCGGAGTATCACTCGTCGGCCGACGATCTCACCGTGATCTCGGCCGAGCGTCTGGAAGAGTCGCTGCAGGCGGCGCTCGCGATCCTCGACGTCCTCGAGCACGACGCGGCATTACGTGAATCTCGCTCCCAGAGGAGAGCCTCAGCTCGGAAAGCGAGGGCTCTACCGTGGTCTCGGTGGTGCCGAGGCCACGGACGCGCAGCTGGCGCATGCTCTGGGTTCTGAACCAATCCGACGGCGGCGCCACGCTTCTCGACATCGCCGAGCGCTCGGGCCTGCCGTTCGCCGAGATCCGTCTCGTGGCGGAGCGACTCCGCGAGGCGGGCTGCTCGGCGACGCCGTGCAGCGAGTCCGGATGAAGGTGCTCGTCACCGGCCACCATGGCTACATCGGCTCGGTGCTCGCCCCGATGCTGCGCGACGCCGGCCACGACGTCGTCGGCCTTGACACGTTCTACTACCGGGGCTGCGATCTCATGGACGTGCCGGCGCTCGAGCCCGCGCTCGATCGCGACGTCCGCCGGGTGTCCGCCGAACGAGCTCCAGGGTTTCGACGCGATCGTTCATCTCGCCGCGCTCTCGAACGACCCGCTCGGCGACCTCGACACTGACTGGACGTACTCCATCAACCTCGACGGCACCATGAACCTCGCCCGCGCCGCCAAGGAGGCCGGGGTCGAGCGCTTCGTCTTCGCCTCCTCCTGCAGCATGTACGGCGCGTCCGACTCCGACGCGCTCGTCGGCGAGGATGCGCCGCTCAGGCCGCTGACCTCGTACGCCGAGACCAAGGTACGGGCGGAGGAGGGTCTGCGCGAGCTCGCCGGCGACGGGTTCTCGCCGGTCTCGATGCGCAACGCGACGGCCTACGGCGTCTCTCCGCGGCTCAGGCTCGACATCGTGCTCAACAACCTCGTCGCCTGGGCGCATACGACCGGCGCGATCAAGCTCCTGAGCGACGGCAGGTCCTGGCGCCCACTCGTCCACATCCGCGACATCGCGACAGCGACTCTCGCGCTCCTCGAGGCGCCCGCGCAGGAGATCGCCGGCGACGCCTTCAACATCGGATCCGCCGAGCAGAACTACCGGATCCGGGAGCTCGCCGAGATCGTCCATTCGCGACTTCCCGACTGCGAGGTCACGTTTGCCAGCGACGCGTCCCCCGATCCACGGAGCTATCGCGTCGACTTCTCGAAGTTCGCGTCGCGCTTTCCCGAGTGCGTCTTCGAGTGGACTGCGGAACGGGGAGCGGACGAGCTCGCAGGCGCGTACGAGCGTTCCGGCCTCACGCTCGACGAGTTCGAGGGCGATCGCTACATCCGGCTCGGCAGGTTGAAGCGACTGCTCGATTCCGACGCGCTCGACGGCGAGCTGCACTGGGTCGCGCCGCGTGCTGCAGCCGCCACGGGGCTGGCTAGGAGCGACTGATCTCGGGCGACTCGTAGACCCGCACGATGAACTGCTTCAGCACGCGCCGGTCGATCGCGCTGCTCGGCGGATCGAGGGTGCGACCTGCGAGAAACGCGACGCGGTTCAACAGCTCGAGGTTCTTCGTGGCCTGCCACGGGGGCCACTCTTCGATCATCTGCTGGTACACGAGGACGAGAGGTCGAGGGTCGGTCTCGTACGAGGACTCGAGATTGTCGATCACCCGTTCCATCACGCGCTCCGAGAACGGATTGTTGAAGTAGACGACGAGCGGCTCGTCGGGAAACGCGAACGCCCCGCATCGCCGAGGGTCGGCTCGATCGAAAGCCCGCGCTTCGCCGCGATCTCGGCGTTCGCGAGCGCGATCGAGTGGAGCTCCTTCGCGAACTCGACCCCCAGAGACCTCCGAAGCCGAGCTGCGCCGCGTACAGCAGCGCCCGTCCCTTTCCCGAGCCCATGTCAACGAACGTGAAGCGTGCACGATTCGAGGGCAGCGAGCCGAAGCTCCAGCGAAGGAGGCGTACCTGAGTCCCGCCGTACGTGAACCCTTCGGCGACGTCGCCGGCGGCGACGGTCAGAGCGGTCGGCTCGATCCATCCGCCGGTATCGACGCCGAGCCTCCGGTCGAATCGTCGGGCCTCCCAGTCGTTCAGCCGGCTTTCCCAGCGGAAACGGGCGATCTCTCGTCGACCTCGGTTGACTCGTACACGCGTACGGTGAAGGGTGCGAGAACCCTGGTGTCGATCGCTCCCCTCGGAAGCGGGAGGGTTCGCCCGGTGAGGAACGGAACACGGTCCAGAAGGGCAAGATTGCCGGTGTCGTGTCCCGGCTGCTCGACCGTCATCTGCTGGTAGACGACGACCACCGGTCGCGGTCGCGTCTCGTAGGAAGCGGTCAGATTGGCGATCACGCGCTCCATCACCGGTTCGTGGAACGGATTGTTGAAGTGGACGACGAGTGGGTCGCTCGGGAACTCGAACGCCCCGGCGTCACCGAGCACGGGCTCGATGACGATTCCGCGTTCGGCGAGGATGCGCGCATTCTCGACCGCAACCTCGTGCAGTTCCAGCGCGAACTCGACGCCCACGGCACGGCGAAATCCGTGCTGCACCGCGAACACGAGCACCCTCCCTTTGCCCGATCCCATGTCCACGAACGCGAAGCGTTCATGGTCGGGCGGCATTGCCGTGAGCCACCACCGGGCCAGACGCGGTTGCGTTCCGAGGTACGTGATGCCCTGGGACGGCTCGCCTGTGGCGACGGTGAGCTCGGTCGGCTCGAGCCTCCCCGCCGTGTCGATGCCGAGCTTCTTGTCGAACCTCTCCGCCTCCCAGAAGATCAGCCGCTGCTCCCACCGAACCATCCCTCGCACGCGGCGGACGGCCTTCCGGATGAACGTTCGAGGTCCCAAGGCGCGCCGGGCCTACGCGGACAGACCGCGCGAGCGCGGCCGCACGAGACGGAGAGAGCGCGAGACGAGCCTCGACCCTCGCTTGCCCAGCAACGACTTCGCGAGCATCGTGAGCGAGATCCTGCTGAACAGCGTCGGCGGCCACTCCCTGAGCGCGCGTCGGTACGTCGGACCGGACGCTTTCCAGCCCGCGCCCGCGTGCACGTCCGAGGCCGCTCGAAGAAGGATCTCCGATCGCAAGCGCGCCCGCTCGACGTTCGAGAGCTCGAAACCCTCGACCTCCCGCGCGAACATCCGCTCGAGGTGGTCGAACATGTCGAGAAGCTGATCGGGCGGCTCGCGCTCGGCGTACGTGTACGCGTTTGCATGGCGACGATTGTCGTTGTCCTGACGCGCCAGGTAGAAGACGGGGAAGCGTGCGACTAGGCGTCCCCAGAGCTCCCAGTCGCAGTACTGCCACGTTGCGTCGAAGAACGAGCCGACGGCCTCACATGCCGGGCGGCGCACGATGATCGCCGGCGGAACGATCGGGTTCTCCCGAATGAGCCAGCGCGCGGCCTGCAGCTGCCCGAGAACGCCTTCGGGAAGGCGAATCGGAGCGCGCAGGATCTCCTCTCCGTGCTCATCGATCAGCACGCACTCGGAGAATGCGAATGCGCACTCGGGATGGGAGTCGAGGGCGTCGACGCGGGCGCGCAGGAAGTCGGGATGCCAGCGGTCGTCGTCGGCGAGAACTGCGACGTACGGTGCCGTTCCCTGATTCAGGGCGCTCGTCCAGTTCTCCGGAAGCGTGAGCTCGCGCCCGGTCGCGCGGTACGAGACCCGCGGATCGTCGAGATACCGCTCGGCTACCCGTTCGACATCCCCTCCTCCCGGGCCGTTGTCACAGATCGTGAGCCGCCAGTGAGGGTAGGTCTGCTCCAACACCGACTCGATCGCCTGGTCGATGAAGGTCACCCTCCGGTAGGCCGTCAGCCCCACGTCGACGCGTGTCGTCGAGGAGTCGCTCGAATCGGCGCCCTTCGGATCGGTTTGCGTGGCGAGCGCGGTGCCCATGCCGCAGGAAGCAGTCACGGACGCACTTTATTCAGAGCTCTCGTGATCGCCAGCTCGCGCCGATGGGGTTTCGCCGAAGAGCCCGTTCACGAGGCGCCGAACGAGCTCCTCGATCCGTTCCGCCGTGCTGACCATCACCTCGTCCGGCCTCCCGAGAGGGTCCCCGAGGGTCGCCGCCCTAGAGGGGCGCGATCTCACGCGTCTGGAGTCCGCGAAGGCAACAGCGGCACGCGCTCGCGCCACTTCGTCGCCGTCCGCGAGGGGCGCCTCCAGCAGCGAGGCGAGCTCGGCGAGCAGGAACGTGTTGGCCGGGGGAGCTCCACCGTCCACCACCGCGATCGCCAGATGGAAAGGCTCGAAGCCGAGCACGAGATCGGCGTCTCCGAGACTCGCTCGCCGAAGCGCGCGTGCGCGGTGGCTCGAGAGATCGATGCCGAGCCTCGCCGCGGCCTCGACCGCCTGGGGGAGCGGCGGTGCGGCGCCCACGTCCGTGGTCCCGTACGAGGTGACAGTCGTGTCCGCACTGCCGCTGTAGGAGCGGTAGAGGGCTTCTGCCAGCGGGCTACGCGCCCGATTGCCCGTGCAGACGAACACGACGTAGAAGCCTCCGCCCATCGAGTGCGGACCGTAGCTGGCCCCGTGTGCGACATGTCGCGCGCGTTCTACCGTCGGGGTCCCGTCGTCTCTATCCTGTGGTCGCGATGTCACACGAACCCCTTGGTATGGCAGGAACGGGGAACCCCACCCACACTAAGTCCGTGGACGGATCCGAGACTCCGAGCGGGCAGCGGTCGCTCAACGAGTACCTCAGCATCCTTCGGCGGCGACGCTGGGTTGCCCTGGTGCCGATCCTCCTCATCCCGCTCATCGCCTTCGGTCAGGCCTACCAGCAGTCGAAAGTCTACGGCTCGAGCGCAGAAGTCTTGCTGAGCCGCGAGGATCTTGGATCGGAGCTGTTCGACAGGACGAGCGTCGGCATCTACACCGATGCCGACCGGTTCGCCCAGACGCAGGCGTCGCTCGCGCGGGTCCCTGAGGTTGCCGCGAGGGCGATCGCACGTGCGAACGTTCCGATCCGGCCGGGAGACCTGCTCGCCTCCTCCAGCGTCAGCCCTCGCGGCAACGCCGACTTGTTGAGCTTCACGGTTACGAGCCTGGATCCCGTGCTGGCCGGTCGGCTCGCAACCGCGTACGCGGAGGCGTTCTCCCAGTACCGGCTGGAGCTGGACACGGCCAACCTCGCCAGCGCACGCGCCGATCTGCTCAAGAGCCTGGCCGGGCTGCGAAAGGCGGGTGCGACGGACACTCCGCTGTATCGCGACCTCGCCCAGAAGGCTCAGGAGCTCCAGACGCTGATCATCCTCAAGACGAAGCCACGCGTCGTAAAGGAGGCGGGCGACGGGGTGCAGGTCGCGCCGACGCCGAAGCGGAGCGCGATTCTCGGGCTCGGGGTCGGCCTCCTACTGGGTCTTGCGGCCGCGTTTCTGTGGGAGGCGCTCGACCGGCGCGTTCGCGACGAGAGCGAGATCCAGCGGATACTCGGACTTCCGCTGCTCGCCCGGCTGGGTGCGCCGAGACAGGTTTCCGGTCAGGATCGGCTTGCGATGCTGGACGGCCCGTCGGAAGGGGAGGCCGAAGCGGTTCGGCGGCTCCGCTCGAACGTCGAGCTCGCCAACCTCGACGTCAATGCGCGGGTGATCATGGTCACGAGCTCCGTCAGCGGAGAAGGCAAGTCGGTGACGGTTGCGAACCTTGCCGTCGCTCTGGCTCGTTCGGGACGGCGGGTCGTTCTCGTCGACCTCGACCTGCGAAAGCCGGCCGTCGGGCGCTTGATGGGGATCGGGTATCGCGCCGGCCTGACCGACGTCGCGATCGAGCGCGTCGCGCTCGATCGCGCGCTCGTCCCCGTGCGGCTCGACGCGGCGGAACCGATCAAACTCGCGAGCAGGGCTCGGGGGCGCGATCCCGAGGAGCCGGCAGCCGTCGGTCCGGATGCCGCCGGACAGCTGTGGGTGCTGCCCGCCGGATTCCTGCCCGCGAGCCCGGGCGAGCTGGTCGGCACGCGCGCGGTCGCGAACATTCTCGACGAGCTGCGCAAGGGGGCGGACTTCGTCCTCGTGGACGCCCCGCCCTTGCTCGCGGTGAGCGACGCGTTGACGCTGTCCACGCGTGTCGATGCTCTCCTGGTGGTGGTCCGCCTGGGGATTGTGGATCGTCCGATGCTGCGCGAGCTCGCACGGCAGCTCGACGTCAGCCCCGCACGGAAGCTGGGATTCGTTCTCGCCGGAGGGACCCCGTCGGAGGGATACGGGTACTACGGCGCGCAGGCACCCCAGGAGGAGACCACACGCTCCCCGATAGTCGCACCGTCCGCACCCGAGCTTCGTGCCGGGGATGCGGTTCGTGCCCAGGCCGAGGGCGAGTCACCCCCGCGCTGGGCCTGACACGCCGGACGGTAACCGGTCGTGGCTGAGACATCGTCTCCGACGATCACGGTTCTCACGCCGGCGTACAACCGCACCGACACGCTTCAGCGACTTCGCGACTCACTCGCCGCCCAGACGTATCGTGACTTCGAGTGGGTCATCATCGACGATGGCTCGGGAGACCACGTCCGGAACCTCGTGAAGTCCTGGATTCCGTCCGGCGAGCTGGACATCAACTATCGGTGGCAGGCGAACCAGGGAAAGCCCGCCGCCGTGAATCGCGGCATCGAGCTCGCACGTGGTGAGTTCACGACGATCATCGACGACGACGATCGCTTCGTCGAGAACGCGCTCGAGCGGTTACTCCAGCATTGGCGGTCGCTGCCGGCCGACGAACGGAACGGCTTCTCCGGTGTGATCGGCCTCTGCGCCTTCGAGGACGGCCGCATCGTCGGCGAGAGATACCCGACGGATCCCTTCGACTGCGATCCCGTCGAGCTCTCCTACGTCTACAAGATCGCGGGCGACAAGCACGGCCTGCTGCGAACGGACGTGTTGCGCGAGTTCCCGTACCCCTTCGCGGGCCTGCGCGGACACGTGATCGACGCGCTGGTCTGGAACCGCATGGCGCTGAAGTATCGAGAGCGCCACGTCAACGAGATCATCACGATCAAGGAGTACCGACCGGAAGGAATCACGGCCCGAGAACGCGGACTGCTGATCCGCTCTGCGCCCGCGACGCGCCAGTTCTTCCTCGAGGAATCGCAGCTTCCCCATCCGTTGTCCCGGCGTACCCGCGCGCGTTCCTACGCGAACTACTCGCGCTACTCGATCCACGCGGGTGTTGGGATGCGAAGGCAGATGGGAGAAGTGCACTCGAAGCCTGCTTGGGCGGCAGTCCTGCCTCTCGGCTTCGGCCTGTACCTTCGCGATCTCTGGCGCATCAGCAGGGAATCGCGGCGTACTCGTTAACAAACTGTACGAATTTGGGCTTGCATCCCGGTTTTCGTTCCCAGAAGTCGCCTCACGGGTATTGCGTGCGTGCGTGAGTAGACGTACAGTGAGTGCGGGACGGAGGCGACGTGTCGTCTCCGGGCGAGGGGAGATAAGGGGAGTGGCTGGGTGGACGTCCAGGGGGTGCTGAAGCAGGGCGAGAAGCACGTGGTCGATGCTGCCATCGCCGATGGCGGGCGGTCCGTGTCGGCCCTCGACAGCCGGCAGACGTTTCAGGCACGCTCACGCGTCGTCGCGGTACAGGCGGGACGCCTTCGACGGCGGTTGCTGCAGGCCGTGGATGTCGGCGCGCTCGTCGCCGCCTGCGTTCTCGTGAGCTTCGTGACCGCCTCCATCTATGAGGCCTCGGCGCTCGATGCGCTCGCAGGAGCGGCCTTCCTCACCGCCGTGACCGTCCTGCTGTGGGCCGGTCTGACCGCGGTTTCAGGC
This sequence comes from uncultured Actinomycetes bacterium, assembly GCA_963840705.1. Taxonomy (GTDB): domain Bacteria; phylum Actinomycetota; class Thermoleophilia; order Gaiellales; family Gaiellaceae; genus GMQP-bins7. Next base: position 303,428 of record CAWIZT010000004.1, on the reverse strand, counting down.
CTGTACCGCCGGGACGAGCGCCGCGCGGACCTGACCGTCACCGACGACGTCGTTCCGATCGTCGTGATCGTGTCGCTCACCCAGTGGGCCGTGCTCGTCGCCGCAAACCTCACCGGAGCCAGGATTCCCACGTCCCTGCTCGTCGGTCTCTGGATCGCGGCGATCTGCTTTCTGGTTGCCGGTCGGACCATCGCGCGAACGCACACGCGAGGCCGGCCGAAGTACATCCAGAACACGCTGATCGTTGGCGCGGGCGACGTGGGCCAGCTGCTCGGCCGGAAACTGGGACATCATCCCGAGCTGGGTATTCGACTCGTGGGGTTCGTGGACGACGAGCCGAAGTCGATGCGCCGCGACCTCGCCGAAGTCCCCGTGCTCGGCACTCCCGCCGATATCCGCACCCTCGTGAAGCAGCACGACGTGCAGCGCATCGTCATCGCGTTCTCGAAGGAGGGTCACGATCGCCAGCTCGAGCTCGTCCATGCACTTCGGAACCTCGACGTGCAGATCGACGTCGTGCCAAGGCTGTTCGAGGCGATCGGCCCGGCCGTGGGCGTCCACTACGTCGAGGGCCTGCCTCTCGTCGCGCTCCAGCCCGTGCGGACGACCAAGCTCGCTCGCGCGACGAAGCGCGCGATCGACGTCGTCGGTGCGACGACTGCCCTCGTGCTCTTCAGTCCGCTCTTTCTCTTCATCGCCTGGCGGGTGAGGCGGGGCTCCCCCGGCCCCGTGTTCTTCAGGCAGGAGCGGCTCGGCCAGAACATGGAATCATTCGAGCTGCTGAAGTTTCGCACCATGCTCGCCGACACGGACGATGCACCACATCGCGAGTACGTGCGCAGCATCATGAATACGTCGGAGGCGCCAACCGACAACAACCTCTACAAGCTCGACCGCTCCGACGCCGTGACGGACGTCGGCGTCTGGCTCCGCCGGACGAGCCTAGACGAGCTGCCGCAGCTGATCAACGTGCTGCGCGGCGAGATGTCGCTCGTCGGGCCGCGGCCGTGCATGCCGTACGAGGGCGAGCTCTGCGACGTCCAGCACCTCGACCGCTTTCTCGTGCCCGCTGGGATGACCGGCCTCTGGCAGGTGACGGCGCGCGCCCGCTCGACCTTCAGGGAGATGCTCGACCTGGATGCCGCGTATGCTCGCGACTGGTCGCTCGGCCTCGACTTCAAGCTCTTGGTGCGAACACCGTTCGTCGCGTTTCGCACACGAGGAACGGCCTAATGCCGTCGCCGGTTGGTTCTCTTCGCGTCGGTGTGGTCGGTCTCGGGCATTGGGGACCGAACCTCGCGCGGAACTTCGCGGACAGCCCTCGCGCCGAGCTCGCATGGCTCTGCGACAAGAACCCACGGGCGCTCGCAGCAGCTGCGGCTCGCTATCCGGGCGCGCGCCACTCTTCCGAGCTCGATGACCTGCTGGCCGACCCGGAGCTCGACGCGGTCGTAGTCGCGACGCCGATCTCGACGCATCACGCCCTCGCCGGAGCCGCTCTCGACGCCGGCAAGCACGTGTGGGTCGAGAAGCCGCTTGCTGCGTCCTCCGAGGACGTGAAAGACCTCATCGAGCGCGCGGCACGGCGTGGGCTAGTGCTGCTCCCAGGCCACATCGCCCTGTACAGCCCATCCGTGGTCTGGATCAAGGAGTTGATCGACGCGGGAGAGCTGGGTGACATTCATTTCATCTCGATCAGCCGCGTCAATCTCGGACTCCATCAGTCCGACTCCAGCGTCCTCTGGGATCTCGCACCCCATGACCTCTCGATCCTCCGCTATTGGCTGGACGATCTTCCGGCGGAGGTGTCGGCGATGGCGCGCTCGTGCATAATCCCCGACATTCCCGACGTCGCCTTCGTGAACATGCGATTCGGGAGCGGCACGATCGCGCACCTCGAGCTCTCGTGGCTTGCGCCGAGCAAGCTGCGTCGAACGGCGATCATCGGATCGGCGAAGATGGTCGTGTACGACGACACGAGCACCGAGCCCGTCCGGATCTTCGACTCGGGCGCGTCGCTTCGCGACTTCGAGAGCTTCGGTGAGTTTCAGCTCTCGTACCGCACCGGAGACATTCTCTCGCCGCGCATCGATCCGAGCGAGCCGCTGGCGCTCGAGGTCGCAGACTTCTGTGCGGCCGTGCTCGATGGCACACCGCCGCGTTCGTCTCTTGCGATCGGCGTCGACGTCGTGCGCTCGATCGAGGCAGTGGAGGAGTCGCTCGCGGCAGGTGGAGGAGCCGTCGCACTCGACTCCGTCAACTACGCCTCGGCCCCCGGCGACTAAGTCAGACTCTGACCGTCCCGCGTGCTGCGAGCTGCACGACACGCTGCTTGTCGTCAGCGCGCGGCACTGGGTAGACGAACCACTGGTACACGCCCGAGGTGAGCCGGCGTACCGGGAGCTTGACGGATGACGTGCGCGGCCACAGGTCGAGGACGCGCTCTCCGTCCCGCCACAGGATCACGTTGTAGAAGGCCGCTCCCGAGACGGATGTCCACCGGAGCCGGCGAGGCTCCGAAGCGCGCTGCGGGCTCGCCTGGGCGACCAGAGCCGTCTCGTTCGTCTGCGGGCTGCCGGCCGAGATCGACGATGCGAGAGCCAGGACGATAAGGAGAGCCACGCCGGGGAGAGCGAGCGGACGACGCCGTCGTCCTGGCTTCGGTATCGCCGGAGACGGGGCCGCCGCGGCGACGCGATGGGGGAAGTCACAGAGGGCCTGGCGTCCCCGAGCATTCAGCTGCTCGTCGACGAGCGCGAGCTCCGGGCTGATCGTCTCCACGGGAGTCGCTATCGGCATGAGGTCGTCATGGCTGAAGTCGGGTGCCGGCCTCAGGCGAGGCCGGCACGTTCGATCGACGATCAGTCGGGCGTCGGTACTTCTCCCGAGCAATGGAGGCCTGGAAGTCCCGCGGACGCGGAGCTCGAGCCCCCCGAGTTCCAGGCGGTCACGACGACGACGAGGCACTGCAAGGTGTCCTCGCGGTCGACGAGGTACGTCGGACTCGTCGCGCCGGGGATGTCTTCACAGTCGCGCGTCCACCTCCCGCAACGGCGCCACTGGTAGGTCCATCGCGATGGATCGCCGGACCACTCTCCACCCGCCACCTGCAAGGTGCTTCCCACTCGGAAGCTGCCGACGATCGACGGCGAAACAACGTTGCGCGGCGGCAGCGGTGCCGGCCTGGGAGCGATGACGTCGGTCTGATCGGTCCTCGCGTGCGTCACTCCCGCGTCGTTCCACGCATCGAGCACGACGCGTAGCGTTTGGCCGACGTCGGCCGGACCGACGGTGTACTGCGGGCCCCTTGCTCCGGCGATCGACTCGCAGCCACCGCCGGAGGTGTTGCAACGTCTCCACTGGTAGCCGAAGAGCGTCGGGGAGTTGGTCCAGGTGCCCGTCGTGGTCGACAGGGTGACCCCTTCCTGTGGCATTCCGCTGATCACCGGACGCTCGGAGACCTTCGGCTTCTGAGGCGGAGTCGGCGCCGGGACGGGAGCGACCACTTCCGTCGCGTCGCTCGTCGCCGAGGCCGATCCGCTCGCGTTCGAGGCCGTCACGGTTACGCGCAACGTCTTCCCGACGGCGTGAGGACCAAGCGTGTTCTGCGGCCCGGTGCTTCCCGGCAGGGAGGCGCAGCTCGCGCCTGTCGCGTCGCATCGCTTCCACTGGTAGGCGAATCCCGTCGGTGAGTTCGACCAGCTCCCCGTCGAGGCGGTGAGCGTCGCACCCTGCTGAGGGAGTCCACTGATGACCGGAGGCGCAGTGTTCGTAGGAGTCGTGGACCCGGGCGGCGGAGGCGGAAGCGGCGGCGCAGAAGTGACCACCGACGTCGCGTTGCTCGTTGCCGATCCCGATCCGCTCGCGTTCGAGGCGGTCACGGTGACGCGGAGTCTCTTGCCCACGTCCGCGCCGCCGAGCCCGTACTGCGCCGCCGTAGCCCCGCTGACCGAGGCGCAGTTCGCGCCTGAGAAGTCGCAGCGCTTCCACTGGTAGGCATAGGCGGTCGGCGAGTTCGACCAGCTCCCCGTCGTGGCAGTCAGCGTCGCACCCTGCTGAGGAGCTCCGCTGATCACCGGAAGTGCCGTGTTCGCCGGCGCCGAGGGCGGAGGCGGAGGAGGCGGAGGAGGCGGAGGCGGCGGCGGGCTCGGGGCGGTGCTCTTGAGGACGAGTCCGCTCACCGGCCCGAGCGTGACGGAGGTGACCGCGGTGCCGTCCGCCTGGGTGTAGGTCGCACCCAGCGAGAACGTCTGGCTGGAGCTCGGAGACGGGTTCACGATGGCCGTTCCGCCCGAGTACTCGCGGCGCCACCCGACGCCGACCTGGTACTTCGCGCCCGCGGGCTGTCCGATGTCCATCGTCCACTCGGGATGCCAGGGGTCGCCGTGTGCGTGGTAGAGGAAAGCGCCTCCTGCGCCGTCCCACTCGAGCAGGAAGGAGGCCTTCCCGTAACGCATGTGGTTGAGGTCGCTGGCACTGCCCTCCATGAGCCCGAAGAAGTCCGCGCCGGCGTCTTGGGCGACGTCGACGAGGCTCAGCCATCCGTCCCAGTGCTGCGACCACGCCGCGGCGCCGGACGGGCGGAGCTGGCTCGGATCCGGCGGCAGCTGCTCCCAGTACTCCGACATGAGCCCATTCGCGTGGGGTGCGGTTTTCCGCCAGAAGTCGGCCACGAGGCTTCCGTCGTCGCTCCCGGAATTCCCGCTGATGAAGACGCCGGCATTCAGCAGGACGTAGAACCCTTGCGCCTGGAGGGCGGGACCAACCCTGGAAAGGAATGACAGCATCGCGTTCTCCCAGGCCTCGGGGGTCGGGTACTTGGCCGGGAACACGCCGTGGGTGATCGTCGCGGGGTGCGGCGTCACGTCGTCGATGAACACGCCTTCGTTTCCGTTCTGGGAGAGAAACGCTCCGACGTTGTCGATGAACCTCTGCTGGTACCCGGAGTCGCCGATATCTCCGATGTAGCCGCCAAAGTTGACATTGCGGACGTATTGGCCGTTCGCATCTCTGAGCAGCCAGTCGTTCTGCAGCGCTTCCTCGTACGTGACGCCTTGCGACCAGAGCGGCATGACGGTCGTGCCCGACATGTACACGATCGAACGCGTGGGGAGCGTGCCCGCCGCCTGCGCGTTGTCGTAGCCCACGAGCACGTACGAGTAGCGGTCGTATCCCGAACCTGCGCCGTACTCGCTGCCGAACCGGATGATCGCGGTTCCACCGATGGTGCCCGAGTCGGCCGACGGCTTGCTGACCTGGAGGATCAGCCCGGAGAGAACGAGTGCCGTGACGATCAGGGAGAGGGGCGGAAACAGTCTGCGGAACGGCGTGGCGACGGGGACTGCGGGCGGCTGGGGCATCTGGAGTGGCGGCTCCTCCTGTTTGCTTCACCCAACCGAAAGGCTGGGCCGGATCCCCCAAGAGGTCGGTCATGGGTATGGCGCCACCTATCCCCCAGAGTAGGTAAATGCCTGGACTTACGCATTTCGATCGACGCTCGTTGCCGCTGAGGCACGCAAGTGAATGCCGCCGCTCCGAAAGGGGTACTGCGTCTACCGAGCTTCGTACCCGCGGGCCTGCCGCTCAGCGGGAGCGGGATCGTCGCCGCGTACTCGCGACCTCGAGAAGCAGCTCCGCGTAGCGATCGCTCATCGCCTCCGCGGTGAAACGCTCCTCGAACCTCTTCCGGCCTTCCTCTCCGAATCGCCGCGCCCGATCTGCGTCGGCCGCGAGCTCGAGGAGGGCCGCCGCGTACGCTTCGGGATCCCTGCGCGGCACGAGCCAGCCCGTCTTCCCCGGTACGACGGCGTCGCGCAGCCCTCCCACATCGGTCGAGATCACGGGCTTCGCCAGTGACATCGCCTCGACGACGGCCAACGGCAGGCCCTCGACGTCGCTCGAGAGACAGACGGCGTCTGCCGCCACCATCAGGTCGGGCACGTCCGCGCGCTCTCCCAGCAGGTGGACGCCGTGGCCGGCGGCGCGTGCCCGCTCCTCGACCGCTGCGCGCAGCGCGCCGCCCCCGACGACTAGTCCGTGTATTCGGCGATCGTGACGCCGTGCCCGCACTATGGCGTCGACGAAGACATCGGGTCGCTTCTCCGGACGCAAGCTGGCCACCAACGCCGCGACCACGTCGCCCGGCTCGAGGCCGAGCTCCTCTCGTGTCCGCTCCCGGCTGTGTCGGGGCTGGTGGCCCGCGACACCGTTCGGAATCACGCGAATTCGGTCACTCCGGTAGCCCAACCTCAGAAGATCCGGGAACTGTGTGGGGCTCACGGCCACCACACGATCGGCGTGGGGGGCCATGAGCCGCACGAGGACGGTGCGATGACGACCTCGCGGGATTCCGACGCCACCCTGCTCGATTGCCACGTGCGGGACGCCGAGCCTGGACGCGATCAACCGACCCAGCAGATCGGCGTCGATCGAGTGGGAGAGAACGACGTCGGGCTGGATGCGGGCGAGGCGATACGCGCGCAGGGCACCGCGAACGTCCCAGCGGGAGCGCATGTCGACGAAGACGCTGGTGATTCCGGCCGAGCGCAGCTCTTCGAAGTAGCGCCCTCTTTGGCGGAGAGTTGCGACGTACGGCTCGAACCCGCGGTCGCGCAGTCCGGCGGCGACGAGCGCGAGTGACCGTTCGGCGCCGCCGACCTCGAGCGCGTTGCAGAGGATGAGGATCCGCTTCGACATCTGAACGGGGCTCTTCCGAGAAGCTACGAGGCGTTCCGAGCGGCCGTGATGCGCCGGATCATCGCGAGCAGGACGAACGGGATGAGCTGCGCGAAGGAGAAGAAGCGAAAGTCGAGCGTCGAGGCGGTCAGAAAGATCACCAGAAGGGAGCCAAGCGAGCCCGCCAACAGCCAGCCGTCGCCCGGTGGTCCACGCTGTCGGAGGCCACGGAAGGCGAGTACGAGAAAGGGGAGCGAGTAGAGGAGTAGTCCGATGGCCCCCAGCTCGACGAGGAGCGTCAGGTACGTATCGTGGCTCGTCGTGGCGAGCACGGCCCTGACGGAGATCCCCTCAGCGGCGACGTCGGCGGCGTTCTTCGCCTCGTCGAACCTGCCACGCCCCCAGCCGAAGAGCGGTTTCTGGGACGCGAGCTGGAGCGAAAGGTCGCGGAGGGCGACCCGCACCTGCACCGTCTCCGAGTTGGTCGCCCGCTCCTGGTAGACGGCCGTGCTCTGTAGCGCCGGGTACAGAAATGCGAACGCGATAGCGGCGGTCGCCAGCACTCCCAGTCCGACCAGGCGAGCCCGTCCGAGCACGAGCAGCAACACCACGGCAACGGCTGTCGCAAGGATAGGCCCACGCGTGAGGGTCAGGAAGAGCGCAGGCGTCGAGGCGACGAGCACGACCCACGCGAGCCGGTGGAGTCTTCTCGGTCCGCTCCAGGTCAGGATGGCGACGGCGAAGACGATTCCGACCCCGAGGAACATCCCGAGAACCCCGGGATTGGTGAGGGTTGCGGACGCCCGCGCTCCACCGACTTCCTCGAGCCAGCCTGCGCCTCCCCAAAGCCTCCAGCCCGTTGCCAGCTCGAGTACTGCCATGACTGCTTGCGCGATCGCCGCCGCCAGCAGGGTCACGACGATCGTCGGCAGGGGGATGTCGACTCCCGGCCCGAAGGTCAGGAAGTAGTACGCGATCGCGCCGATGGCGAGGAGAGTGACGATCGACTTGGCGGAGCCGGGAGGATCGCTCTGGATGAACGTGCTGGTCAGAAGGATCGACCCGACGACGTAGACCACGTACGCGGCGGGCAACCAGTCGAGCGGCGAGAACCTGAGGACGTGCCGCCGCCGGGCGACCGTCAACCCGACGAAAACGAGCGCCGGGGCGATGTACAGGGCCCACGTGAGCGCTCGTCCCGCGGACGACTCGTCCGCGGACGCCTGGAAGAGCGGGGCGAGGAACAGCCAACCTGCAAACAGCGCCTTCTCGGGCACGTTCACGATCACGATGAGCCCACCAACCGCGAGCAGGGCGAGCATCGACATCGCCATCGTCTCCTGGTTTCGGGCGACGAGCAGCCCGACGTACAGGCTCGTCACCACGACGCCCGAGTAGACGAGCAGCTCTTGGTACCGCTTGGCCGCGCGCGTCACGGGTTCTCAGTATAGGAACGGCGGAATCGGCTCAGCCGCGTGCCGCGGACACGAAGAGCGCATCCGCTCTCGCGAGCGTGTGCCGCTTCCCGAAGACGACGACGCTCGTCGCGTCTGACGTCGCGTTCACGACGACCATCCCGCGTTCGTAGCGTCGCTGCCAGACTCCCGCTGAGCGCTCGAACTTGGGTGCGAGTGGGCTTCCGAGCTGTCGAACCCACGTCGGGTGGTACGGATCCGTTTGATCGGTCTTCGAGTACAGGAGCGCACCTCCTCGGCCGTTCCAGTCCAGGAAGAACGACCCACGCGTATAGCGCATTGCTTTCGTGTCGCCGCCGGTGCCGTAGGTTAGGCCGAAGAAGTCGACACCGAGCGCCTGCGCCACGGCGACCAGGTTCTGCCACCCGTTCCACTGCTGATCCCAGTCCGAACCGAGGACGCGCAGCTGCTCGTGATCGATCGGGCTCTGATGCCAGTACTCGGTCATCAGACCGTCGACGCCCGGCGCGATGCGTTTCCAGAATTCCGCCGTATGCTCCCCGGTGTCCGAGCGCGGATCGTCCGCGATCCACTTGGCCGCGTTCGCGAGAACGTAGTAGCCGCGAGACTTGAACGCCCTCCCGACCGTCCGTACGAACGACACCATTGCGGACTCCCAGGCGGCCTCGTTCGGATACTTCGCCGGGTAGACGCCGGACATCACCCTCACATCGCCGGCGACGTCGTCGATGAACACGCCGTCGACCTTCGTCCGCTTGAGGAAGGCAAGGGTGTTCGCGATGAAACGCTGCTGATACGCAGGGCTTCCGATGTCGCCGACGGGCGCCTCGTACTGGATGTTCATCACGTATCCACCCGATTCATCCTTCAGGAGCCAGTCGTTGGCAAGTGCCTCTCCGTAGGAGACGCCTTGCGACCAGTTCTTCTGGACGGTCGTTCCGGACATGTACACGAGGCTGGTGCCCGGGAGCTGCGCGGCCTTTCGGGCATCGAAACGACTCGTGATGACGTACGCGAAACGGTCGTATCCGGTCGCCTTCGGATAATCCGGGTTCCACCGGATGATTCCCGTTCCGCTGAGCACGCGACCCGGACGTGTGGCGGGCTTCGTCTTCGCCGGTTCCGTGCTGGCACCCGGGCGAGCGGAGGACGCCGCACCGGCTGCGCCGACACAGAGGACGAGAATCGTCACCAGGACACCCGCGAGGGGTGCAAGCCAGTAACCGCGGCGAAGTCCGAGCGCTGGTTCGTGCAGATCGATTCCCTCCCCTTCGCAAGTCCGTCGACCGGGCAACCAGTTCGTGCGCCGAAGCGATTCTACGCGAGCCGGCGCTCGAACGTCGCCACGCAGCCCCGTCGCTAGGATCCCGCGATGCGGAGTCCTCCCGCCTCCTCCACAGCTCTCGGCGTCGACCGCTAGTGCGGATCGCCCTCGTCGGACCCTTTCCACATGGCTCCGGGCACGCCCCGGTGGGGGTCGAGACCTCGTTCTCGAACCTCCTCGCCGGGCTCGCTGCCAGGCCGGGCCTCGATCTTTCGGTGCTCGCGTTCGTCCGGGGTCTCGAGGGGGAGGAGCGCTCCGAGGTCGAGGGCGTTCCGGTTCGGTACCTGCCGCAACCTCGACGATTCAGCAATCCCACCCTGCACCGACGGGAGGTACGGGTGTTGTCCGCGGCGCTCACCGACCTCAGACCGGACGTCGTGCACGCGCAGGACGCCCACCAGTACGGCTTCGTGTGCCTCCAGGCGGCCCGGTCGCGCGCTGCGGTGGTCGTCTCTATCCACGGAATCGCGCGCGAGGAGCTCCGCTACGCGACGGGTCGTGTGGCTCGTCTTCGAACCCGCGTGGCCACCGTCGCACTGGAGCGTTATTGCGTCAGGCATGCGCCCTTCCTCGTCTCTCCGACGCGTTATGCAGAGCGGGTATTCGCCGGAGAGATCCGCGGTCGAATCTGGGAGATTCCGAACCCCGTCGCCGACCGCTTCTTCTCGTTGGAGCCAGCGCCCGAGCCTGGGCGCATCCTCTTCACCGGCGCGCTCATCCCTCGCAAGCGCCTGCTCGATCTGGTCGACGCCATGCCCGCAGTTCTCGCCGCGGCGCCGGACGCGCGACTCCGCGTCACGGGCGGGGCGAGCGAGCTAGGGTACGGCGACGCGGTCCGGACCCGCGTTTCCGAGCTCGGCCTCCAGGACATCGTGACCTTTCTAGGAGGTGTGAGCTTCAGTGAGCTTCTCGACGAGTACCGGAAAGCCTGGGTCCTTGCCCTTCCGTCGGGCGAGGAGACGAGCCCCATGGTCATCGCCGAGGCGATGGCTGTGGGCATGCCCGTCGTGGCAACCCGTGTGGGAGGGGTCTCGTCGCTCGTAGACGAAGGTGTCACCGGCATCCTCGTCGAGGTCGGAGACGTCGAGTCCCTCGCTAATCACCTCGCACGTGTCCTCGGTGACCCCGACCTGCGTGCCACCCTCGGGACCGCTGGCCGCGCGCGGGCCGAGGAGAGATTCCGCGTCCAGGCCGTCGCGGCGCGCTTCGCCGAGATGTACGAGGAGATTCGAGCGGCGACGGAAGCTCGCCGTTCCTACGCCTGACGATCTGGGTGAGCTGCGGCCGCGGTGACCGGCTCTCGAGCTCGTCGTCTTTTCAGCCAAGCGAACGCGTTCCGAGCCTCGTGCCTGAGCGGGGTAGAGCCGATGTACGCGAGGCAGCCGTACACGAGGACGAGCAATGAGCCGGCGAGCACGACCCGTAGCACGGCGGGGACGCCGAGCTCGACCAGCCCGAGCCGGAAGAGAAAGGCAGCTGCAGCAGCCGCTGCCGCGAAGGGAAGCGGGGACAGCGTGGCGCGAAACGCTGCCAGGAACCGGACCGAGCCCTGCTCGGGTTGTGATCCACATCTCCGGCACGACCAGCGTCCAATACGCGACTCCCACCATCGTCGCCACGCCGCGAATACCCCACATGAGGCCCACTGCGATGGATCCGACCACCACCGCGCTCGTGAGGAGCGTCAGGGCGAGCAGCGTTCCGGTCCGAGCCCGGACGACGAGAAGCGTCCAGTTCTGCGTGCCGAGCGAGTACGCCACCCCCGCGAAACAGAGGAGCTGGAGGATCGGGATCGAGCCCTCCCACTTCGATCCGAAGACCGTCCTGATGAGATCGGGCGCGACCACGAGGAGCGTCAGGAATATCGGTGCCATGAACGCGACAGAGACTCTCTTCGTGCGGAGCCAGGCGGCGTTGAGCCGTTCCGCATCCTCCTGGATGCTTGCGAATGCCGGAAAGAGCACGTACTGCAGGGGGTAGGCGATGTTTACGACCGGCGTGAACATGATTTGCGTGGCGAAGGAGTAGGTGCCGAGGGGGCCGGCGCCCAGGAATCGGCCGATGAGGAGCTTGTCCGAATAGAGCTGCGTCAAGGTCAGGAGCTGCGTCCCCATGACTCTTAGCCCGTCGCCTCCCAGGCTGGCGAGCGCCGAGCGGGAGAACACGAGCCTGGGACGCCACTTCGCGAACCACCAGAGCAGGACGGCCGACGTGGTGGCCGTCGCGAGCGAGTTCCCGATGATCGCCCATGGCCCTGCACCAGCAAGAGCCAGAGTGACCGCGGTTGTGCCTCCGACGAGCACGCTGGCGATCTGCCGAAGCTCGAGCGCCCGATACGCGAGCTTCCGGACGAGTAGCGTCTCCGGAACGCTCGTCGAGGCGGTGATTGCGAACCCGACCGAGACCGCCGCGAAGAGCCCCTGTACCTGCGGCTCGCCGTACCACTCGGCAATCATCCCGGACGCGGCGATCCCGAGCACGGCAAGACCGATGCCCATCGCCATGACCGTCCAGAAGATCGTCGAGCGATCGACCTCGGTGATACGCGACCGCTGGACGAGGCCCACGGTCATGTTGTCCGGAATCAGCTCGACGAAGGCGGCGATGACGAGCGCCATCGTCGCGATGCCCCACTGCTCGGGGGTCAGGATCCTCGCCAGCAGCACTGCGACACCGAGGCGGCTTCCTTCCCGCACCAGCTGCGAGGTGAGCCTCCACTTCAGACTCCAGGCGACCGTCCCGGAGAGATTCTCAGGCGGCCGATACGCGTCTGCGTCGACCAGGTCTGGCGACGGAACGTGCGAGGACGACGGGTCGGTCATGAGCTCGAGACCACGTGTCTCGTCAAGCCGAGACGTAGCCCGAGGCGAAGGGCTGTGCCAGGGCGACGGTCACCGCATCCTCGATCGTGGTCTCCGCCCGCCACGCGAGCTCATCGAAGGCGCGTGTGCAGTCGCTGAGGAGGAGCGGTCGATCCGACTCTCGAAACCGGGCCGGATCCGGAGTTACGGACAGCTCGCGTCCCATCGCGCGGGCGACGAGCTGGACGAGCTCGTTACCTGTCTGCGCGGACTCGCTTCCGAGATTGCACGTCAGCACCCCGTTGGCGGCACACCCGTCAGCCAGCCGGACGAGACCCTCGGCGACGTCACCGGAGAAGACGTAGTCGCGACGCGTCGTGAGATTGCCCAGACGAAGCTCGCCTCCGTCGCGAGCCTGCTCGATGATCGCCGGCAGGAGATGCGGGTTCGTCTCGCCGGGGCCGACCACGTTGAAGATGCGCGCGATGCCGACCGCGATGCCCGTGCTGTCGTGGAAGTACCGCGCGAGCCGCTCGGTCCACTCCTTGCTGAATCCGTAGATGTCGGTCGGCCCGACCGCGGCCTCCTCGTCGTGCGCGCTCGGCGCGGGCGCGTAGACCGCTCCCGAGGACGCGACCACGACCGCCTCGACGGAACCGGCGCGCGAGCAGGCCTCGAGCACGGACTGCGTACCGCCGACGTTGACCCCGATCGCGAGCGTGGGCTGCTGCTCGCACGTCGGGATGAAGTGGACGGCCGCGAGGTGGACTACTACCGTCGGGCCGAAGGCGAGCATGTGACGCTCGACGGCCTCGAGATCCCTGACATCGGCCACGATCGTGCGCACCTCGGCGGAGATCGCCGGCGGCAGGTTTTCCTCGCTGCCGACCGACAGGTCGTCGAGGACGGCCACCTCCGACCCGCGCTCGACGAGCGTGCGGCAGAGCTGCGATCCGACGAACCCGAAGCCGCCGGTCACGAGCGCGCGAGCGCCGTTCGATCCCATCCTTCTCCTTCGTGAGGTTGCTCGTCGAACGATACGGACGGGAGAGCACATTTCGAGGCCCGCCGATCGCATAGCTTAGGCTCTCGGCGTCGTGGGTCGCGTCGTTGTCACCGGGCTCGGAGCGGTCACTCCGCTCGGACACGACGCGCGTTCGACCTGGGAGGCCGCGGTCGCAGGTCGAAGCGGCGTCGACTGGATCCGCTCGTTCGATGCGACCGGCTACCCCGTCCGCATCGCCTCGGAGGTGAAGGACTTCGACCCGGTCAGCGTGGTGGGACCGAAGGAGGCGCGGAGGCTCGAGCGGAATGTCGTCCTCGCGGTTGCAGCCGCTCGGGAGGCCTGGGGCGATGCGGGCGTCGAGGGAGTCGACCCGGCCCGCGCGGGCATCCTCGTCGGGTCGGCGATCGGGGGAGTGATGGGGGTTCTAGCCCAGAATGCGGTGCTCGAGGAGCGCGGGCACACGCGCGTGTCGCCGTGGTTCCTGCCCAACGTGCTCGTCGACTCGGCGAGCGGCCAGATCGCGATCGACCTGGGCCTGCGCGGGCCCAACTACGCGCCGGTCTCGGCTTGCGCCACCGGCTCGCACGCGGTTGGCGAGGGCGCCGAGCTGATCCGTCGCGGGGACGCCGACGTCGTCCTCGCCGGCGGCACCGAGTCCTGCATGCACCCCGTGATCCTGGCCGGGTTCACCGCGATGCGCGGTCTCGTCGCCGAGGAGGAGGATCCGGCGCGCGCCTCGCGCCCGTTCGACGCGACCCGGGCCGGCTTCGTCATGGGGGAGGGGGCATGCGTGCTCCTGCTGGAGGATTTCGACCACGCGGAGGCTCGAGGAGCCCGGATGTACGCGGAGGTGCTCGGCTACGGGACTTCGAACGACGCGCACCACATGGCGCAACCGGACCCGGCCTCTGTCGGAGTGGCGGAGATGATGCGGGCGGCGCTCGATCGCGCCTCCGTCGAACCCGAGAGGGTCGGCTACATCAATGCGCACGGAACCTCGACTCCTCAGGGCGACCTGGCCGAGACGAAGGCGATCAAGGAGGTCTTCGGGGAGCACGCGTACTCGCTCGCCGTGTCCTCGACGAAGTCGGTGCTGGGACACCTGTTCGGAGCCGCAGGCGCGGTCGAGGCGATGATGTGCGTCCGCGCGCTCCACGAGGGCGTGCTGCCGCCCACGATCAACTACCGGACGCCCGACCCCGACTGCGACCTCGACTACGTCCCGAACGAGGCACGGCAGACGCAGGTCGACGTCGCGCTCTCGAATGCGATGGGCCTCGGCGGCCACAACGCGTGCGTGCTCGTCGGCCGGGCGTAGCTCGTGCTCACAAAATCTTCCTGCGCCGGGCCAGGAAGTCCACGACGGTGAGGTCGTCGAGCACGTTGAGCGTGTGGGTGCCGATCACGCCGTCGCCCCACTCGGGCAGGTTCTTCGAGATCTCCTCCTCTTCGTACTCGTCCGGCGTAAGCCTAAGGACGCGATTGATCGAGGTCGCGTAGCCATAGCGTCGCGAGCAGTCCTGGGAAGGGCGGTACAGAGCTCCGTCTCGCTGGAAGAGGCGGCCCGCAGGTCGCGAGCCCCTCACGTCCGACTTCACGGGGTTGCGGCGATGCGGCTGCCAGGGCCCGAGCGGGCTCGTCGCGTGGAAGAGGTGCAGCTCGTCCCAGTTCGTGGAGACGCCCTCGACCTCGATGTTCACGAACATCCACCACGTGTCGCCGTGCTCGAAGAGCGTCGCGTCGTGGGGACTGTTCGCCTCGAGCAGGATCTTCTCCGGTTCCCAGCGGTCGGGGAACGAGGCGCAGCGGTAGAGCTCGACGGCGTGGTTCGCGCCGGTCTCCGGAATCATGAAGACGCTATCCTGCCACTCGAAGACGAACGGGTAGGAGAGGTGGTAATCGCGCTCGAGGGCCTTCGACGGCCCTGCCACCACCCCCGTCCGGCTCACCTCGAGGACGGAGATGTGCGCTCTGCCGGGGCCGTAGAGGAACTCCTCGAAGAAGATGTAGTGCCTTCCGCTGTGCACGACCGGGAAGGGATCCGCCCAGAAGCGGTCCTTCGGCGGAACGAGTCGCTCGAATCGGGACATCGAGTCGTTGAGATCGGACGGGCTCGACTTGAAGCGATAGGCAAGTGCCCACTGCTCGAAGAAGAGCGTCTTCACGATGGAACGTGTCGCCGCTCGCTTCGTTAGGCCCCAGAGCAGCGGCGCCATCTCCGCGTTGGTCGGGGCTCTGTACACCCGGCGTGAGTACGGGCGATAGGGGGACTCCGTCTCCGGCAGCCCGTCGCCGTCTTCAGCGGCCAGACCCTCCAGCATGCGCTTGACGAAGGCGGACGACTTCCAGAAGTTGTTGTTGTTGTTCTTGCGGACGGAGAACCGGCTCACGGTGGGGCTCCACGAGCGGTAGAGCACGCGCCCGTTGTCGAGATCCTCGGTGAGGACCTGGAGCATCGAGCCGGTCACCGGATCGTCGGTCATCACCTCCCAGAAGCCCGGTGGACCGCCGCGGATGACGAGCGGATCGTCGTGGTGGTACGACCACACCCCGTGGCGGGCGATGTGCAGCGCGTCGCCCTTGAGGATGCGGAAGCCGAAGCGCAAGGCGACATCGAGGTCGTGCGCGCGAATTGCCTCGACGTCCTCAGGGGAGAAACTGTCACTGAAGCGCTCCCTGGTCGGGGACACCAGGACCTCTGCGACAGAGACCAGCAAGTCCGCAACGTCGACCGGCTCGAATGCGTCCGGCTCGAGGGTGAACAGACGCTGGTCGAGCTTCGAGTACAGCTTGTACAGCAGGAGCTTCCGCTCCTTCCACAGCCTGCGCACGAAACCCGCTCTCTCCTGAGGGACATGGCCGTTCTTGACGACGAGAACGACCTCGGCGACGGCGGAGGACTGGACGTCCGAGATGACGCGCCGGATCCATTGCGGCTGGTCGTAGGAATCGAGCAGCAAGCCGACACGCGTTGGCGCGTTCGTGGATCGTCCGGGGCTCGCCATGCGGCTCATTCTGCGTCATCTCGTGCGAGCGCCCGCAACCCCGCGTGCAATTGACGCATCCTCTGGACAAGACGAGGTTCGTTCAGTCAGAATGTGTCCGTCCTCCGGACTTGGGGGGAAGACATACTGGGGAGGAGAAGGGATGAGGAAGGTAGTGGTATTCGCCGTGCTCGTTGCGGCGACAGCGCTTGCGTTGACGGGCGTCGCTCTCGCGGATCACGATCCGCCGGACGGCTCCGCGGTTCCGCCGGTGTTCGTTCCGGGCAAGGTGAGCAACGACTGCGAGGGCGGGTCGAAGCTCGAGCAGGAAGGCGACATCACGAGCGGGTCGTACGTGATCCCGTTCCCGGATCTGGACGGCGGCTCGACCATGCACCTGGAGATCACGGTCGTCCAGACGGCGCTCGGCCCGACGTTCACGTTCGTGAGCACCTCGGGTGAGGTCGTCACGAGCATCTACGTCAAGGGCGGCCCGGACGGGTCGAACCTGTACGACTACGGCGCCGGCATCGCGCACGACGACGGGCTCCACTCGCCGGTCAACTCGAAGAACGGCAAGTACTACGGCCTGAGCCACCTCTGCATCTTCGCGGACAAGATCTAGCGCAGATCCGCGTCGGTGGCTCCGACGACGTTCGAGACATTCGCCCCCGGTGGACACCGGGGGCGAATGCTTTCATGGCGCGAGGCATGAGATACGTGCTCGTCCTGATGCTCGCGATCGTCTTCGCGACTCCCGCTCTCGGCGGCGCCGGCGCAGTCCCCGGCGCAGCTCCCCGATCTCGGGATCACGCCGATCCGGCATCTGCTCGTGGGGCTGACCGCGGACCGCCATAAGCAGCTCCGCTTCACCGTGAGCATCGCGAACGTGGGGAAGGGACCGATCGAGGTCGGCGCGAGGCGGCCGAGCCGCGGTGCCGAGTGGAGCGCCTGGCAGCGCATCGAGCGTGCCGACGGAAGCTCCTATCGCGTCCCCGCGCCCGGTGCACGCATGGTCTTCGTCGGTCTCTCCGAGCACGGGCACTGGCACATCCGTGGCGTTGCTCGCTACGAGCTCCGGCGGCTGGGGAGCACGAAGCCGGTGCGAATCCTGGTCAAGCGTGGCTTCTGCCTGTACGACAGCAGCGACTATCGACTTGGGCTGCCCGGCGCTCCGCGCGAGGACAAGTACGAGCGGGACGACTGCGGCGAGAAGCGGGAGCTCTCGCTGGCGATGGGTATCTCGGTCGGCTGGAAGGACGACTACTTCTGGCGCATCCCCGGGCAGATCATCGACGTCACCTCCGTTCCGCTGGGGAAGTACCGTCTCGTCGTCAAGGTCGACCCGCGGAACTGGTTCCGGGAGTCGAACGAGCGAAACAACGTCACCTGGGTCGACATCGCGATCGGCGAGCGGGAGATCAAGGTGCTCGACCGCAGCAAGCGCGTCTAGCGAATCAGCCCGTGACGACCGCCGGCGTCAGCCCGGCGAGCGAGGCGAGCACGACGTCTGCCAGCTCGAGCGCGTCGTCGGGCGGCGGGTAGCGGCGGTTCGGGATCGCGACCACGCGCATCCCGGCTGCGTGCGCCGCGCGGATGCCGTTCCCCGAGTCCTCGATCGCCGCGCACAGTCCGAGATCTATCCCGAGCCGCCGCGCCGCCTCGAGGAACACGTCAGGAGCCGGCTTTCCGCGCTCGACCTCCTCCGAGGAGACCGTCGCCTCGAAGAGCTCGGCGAGGCCGAGGGCGGCAAGCGCAGCGTCGATCAGCGGCCGGTTGGACGAGGATGCGAGCGCGAGTCGAAACGGGTCCGCGAGCCGGCGCACTGCCTCCGCCGCGCCGTCGATCACCGGCAGCTCTTCCTCGTAGCGCGCTTGCATGCGCCGCACGACCTCGGCACTGATCTCGTCGGGCGGGTCGGCGAGCCCGATGACGTCGTGCATGTAGCGGGACCACTCGGTCGAGCTCATGCCCATCATGTCCGCCTGCGCGCGCTCGTGCCAGCGCCCGCCGCGCTCCCGCGCGAGCTCTATGCGCACCTCGTCCCAGACCTGCTCGGAGTCGAGGAGAAGCCCGTCGAGGTCGAAGACGACCGCCTCGATCATACGGACGTGTACCCACCACGGACGCGGACGAGGGCGGGGGCGTCCACCCCCTCTTCGACGCGGAGCACGCGGCACACGAAGAAGGTGTGCGTTCCCGCCGCGAGCTCGTCCCGAACCGCGCACTCGAGCCAGCCGAGCGCGCCGACGAGGAACGGCGCGCCGCCGGCGGCCTCCTCGGTGGCGACACCGTGCCACATGGCGATCGGAGGGACGCCTCTGGCGAAGTGCTGTGCGAGCCACTCCTGCCCGGCTGCGAGGAGCGAGATCGCGCAGCCACCGGCCTCGCGCAGGAGCTCGTGCATCGCTGCCTCCTTCGACACCGCGAACCCAAGGAGCGGAGGGTCGAGCGAGAGGGATACCAGGGATGCGACGGTCAGCCCGAGCCGCTGCTCCCCGCTTTCGACGGTGACGACGGCCACGCCTGCCGGATACCGGCCGAGCAGTGCTCGGAGTTCGTCGGATCGAGCCCGTTCCAGCATCGAGACGACCCTACTCGGACGGTTGAACAGTGGCGGCCGCCGCCGACCTCCGTACACTGAGACGGCGGCTGGCGTCAGCGAAGGGACAAGGGGGATTCGTGTCATTCATGCGCTCACTGGGGTGGAAGGTGCTCGCGCTGGCGGGCTTGGCGATCCTCCTCGTGGGCGCGGGTACGGGCGCCGCCGTCTGCAAGTTCACCGATGCCGCGTGCGGCATAGGAGCCGACGCCACCGGCCCGCTTCCCACCGGGTTGGACGACTTCGAGGGCCAGGGTCGCGGGGAGATGGGGCTCGAGGAGGGTCTGGTGGTCTCGACCGTGGCATCCAACCTGCGCTTTCCCACCGATTTCGACTTTCTTCCGGACGGTCGCATGCTCGTGGCCGAGAAGGACGGCCTCGTGCGGGTCGTCGACGCCGGCAAGGTGGCACGAGAGCCCTTCCTCGATCTTCGCTCGCGCATCAACAAGCACTTCTTCCGGGGAATCGTGAACGTGACGGTCGATGCCGACTTTCCTGCGCAGCCGTTCGTGTACGTCGCCTACACCGTGCGAGGCCCGAAAGGGCCCGACTCAAACGAGCCGATCACGGCACGGGTCGGCCGGTTCCGCGTGCAGGACGGTGTCGCGGTGATCGCGAGCGAGAAGGTGATCCTCGGCGCCGAGAAGCCGCAGCGGGGCTCGTGTCGGAGCCTGCCGCGTAGTGCCGATTGCCTCCCGGCCGAGGTCGACCACATAGGGACCGACCTGGTGTTCACGCCCCGCGGGACGATCCTCGTTTCCACGGGCGACGGCGGTGGTGTCGAGGTCGTAGAGCCCTTGGCGTTCCTCGCCCAGAATCCCGACACGCTGGGCGGGAAGATCCTCCACGTGGACCGCGAGGGTCGTGGCCTCCCTGACAACCCGTACTGGAGCGGAGATCCCGACGCCAACCGCTCCAAGGTCTGGGCGACCGGGTTCCGGAATCCGTTCCGCATGACCGCAGTTCCGGGCGACGTCAACACCCTCGTCGTGGGTGACGTCGGTTGGGACAGCTTCGAAGAGCTCGACGTGGCCCGGCGCGGCTCCGACCAGGGTTGGCCGTGCTTCGAAGGGCCAGAACGGACGCCCGAGTACGAGGACACGGGCTTCTGCCGGCGCTACTACGACGAGGGCTCGCCCGACGAGCCGTGGTTCTCGATGCCCCAGCCCGCTGGCTTCTCGATCACCGGGGGAGTTCCCCTGGGCGACGCCGATGGCTGGCCGAGCGGGTTCACCGATCACTACGTCTTCGCCGACTGGTCGAAGAGCGAGATCTATGCGGTTCCTCTGGACGTCGACGCGCCGGCCCAGGAGCCGCGGACGATCGCCTCGAGGGCCGCCGGGCCGGTCGCGTTCGCGTTCCGATCCGAGGGCCTGTACTTCGCCGCCGTGAACAGCGGCCAGATACGACTCATCGCGCCGGAGTAGGTTCGACGCCTGGTCGAACGTCAGGTGATGCGGATGTTCCCCTGCAGAAGGGTTCCCTGCACGGCGCCTCCGAGGAAGCTCCCGATGCGCACGGAGTCCTGGTCTGGCCCTGGGCCTCCGTCGACGAGCGTGATGAGAAGACTGCCTACGGAGACGGACGCCTGGTTCGGTACGGCCGGATCGAGATCGACCCAGTGGATCGGGCCCGAGACGACGAATGCGGGGCGCGGGTCGTTGGGATCAAGCTTGAACACGTCGGCCCAGCCGAGATCCCCGGTCGGACAGGTCGAGCAGACAGGCTCCGTGGGGTCGATGTCGTACGCCTTGACGTCGATCTGCACGGTTGCCCAGTCGGTGGGGGTCGGGTCGGTCGGCGAGGTCGGGCCGGTCTGAGCGACGACCGCCTGGGCGGCGACGCGGGTCGGCTTCGATCCTGCGGCCGACGGCGCGACCGCGACGAGCGATGCCACGATTCCTGTCGCAACACCGATGACAAAGATGCGTCCAGCTGTGCGCTTCACTCCAACTCCTCCTTTGGGACTTCCTCTGCCGCGTGTGTGAATGTCGCCGGTTGGATTCGCTGCCCGCGGCCTAATTCCCGCGTCAGGTCTTGTCGACGAGCTCCTGCACCACATCCAGGTATACACGCGACGTCTTTTCCCAGCGAACGTCCTCGTACACGGCGAGCGCTCGCGCGGCGACATCCGCCCGTAGGCGCTCGTCGCGCAACGCCACTACGATCTTCTCGGCCAGGTCGGTCGAGTCTCCCGGCCGGAAGTAGATCAACCCGTCGGGGCCGAAGTACGATCGCATGCCCCACAGGTCGGGGGCGACAACCGGAACACCGAGCGCGGCGTAGTCGAAGAGCTTGTTGGGAACGCCGATCTCTCCGTACCCGTCCTGTTGGAGCGTGATCACGCCGAGGGTCGAGCGGGCGATGTACGCGGCGAGCTCCGGCGGGGGAACGCGGCCCGTGAATACGACGTGCTCGTCGACGCCGAGCTCGACCGCTTGGCGTTTCAGCTCGGGGAGGAACTCTCCGTCCCCGACAACAAGTGCACGTACGGGTTGTTCCCGCACGACCTGCGGTAGCGCGGCGACGAAGTACTGGACGCCGTAGAACTCAGTCATCGTTCCGTGGGTCATGACCACCGGCACGGGCTCCGGCGGTACAGCCGCCGGGACGTTGGCGAGGAGCTCTGCATCCGGCACGTTCGGGACGATGGTGCAGCGCCTCTCGATGCGGGGCTCGAGGATGGACGACTGCGCGGTGCTGACGGCCAGGACGTGATCCGCGAAGCGCGTCGCCGCTCGTTCGACGACCGTGATCGCTCGCACAAGAAGCGACGAGCGGGAGACGCCGAACTTCATCGCGGCGAACTCGGGCATGAGCTCGTGCATGTCGAGGACGACCTTGGCTCCCGAGAGCTTCGGCACCAGCGCTGCGAAGACGAGAGCATCGGGCATGGTGTGCACCTGCACGACGTCGTACCGCTTGCGGATGTGCAGCCGCGCCACCTTCTGGAAGGCGAGGACGAAGAAGCTCGCGTACTCCCAGAGGTAGCGGACGGGCCCTCGCCGGACGCGCTCGCCGGGGAGTCGATGGACACGCGCGGATCGCCAGCTGCCGAGCCGCTCCTCGTCGACTCCTCGGAGGCAGACGACGTCGACGTCGTAGCCGTCGTCGACGAGCGCGCCGACGGCCCGTCTGACTCGCGGGTCCTCGGGGAAGTGCCCTTGTCGGATCACGCAGATGCGTGCGCGTCCTTTTACGCCCTTCATCTGGACGGATCCGCGATCTGCTCGTACAGCTCGATGTACCGCTCCGCGACCGCCTGCACCGTGAGCCCGCGCTCGAGGATCCGAGCCCTGCCCCCAGGCGCCGTGCCGTCGAAGCCGAGGGCTTCTGCGATCTTCTCAGCCATTTCCTCGGGCTCGCGGGAGCACATGAAGCAGCCTCGGACACCGGTGCAGAGCACGCGAACGTCGCCGACGTCCGTCGAGACGAGCGGTCGATCGCACGCCATGGCCTCCTTCACCACCATCGGCGAGGCCTCGAATCGCGACGCTTGCACCACGACGTCCGCGGCGTTCATGTAGAGCGGCATGTCGCGCGGATGAATGTTTCCCGCGGTCACGGTGTGCACTGGAGCCTCGAGCATGTTCACGGCCTGCACGAATTCCGTGTACCCCTTGTTGAAGTTACGGCTCGGACTGGCCGGGAAGAACACGATCGGGCCATCCTGTGGAAGGCCGAGCTGCTCCCTGCACGAGAGCTGTGCCAGGGGGCGGAAGCGATCGACGTCGACCCCGGGCGGGATCACCGTGTGCGGCATGCGAAGCGAGAGCGCCTCCGCGATCCCGGGAGCGACGGTCACGAGATGGTCGGCGAGACCCGCCGCCCAGCGCTTGATGCGCTTCGAATGAACGAGCTGCTTGATCGAGTCGGCGTCCGGGTCGCGCGTCCCGGCCGGAAGAAAGCTCTCGCCCTCGTGCATCGTCAGCAGAACCGGAGGCCGGCGGCGGGTGAAGGCGCGCGCGAGAGCGGTTTGGTACGTGCTGTACGTGTGTTGCGTGTGAACCAGGGCGAACGAGTCGCTTCTGAGTCGCCGTGCGAGCGCCGGGATCGTCGTGACGTACTGCCCCCGCGAGTGCCTGCCGTGTACGGCGACGACGTCCACCTCGAGACCGCGGTGCTGCAGCGCGCGCACGTGCTCGTGCACGAAGAGGCCGGCCGACGGAGTGTCCGTCGTCGGGTACATGTTCGTGACGACGAGGATCTTCACCGTCTCGGCGCGCTCTGCTCGGTAGACATCGGTCTATCGTCGGCGGACGACCGCCGCGCCTTGACGACAGCCTCGAAACGCATCTCGGGGAGTCGCCGACGCGGCGCGAATCTCAGTCCCGAGGTGCTTGCTTGATGACGAAGCACTGGCCGGAGCGCAACGAGATCGGGTTCTCGGGCTTGTCCTCGAAGAACTCGTCGACCGCCACGCGCGCGGACTTCTCGTACAGGCGGAAGCCGTAGTCGTCGCTGACCAGAATGCCGCCGGGCACGATTCGAGGGTAGAAGAAGGTCAGGCAGTCGCGTGTCGACGAGTAGAGATCGACGTCGGCGTGAACGAACGCGAACGTTCGATCGGCGACGGAGTCGAACCTCGTGGGAATCTCGCCCCGATGGAACGCGACGTTCGCGAAGGGCGACAAGCGCGATTTCACGCTCTCGAGCGACGTCGCGAAGTCTCCTTCGCTGTGCCCGCTCGGGTCGAGTTCCGCCGACTTCGGCATGCCCTCGAAGGTGTCGAAGAGATGAAGCTGCCGGTCCGGCGCGTGCTCCTCCTCCGCCATGACGTCTGCGAGCAGCATGGCCGTTCCGCCGCGCCAGACGCCGCACTCGGCGAAGTCCCCGATGAGATGGGCGCAATGCCGTGCGAACATCTCGAGCACGTACAGGCGATCGTCGGAAACACCTGTCGCCGAGCGAACCTTCTCGTATCGCCGCTGGTAGTCGGGATCGAGCTCCCGTGCGAGTGTGAGGTATCGGTTCGGGGGACAGGGCAGGTAGCCGTCCCGCGCGACTGACGACTTGATGAGTCCGTGTTTGGTGATCTCCCAGCCCAGAAGCTGGAAGCCGTCGACGACCAGTTGCCTCCACCTTGGCCGTACCGTCCTGAAGCCGCTTCGCATTCTCCCCCGATGCCGAGACCGAATCGAAGCGGGAGGCTATCGGAGCCACCGAGAACAGCGCGCCAGGTCTGCGGATACGCTGTCGGCAGTGGTGCCCAACGCGCGGATCGTTGCCCTGTGGGGGGCACTCGAGTTCACGGCGCCCGCGCCTCGTCCGCGACGAGAGGCACCCGTCCAGCGTCAGGAGCTCCCGTGAATGTCGCCGTCATCGGCGCCGGCGGTCCCGCAGGCGCCAACGTCGTCCGCTCGCTACGCGCGGCCGGGCACGACGTGCTCGGCATCGACGGCAACGACCACCATCTCGGCCTGATCGACGGGGAGAAGGTGAAGCAGCCGTACCGCCTCTTCGATCCGGCCTTCCGCGAGTGGCTGAACGAGATCTGCGAAGAGCACCGGATCGACTTCGTCCACGCGCAGCCCGACGAGGCCGTCGAGGTGCTCGCGCGCTACGGAGGCGAGCTCCGCGCGGCCGTGCTCGTTCCGAAGGTGCAGACGATCTTGCTCTGCCAGGACAAGTTCGAGACCTCCTGGCGCTGGAAGCGTGACGGGCTGCGCCTGAAGCCCGTCGTGAAGCTGGAGGTCGAGGAGCAGATTCACGAGGCCATCGAGGAGATGGGCCTGCCCCTCTGGATGCGGGCGACACGAGGGGCGGGAGGCCGCGGCTCCACCCCCGTCGACAGCCACGAGGTGGCGCTCAACTGGTGGCGCTACTGGCTGGCTCGCAAGGTGGACTGGGACTGGATCCTCGAGGAATACCTGCCCGGCCGCGACTACGCCTGGACGAGCCTCTGGTACGAGGGCGAGCTCGTCGTGTCGCAGGGGCGCGAGCGCCTGGAGTACATCTACCCACACCTGGCTCCTTCCGGCCGCACGGGTACCCCGACGGTAGCCGTGACGATCGCGGACGCGGAGGTGAATCGGGTCGCGACGGAGGCGGTGCGGTCGATCGACGTCGAGCCCCACGGCCTCTACTGCGTGGACCTCCGGGAAGACTCCGAGGGCGTGCCGCGGCCGACCGAGATCAACGCGGGGAGGCTCTTCACCACGGCGCACTTCTACACAGCGGCCGGCGTCAACATCCCGGATCTGTGCGTCCGCCTCGCCACGGGCACGGCCATCGATGACCGCCCGCCCGCCTACGACCCGTTGCCGGCGGGACTGTTCTGGATCCGGCACATCGATTGCCCCGCACGCCTCATGGTGGAACGCGACGGTGCGCTCGTCGAGGTCGGCCCGGAGTCGTGGGAGAGCGCGGGTAGCGCGACCGGCGGCGCGGGGCCCTGACCTCGAGCGGGTACCCGCTGGCCAAGAAGGCCGCCGACAAGGGAATCGCCGGAGCCCTCGTCGTCGTGCTCAGCCCCGCGTTCGCACTCGCATCCGTGGCGAGCGGGCTGAACGGTCTCCTCGTCGTGCGCGATCGCGGCCCGCTCTTCTATCGCGAGCGCCGAATCTCGCGAGGTCGCGAGTTCGAGCTCCTCAAGTTCCGGACGCTCCGGCTCGCTGCTCTCGAGGGACAGTGTGAGGGCGAGGCGCACGCCCGGCTGCTCGAAAGCGATCCCGAGAACCTGACCTGGGCGGGGCGGCGGATTCCCAAGCCCTGGTACCTCGACGAGCTTCCGCAGCTCTTCAACATCCTGCGCGGCGACATGAGCCTGGTGGGGCCGAGGCCGTGGCCCCCGTCGATGGTCGCGAGCCAGGTTGCGCAGGGCCTCCAGTACCGAGAGCACGCGATCGCCGGCTGGACGGGCCCCGCGCAGATTCAAAAGGGGGTGGTCGAGACCTCGGGCTACACCGGGCTCGATCTCGAGTACGTCGAGGCCTGCCGGAGCTGGCGCGGAGCGCGCCTGCTCCGGCACGACCTCTCGATCCTCTGGCGCACGGCGAAGGTGCTCGCCCGCGGCGAAGGACTGCGGTTCTGATCGTCAGTCGATGCGGATCGTGCCTCCGATCAGCGAGCCCCGAACCGGTCCGCCACTGCCCCTGGCCGGAATGAAGTTCCACGACATCGAGTCACGTGTGGGCACGAGTCCACCCGGACCCGGAGGTCCGACCGACTCGTTCCCCGGACTGCCGCCGTCGACGAATCGGAAGCTAGCGCTCATCTCGCTCGAGACCACCGTCGCCCGACCGTCCGAATCGATGTGCACCCAGCTGACCGGTCCCGAGAGCTCGCTTGCTGAGGGAGATCGCGGGTCGTCGCGGTCGACCTTCGTGATCTCGATCCAGCCCGTGTCCGCCGTTTGACAGCCCAAGCACGGCGGAACGGAGGGATCGACGTCCTCGGCCGTGACCTTGACGTGCATGTTCGCCCAGCTGATCGGCGCCGGGCCCTGGGAGCCCGGTGGAACCGGCCCCACCTGCTCGACGATGGCGTTCACGAACACCCGCTCGGGCTTCGGGCTCGACGCAAGGCTCGTGCCGGTGCAGAGCAGACCCAGTGCCCCGAACGCGAGAAGTGCACCTCGGAGTGACATGACCTACCTCCCTGTGAGCTTGTGATGCGATCCGAGGACACGGTCTCGCACCCGGCTCAAGATCCGCTCAAACTCAGGTCCCGCTCGTGGCGCTACCGCATCAGCGGAGGATGCCCGCTCCACGGAGCACGACGGCAACTCGTCGCTCGTCCGGATCGTTCGAGCTCAACGTGAGGGTGGTCCTGTACGCCCGCCTCGCTGCGGGCGCGAACGCCACCGCGATTCGGCCGCTGCCGCCGGCCGCGACCTGGAGCTGGCGACCGGCCAAGACGGAGAACGGCCTCGAGGCGGTCGCCGTGACCGTGAGGGGCGCCTCGCCGGCGTTCGAGACCGAAAGAGTGAGAGCCTTCCTCCGGCCGACCCGAACGGCTCCGAAGGTGAGTTGACGCCGCGCTATGGCGACGTCGGGCAGCAGGGGCGCTACCGGCTCGAGCTGGAGTGCTGCGGCGATGTCCAGACGCGGGGTTACGCGCCCGTTTCGGGGATCGGTGATCGCGACGCCCGACGACTCGAGCGCGCTCTCGATCGCATCGGGGGAGAGCGTCGAGTCCCGCTGAAGAAGCACCGCAGCAGCCCCGGCGGCGTGCGGCGAAGCCTGCGACGTCCCGACGTAGGTCGAGACTCCGCCGCCCCGCCCCGCCGACGTGATCAGGGCGCCGGGGGCGAGGAGGTCGAGCTCGGTGCTGCTGTTCGAGAAGCACGGCACAAGGTCGGCGCCGGTGACACTGTCCGTGCAAACGCCGAAGGAAACGGCGCCGACGTTACCGTCGTAGACCGCCCCGACCGCGATGACACCCGAGATGCACGCGGGCGCAGTCATGGTGGTCGGCGACACATCGTTGCCCGTGCCGGCGAGCACCGTCACCCCCCCGCGCTCTGAGCGCCGCGACCACGGAGGCGATCGCCATTGTCCCGGCTGCAGCGTTGTCGCAATTCCCGGCGAAGCGCTGGAACGAGCCGAGCCTCATGTTGACCACGCGGACGTCGGGGGCGGATGAATGCGATTCAGTTCAACGCCGTCACGATCTGCGACGTCGTCTGAAACCCGTTGTTGCGATCGAGCACCTTCACGGAGACGACCGCTGCGTCCGGCGCGACGCCGATCGGTGCCACGCTGCCGTTCGAGACCACGATCCCGGCGACGTTCGTGCCGTGACCGTTGTCGTCTGCCGCGCTTCCGGTGCCATCCTGCTCGTTCGCGCCGTTCGGGCAACCGTTCGGAACGACGACGCAATGCTCGCCGACCAGTGCGTCGGCGAGATCGGGGTGCGCCCGGTCGATTCCGCTGTCCAAGACGGCGACGGTCACTCCTCGACCGGTGAGACCTGCCGCATGTGCCGCGTCCCCACGCACGAGCGGAAGGCTCTCCGCGTCCGTTCCTCGGCCCCCGGCGTCCAGATCGACTCGCAGCACGTCCCGGTCTCGACGCAGCCGGTCGAGCCCGCCGGAAGTGGCGAAGCCCGAGACGGCGGAGACGGCGTCCCAGCGGGTCGTCGCCCGGAAACCACTCTCCGGGCCAAGCCTCGAGAGGATGCCCTCGCGAACCGCGCGTGTCGCCGCGATCCGAGACGAAGCCAGCGCCCGTGGCTGGCGGAGTGCGACGATCACGCGGACACGTTCGGAGCGCGCTAACTCGAGCAGGACCGGCTCACCGACCTTGGCGTCGACGTCTGCGGATTGCGCTAGCGAGCCCTCTGCGCCGAGCCCGAAGAGGGCGCCGAGCACGAGGAGCAGTCCAGCGCGGAGAAGCACCTCCCCCGATCCTATGCTCGGCGGAGGACGATCACGCGCCGGACGGTGGGGGTGGGATTCGAACCCACGGGGCGCTTGCACGCCCATCGGTTTTCAAGACCGACCCGTTCGGCCGCTCCGGCACCCCACCGCGGCGCATTGTGACCGAGCGCAGCGGCTAGGGGCGGATCTCGGCGGGTGCGCCGTACTCCCGCAGCACGTCCGGGACGCCGCCCTGGAAGTTCTCGAGCACCGCCAGAGCCATGCGGTCGACGACCGCCGTTCCGTTCAGCGTGTGCACGGGCTCCGGGCCGTGCTCGCCGCGGAAGCGGGTACCCAGCCGGCGCGCCTGGAAGTCGGTCGTGTTCGAGATCGACGCCG
Organism: uncultured Actinomycetes bacterium; assembly: GCA_963840705.1. Classification (GTDB taxonomy): domain Bacteria; phylum Actinomycetota; class Thermoleophilia; order Gaiellales; family Gaiellaceae; genus GMQP-bins7. The sequence continues at coordinate 274,900 of CAWIZT010000004.1, read as the reverse complement.
TCTCGCGGTAGCGGTCCTGCGACGGGAACCAGATCTCGACGTCGTAGGTCTTCGCGGACGCCTTCGACATGTCACCGGTCGGGAGCACGACGACCCGGTACGGGACACCGAGCTCGGCGACGATCTCCTCGGTGTTCTGAAGCAGGCGCTCGTGCTCGTCCCAGGACTCCTCCGGGCGCGTGAAGGCGAACTGCTCGACCTTGTTGAACTGGTGGACACGGAACATGCCGCGCGTGTCCTTCCCCGCGGCGCCGGCTTCGCTCCGGAAGCAGGGCGAGAAGCCGACGTAGCGCAGGGGGAGCTCGTCCGCGTTCAGGAGCTCGCCCAGGTGCAGCCCACCGACCGGGATCTCGGCCGTGCCCGCGAGATACAGGTCTTCGCCTTGAACCGCGTACACGTTCGGATCGTCCGACGGAAGCCAGCCGGTGCCGACGAGCGCCTCTTCGCGAACGAGGACGGGCGGGAGGACGGGCACGAAGCCCTTGGTGACGAGACGGTCGAGGGCGAGGCGGTACATGGCCAGAGCGAGCAGAGCCGCGTCGCCGATCCAGTAGCCGAAGCGGGATCCCGCGATGCGCGCGGCACGCTCCATGTCGAAGCGCCCGATCTCCGTGTGCTCCTTCGGCGCGCCAATTGTCGGCAGCTCGCCGACCCGTCGCAGCTCGAGGGCGTCGTCCTCCGTGGCACCCTCCGGAACCGAGTCGTGCGGCGGGTTGGGGACGAGAAGCCCGAGCCGGTCGCGCTCGGACTCCGCCTCGAGCCAGCTCGCCCTCGAGACGCCGAAGATCTTCCTTGGCCCTCTTCACCTGCTCGAGCTCGTCGGGAGTACGGCTTGCCCTTGAGCTTCGTCCGCGTCCGCAGCTCGTCGACCTGCGGGATCAGGGCGCGCCAGCGCTCGTCCGCGTCGAGCAGCGAATCGAAGGCATCGGCAGCACCCTTGCGGGCCAGCGCGGCCCGCCAGCGGTCGGCGTCCGCGCGGGCGGCCTTGAGATCGATCACGGAGGAAGTCTAAGCGGCCGCGCGGGAGATTCAGGCGCCGGAGACGTACGCCGCGACGTCGGCGATCTGCTGCTCGGTGAGCTGGCCCGAGAACGAGGGCATCGACCCCTGCCCGTTCGTGATCCGGTCGAGAGCGAGCTCGAGGCTCGGCGCCGAGTCGTCGAGGTTCGGGCCGATCGCCCCGGTGGTTCCCGCGTCGGCGAAGGTGTGGCAGGCGCCGCAGCCGCCGACGCCGAGGAAAACTTCCTTGCCCGCAACCGGGTCACCGTCCGTGGCCGGCTCGGTGTCCGTCGTGTCGGTCGTGTCCGTCTCAGTCGTGTCCGTATCGGTCGTCTCGGTGGTGTCCGTCTCCGTCGTGTCCGTCGTGACGGTGCCCGTGATCGTGTCCGGGGTCGGCGTCGCCTCCTCCTCGCCGCCGCAGCCCGCGGCGAGGCCGGCGGTCGGAACGAGCATGAGGGCGGCGAGTACGAGAACGGTCCGACGCATCCGGATTTCGATCCTAACGAAAACGGTGGTAGAGCTTCTAACGCAATGAACCGCCATGTCGCGATGCGGCCCTGGACGCCGCGATGCCGCGTCCTCAGTCGCGCCCATATCCAGAGGATATGAACGCTCCCTGCGTCCTTGCCTCACGACGTCCAGCATCCGCCTCGCGACGGGCGATCATCACGTTAGAAGCTCTCAGGCGGTCTCGAGGTGCGTTTGCAGGCTCCTGAGCTTGAACGCCAGGAAGAGCTCGGTCACTCCCTTCGACAGCGCGACGAGGCCGGTGTACACGAGGAGCAAGGTCGCCTTCTGCTCGAAGTTCCCGGCCACCCAGAACGCCAGCGCGATCTCGAGGATGCCGGCGAGGAGCTGGAGCCACCAGAGGTCGAACTCGCCTTTGGTCGCGATCGCCACGGCGATGTCGAAAACCCCCTTGAAGAGGAAGTAGAAGCCGATCACCGAGGCCAGGGCGGCGAACGCGCTCCCCGGCTCGATGAAGGCGAAGAGCCCGATGAGGATGAACGCAACGCCCAGGATGCCGTGTACGAACTTCCAGCCGATGGTCGAGACGATGAGGGCGAGGAACTCGTTCACGCCGGCGACGATCGCCATCGCTCCGAAGAGGATGCCGATCGAGCGCACGCTCGTGATGTCGAAACGGAAGACGATCAGCGAGAAAACGAGCCAGGCCAGTCCCGTGACGAGGAACAGCCACCACATGCCCGAGGCAGAGCGCAGAACCTCCCGATCCTCGAACACCGTGTCCACGGTACTCATCTGATCTGCGCTCATCTGACCTCCTTCGCGTGGGGACTCGTCCGATTCTCTCATGCCTGCGCAGTCGTCTCCCGTACCATCTGCGCGTGCTCGTCGAACGCAGCATGCATCCGTCGTGGCTCTCGAATGCGTACCTGCTCGCGGACGAGAACGGCACCGCGGTGTTCGTCGACTCGGGCGCGCCGCTCGAACCCCTCGCGAGCGTCGTCGAGCGCGACGGCCTGAGGCCGACGCACCTGCTGATCACGCACGACCACGCCGATCACGTCGCCGGCAACGACGAGCTCGTCGAACGGTTCGGGGTCGAGGTCACGACCGGAGCGGTCGAGACCGGTGATCTGCGGATCGAAGTGGTCGCGACGCCCGGGCACTCCGAGGACGGGGTCTCGTTCGTTGTCGGAAACGAGCTCTGCTTCACCGGCGACACGTTGTTCAAGGACTCCGTGGGCGGCGGGGCGGCCGCTGAGGTCAAGCGCTCGGTGATGGACGTGCTGATGGCGCTCCCGCACGAGGTCCGCGTGCTCCCGGGACACACCGACGAGACGACGATCGGCCGCGAGTGGGACGCGAACCCGTTCGTCCGTTTCTGGCGCGGCCTCGACCCGGAGGACGGGCGCGCGTGTCGGGTGCATGGGGAGGACGCCATGCTCGTCGTCTGGTCTCCGGACTACGACGGCAAGGGGAAGGCGCTCGTGCGCCTCTCGGACGGCGACGAAGCGATCGTCGGAGCCAGTCGGATCGAAGGTCTGTAGTGGTCAAGTTCCACCGTTGCCGGTTCCGGGTCAGGCTCGGCGCGTGCTGGACGGTGCAGGAGGCGCTCGACGAGCAGGGGATCGAGTACGAGAACGTGATCGAGCCCACATACCCGCGCGGGAAGCGGAAGGACGTCCTCGAGCACACCGGTCAGCACTTCCTTCCCGCGATCGAGTTCGAGGACGGTACCTGGTATCGCGAGGAGTCGAAGGCCATGGCCGCGACGATCCGGGCCGGACGACTCCTCGAGCAGGCGGGTTCTCCCATACCCTGATGGGGTATACTCCTCTCTCGCTCGTCGGCGAATGGAGAGGAGCTCGGTGGAGATCACGTACAACGTTCCCGCGATCCATTGCACGCACTGCGTGCAGTCGATTCGCGAGGAGGTTTCCGAAGTCGCCGGCGTCGACGAGATCGACGTCGACCCGGATGCGAAGCGCGTCACGATCCGGGGTGATCAGCTGGATGACGCTCCGCTGCGGAGCGCGATCGCCGAAGCGGGATACGACGTAGCGTGACTCGGACCGCGACGCCCGAAGCGCGGGTCGAGCTGGCGCTCGAGGGGATGACCTGCGCCGCGTGCGCGACGCGTATCGAGCGCAAGCTGAACAAGCTGGAAGGCGTCGAGGCGTCTGTCAACTACGCGACCGAGCAGGCGGCGGTCCGCTACGACGCGGACCGCGTTGCGCTGGCGGACCTCGTGCAGGCGGTCGAGGCGGCCGGCTACCACGCTCGCACATCGGCCGACGCGGGTTCCGGGGAGAAGCGCACGCGCGCGCTGCGCACGCGGCTCGCCGTGGCGATGGCGCTGACCGTCCCCCTGACTGCGGTCGCGATGATCCCGCCCCTCCAGTTCGAAAACTGGGAGTGGCTTGCGTTCGCACTCGCGTCGCCGGTGGTCCTCTGGGCTGGGCACGGGTTCCATCGCGCGGCTCTGCTGAACGCCCGTCACCTCGCGGCGACGATGGACACGCTGATCTCGATCGGGACGTTGGCCGCGTGGGGCTGGTCGACGGTCGCGCTCCTCTTCCTCGCCGACGCGCACACCTACTTCGAGGTCGCCGCCGTGATCACGACCCTGATCCTCGTCGGCCGCTACCTCGAGGCCCGAGCCAGGAGGCGATCAGGAGCGGCAATTCGTGCGCTCCTCGATCTCGGGGCCAAGGACGCCCACGTGCTGCGTGACGGCAAGGAGGTGGCCGTTGCGATCGAGGCCGTGGCGCCCGGCGACCTCATGATCGTCCGGCCCGGCGAGAAGATTCCCACCGACGGGACGGTTGTCGAGGGTGACTCGGCCGTCGACCAGTCGATGCTGACGGGAGAGCCCGTTCCGGTCGACGTCGGGCCGGGGTCCAACCTCGCCGGTGCGACCATCAACACCTTCGGGCGGCTCGTCGTCTGTGCGACGAAGGTCGGCGAGGAGACCGCACTCGCGCAGATCGCCCGCCTGGTGGCGGAAGCCCAGTCCGGGAAGGCTCCGATCCAGCGGCTCGTCGACCGTGTCTCTTCCGTCTTCGTGCCCATCGTTCTCGGGCTTGCGCTGGCGACGCTCGCGGGCTGGATCGTGGTGACCGGCGACGCGACGGACGCCCTTTCCGCTGCGGTCGCGGTGCTGATCATCGCCTGTCCATGTGCGCTCGGACTGGCGACGCCCACCGCGCTCATGGTCGGCACGGGTCGCGGCGCTCAGCTCGGCATTCTCATCAAGGGCCCGGAGACGCTCGAGCGCACGCGCCGGATCACGACGGTCGTCCTCGACAAGACCGGGACCGTGACCGAGGGCAGGGTGGAACTGACAGACGTCATCACGCTCGACGGGGCCACGCGCGCCGAGGTGCTGTCGCTGGCGGGTGCGCTGGAAGCGGCATCCGAGCACCCGATCGCACAGGCGGTGACCTCCGCTGCGCGAGCCGAGGTCGGGGAGCTCTCCCCCGTCACCGACTTTCGCAACGTTCCCGGCGTCGGCGTCTCCGGGCTCGTCGAAGGGCATCGGGTCGAGGTCGGGCGGAGTGACGGTGTGATCGCGGTGTCGTGGGACGGAGAGGCGAGAGCAACGCTCGAGGTCCGTGACTCGGTCAAGCCGACGAGCGCGGAGGCGGTCGCGGAGCTGAAGCAGCTCGGCCTGACTCCGGTGCTCCTCACCGGGGACGGGAGAGAGAGCGCGGAGCGAATCGCGCGGGAAGTCGGGATCGAACGGGTGCTGGCCGAGGTCTATCCCGACGAGAAGGTGGCCGAGATCCGCAGGCTCCAGGAGTCGGACGAGGTCGTGGCGATGGTCGGCGACGGGATCAACGACGCGCCCGCCCTCGCGCAGGCAGACCTTGGCCTGGCCATCGGAACCGGTACCGACGTCGCGATCGAAGCGTCCGACATCACGCTCGTCTCGGGTGACCTCCGCGCCGCCGCCGACGCGATCGCGCTGGCGCGCCGAACGCTGCGCACGATCAAGGGCAACCTTTTCTGGGCCTTCGCCTACAACGTCGCGGCGATCCCGCTGGCGATGGCAGGGCTGCTGAATCCGATCGTCGCGGCCGCGGCGATGGCGTTCTCGAGCGTGTTCGTGGTCACGAACTCACTCCGCTTGCGCGGCTTCAGATCCTCACGGGAAGGAGTCGCCGCATGAGCCAGCCCCAGGCTCACGGCTACGTCGCCGACAAGGAGGCGCTCGTCCGCCGGCTGCATCGGATCGAAGGACAGGTGCGCGGAATCGAGCGCATGGTCGACGAAGACCGGTACTGCATCGACATCCTGACGCAGATCTCCGCGGTCACGACCGCGCTCGAAAGCGTCGCCTTCCGCATTCTCGACGACCACGTGAACCACTGCGTCGCGGGAGCGCTTGCGTCAGGGGATCCCATGGAAGCCGGCGCCAAGAGCAAGGAGCTTCTCGAGGCCGTTCACCGCTTCGCCCGCGCGCGTTAGCGCGCTTCGGTCGAGGATCGCGGTTAGCCGGCGCTCGCGTCGACCTCGTCGCCGTGCCGTTCCTCGACGAGATTCCGCAAGTCCTCGATGCCTCCGTAGCCCTGGTACTCGAGGACCTGATCGATCTTCTCGCCGACGGCCAGCGCCGGCTCGGCCCCATGTCCGAAAAGGCCGTAGCGCGCGGGGTTGGCGTCCGCGAGCTGGGCGAGCCGACCGAGGCCGCGTGCGATGAGATCGATCTCCCACGGCTGAAATGCGATCAGGATCGCCTCGGCGTTCCACTCGTCGCGGTTGTGGCCCATGAGCGTCTTCATCGACCGCGCCGGTCTCGCGAAATAGCCCCGTCGAGGGCTATTGCCGGAGGATTTCAGGGAAGCATCCAGGCGTGCCACACGTTCGTCAGCTCACGATGCGCCGGCATCCTGCGTTATCCGATTCGGTGGCGACGCGCCCGCATCTCTCCCTGATCGCGGTGGTCGTGGTCTGGGCCGGCTCGTTCTCCGTGATCAAGTCGTTGCTCGAGCACGGCGTGGGAGCGATCGACATCGCGATCCTGCGCTATGCGATCGCTGCGCCAGGGTTCGTCTACATCCTCTGGCGCGCTCGAGGGCTTCCGGGACTCACGAGGCGCGACGGGCTCAGAGTCGTCGCAGCAGGCCTGCTGATCGTCGTCGGCTACCACCTCTTTCTGAACGTGGGCGTGCGGTACACGACATCCGGGGTGGCCGCCCTCGTCGTCGCGCTGTCACCGGGGATGACGCTGCTGCTCGCGCTCGCTCTCGGTCTGGATCGAGTTCGACCACGTCACGTCGTCGGGCTTGCGGTCGCCTTCGCGGGCGTTGCGGTCGTCGTCGCGTTGGGCGCCGGGCAGTCCGTCTCCGTCATGAACGTCAAGGGCCCGCTCATCGTGCTGGGGGCGCCACTTGCCTTCGCCCTCTACAACGTCATCTTGAAGCCGCTGCTCGGGAGACACGATCTGCTGGCGCTCACGGCGGCGACGAGCCTGATCGGCATTCTCGGACTGATGCCACTCGTGCGCGGGTCCACGGTGGATGCGCTCGCCGACGCTTCGGCCGGCGACCTGGCGCGGATCCTCTACCTCGGCGTGCTCGGGACGCTCCTCGGCTACATCGGCTGGAACATCGGCCTCCGCGGGCTCGGCCCGACGCGCGCGGTGGTCTATACCTACGCGATCTCGCCGCTCGCCGTGCTCATCGGGGCAACCGTGCTGGGCGAGGAGCTGTCGCTGTGGCTCGGCTTCGGGGCCGTGCTCGTTGTCGGCGGCATTGCTCTCGCGCAGCGGTCACCAGTAGGCGAGCGCTCCGTCAGCGTCGGCAGATGGCCGAGAGCATCCTCACGCAGCGAGACCTGAACGAGCGCCAGTGCCTGAGTGAGACACTCGAGGCATGAGAATCCTCGTCACCGGTAGCTCCGGGCATCTCGGCGAGGCGCTCGTCCGCGTCCTTGGCTCCGATGGGGACGAGATCGTCGGTCTCGACCTGCTCGACTCCCCGACCACAACCGCAGTCGGGTCGATCGTCGACCGCGACTTCGTGCGGCGGTACACGGAGGGTGTCGACGCGATCGTGCACGCAGCAACGCTGCACAAGCCCCACGTCGGCTCCCATGCCCGCCAGGCGTTCGTGGACACGAACGTCACGGGCACGCTCAACCTGCTCGAGGGAGCTGTTGCAGCCGGCGTCAGCTGCTTCGTGTTCACGAGCACGACGAGTGTCTTCGGCCAGGCGCTCACTCCGACGCCCGGCGCGCCGGCGGCATGGATCACCGAGGACGTTGCCCCGGTCCCGAGGAACGTCTACGGCGTCACCAAGGCCGCGGCCGAAGATCTCTGCGAGCTCATCCATCGCGACCACGGGTTGCCCTGTCTCATCCTGCGCACCTCACGCTTCTTCCCGGAAGCGGACGACCGAGATGAGGTGCGCACCGCCTACGACGACACCAATCTCAAGGTCAACGAGCTCCTCTACCGCAGAGTCGATCTCGAAGACGTTGTCAGCGCCCACCGGCTCGCGCTGGAGCGTGCTCCTGCCCTGGGTTTCGGCCGCTACGTCATCAGCGCAACCACGCCGTTCACGCTGGACGACCTGCCCGAGCTCGCCGTCGACGCCGCGTCGGTCGTGGGGCGATTGTTTCCCGACTACGAGGACGTCTACGCCGCGCGCGGCTGGAAGATGTTCCCGAGCATCGACCGCGTGTACGTGAACGCTCGCGCCCGAACGGAGCTCGGGTGGGCACCCCGCTACGACTTCCGCGTCGCCCTCGCTCGCCTCGCCGGGAACGAGGATCCCCGCAGTCCTCTTGCCGCTTCCGTGGGCGTGAAGGGATACCACGCGCTGTCGACCGGTCCGTACACCGTGCGCTGATCGCTCGCGCGGTCGGAACCAGTGGCGGCGACTCGGTGTATATGGAATATCCGAATTGGGAGGTCGCTGATGCGAAAAGCAGTCATCCTGGCCGCAGCCGTAGCCCTCGTGTGTGCGAGCACGGCGCTCGCCGGAGGCTGGGCAACCGTGAAACTGAGCTCGTCGCCGAAGAACCTGTCCGCCGGCGAGCCGTGGACCGTCGACATCACGGTGCTCCAGCATGGACTCGCAACCCAGCCGCTCTGTTGCCTGAAGCCGAGGCTGACCATCCGGAAGGTCGTGAGTGCTCGCACCACGAGCTCCAGTCTCGGCGGGCCGCCAGCGTCGCGGACTTTCGTGGCCAAGCCGACGAGCCGCGTCGGTGTCTACCGGGCGCGCGTCGTGTTCCCGGGCGCCGGCACCTGGCGGTACGAGGTCTACGACGCCTTCACCGAATACGGTGGCGCACGAACGCACACTTTCAAGGCGGTGAGGATCGCTCCGAGCGGCACGTAGCCAAATTGCGCTCATAGCCGCGGCCCCGTCGGTCTCGTCCGGCGGGGCCGGTGGCCCCTTCCTGATAGGAGTACCATGAGGCAGCCGAGGCGACCCCTAGAGGTGCCCCTCCTTCTCGCAGCGACCTGACGGTCGAGTGCTTTGAGAGGCCATTCCCGGCTCCAGTCCTAGCGGTACCGGGAAGGCGTGTGCAACCGATGACCGACCTCACGCTCGAAGATCGAGCCGCAAGAAACCAAAGCCTCGTCCGCGAGTACAACGAGCGCATGGCACTCAGTAACGCGGTGCACTACTGGGTTGATCCTCCTTTCCCTGACTGGGTTTGTGAGTGCGCAGATCAGTCCTGCGAGGAACCCGTCCGGCTGGCCATCGACGAGTACGAGGCGATCCGAAAGATCCCGACTCACTTTCTCGTGATGCCGAGTGACGAGCACGTCGTTCCCGAGGTCGAGGTCGTTGTGGAGCGGACGGATCGCTATTGGGTCGTTGAGAAGACTGGACACGCCGCCGCCGTGGCCGAGAAGTTCGATCCTCGTTCCCGCAAGCCGCTCGAATAAGCATCACCGAGCGCCGTGCGTGATGCGGAGCGAACGGGTTTGCTATGGAGCTAGGCGGGCTCGAACCGCCGACCTCCTGGGTGCGATCCAGGCGCTCTCCCAACTGAGCTATAGCCCCGGGCAGGGCGATTGTAGCCTGGCGCGCCGGCCGGATCTCTATCGGATGAGCGGGTCGCCCGCGCCCGGCGCCGGCCGGGAAGGAGTCGACGGCGCAGGCGCCGGCTCGCAGATCGTGACGTCCTCGGCGCGCGGTACGACGCGCGGCCGATCCTGCGCGTGTGGGATCGCGGTGCCGCCGATGAGCATCCCGACGACCAGCAGCCAGAGCGCGGCTGTCATGCGCGCCCAGACCGGATAGGGCCGCGTCTCTGCGCTGGCAGTCGCGGGAGCGACGGGCGCTGCGGCGATCGTCGGTCGCGCCCGGGCGGACGCGTACGCCGGATCCGGGAGAGCGGCGCGCGCTCGCGCGCCGAGCTCGGGGTCGACGAGGGCGAGCTCGGGGCTGAGCGGCTCGGCCGGCATGTCGTACGAATTCTCGCTCACGGGCGGCTTCCCTCGCCTCCGCTGTCACGAATCTGTGCCGAGGTTTCCACAAGGCCGCACAACCATGCGCTTTGTCGCACCCCCTGTCGGATCTGGACGTCTGGCGTCACGCGACCGCCCCGGATACCACCGTTGCGACACCGACGAAAGGAGGATGCGTGCACGTACGCACGATTGCCGTGGGATTGGTCGCGCTCGGACTGGGTGGTGGGACCGCAGCTCTGGCTACGGGCTCCACCGCGTCGCACAACCAAGACACGATCACAGCCTGCCAGAAGAGGTTCGTGCGCATCGTCAGCGATGCGTCGAAGTGCAAGTCGAACGAGCGCGTGGTGACCTGGAGCAAGCAAGGCCAGGTCGGACCGGCAGGGCCGGCGGGCCCCCAGGGCGAGACCGGACCCGCAGGCGCCCGAGGGTCAGCCGGGCCGGCTGGGCCAGCGGGACCAGCGGGGCCGGCGGGACCTGCGGGTGCGGTCGGCCCGACCGGACCTGCGGGCCCAGCCGGACCCGCAGCGGGACCTCGGGGACCACAAGGTCCGCCCCTCGAGTCGTTGAACGCGCTGGAAGGGCTGGCTTGCACACGCCAGGACGGATCTGCCGGGACGGTCGACGTCACGACCGGGACGGGAGGCCTCATCGCGCTCACGTGCGTGGGCGGTGCTCCTCCGCCGCCGCCTCCGCCTCCTCCGACCGGCGGGCTCGTGATCAACGAGATCGACTACGACCAGGTCGGCACCGACGCGGACGGGTTCGTCGAGATCGCGAACACGACCTCGGCGGCAATCTCGCTCGAGAGCCTGGCACTCGTTCTCGTGAACGGCGGAGACGGTCAGGAGTACGCCCGGGTGGCGCTCACGGGCTCGCTCGCCGCCGGCGCCCACCTCGCGCTCGACATCGAGGCGCAGAACGGTGCGCCCGACGGGGTTGCGCTGATCGACACGGCATCGAAGGCGCTGCTGGACGCGCTCTCGTACGAGGGCGAGATCACCGCGGCGGTGATCGACGGGCAGACGTACAACCTCGTCGAGGGCACTGCGCTCGCGGCGACGGTCGTCGACTCGAACACGGTCGCAGGGTCGCTGTCGCGCATTCCCAACGGCACCGACTCGAACAACGCCGCGACCGACTGGGCGTTCACCACGACCCTGACGAAAGGAGCCGCGAACGTCGCATCCTCGTAGAGGCTACGACGCTTCCGCGTCCGGCCTCTTGCGCCGGGCGCGGGAGCGCCCCCGCCGGACGAGTGTCTTGTCGAGCTCGGCGAGCTCGCGTTCCAGCGCGCGGTAGCGCTGCCAGCGCTCAGGAGCGAGCTGTCCTTCGGCGAGTGCCGCCCGGACCGCACAACCCGGCTCGCTCTCGTGCCGGCAGTCCGAGAATCGACACTGAGCCTCGAGCGCCGACGATGTCGTCGAAGGTCTCCTCGAGCCCTTCTGCGGCAACCCACAGATGGAGCTCCCGCATACCCGGGTTGTCGACCACGAGGCCGCCACCCGGGAGGATGATGAGCTCTCTGCGGGTGGTGGTGTGCCTCCCCGAGCCGTCCGGGCGGACGGAGCCGGTTGCCAGAAGATCCGCGCCGGCGAGGGAATTGACGAGGGTGGACTTCCCGACACCCGACGGGCCGAGGAGGGCCGCCGTCACGCCCGGAGCGACGTAGGAGCGAACGTCCTCGAGACCGGCCCCCGTGCGAACCGACACGGCGTGTACGGGAATGCCCAGGCCGGTCAGCCCGGCCGCTCCTTCGTCGGCCCCGTGAACGAGGTCCGCCTTCGTGAGGAGCAGCACGGGCTTCGCGCCGCTCTCCCGGGTAAGGGTCAGATAGCGCTCGAGAAGCCGTGGGCTCAACTCCTCGCTGAGCGCGGCCACGATGAACACGACATCCACGTTCGCCGCCACGACCTGCTCGCGCACGTCGTCCGAGCCGGGCTCGTGCGCGGCGCGGCGGGAGAACTTCGTTCGCCGGGGCAGAACCGCCCGCACCGTCGGTGGCCCCTGCCCGGCGGGTTCGAGCGCGACCCAGTCGCCGACGACAGGAAGGTCAGCTCGAGATTCGATCTCCCGTCTCGCCCGGCCGGGGAGCCGAGCGCGGATCTCCCCGTTCTCGGTGAGGACGTCGTAGGCGCCGCGATGCTGGACAGCGACCCGGCCCGCGTCGAGCCCAGCCAGGCCATGTGGCGCGAACGCGTCCGCCCAGCCGTCGTCCCAGCCGAGCGTCGCGAGATCGAGCACGCTCGCATTGTCGCGGACGGCTCGCTCAGGGCGACCGAGGCGGGGTGGGAGCCGGTCAACGTCGAAGCCGGGCCCCCCACCCATGCCTACTTCACTGACGGGACGGTGACGTCGATCCAAACGCTCCGATGGTCCGAGGTCGGGAAACCGCCAACCGCGCCCCACGTCGGGAAGTCGAAGACTCCCGTGAGCCGGAAGAGTGGATCGGAACGGAGCGGCCAGAAGACTCCCGCGCTGACGAGCTGGAGGTTCTTGCGGGGGAGCACGTAGTCGGCCCGGAGGTTTCCGGGCGCGGTGTCCGCGAAGTCCGCCGTGTCGAACCGCGGGTCGCTCTCGTGCGTGGCGTTGGCTCCGCCCTGAAGCGCGGTTGCCTCGACAGCACCTGCGCTCTCGGGAGTGAGCTTGCCGTTCACGAGCGGGTGCTCGAGCAGTTGTTGGATCGCGCCTGGAACACTGTCGCCGTCGAGCGGGTCGGAGTTCTGGTCGCCTGCGATGACGAAGAGCTCTCCGGGCTTCAGCCCTCCCCGCTGACCCTCGTCGTCGTAGATGTAACCCGCCTTGCCTGGAGTGATGTAGTCGGCCCAGAAGCGGATCTCGTCGTGATTCCGCCGTCCGTTCCGGTCCTCCGGTCCGTCGAAGACCGGCGGCGTGGGATGGGAGACGAGGAAGTGAACGGTCTTTCGGCCGATCTCGATCGGAATGTCCCAGTGGCTCTTCGACGAGAGCCGCAGGATCTCGATTTCGTCGGGAGCGTAGAACCCGGGTGGGATCAAGTTGTCGGGCATGTCCTTCCAGAGGAACTTCCGGAAGGTCCGCACGTCGTCGTAGACGATCGGGTACTTCGAGTACACGACCATCCCGAACTGACCCGGGAAGAAGCCGAAGCCAAGAGCGTCGTTCGCATACGCCGCGGTGCCGGGAGTCGTGCCGACGACGCCGTCGCCGTTCAGGTCCTTACCGGAGAACACGCCGGTGTTGGACGCGGCGATGAAGGCGTGGTCGTAGTCGATCGGCGCCGCGCCCATCTGCCCGACCTCGAGGAAGTTGCTGCGGAAGAGGTTCTCCGGTCCCGGGGAGACACCGACATCGCCGTTCTGGAGCGGGTCGAACTCGTTCACGAGCAAGACGTCGGGCCGCACGCGTTGAACGACCTCGGCGCCGTTTCGGATCTGGCGGCGGAACACGTCGTCGACCGCCGGACTGGACAGGTGCTCCTGCAGCTGGCCCGCTGCACTGCGGTTCAGCGAGGCGTTGAAGGTCGCGAAGCGCACGTCCGCGCTCGGTGGCGCGGCCGACGCGACCGCGGACGCGATGCCCAGCGTCGCAACGGCCGCGACGAGCAATCTTCTCATCACACTCCCCCTCTGGAGTTGGTCGATCGGGTCCTACCACACTCCTCGAAGGGCGTAACCCACCAGTGTGATCAGCCGGCGAATGTCCGGTGAAGAGCTGCGGCGAACTCAGAGGCGGTCGGCCCGGAGACCGCTGCTAGGTTCGCGGCGTGACGTCGGACGGTCGTCCCGCGCCTCGCCTTCGCGACGGCGTTCGCGCCGCCCTTCCACTCGTCCTCGGCCCGGTGCTCTTCGGGCTCTCCTTCGGGGTGCTCGCCGAGGCGGCTGGGGTGAGTGCGGTCGCCATGGTCGTCATGTCAGCGACGACCTTCGCCGGCTCGGCGCAGTTCGCGGCGTTCTCGGTGCTGGAGGACGGCGGCACCGTGCTCGCGGCGGTCGTATCGGCCGTCTTGCTCAACCTCCGGTACGTCGGACAGAGCATCGCCGCTGCGTCGATCTTTCCCGGAAGCAGGACGCGCCGGTTCTTCGAGTCCCAGCTGATCGTGGACGAGTCGTGGGCGCTCGCCGGGAGGTCGGGCCGATTCGAGTGGCCGATTCTCGTCGGCGCGGGTCTCCTCCTCTACGTGCTTTGGGTATCGAGCACGGCGATCGGCTCCGTCGTCGGGAGCGCTCTCGGCGATCCCAACGACCTCGGACTCGATGCGGCGTTCGCCGCGCTCTTCCTGGCTCTCGCGAGGCCGTACCTGCGGGAACGGAGAGCCGTCGCGGCCGCGCTGATCGCTGCCGCCATCACCCTCGTTCTGATACCCGTCGCGCCCGCGGGAGTGCCCCTCGTCGTGGCCTCGGCCGCGTGCCTGCTCGGCCTGCGGCGATGACCGACGTCTGGATCGTCGTGCTCGCGGTCGGAGCGTTCACGATGGTGTTCAAGGCGGCGGGGCCGGTGTTCCTGGGGAGGCGTCGGCTGCCGGCGAAGGCGCAATCGATCGTCGACCTCGTGGCCCCGGTGATGCTCACCGCTCTGGTCGTCACGCAAACGGTCGGCGGCGACGAGGAGCTCGTCGTCGACGCCCGCGTCCCTGGAGTTGCAGCTGCGGCGATCGCCATCTGGCGTGGAGCGCCGATCGTCGTGGCGATGTTCGTCGCCGCGCTCGTGACTGCGCTCGTTCGCCTAGTCGCCTAGTCGCCTAGTCGCTGGAGGTGATCGGGCCGGCGCCAGAAGACCGCCGCCGCACCGATCGCCTCGGCGAGGAGGCTGAGCACCGCGATCGCGATCAGCCACAGTCGGAAATGCCGCATGTGCTCCAAGATCGGACGCGGACGGCCCGATCTTGAGTGTGCAGATCGCCTCAGGCGTTGCGCGAGCACGCTCGATGATCCCCGCAAACCCACGCAGGCAAACGCTCTACGCAGGTGGCGGACGAAGGACCGCGAACGGATCGGTGACCTCGAGCCGGTTTCTCCGGAAGCGGAAGACCTCTGCGGGCCGTCCGCCGGCCGGGCCGTGTTCCCGGCGCTGGCCCGTCGCCTCGATCGCACCGCGCCGGAGCAGGACCCGCTTCAGATTTGTGGCGGAGACGTCGTATCCGAGGGCTGCGGCGTAGATGTCGCGTAACTCCGCGAGCGTGAACGTCTCCGGCGCGAGCGCGAAGCCGACGTTCGAGTAGGAGAGCTTGCCGCGAACTCGCTCGCGGCCGGCCAGGACGATGGCCCCGTGGTCGAACGCCGTCGACGGCAGAGCATCCACTGCATGCCAGCGCGTGTCTGTCGGCACACGCGGGTCGATGCCGAGAGGAACGAGTCCGACGTAGGCGGTCGCGAGCTCCCAGTGCTCCGGATGTCGCGAAGGGTCGCTCCAGGTGCCGAGCTGCTCGAGATGTGCAACTTCGCGTACGTCGACCTTGGCAGCCAGGTGTCGCCGGATCGATTGGTCGAGCGTCTCGCCGGGGCCAAGGGCGCCGCCGGGGAGCGACCAGTCACCCTGAAACGGGTTGCGAGCCCGCTTCCAGAGGAGCACCTGGAGCTCGTCCTCGCGCACCTGGAACACGGTGGCGAGCGCGGCATGGGCGGGAGGTGAGTGTCGGCTGGTAGACTCGGCCATGAGGTTATTGACTCAGAGGCGAAAACTAGCATGAGCGCCCCAGACGGCACACATCTCACTCAGGACTTCGATCTCGTGGTCGTCGGCGCGGGCGTCGCGGGCCTGTATGCGGCTCTTTGCGCAGCCGCCGAAGGACGTGTGCTCGTGCTTGCGAAGGGGCCGCTTCGGCTGTCCACGAGCTCTCTGGCACAGGGCGGGATTGCAGCCGCGCTCGGCGACGACGACTCGCCGGCGCTCCACGCCGCTGACACGCTGCGAACTGGCCGCGGTCTCTCACGCCCCACGGCCGTCGCCGCGCTCACCGGGGAGGCGCCGGCTCGCATTCGCGACCTCGTGGATCTCGGCGTCGACTTCGACGACGGCCTCGGACTGGAAGGCGGCCACGGCCGCCGGCGGGTCGTGCACGCTGGCGGCGCCGCGACGGGCGACCGGGTCGCGCGGGTGCTCGTCGAGCGGGTGCTCGCCCACCCGCGGATCGAGGTCGCCGAAGGGGAGCGGATGCAGGAGCTGTGGCGGCCGGGCGACCGCTGCCTGGGCGTCGTGACCGATCGCCGGGCCATCCGTTCTCGCGCGACGCTCCTTGCCACCGGTGGGGCGGCAGCGCTCTGGAGTCGGACGACGAACCCGCCGGGTGCTGTCGGCGACGGCATTGCCGCGGCCTATTGCGCCGGTGCGGCCGTCGCGGATCTCGAGTTCGTCCAGTTCCATCCCACGACGCTGGTCGACTCCACGCTGCTTCTGTCCGAGGCGCTCCGGGGGGAGGGCGCGCTGCTCTTGGACGAGTGACGGCGAGCGCTTCACCGACGAGCTCGCGCCACGTGACGTCGTCGCGCGCGACATCGCGGCGCGCGGCACCGCGCTGCTCGACCTGCGCGAGATCGACCGCGCGCGCTTTCCGAGCCTGATGGGAAGCCTCGCGGAGCGAGGCTACGATCCCTCCGAGACGCCGATTCCCGTCGCTCCGGCGGCGCATTACACCGTCGGCGGGATCGTGACCGACCTCGACGGCCGAACTGAGCTTCCCGGCCTGTACGCGGCGGGTGAATGTGCTGCGACAGGTGTCCACGGCGCGAACCGGCTGGCTTCGAACTCGCTCCTCGAATGTCTCGTCTTCGGCCGGCGCGCGGCGCTCGCCGCGCTGGCCGAGCCCGGCCTTTCGGGACATGGCCCCGAGTTCGCTCGGGGGACAGGTCCAGGGTCTGACCCTGGTCACGTCCTGGGCGGACAGGTGGACGAAGAGGTGCGAGATGCGCTCTGGAGGGACTGCGGGCTGATTCGCGACGCCACCGGGCTCGAGCGGCTGCGGACCTCTTCGCACCTACTCACGCGGCTCGTCGCGGAGAGCGCGCTGCGTCGCGAGAGAGAGCCGGGGCTCGCACTTCCGGGCGGACTTCCCTGTGGAGAGTTCGTCGCTGGACGTCACGTCGTCCTTCGTCTCCATCACGAGCCCAGGCTGGAGACATGGCTGTAGCGGCCGACACCATCGAACGGATCGTCTATGCCGCGCTCGCCGAGGACGTCGGGGCCGGGGACGTCACCACCGAGGCGACGGTGGAGGCCGACGCGCTCGGCACCGCCGAGCTCCTCCTGAAGGAGCAGGGGATCGTCTGCGGGCTGGCCGCGGTTGAAGCCGTTTTCCGCGCGCTCGACCCGGACGTCGGGTTCGAGGCTCTCGTCGAGGACGGCACTCCGGTCGAGCACCTGACCGTCGTCGCCGTCGTCTCGGGCCCTCTGCGCGCAATTCTCACGGGCGAGCGAGTCGCGCTGAACTTCCTGGGGCGGCTCTCCGGAATCGCGACGCTCACTCGTCGCTACGTCGACGCCGTAGCGGGAACCGGCGTGGCGATCCTCGACACGCGCAAGACCACACCTGGACTGCGCCTGCTCGAGAAGCACGCGGTCGCCTGCGGCGGCGGGAGAAATCATCGCTTCGGTCTCGACGACGCCGTGCTGGTGAAGGACAACCACCTCGCCGCAGCCGGCTCGGTACGCGCCGCGGTCGAGCGGCTGCGCACGGCGACCGATCTTCCCGTCGAAGTCGAATGCGACACGCTCGCTCAGGTCTCCGATGCGCTAGCTGCGAAGGTTGACGCGATCCTCCTCGACAACATGACACCGGACGAGCTCGCGGCCGCGGTCGCGCTCGCACACGGGCACGTACGGCTCGAAGCATCCGGCGGCGTCACGCTCGAGAACATTCGCGCCATCGCCGAGGCGGGCGTGGACGAGATCTCGATCGGTGCGCTCACCCACTCGGTTCGTTCACTCGACGTCTCACTGGAGCTCACATGACCACAGCCGAGATCACGACGATGCACGAGGAGATCCGCGAGCTCGCCCGCGCGCGTGACGCGGTGATCCTCGCCCACAACTACCAAGTGCCCGAGGTGCAGGACGTCGCCGACTTCGTCGGGGACTCCCTCGGGCTCTCCCACGAGGCCGCGCGCACCGAGGCGGAGGTGATCGCCTTCTGCGGAGTCCACTTCATGGCCGAGACAGCCGCGATCCTCTGCCCGGAGAAGACCGTTCTCATTCCCGATCTCGACGCGGGCTGCTCGCTCGCCGCGTCGATCACCGCCGATCAGCTTCGCACCTGGAAGTCCGAGAACCCTGGGGCGGTCGTCGTCTCGTACGTGAACACGACGGCCGAGGTGAAGGCCGAGAGCGACTACTGCTGCACGTCGGGGAACGCGAAGGCGATCATCGAGTCGATCCCCGAGGACACCGAGATCCTGTTCCTTCCGGACATGTATCTCGGGCTCTGGCTCGAGAAGGTGACCGGCCGCACGCTGCGCATCTGGATGGGCGAGTGCCACGTGCACGCGGGCATCCGCCCGGCCGACATCGAGCGCTGGCAGAACGACGCTCCGGACGCCGAGCTGCTCGTCCACCCCGAGTGCGGCTGCGCGAGCCAGTGCATGGCGTTCGGCAACGGCCGGACGCACATCCTCTCGACCGAGGGGATGATCAAGTTCGCGCGGCAATCTCCCAAAGAACGGTTCCTGGTCGCCACTGAGACCGGGATCATCCACCGGCTGAACAAGGAAGCGCCCGAGAAGCGCTTCGAGGCCGTGTCCGAGAAGGCGATCTGCCGCTACATGAAGATGATCACGCTCGAGAAGCTGCGCGACTCGCTGCGCGACGGGAAGCATGTCGTGACGGTGCCGCCCGACATCGCCGAGCGCGCGCGGGGTGCGATCGACCGGATGGTGGCGATCGTCTGACCCCGGTTCGCAAGGCTCACGCCACCCGCACCGAGTGCACGGGCGGCAGCTTCGTCGCAGCGGTGAACCAGCTACCACCGGCATCCGACGAGCCGAACACGTCGCCCGAGGTCGCGCCGAAGTAAAGCCCCATTCCTTCGCCCGAGCCATCACGGTCGAACGCCTGGCGCAGGATCGTGAGATACGCGTCCTCCGCTGGAAGCCCGTCGCCGCGCTCGCTCCAACTCGCTCCCGCGTCGCGCGTCTCGTACACGCGGACGCGTCCGTCGGGCGTCACGCGGTCCAGGTCTGCCACCAGCGGGATCACGAACGCGCTGTCCGCGTCGTCCGGGTCGACGACGAGCGGGAAGCCGAAGTCGGAGGGCAGGCCCGTGTCCGTTCCGATGTCGACCCAGCTCTCGCCCTCGTCGTCCGAGCGATAGACGCCGCCGTGGAACTGCATGAACAGCCGCTCCGGCTGCGACGGGGCGCGATGCATGTTGTGCACGCAGAGTGCGATGGTGTCCTCCCGCGCGTCCTCGGGCAGATAGCGGGGCACGAGGCCACCGTTGCCGTGGCGCCAGGTTCGCCCGCCGTCGTCCGAGAGCCAGACGCCGACGGCCGAGATCCCCATGGCCAGCTTGCGCGGATCGCCGGGCCAGGTCGCGATCGAGTGCAGGCACATGCCTCCGGCGCCGGGCCCCCATTCGGGCCTGGTCGGTTGGTCCCAGAACGGCTGATTCAGCTCCCAGGTCATGCCCGCGTCGTGGCTCTCGAAGAGCACGCCGGGATCGCCTCCCGCGTACAGGTGGTCGTCCTCGACACTCGGAACGACCGTCCAGAGCCGGATCAACGCCTGCTCGTCGCCCTCGGGGAGCGCGAGCCCCTCTGCCTGCTGCCACTCCCCGGCGGGATCGTCCGTGACGAAGATCTTCGGTCCGTAGAAGGCCGAAGTCACGCAGGCGAAGTACCGCCCGCTCCGCGGGTCGCGCATCGCGAACTCGACCGGCTCGCCGGCGAATGCGCGGGCGGTGATCTCGAATCCTCCGCCGTTCTCGCCCTCGAGCGCGAACAGGCCCTTCTTCGTTCCGACGAGAAGCTCGGTCATCTTCGGGTCAACCTCCACTGATCGAGGGGAGTACGTAGATGCGGTCGTCGGGGGCGAGGATCGTCTCCTCGCCGCCTCGCTCGCCGTTCACGAAGACGTTGATGTGCTGCCGGATGGTGATGCGTTCGTCGAGGATCCAGCCACGATCGCGGGGTGCTCGTCCTCGAGGGCGCGCAGAACCTCCCGCACCGTCGCGCCGTCGAGCTGCAGCTCCCTCTTCCCGCCGGTGAGCTCGGTGAGAGGGGCACGCAGCCTCACGATGGCCATGGCTCGATCCTAGACGTCATCACCCGCTAAGACGACGAACGGAGGCGAAACTCATCGACACGGCCGAAGAAGATTCACAGGGCGCGCGCTAGCGCGGTGCCGTGGCGGCCTCCGCGCACGTCCGGTGCCTACGAGGAAGCAGCCGGTACCGACGGCTCGAGCTCGAGGATCCCGTGCGGCGAGCCGTACTCCGCGAGCTTGTCGAGGAACGGCTGCGCCGGGAACGCCTCAGGGCCCAGCACACCCGAACCGCTCCACTGGCCCGCGTCCAAGAGCTCCAGTGCGATGACCGGGTTGAGGGCCGTCTGCCACACCACTGCCTGCGAAGCGTACTCGCGCATCGACCAGTCGTTGTCGACGGCGTGGTACAGGTAGGTCTTCCGTGGATTCCCGTTCTTCCCGGTGCCGGTGACGAGCGTCCCGGCGCACGTCTTTCCGTGCATGCGCTCGCCGAGCGTGGCCGGATCGGGAAGTGCGGCCGCCACGACATCGCGGGGCGCAACCTCGGTTCCCTTCACCGAGATCGGCTCCTTCGACGCGAGGCCGAGCCTGTCGATCGTCCTCAGCACCTCGATGAACTCGTCGCCGAGCCCGTACTTGAACGTGACCCGCTCGCAGTCGACCCAGCGGGGGACGAGCAGGACCTCCTCGTGCTCGACGTTCACGCACTCGACCGGGCCGATCCCCTCCGGGAAGTGGAACACCTCGGGCTCGGAGAACGGCGCCGTCGTGTACCAGCCGCGTCCTTTCTCCCAGATCACGGGCGGGTTCAGGCACTCCTCGATCGTCGTCCAGATCGAGAACGTCGGCGCGAAGTCGTAACCGTCGACCTCGAGATTGGAGCCGTCGCGGACGCCGACCTCGTCGATGTCGGAGAAGAGCTCGTCCGCGGCGTGACGCGCGAAGACGTCGGCGGCTCCCGGCTCGATGCCGATTCCGACGAGTGCGAGCAGCCCCGCCTGCTCCCACGCCGGGCCCTGCGCGAACTGCTCGTCACCGAGCTTTACGTACGTCTGCTCGTACGGGTGCTCCGGGTGGGGCTGCGACAGCGACATCGCCATGTCGAGGTACGTGACGCGCGACTCGAGGCACGCCGAGAAGATCCGCATGTTGAAGACCGGGTCGACGGCGTTCAGCACCGCGTCGGCCCGTGTCTCTCGGATCAAGCGGACGACATCGTCGGTGCTCGAGGCGTCGACGCGATGGGCGCTGAAGCGACCGTCATCGAGCTTCGACGCCACCGACTCTGGCCGCGCAGGGTCGTAGTCGGAGAGCGCGCAGTGGTCGAAGAACGAGCGGCGGCGCGCGATTGCGGCGAAGGCGGCGCCCACGCCTCCGGTTCCGACGACGAGGATTCTCACGGCAGCGCGGTTCTACCTGAGCGGGGTCCCGGATGCCCTGCGTACGGCGCTTTCGACGCGATACGCTCACTCGAGAAGCTCCGCGAACGGAGGTCGGCTGTGAGCGTTTCGGTGACCCAGATGAAGCAGTTCATCGGCGGCGAGTGGGTCGAGTCGTCGAGCGGCGAGACGATCGAGGTCCTGAACCCCGCGACCGGCGAGGTCATCGCCGAGGTGCCGGGCGGGACGACCGAGGACGTCGAGAGGGCCGTCCAGGCCGCCAAGAAGGCGTGGGGCGAGTGGCAGTCGAAGACGCCGAAGGACCGGATGGAGCTCCTGCTCGCACTCGCCGACGTCGTCGACGAGAACGCCGAGGAGCTCGCCCGCCTCGAGTCGCAGAACGTCGGGAAGCCCTGGTGGGTCGCGAAAGACGAGCCGCCGGCGATGTCCGACAACCTCCGCTTCTTCGCGGGAGCGGCGAGGCAGCTCGAAGGGAAGTCGGCCGGCGAGTACGTCGAGGGGTACACCTCGATGATCCGCCGCGAGCCGCTCGGCATCGTCGCCGGCATCTGTCCCTGGAACTACCCGCTGTACATGGCGATGTGGAAGATCGGACCGGCCCTCGCCGCCGGCAACGTCCAGATCATCAAGCCGGCCGAGCAGACGCCGTTGACCCTGCTCCGCTTCGCCGAGCTGGCGCAGGAGGTCATCCCGCCGGGCGTCCTGCAGGTCGTCACCGGCGAGGGCATTCCCGCGGGTGACGCACTCGTACGGCACCCGGACGTCCGCCTGGTCTCGCTCACGGGCGACACTCAGACCGGGAAGATCATTGCCAGGAACGCCGCCGACACGGTCAAGCGGCTGCATCTCGAGCTCGGGGGCAAGGCGCCGATGGTCGTCCTCGACGATGCCGATCCCGCCACCGTCGCGGAGGCGATCAAGATCGGCGGCTACTTCAACTCGGGCCAGGACTGCACGGCGTCCTCGCGGATCCTGGTCTCGGAGCGGATCTACGACGACGTCCTCTCGCAGACGGTGGGCGCCGTCGACGCCATGACCGTCGGCGATCCGGCGTCGGACGACGAGATCGAGATGGGCCCGGTGATCTCGCACGAGCAGCAGCAACGTGTGCTCGGCTTCCTCGAGCGCGCGACCGCTGCCAAGGCGACGATAGCCACGGGTGGCGGGACCGTCGGGGAGCGCGGCTTCTTCATCGCACCCACGATCGTCACCGACGTCGCCCAGGACGCCGACATCGTGCAGAACGAGGTCTTCGGCCCGGTCGTCACCGTCCAGCCGTTTTCGTCCGACGAGGACGCGATCACGATGGCGAACGGCGTGCGCTACGGGCTCGCCGCCTCGGTGTTCTCCGAGAACGTCGGCCGCGCGATGAAGGTCGCGGCAAAGCTCGACTTCGGCACCGTCTGGATCAACGAGCATCTCTTCCCGCTCACCCCGGAGATGCCCCACGGCGGCTTCAAGGAGTCGGGGTACGGGAAGGACATGTCGGTCTACTCGATGGAGGAGTACACCCGCATCAAGCATGTGGTCGTGAAGCTCGCGGAGTGAGCACGGCAGGACAGCACGCGGGCGAGCCTGGCGCGCCGCGGCTCGAGCCCAACGCGATCGGCTTCCGCGAGGCGTTGGCCGTCGGGTTGGCGTCGACGGCGCCCGCGTACTCACTCGCCGCGGTGATCGGCACGGTCACGGTCGTCGTCGGCTTCCAGGCGCCGGGGGCGATGCTCGCCTCGTTCGTCCCGATGTTCCTGATCGCGGGGGCGTTCTTCTACATGAACCGGGCCGATCAGGATGCGGGCACGACGTTCTCCTGGGTGACCCGCGCGCTGGGGCCGTGGCTCGGCTGGCTGGGGGATGGGCGGTCTGCACGACCGGGATCCTCGTGGTCGGCTCGCTTGCCGATGTGGGTGCTCGCTACACGTACGAGCTCGTCGGCTGGGAGTCCGCAGCGGCTTCGAAGCCCGCAGTGATGACCCTCGCGGTCGCGTACATCGTCGTGATGACGGCGATCTGCATCATCGGCACCGAGCTGACGGGAGCAATCCAGGACGTGTTGATCGTCCTCCAGGTCGGGGCGCTCCTCCTCTTCGCGGGCGTCGCGCTGTACAAGGTGTACGACGGCACGGCCCCCGCCGCCTCGTCGAAGCCCGAGCTCGACTGGTTCTCGCCTTTCGCCATCTCGAGCACGTCGACGCTCGTCTCGGCGTTGCTGGTCGGTGTGTTCATCTACTGGGGCTGGGAGAGCGCGGTCAACCTGACGGAGGAGACGCGGGACTCGGCGCGTGCGCCCGGTCTCGCGGCCGTCGTCTCCACGGTGATCCTCCTCGTCACGTACGTGGGAGTTGCGGTCGCGGTCGTCGCGTATGCGGGGCTCGACACGCTGGCCGAGTACGACGACGACGACGCCATCTTCGCGTTCCTCGGTGCTGACGTCCTCGGCTCGCCGTGGGACAAGCTCGTGATCCTCGCGATCGTCACGTCTGCCGTGGCCTCCACACAGACGACGATCATTCCGTCCTCTCGAACGTCGTTCTCCATGGGCCGGCAGAGCGCATTGCCACGGAAGTTCGCGGCGGTTCACTCGCGATTTCCACACTCCCTGGTTCTCCACTGTCGTGATCGCCGGGCTTGCGATCGCGTGGTACGTGCCGCTCAACCTCCTGTCCGAGAACGCCCTGTTCGACTCGCTCTCGGCGCTCTCGCTGATGATCGCCTTCTACTACGCGCTCACCGGCTTTGCGTGCGCGGTCTACTACCGGCGCGAGCTGACGAAGTCCGCCAAGAACTTCCTCTTCATCGGTGTCGGCCCGCTCGTCGGCGCTGCGATCCTCGGCTTCCTCTTCGTCAAGTCGGCGATCGATCTGGTGGACCCTGAGAACTCCTACACGGGACAGACGATTCTGGGCATGGCTGTTCCGTTCGTCACCGGAGTGGGCTTCCTGTTGCTCGGAGCCGTCCTGCTCGTGCTCTGGCGTCTCGGTGGGCACGAGCGGTTCTTCGAGCGCAGACCGTTCGAGGCCGTCGATCCCGCCGTCGCCAGAAAGGGAATCACATGAGCACCGCCGGTACCGATCTGCAGCAGGAGGCGAAGGAACACCTGTGGATGCACTTCACCCGCATGGGCGGGTACCGCAAGGCGGACGTCCCGATCATCGTCCGCGGCGACGGCTGCTACCTCGAGGACGTGAACGGGAAGCGCTACCTGGACGCGCTCGCTGGCCTCTTCTCGGTGAACATCGGCTATTCGTTCGGGGAGGAGATCGGGCAGGCCGCGCTCGAGCAGATGCGCGAGCTGCCGTTCTACACGAACTGGTCGTACGCGCATCCCCGGGCGATCGAGCTCGCAGCGGAGGTGGCGTCGCTTGCGCCGGGTGGCCTGAACCGTGCGTTCTTCTGTTCCGGCGGCTCCGAGGCGGTCGAGTCGGCCTGGAAGCTCGCGCGCCAGTTCTATGCGGCTCGTGACCCGCATCAACGCCGGTACAAGGCGATCGCGCGCGACGTCGCCTATCACGGGACGACCATGGGTGCGCTCTCGATCACGGGTATTGCGGGACTGCGGGAGCCCTTCGAGCCGCTCGTCCCGGAGGTGCGGCATGTGTCGAACACGAATCGCTACCACCGGCCGCCCGAGGAGTCGGAAGAGGAGTTCACACGGTTCCTGCTGGAGGAGCTCGAGCAGACGATCCTCTCGATGGACCCGGAGACGGTGTGCCTCGTGCACATGGAGCCGGTGCAGAACGCGGGGGGCGCCTTCACGCCGCCAGAGGGGTACTTCCGGGGCGTGCGGGAGATCTGCGACCGCTACGACATCCTGCTCTCGGCCGACGAGGTGATCACCGCCTTCGGGCGGGTCGGCTACTGGTTCGGCTCCGAGCGCTACGACATCCGGCCCGATCTCGTCACCTGCGCGAAGGGGCTCTCCTCGTCCTATGCCTCGATCGGCGCCGTCGTGGCGACCGATCGCGTGATGGAGCCGTTCCTCGAGCAGACGTCGATGTTCTCGCACGGGATCACCTTCGGCGGCCATCCGACCATGTGCGCGATCGCGCTGAAGAACATCGAGATCATGAAGCGCGAGGGGATCATGGAACACGTCCGGGAGAACGAGGACGCCTTCCGGGCGACGCTGACCCAGCTCCTCGAGCTCCCGATCGTCGGCGACCTGCGGGGGACCGGCTTCTTCTACGCGCTCGAGCTGGTGAAGGACTCCGATACGCGCCAGGGATTCACGGAGGAGGAGTGCGAGCGTCTCATACGAGGTTTCCTCTCGAACGCCCTCTTCGATGCCGGTCTCGTCTGCCGCGCAGACGATCGTGGCGATCCCGTCATCCAGATCTCTCCGCCACTCGTCGCGGGCCAGGCGGAGTTCGACGAGATCGTGCGGATCCTCGGCGACGTGCTCACCGAGGCCCAGCGGCAGCTCGGGCGTTAGAGACCCGTTCGGACCGCGCAGCAGACCGCGAAGTCGTCGTTCGCGTCCGTCCACCAGCCTGCGGGCTTCAGCCCCGCCTCTGCGAGCTCAGCCTGGAAGCGCTCGCGCCGGAACTTCGCGCTGACCCCGGTGCGCAGGAGCTCACCGTCGGCGAACGCGACCTCGATGCCGAGGCCGGGTACGGGAATGACCTGCGCGCCCGCCGAGCGGAAGCCGATGTCGACCCAATCACGCTCCGAGTCCCAGACCGCGTAGTGCTCGAACCGACCCTGTGAGAAGGTCGATCCGAGCTCCCGGTCGAGATGCGCGAGTCCGTTTCGCTGGAACCGCTCGCTCAGTCCGGAGCCGTCCGAGTACGCCGCCTCGAGACGCGCCGGGTCCTTGACGAGGTCGAGACCGAGCAGGAGCGCGTCGTCTGCTCCCAGAGAGGCCGCGACCGCGTGCAAGAACCGTGCGCGAGCCGCGACGTGGAGACCTCCGATCGTCGAGCCGAGGAACGCGAAGAGTCGGCGCTCGCCCGCTGGAAGCGCCGCGAGGTGCTGCTCGAAGTCGCCGACGACCGCGTGCACCTCCACCGACGGGTACTCCTCCGCAATCGCGTAAGCGCTCGCGACGAGGACTTCCTCGCTCACGTCGAGCGGGACGAAGCGCCGCAACGTCCCCTCGGCGACGAGCGCGTCCAGGAGGAGGCGCGTCTTGTCCGAGGTCCCCGAGCCGAGCTCGACCAGCGTCGCCGCACGTGTCTCGGAAGCGATCTCGGACGCCTGCTCCTCGAGGATCTGTCGTTCGGTGCGGGTGACGTAGTACTCGGGGAGCCGGGTGATCTCGTCGAAGAGAAGCGAGCCGCGCTCGTCGTAGAGCCAGATCGCGGGGATCTGCTTCGGGGTGTCACGGAGGCCCCGCAGGGTCGCCTCGCCGAGCGCCGCCCTGCGCTCGGCGCGGCCGAGGACAACGTCGACCCGTACGCTCACTCCTTGTCGCGCCTACGCGTCTCGGGCGCAGCGAAAGCCGGCGAAGATCTGGCGACGATCCGGGAAGTCCCAGCTCCGGAAGCTGGACCGGGCGACCACCGAGTCCGTCGCCCACGAGCCTCCGCGGAGGACGCGGTACTCGTCGCCGAAGAAGACTTCCGAGAACTCCGGGTACGGAAAGGCGAGAAAGCCGGGGTAGGGGAAGAACAGGGACGAGGTCCACTCCCATACGTCGCCCGTCAGCTGACGACAGCCGACCGGGCTCTCGCCCCCGACGTACGAGCCCGCTGGAGCGGGAGAGAACCGGCGATGGTTGAGATTTGCCTCGTAGCCCGTCCACTCGCCGCCCCACGGGAAGCGATCCTTCCCGCGGCGCTCGTGCCAGGCCGCCGCCCGTTCCCACTCGGCTTCGGTGGGAAGGCGTTTTCCCACCCAGCGGGCATACGCGTCGGCCTCGTACCAGGAGACGTGCTGCACGGGCTCATCGAGCGGGAGGGGCTCGCGCCGGCCGAAGCGAACCCGCTCCCAGCCATCCGCGCCCTGCTCCCAGAAGAGCGGTGCCGTCGCCTTCTCGCGCTCGCGCCACTCCCATCCCTCTGGGCTCCAGTGCTTCTGCGAGGTGTAGCCCCGGTGGGAGATGAAGTCCGCGAACGCGCCGTTCGCGACCGGAGTGCGATCGATGAAGAAGGGCGCGAGCTCGACCTCGTGTGCGACGAGCTCGTTGTCGTACGCCCACGGCTCGTCGGTCGCGCCGAGAACGAACGAGCCCCCGCCCACTCGTATCTCGTCAGGGCCGTCGGAGACGTCGCCGAACGGGCTCTCGTCCCGAACCGGGTACTCGACCCGGGTCCGGAGCTGGAGCGTCTGCAGCATCGTCTCCTGGTGCTGCAGCTCGTGCTGGAGCACTAGTCCGAAGACGAATCCCTTTCGGAGCAACGGCCCGGGCCCGTCGAGCTCCGTGTGCTCGAGGGCTTCGAGGACGCGGCTGCGGACGTCCGTCGCGTAGGCTCGCGTGGCACCGGGCGGAAGCGGCGGCAGCTGCGACCGCCCGTTCCGTTCCCGACGGAACGCTTCGTCCAGCTCGGGGTGCTCGTCGAGGACCGGGGCGTGACCGTAGAGGTCGCGGAGCAGCCAGAGCTCCTCGAAGTGCGCGATGCGTGCGAGCTCCCACACGAGCGGCAGCTGGAGCGGCGATACGTGCTCGGCCAGCCCCTCGTCCGAGACCGGCGCGAGGAGCGCGTCGGTCGCCGCCCGGGCCCGCTCGAGGGCAGCTTGGATCTCGACGACCGATTCCATACCCGGACTTTGCCGCATGCTCGACACTTCGGCCAGGGGCGAAGTGGGGCTGTAGCCTTCGTCCCTCATTCGAGGAGAGGAGCTGGGTAGCGTGAACGGCAACGGAGACGGGCCGGTCGTCGTCGCGTCGGACGTGGCTCGCCGCTACGGGCAGGGCGAGACGGCGGTCGACGCCTTGCGGGGCGTTTCGGTCGACATCGAGCGCTCGCGCCTGACCGCGGTGATGGGACCTTCGGGCTCGGGGAAGTCGACGCTCATGCACATTCTCGCCGGTCTGGACAAGCCGACCTCGGGCACGGTCGAGGTCGCGGGCACGGAGATC
Organism: uncultured Actinomycetes bacterium; assembly: GCA_963840705.1. Taxonomy (GTDB): domain Bacteria; phylum Actinomycetota; class Thermoleophilia; order Gaiellales; family Gaiellaceae; genus GMQP-bins7. Next base: position 246,408 of record CAWIZT010000004.1, on the reverse strand, counting down.
ACGACGCTCGGCGACAACGATCTCACGAAGCTGCGGCGCCAGCACATCGGCTTCGTGTTCCAGTTCTTCAACCTGCTCCCGATGCTGGACGCGCGCGAGAACATCACGCTCCCGCTGACGATCTCGGGCCAGAAGCCCGAGGACGGCTGGGTGGACAAGATCGTCGGCGACGTCGGTCTCTCCGACCGGCTCTCGCACCGTCCGTCCGAGCTTTCCGGGGGGCAGCAGCAGCGGGTCGCGATCGCCCGCGCGCTCGTGTCGCGGCCGACGGTGCTCTTCGCCGACGAACCGACCGGGAACCTCGACTCCACGACCGGGAACGAGATCCTCGAGCTGCTCCGCCGGTCGGTGGACGAGTACGGCCAGACGATGGTCATGGTCACGCACGACGCGCGCGCGGCGGCCATGGCGCACCGCGTGCTCTTCCTCGCAGACGGGCAGATCGTGCGTGAGCTAGGCGAATGCGACGCGCATCGCATCCTGCAGGTCCTGGAGGAGATCGCGGCGTAATGATCAGCGTCTCGCTTCGCGGCCTCCTCGGCCGCAAGCTGCGGGCGGCTCTGACCGGCATCGCGATCGTCCTCGGGGTCGCGATGATCAGCGGCACCTACATCCTCACGGACACGATCGACAACGCGTTCTCGACCCTTTTCACGCAGTCGTACGCAGGGACGGACGCTGTCGTCCAGGGCGAGGGCCCCGACATCTCGATCGACGGCGCCGCAGCTCCGACCCCGCCGGTCGACGCGTCCCTGCTCGAGACGGTGCGCGACGTCGACGAGGTCGCGCTCGCGACCGGCGGCATCTACGACGAGACGAACACGAAGATCCTCCAACCTGACGGCGACGCGGTCTCGACCGGCGGCGCGCCCAGCTTCGGGTTCGGGATCGACACCGATCCTCAGTTAGCTCAGTTCAACCCGCTCAACCTCCTCGAGGGCCGCTGGCCGTCCTCGCCGGACGAGGTGGTGATCGACGCGGGCACGGCGGACGAGCAGGGCTTCGCGCTCGGCGACACCGTGGAGATCGCGACGCTCGTGCCGAAGCGCGCGTTCGAGCTCGTCGGCATCGGTCAGTACGGAGGCATCGACAGCCTCGGGACGGCGACGTTCGCGGTGTTCACCGTCCCGGCGGCGCAGGAGCTCTTGGACCGGGAGGGCCAGTTCGACGCGATCTCGGTCGCCGCGGAGGAGGGCACGACCGAGGACGAGCTCGTCAGCGCGATCCAGTCTGCGCTACCCGCGGGCGTGGCCGCCCAGACGGCGACCGCGGAAACCGAAGAGGCGCAAGATGAGATCGGCCAGTTCACCTCGATCATCCGTTACTTCCTGCTGACGTTTGCCGGCATCGCACTCTTCGTCGGCGCGTTCGTCATCTTCAACACCTTCTCGATCACCGTCGCGCAGCGGACGCGCGAGTTCGCGACCTTACGGACGATCGGCGCATCGCGGCGGCAGGTGCTCGCCTCGGTCATTCTCGAGTCGCTCGTCATCGGCATCGTTGCGTCGCTTTTAGGTCTCGCCTTGGGCCTCCTCCTCGCGGAGGGGATCCAGGCGCTCTTCGGGACGTTGGGCTTCGAGCTGCCGACTGCCGAGCGCGTCTTCGCGCTGCGCACGGTCATCGTATCGATGCTTGTCGGCATCCTCGTGACACTCGCCGCGGGGCTCTTCCCCGCCCTCCGTGCCACGCGCGTGCCGCCGATCGCCGCGGTGCGGGAGGGAGCGACGCTTCCACCCTCGCGGATCTCGCCGTTCGTTCCATGGATCGCCGGCCTCGTCATCGTCGGGGCGCTGCTCCTGCTCGCCCGGGCGATGTTCACCGACGACCTGGGCACGACCGACCGCCTGATCGGTCTCGCGGGGGGCGTCCTGCTCCTGTTCGTCGGTATCGCGATGCTCTCGTCGCGACTCGTGCGGCCGATCGCCGCCCTGGTCGGGCTCCCCGCGCGTCGGATCGGAGGCGCGGCTGGGAAGCTCGCGAGCGGGAACACGGTGCGCAACCCGGGCAGGACGGCCGCGACGGCCGCTGCGCTGATGATCGGGATCGCGCTCGTCGCCTTCATCGCGACGCTCGCAGAGGGCCTAAAAGTCTCGAACCGCGAGGCGATCGAGGAGCAGGTGTCAGCCGACTACGTCGTCACGGCTCAGGACGGCTACACGCCGTACCCGTCCGCGATCGGTGAAGCTGTCGCCGCCTCGGACGCGCCCGAGGTCGTGACGCCCGTGCGGACGGGAGCGGCGCTCGCGAACGACGACCAGGCGGAGGTCGGCGGCATCGAGCCCGACACGATCGCGGCTGTCTACACCTTCGACTGGACCGAGGGCAGCGACGAGGTACTCGCGGATCTCGGAACGACCGGGGCCGTCGTCAGCACAAACTACGCCGACGACCACGCGATGGAGATCGGCACCCGCCTCCGGCTCACCTCGACCGACAACGAGACCGCCGACGTGAGAATCGTCGGCCTCTACGAGCCCCATCCCTTCTATCCACTGCTCGAGAGCGTCACCGTGTCCACCGAGCTCTTCGACCAGCTGTACGGGCGCCCGCAGAACCGCTGGACGTGGGCAAACGTCGCCGGTGAGCCGTCCGACGCGAGCAAGGCGCAGCTCGAGGAAGCGGTCGCTGGGTTCCCGGACGCACAGGTGGAGACGCGTGAGGAGTGGATCGAGCGCGAGGACGGCGACATCAGCGAGTTCCTCACCTTCCTGTACGTGCTCCTCGCGCTCGCGGTGCTCATCAGCATCTTCGGGATGATCAACACGCTCGTCCTCTCGGTCTACGAGCGGACGCGTGAGATCGGGATGCTGAGGGCGATCGGCATGACGCGCCGGCAGACCCGCCGCATGGTCCGGCAGGAGAGCATCATCACGGCGCTCATCGGCGCGGCGATCGGGCTTCCACTGGGGATCTTCCTCGCCGCGCTCGTGACGCGCGCGCTCGGGGACTTCAACTTGACCTTCTCCATCCCCTGGTTCCAGCTGATCTTCCTAACCGTGCTGTCGATCGTGGTCGGCATCCTGGCCGCGATCATGCCCGCGCGCCGCGCGGCCAAGCTCGACCCGCTCCGAGCGATCGCCTACGAGTAATGACTCGCTTCGCCATCCGCGGTCTGCTCAGCCGGAAGCTGCGGACGGCTCTGACCGCCCTGGCCATCGTCCTCGGCGTCGCGATGATCAGCGGCACCTACGTCCTCACGGACTCGATCGACCAGGCGTTCGACCGGATCTTCACGGACATTCGCCAGGGCTCGAACGCGGTCATCTCGGGGAAGTCCGCGTTCGATCTCAGCGACGGCAGCGGCGTGACGGAGCCGACCTTCGACGAGTCCCTGCTCGACGAGGTGCGCCGGCTCGGAGCGGTCGCGGAGGCCGAGGGAAGCGTCGACTCGGACACGACCCAGCTGATCGGCGACGACGGCAAGGCGGTCGTCTATGGGGGTGCTCCGAACCTGGGCTTCTCGATTGCGGACCCGGGCTCGCGGTTCAACCCGCTCACGCTCGTCGAGGGAGAGTGGCCGGGGCCGAACGAGGTCATCGTCGACAAGGAGACGGCGTCGAAGGAGGACTTCGAGGTCGGCGAGACCATCGGCATCCAGGCGGAGGGCCCGGTTCAGCGCCTTCCGCTCTCCGGGATCATGCAGTTCAGCTCGGGACTCTCGATCGGCGGGGCCACGCTGTCGGGCTTCGACCTCCCGACCGCACAGAGACTGATGAGGAAGCAAGGTCGCCTGGACGAGATCGCGGTGGCGGCGCAGCCGAACGTCGCGGACCAAGAGCTCGTCCAGGAGATCGAGGCGATCCTCCCCGAAGGCACGCAGGTGCAGGGTGTCGGCGAGCAGGTGCAGTCGGATGCCGAGGAGACCAACGAGTTCATCACCTTCCTGCAGACCTTCCTGCTCGCGTTCGGCGGCATCGCGCTCTTCGTCGGGTCCTTCGTCATCGCCAACTCGCTGTCCATAACGATCGCTCAGCGGACGCGGGAGCTTGCCACCCTGCGCATGCTCGGCGCCTCGCGGCGGCAGGTGCTCGGCTCGATCATCCTCGAGGCGCTCGTCGTCGGTGTCATCGCCTCCGTGATCGGGTTGTTCCTCGGACTGCTGCTCGCCAAGGGGTTGTTCTCGCTGTTCGACCTCGTCGGGTTCACGCTTCCGAACACCGGGCTCGTCTTCGAGACGCGGACGGTGATCGTCGCACTGCTCGCGGGAATCCTCGTGACGCTCATCGCCAGTCTGCGACCGGCGATCCGCGCGACTCGCGTGCCCCCCGTCGCTGCCGTGCGCGAGGGGGCGACCCTTCCTCCGGGACGCTTTGCACGCCTGCGGAGCGTCGGCGCGCTGCTGATGGCCGCGGCAGGCTTCGGCGCGCTCGCGTACGGCCTCTTCGCCGACGGCCTCGACACGACCGAGATCCTGATCTGGATGGGTCTCGGCACGCTGCTCGTCTTCCTCGGAGTCGCGCTCTTCTCCTCGCGCCTGGTGCGTCCGCTGGCTCATGTGCTCGGGTGGCCAGCCACGAAGATGGGCGGCGCGGCCGGATCGCTGGCGCGGGACAACGCCCGCAGAAACCCGCAGCGAACGGCGTCGACCGCCGCAGCGCTGATGATCGGGCTCGCGCTCGTCACGCTCGTCGCGACGCTCGCTTCAGGGATCGTCGCGTCGTTCAGGGGCGCCGTGAACGATCTCTTCACGGGCGACTACGCGATCACGGCGCAGAACAACTTCTCGCCGATCCCGATCGACGCCGCCGAGGCAGTCGCCAAGTCACCAGGGGTTACGGTCGTCGGGAACGTGCGGACGGGCGAGGCGCTCCGAAACGGCGACGCGGATTTCATCACCGCGGTCGATCCGGGGATGCGTGAGGTGATCGAGATGGACTGGAAAGTGGGCTCCGCGGACGTCATCTCCTCGCTCGGCGACGACGGCGCGTTCGTCGACGACGGCTGGGCGGAGGACAACGAGCTCGGGGTCGGATCGCCGATCGAGATCACGTTTCCGAACGGGAACACGAAGACCTTTCAGGTCGAGGGCATCTTCGACCCGCCGGCCGGGGGGTCGCCGTTCGCGTCCGTGACGATCTCGGCGGCGGCATGGGACGCCGAGGTCGCGCAGCCCAGGAACCTGTACTCCTTCCTGAACATGGAGGGCGGAGCGACGGACGAGAACCAGGCTGCTCTCGACACCGCGCTCGCCGACTTCCCGAACGCGAAGGCGCAGACGCGGCAGGGCTTCATCGACAACCAGATCTCGGGGCTCACCTCGATCCTGAACATCCTCTACGTGCTCCTGGCGCTGTCGATCATCGTCAGCCTGTTCGGGATCGTGAACACGCTCGTCCTGACGGTCTTCGAGCGCACACGCGAGATCGGAATGCTGCGAGCGATCGGGATGACGCGGCGCCAGGTTCGGCGCATGATCCGCCACGAGAGCGTGATCACGGCCCTGATCGGGGCGTCGATCGGAATCGTCCTCGGGATCGCGCTCGCTGCGCTCTTGATCTATCGCGTCGACTTCCTCGTGTTCTCGTTCCCGACCCTGCAGGTGGTCATCTTCGTGATCGCCGCGATCGTGGTCGGGATCGTCGCGGCCGTTTTTCCCGCACGACGTGCGGCGAAGCTCGATCCGCTCAGGGCGATTGCGTACGAATAACGCCGTCCGCAGCAAGCGCCGCGATCTCCTCGTCCGCATAACCGGCCTCCCGCAGCACTTCCTCCGAGTGCTCTCCGAGCAGCGGCGGCGGCAGCCGATGCTGCGCGCGTTCGCCGTCGAAGGACAGCGGAAGGGCGGCGAGCATGAGGTCGGGAATGCTCGGATGTTCGACCGGCTGGAGCATCCCGAGCGCCCGCGTCTGCTCGGACGAGACAACGTCTGCGACGTTCGCGACCGGGGCCGCCGGAACGCCCGCGGCAGACAGGAGCTCGTACCACTCGGTGGTGGTCCGCTCGCGCAGCCGGCCGGAGAGAAGGGCTACGAGCGGCTCGCGGTTGCGGACGCGATCGGCGTTCGTCCGGAAGCGCGGATCCCCCGCGAGCGCGGGCAGCTCCAGCGCCGAGCTGAGAGCGAGGAAGAGACGGTCGTTTCCACCTGCGACCATGAGCTCCCCGTCCTTCGTCGGGAACACCTGGTAGGGAGCGACCATCGGGAAGACCGTTCCCTCCCCCTTCGGAACCGTTCCGTCCGCGAGGAAGCCTACGAGGTGATAGCTGATGTAACCGAGCGCGGTCTCGTAGAGCGACGTGTCCACCTCGGCGCCCACGCCGGTCCGTTCGCGCTCGAGGAGAGCAGCGACGATTCCGAGCGCAGTCCACATGCCGGTGCCCATGTCGATCAGGGACGAGCCCACGCGTACTCCCGGGCGCCCCGGCTCGCCGGTCATGCTCATGAGGCCCCCCGCCGCCTGCATCAGCGCGTCGTACCCTGGCTCGCCGGAAAGCGGCCCGACGCGGCCGTAGGCGCCGATCGAGCAGTAGACCAGGCGCGGGCTCCGCTCCCGCACGGCTGCCGCGCCCAGCCCGAGCCGCTCTGCCAGCCCCGGCCTCAGGGCCTGGAGGAAGACGTCCGAGCGCTCGGCAAGCCGTAACAGCGCCTCGCGTCCTCGCTCGTCTCTGAGCGAGAGGGCGAGCGACCGCTTTCCGGCGTTGACGGCGAGGAACATCGCTCCCTCGCCGTTCCAGAACGGCGGTCCCCAGGCGCGGCCGTCGTCGCCGGTGTCAGGACGTTCGACCTTGACGACGTCGGCGCCGAGCGCGGCGAGGATCTCCGCGCAGAGGGGGCCGGCGATCGAGGTCGTGACGTCGAGGACGCGCGTGCCGGCGAGCGGACGGAACGGCATTCGGCCAATCATCGCGCTTCCACAGTCCCCGGGTCAGGCTTCAGCCCAACCCCGTCTCTCGCTACCAACTACTGCGAGGATGGGCGCGTGCCCGACTGGCTCGACTTCGACCAGCTCGCAGAGTGGGTCTCCGGCGCGTGGTGGAGCTATCTCGTCATCTTCGCGATCGCGATGATCGACGCGTTCTTCCCGCTCGTGCCGAGCGAAACACTCGTCGTCATCGGAGGGAGCCTCGCCGGGTCGGGAGACCTGAGCCTGCTGCTCGTCATCCTCGCAGGAGCGACAGGAGCCATCGTCGGCGACAACATCTCGTACGGGATCGGCTCATTGGTCGGTGAGAGAACCGTCAAGCGCTGGTTCCGAAGCGAGAAGTCGCACAAGCGGCTCGAATGGGCCGAGCGCACGCTGGACGAGCGCGGCGCGTACATCATCCTGCTCGCACGGTTCATCCCGGGCGGCCGGACCGCGGTGACGTTCTCCGCCGGCTACATCCCGACGTTCTCCTGGCGGCGCTTCATCGTCTACGACGTCATCGCCGGATTCGCCTGGGCGACGTACGCGGCGATGCTCGGCTATCTGTTCGGGAAGACCTTCGAGGAGCATCCCGTGTGGGGCGTCTTCCTCGCGCTCGCGATCGCCTTGACCCTCGGCCTCGTCGTCGAGGTGGTCCGGCACGTGCGCACGCAGCGCCGCGCAACCGCAGGCGAGACCGGCGAAGGGAGCTAGGTCGCCGGAGTCGTGTCGGTGTGCGACGACGCCTGGATCGCCGTCCAGGCACGCCAACCTATCCACAGTGCGAGCACCACTACGACAGGCACGAGTGCCGCGTGGAAGGCATGCAGTGCGCCGTTGTCGCCAGCGGCAAAGTCACCGCCACCGGCGAGAAACGCCTGAACCGAGCCGATTACGGCCAGCACGAACGGCCACAGCGTCGCGCGCCAGTTCGGCCAGGCGGCGACGAGCGCGGAGATGAACGTGAGGACGTAGGCCAGGTGAACGGCCTTACCGAAGTCCTTGTGCGCGTCCAACCAACCGGCCCCCTCTCCGAAGACGACGCCTCCGATGAGGTAGAGCTGGACGATGATGCCGACGACCGAGGCCCCGGCGAAGATGACCGTTCCCCAGAGCCCGATCCGTTGCCTAGTCATGCGAGCGTGAGCCTACGACCTGCGCCGGACGGAGTCAACTGCGTACCGTGGTGGGATGAATCGCCTGGCTGACGAGACCAGCCCGTACCTCCTCCAGCACGCCGAGAACCCGGTCGACTGGTACCCGTGGGGCGACGAGGCGTTCGAGCTCGCGCTCACCCGGGAGCAGCCGCTCCTGGTCTCCGTCGGCTACAGCTCGTGCCACTGGTGTCACGTCATGGCGCACGAGTCCTTCGAGGATGAAGGTACCGCAGCGCTGATGAACGAGCTCTTCGTCAACGTCAAGGTCGACCGCGAGGAGCGGCCCGACGTGGACGCAGTGACGATGGAGGCGACCGTCGGCATGACGGGCTCCGGCGGCTGGCCGACGACGGTCTTCATGACGCCGGAGGGAAAGCCGTTCTACGCGGGCACGTACTTCCCGCCGGAGCCGCGCCACGGTCTGGCCAGCTTCCGCGACCTGCTCCAGGCCGTCGCGCGCGCCTGGAGCGAGCGACAGGCCGACATCGAGCGCCAGGCAAAGCAGATCGACGCCACGCTCCGGCGTAACGCCGAGCTCCGGCCCTCCAGCGAGCCCCTGACCGAGTCGATCCTCGCCGAGGCCGCCCGCGGGATCGCGAACACGTTCGAGCCCGCGTTCGGCGGCTTCGGCGGTGCGCCGAAGTTCCCGGCGGCCTCGACGCTCGAGTTTCTCCTCCGCCGTGGGGGCGAAGACGCGCTCGGAATGGTCACGGCGACGCTCGACGGCATGGCCGCGGGTGGGATGTACGACGTCGTCGGGGGTGGCTTCCACCGCTACTCGGTCGACGCGCGCTGGCTCGTGCCCCACTTCGAGAAGATGCTGTACGACAACGCGGTGCTCGCGTCGACGTACCTGCACGGCTGGCTCGCGACCGACCGCCCGCGCTACCGCGAGATCGTCGAGGAGACGGTCGACTATCTCCTGCGGGAGCTGCTGCTTCCCACGGGCGGCCTCGCGTCTGCCCAGGACGCCGACACCGACGGCGTCGAGGGACTGACCTACACCTGGTCCGCCGAAGAGGCGTCCTCCTCGGGGATCCCCCCGGAGCTCCTCGAGCCCTTCGAGCATGGACGCCTCGTCGTGCGCGGGCAGCTCGAGCCGGAGCTCAAGGTGCGCCTGCTGGCCGAGCGCGCGCGCCGGCCGCAGCCCTACAGGGACGACAAGGTGCTCGCCTCGTGGAACGGCCTTGCCCTTGCCGCGCTCGCCGAGGCCGCGCACCGGCTCGAACGCGACGACTGGCTCGACGTCGCCCGCGGCGTGGGAGAGTTCCTGCTCGGGCCGCTCTCCGACAGCGAGGGCCGGCTGCTCCGCTCGCGTCGTGACGGGCGAGCCAGCGGCCCCGGCTTCCTCGACGACTACGCGAACGTCGCCTACGGTCTCATGGAGCTGCACGTCGCGACCGGCGAGCTTCGCTGGCTGTCCGAGGCCCATCGGCTTGCGCTGCTCGCGATCGAGCTCTTCGCCGACGAGGAGCGCGGCGGCTTCTACCTCGCGCCGGCAGACGCCGACCCGCGGCTGGCGCGGACGAAGGACCTCCAGGACACGCCCATTCCCAGTGGGAGCTCCATGCTCGCGTGGGTGCTGCTTCGGCTCGGTCGGATCTGGGGCGACGACGAGCTCGAGCGGTGCGCGGTTTCGGTCTTCCGGCTCGTCGAGCCGGCGCTGCGTCGCGCACCGGGAGGGTTCGCGTGGATGCTCTGCGGGCTCGACCTCTGGTTCAGCCCACCGCGGGAGATAGCCATCGCAGGCTCCGTCGACTCGCCAGTGGCGCGGGCCGCGCTCGCCGGCTTCCAGCCGCGCACGGTCGTGGCGGTGGGACCCGGGGAGGGCGTTCCCCTGCTCGAGGGCAAGGGGCTCGTCGACGGCAAGCCCGCGGTTTACGTCTGCGAACACTTTGTCTGCCGGCAGCCCGTTACGGACGCGGCGGATCTCGACGTCTCAGCGCTCTCGACGTCGTTCGAGCAGGATTCCAGGAGCTCCCCGTGACCTGGGCACATGGCAAGGCGGCTGCCCGAGCTTGGTACGTAGGGCGAGGCATGACTCGCCCTCAGTAGCATCCTGCCATGACGACTACAGAGCTGACCGGGGCGGAGGACATCGCGTGGGATCTCTCCGACCTCTACGAAAGCGGTGACGACCCCCGCCTCGAGCAGGACGTGCAGGAGGCGGAGCAGGCTTCCGAGAGCTTTCGCGACATGTACTACGCCAAGATCGCGGATCTCACTGCCGTCGACCTCGCTGCAGCGATCTCCGAGCGCGAGCGGATCGAGTCGATCTTCACCCGCGCGATCTACTACGCGCACCTGTGGTTCTCGACGGACACCGCGGATCCCGCTCGCGGGGCCCTCGTCGCGCGACTGACCGAGAAGGGCGCGGCACTCGACACGCAGCTTCTCTTCTTCGGGCTGGAGATCGCCGATCTCGACGACGACCGCGCCGAGACCCTCCTCGCCGACCCGGAGCTCGAGCACTGGCACCACTGGCTGCGCTCGCTCAGGAAGTTCCGGCCGTACCTCCTCTCCGAGTCCGAGGAGAAGATCTTCACCGAGAAGTCCGTCTCGGGCGTCAGCGCGTGGTCGCGCCTGCACGAGGAGCTCCTGAGTGCGATCAAGGTCGAGCTCGACGGCGAGGAGATCGGCTTCGAGCAGGCGATGTCGAAGCTGTTCTCGGCCGACCGCGACGAGCGCCGTTCCGCAGCGGAGGCGGTCACCGAGTCTTTGTCTCCCGGCCTGCGCACGAGGACGTTCATCTTCAACACGATCCTCGTCGACAAGTCGATCGACGATCGTCTGCGTAGCTACAAGACGTGGATCTCGTCGCGCAACCTCCGGAACGACACGACCGACGAGGCGGTGCTGGCACTCGTCGACGCGGCGGTCTCGCGCTACGACGTCCCGCAGCGCTACTACCGCCTGAAGGCGAAGCTCGTCGGGCTCGACCAGCTGACGTTCTACGACCGCTTCGCTCCGATCGCGGAAGATCCCACCACGGTGTCCTGGGACGAGGCGCGGGACATCGTCCTCGCCGCGTACCACGACTTCACGCCGGAGGCGGGAGACGTCGTCGAGCGCTTCTTCCGCGAGAGCTGGATCGACGCTCCCATTCGCGAGAACAAGCGCACCGGTGCGTTCTGCGCGACCAGCGTCCCGGGCGTGCATCCGTACATCCTCATGAACTTCACCGGCGACCGGCGCTCGATCCTGACCCTGGCACACGAGCTCGGCCATGGCCTCCACGGCTCCCTCGCCGAGCCGCTCGGGCTCTTCAACTCCGACACTCCGCTGACGACCGCGGAGACCGCCTCGGTCTTCGGCGAGGCGCTCACCTTCAAGCGGCTGCTCGCCATCGAAGACGACCCGCGCCGACGCCTCAACCTGCTCGCGGGGAGGCTCGAGGACTCGATCGCGACGGTGTTCCGGCAGATCGCCATGAACCGCTTCGAGGAAGCCGTGCACACCGAGCGGCGTGAGCAGGGAGAGGTCGCGACCGAGCGATTCGAGGAGCTCTGGCTCGAGACGCAGAAGCAGATGTTCGAGGACTCGGTCGACATCGAGGGCTACGGGACGTGGTGGAGCTACATCCCGCACTTCCTGTCCACCCCGGGCTACGTCTACGCCTACGCGTACGGCTTCCTGTTCGCGCTGGCGATCTTCCGGCGCTACGAGGAGGAGGGGGAGTCGATGGTCGAGCCGTACCTCGACGTCCTCCGCGCGGGCGGCTCCAGGCCCCCGCAGGAGCTCGCGGAGATCGTCGGGCTCGACCTCACCGACTCCAGGATCTGGGCGGCCGGCATCGAGGCGCTCTCGTCCGAGCTCGACGAGGCCGAGGCGCTTGCGCGGGAGATCGGCCTGGAGACGGGCGGGGACTAGCGTCCGAGGCGCTTCGGCGGTACCCTCCGCGGCTGACAGGCAGGAGCTCGGAGGGGAAAAGGAGGAGTTTGTGCGAAAGCTCATCGCGTGCGGAGTCGCCCTCGTAGCGGCCCTCGCGCTCACGGTGCCCGGTGCGCTCGGTGGGGCGGAGCAGACACCCGGCATCACCGCCAAGACGATCACGATCGGGGCGACCACCCCGCTTACCGGTACTGCGGCTCCGTACGCTCCGATCGCGTCCGGGATCAAGACGTACTTCAGCTACATCAACGCGCGGAGGGGCCCGGACAAGAAGCGCGGGATCATGGGGCGCCAGGTGAACTTCAAGTTCTACGACGACGGCTACAACCCCGCGAACACGGTTCAGCTCACGCGGAAGCTCGTCGAGGAGGACAAGGTCTTCGCGATCGTCGGCCAGCTCGGGACCGAGCCGGTTCTCGCCGCGAGGCCGTACCTGAACCAGGCGAAGGTGCCGCAGTCGCTCGTCGCGACCGGCGCGTCGCAGTGGGGGACGGAGTACAAGGAGTACCCGTGGACGATCGGGTTCCAGCAGGACTACATCGCCGAGGCCCGCCTCTACGGCAAGCACATCCGGGCGAACTTCGCCGGGAAAAAGATCGCCGTCCTCTACCAGAACGACGCCTACGGCAAGGACTATCTCTACGGGCTCCGGGCGGCGCTCGGCAAGTCGTACTCCGACGCCAACATCGTCTCCCAGGAGGGGTTCGAGGTGACGTCGCCCAACGTGACGTCGCAGATGGCCAAGATCAAGTCCAGTGGCGCCACGATCTTCATGATCTTCGGCACTCCGGTGTTCACGATCCGGGCGTACGGGACCGGGAAGGCGCTGGGCTACAACCCCGAGCAGATCTATGTGAACTCGGTCGCCGCGACTGCGGCGTTCCTGAACGCGGCGGTGGCATCGGCAGGGATGCCGTACGTCAACGGCTCGCTGTCGGTGACGGCGCTCAAGGACCCGTCGAACCCGGCCCAGGCCAGCAACCCGGGCGTTCAGGAGTACAGGCGCATCATGGCGAAGTACGGGCCGAGCCTGAACGCGAGCAACCAGCTGTACATGTATGGCTTCGCGGTCGCCGACACGTTCGTGCAGGCGATGTACAAGGCCGGCAAGAACCCGACGCGTGCGTCGTACATGAACGCGCTCCTGAGCCTCAACTCGACGAACCGCTTCCTGCTCGACGGCGTCAAGATCGAAGACGAGCAGGACCGACCACTTCGTGGTGAGCCAGATGCGGCTTCAGCGCTTCAACAACGGCGCCTGGGCTCCGGTCGGACCGCTGGTCGAAGGACGTCCGGGCTAGAGCGCTCACGATCGATCGACGTAGGGGCCGGCTTGCCCGGCCCCTACTGCGGTCCGGCCAGGAACTCCTCCCAGTACCCCTCCATCGTCGTCAGCCGTGACGAGGCGTGCAGCAGGTCGTGCGGCGCGATGTTGACCGCACGGACGATCGCATCGGCAGGCCATTCGGCGCCGATGTCGAGCACGTTCACGCAGCCCGGCGCCTGCTCGAAGTGCCCGAGGAACATGCGCTCACCGGTCAGCGCGTAGGAAAGGAGCGCGCGGTTCACGCCACCGTGGAGGACGGCGAGCGTGGAGTCCCAGACCTCGTCGGCGAGCAAGCGTTCGAACGCGGGGAGAACTCGGTCGAAGAGCTCGCCGATCGCCTCCCCTCCCAGGAAGCGCTTCTCGTTCGGGACGATGCCGCGAAACGCGTGCACGAACTCCTCCTCGAGGCGATCGATCGGGATGTCGGCGAGGCGTGCGCCGCGGAGCTCGCGCAGGTCCGGCCAGATCTCGATCTCCGCCTCCGGCGCGACGATGCGCGCAGTCTCGAGGGTCCGCGGAAGCCCACTCGTCAGCACGCGGTCGAACGCGACGCCGGCGAGAAGGTCACGCGTGGTCTCGGCCTGCTTGCGACCCGTGTCGTTCAGGCTGACCTCCTCTTCGACGATCGGGCGCCCGTCGGGCGCGAAGTACGAGACCGCGCCGTGCCGCACGAGGTAGAGGCGTCTACGCATACGGGCGTAGGATCGCACGATGCCGTCGGGCGACATCGTCGAGACGGTGGACGCGGTGTCAACCTCGAAGGCGCCTCTGCTCGTGCTCGATCGCGTCCGAGCATTTCTCGACGACCATGGCCTCGGCGAAGGGGAGGTGCGAGCGCGAAGGATCGGCGAAGGCGGCGGCTCGAACTTCACCTTCCTGCTCGAGCGTGGTCTCGACCGCTTCGTGCTCCGGCGTCCTCCCCGCCCGCCGCTTCCGCCTTCGGCCCACGACGTGGTGCGCGAGGCAAGGCTCCAGCTCGCGCTGCGGGCGGCCGGGTTCTCACGTCTTCCGACGATCGTCGCCGTCGCCGAGGACGAGACCATTCTCGGCGTTCCGTTCTACGTCATGACCTATCTCGAGGGCCACGTGCTGACGGACGAGCTCGTTCCAGGGCTCGAGGTGGAGCCGAAGCGCAGGCGGCTGGGGACAGACCTCGTCGACTCGCTCGTCGAGATCCACACGGCGGACGTCACGACTCCGGCTCTCGCCGCTTTCGCTCGGCCGGGAAGCTACAACGAGCGTCAGATCAGGCGCTTCAGCCAGCTCTGGGGCATCAACAAGACGCGCGAGATCCCGACCGTCGAGCGGGTCGGGGAGTGGCTTGGCGACCACGTGCCGTCCCCGCTGCCGGAGACCGTCGTGCACGGAGACTTCCGGCTCGGGAACACGATGGTCGGCCACGACGACCCGGCGCGGATCGTCGCCGTGCTCGACTGGGAGATGGGCGCGATCGGAGATCCGCGCGCCGACCTCGGCTACCTGCTTGCCACCTACAGCGAGCCGGGCGGCCCTGCGAATCCGCTCGGAACGTCACCGGTGACGGCGCTTCCCGGCTTCCCGTCCAAGGCGGAGCTGGCCGAGCTCTACATGGCGCGTAGCGGTCGTGCCGTCGAGTTGCTGTGGTGGTTCGAGGGGCTCGCCCTCTGGAAGGCGGCGGTCTTCTGCGAGGCGATCTACGGCCGGTACGTGCGGGGTGAGCTCGGGGCCGAGGACGAGCGCGCCGCGCGGTTCGAGCAAGGTGTTCCGTACCTCGCCGACGCGGCGGCGGAGGTCATCTCCTCGGGCACGACTTAGAGCGCGAGCTCGGCGATCGCACGAAGCGCCTCCGGTTGCTGCGTGGACACGAGGAGCGACGTCACTCCCGACTCGCGCCAGGCATCGAGCCGCTCCGCGATTCGCTCCTTCGGCCCGACGAGTGCCACCTCGTCGACGAACGCATCGGGGATTGCGGCCGCGGCATCGCGCTTGTTCCCGCCGAGGTAGAGATCCTGGATCTTCTGCGCCTCGCCCTCGTATCCGTAGCGACCGAAGAGCTCGTTGTAGAAGTTCTTGCCGCGTGCTCCCATCCCCCCGACGTACAGCGCGTAGTAGGGCTTGAGGAACTCGCGTCCTGCCTCGACGTCGTCGATCAGGATCGCGGGTGCCGAGGGAGCGATGTCGAAGTCCTCGCGCCTGTTCGCCAGAGTGGCGGCGAACACCTTCGGCGCCTGCTCGGGAGACCAGAAGATGGGCAGCCAGCCGTCGGCGATCTCGAACGCCTGCGCGACGGCCTTGGGCCGCATCGCAGCGAGGTAGATCGGGATGTCGGCGCGGAGCGGCCGCGCCATCAGCTTGAGCGGCTTGCCGAGGCCGGTCCCGTTCGAGAACGGGATGTCGTAGTGCTCGCCATGGTGCTCGACGAGCTCACGGCGAAGCGCCGTGCGCACGATCTCGACGTACTCGCGCGTCTTCCCGAGGGGCTTTCCCCAGGGCTCGCCGTGCCAGCCCTCGACGACTTGCGGCCCGGAGGTGCCGAGCCCGAGCAGGAAGCGGCCCTGGGAGAGTAGGTCGAGGGTCGCCGCGGTCATCGCCGTCAACGCGGGTGTGCGACCCGGGATCTGCATGATCGCGCTCCCCAGCTTGATCTTGCTCGTGGTCGCGCCGAGCCAGGCGAGGACGGTCACGCAGTCCGTTCCCCACGCCTCGGCCGCCCACGCGGAGTCGTACCCGAGGTGCTCCGCCTCCTGCGCAAGCGCGATCGGCTCGAGCGGGCTGGTCCCCGGCGGCGCGTATCCCATGTACATCCCGAGGCGCACTCAGCTCCCTTTGAAGGCATAGGTCACTCCTGCGATGCTAACGCCGTGACGATCGCCGATCTCCGTCCCGCCGAGGAGGTGCGGGAGCTCAGGGCGCGCGTTCGCGCCTTCATGGAGGAGCACGTCTATCCGAACGAGGCCGCCCTCGAGCGCGAGGACGACGGGTCGGACAAGCTCGTCGTACGACTGAGGACAGTCGCGAAGGACGAAGGCCTGTGGGCTCCCCACCTGCCCCCCGAGGCCGGCGGCTCGAACGGGAGCTTCCTCACCTATGCGTTCCTGAACGAGGAGATCGGGCGCTCGCTCTGGGGACAGCTGCTCCTCGGCTGCCAGGCCCCGGACGCCGGCAACGGGGAGATCCTGTGGCAGTTCGGGACCGAGGAGCAGAAGGAGCGCTGGCTCAAGCCGCTGGTGGCGGGCGAGCTGCGCTCGTTCTTCTCCATGACCGAGCCGGACGTGTCCGGATCGGATCCCACCGGCCTCAAGACACGAGCCGTGCGCGACGGCGACGAGTGGGTCATCGACGGCCACAAGTGGTTCTCGTCGGGCGCCGAGGGAGCGTCCTTCGGGATCGTGATGGCGGTCACGGACCCAGACGCCGAGCCCCATCGCCGCGCGACGCAGATCGTCGTCCCGACCGAGACCCCCGGGGTCGAGGTCGTTCGTGCGGTACCCACCATGGGACATCGCGGCCGCGGCTGGACGACGCACTGCGAGGTGCGCTACACGGGCGTTCGCGTTCCGGTCGAGAACACGCTCGGCGAGGTCGGTGCCGGCTTCCGCATCGCGCAGAAGCGCCTCGGGCCGGGCCGCATCCACCACGTCATGCGCTGGCTCGGGCAGATGCAGCGCGCGTTCGAGCTGATGTGCTCGTACTCGCTCGAGCGGGAGGCGTTCGGCGGGAAGCTGGCAGAGAAACAGACCGTCCAGAACTGGATCGCGGACTCGGCAGCCGAGATCCAGGCGTGCCGCCTGCTGACGCTCGACGCGGCGCACAAGATCGACCAGGGCGACGAGGCGCGGGTCGAGGTCTCGCTGATCAAGTTCTACGCTGCCAAGGCGCTGAACGACGTGATCGACCGCGCGGTGCAGGTGCATGGCGCGCGCGGGCTGACGGACGAGACGCCGCTCGCGGGGATGCTCTCTCAGGCCCGCGGGGCGCGCATCTACGACGGCCCGGACGAGGTGCACCGCATGGTCGTCGCCCGGCGCATCTTGAACTCGTTCGCCACAGGCGACGGCTGGCGCTTCGGCTGAGTTGTTGGCGCAAGACAGGAATCCGCTAGCGCGGATTCCTGTCGCGCAAATCCCTGAAGGCGTCCGCTTCGCGGCCGCGGCCGGCCCCTATTGCCCGTGAGGTCGCTCATCCTCGCTGTGGCGGAAGCGGCACGAAGGAGCTCGTCGTCCTCTGATACTCAGCGTAGTCCTCGCGGCTCTTGAGCGCCTGCGCCTCTGTCGCCGGGATCCCCGTGACACGGAGCAGGAGATAGAGGAGCACAGCGGGGACGAGCCAGGACACCCAGCCCCACGGAGACGCGGTCGCGACCAGCGCGACCCCGAGCCAGGTGACCCACTCGAAGAAGTAGTTCGGGTGGCGTGACCAGGACCAGAGGCCGTTCTTCGCCGTCTTGCCCTTGCTGGCCGGATCGGCGCGCCAGCGCGATAGCTGCCAGTCGGAGGTGATCGCGCCGAGGTTCCCGATCGCCCAGATGGCCGCACCCGTCCACTCGAGCACGCCGAGGCCGTCCGTCGAGTCGAGGGTGATGAACGCGTACGGCAGCGAGAAGAACACGACGAGTGCGGCCTGGAACTGGAAGAACCAGAAGAACTTCCGGTTCGCGGCCTCGCCCCACTTCTCACGGAGCGCCTGGTAGCGGCCGTCCTCCTCCTTGCCGAGCACCCGGTTGAAGAGCAGGTAGAGGCCGAGCCTGAAGCCCCAGACCGACGCCAGCAGGGCCGCGAGCACGCGATGCGCGACATCGCCGTCCGCGAGGACGGCGTACGTGAGCGCCGCGCACGCGATCAGGATCGCCCAGGCGACGTCGACATGGCTCGCATCGCGGATCCGCACCTGCAAGGCCCAGAGCCCCGCCATCGCGAGAGACGCGAGCACGGCGCCGACCGCCAGCAGACCCCAGAGCGAGCTGATCACGAGGCAATCGAGGATACGCGCGTCGTCCCGGCCGGAGGCCGGCTTCGCCGGCCGGGAGGCCACGCGCCGCGTGCTGAGTGCGTTGTGCGGAAGGAGGGGGCTCGTGGGGGAACCATGGGTTCCCCCACGCTACTAGCGGGGCCCCGGCACGCCCTTGAACTCGTACAACAGCGGCTCGCGGCCGGGCTGCATGATCCAGGCCTCGCCGGTTCCCTCGCTCTTGTAGGCGGCCCAAACGCAGTCGGCCACTTTCGAGGGCTCGAGCAACCGGTAGCCGCGCCCGCCGAGCTCCTGCTTGAAGTCGCTCGTCAGGAGCCCGGTATCCGCCCACCCCGGGCAAACCGCCTGGATGCGGATTCCGCGCTTCTGAAGCTGCGGAGCCACGGAACGGACGAAGCCGATGACCGCATGCTTCGTGAGGCCGTAGATCGGGTCGTCGGGTATGGCGGTTAGCCCCGCGAGCGAGGCGGTGACGACGATCGTGCTGCCTGTCGGCATCACGCGGTCGAGCCGGCGAACGCCGAAGACCACGCCGTCGACATTGACGCCCATGGCTCGCCGGTACTGGTCGTCCGTGAGGCTGGCCACACCGTTTCCTCCGGTGAGGACGCCCGCGTTCAGGCAGGCGAGATCGACCGAGCCGATGTGCTCCCAACACTTGGGATCGGTGACGTCGAATCCGTTCACGAGATCCAGCTCCTTGACGGTGAACCCCTCGCCGCGGAGCTTCTCCACGATCGCGCTCCCGATCCCACCGGCGGAGCCCGTCACCAGCGCTGTCACGGAACCAAAACCACCTTTCCCGTCGATTTGCGTTCCTCGATCAGGCGGTGCGCGTCGCACGCCTGTTCCAGGGGGAACTCTGCACTCACGACCGGCCGGACGAGCCCTCCCTCCCAGAGGCGCAGCACATCACGCGCCGCCTGCTCGACGAGGTCCGGGTTTCGCGCGAGCAGCCGGCCGAGGTAGAAGCCGTGTACGCCGATGTTGCGACCGACGAGCCACGTGGGGCTGACGTCCTGCCAGAGACCGCCCGCGTAGCCCACAGCGACGGCGGTACCCAGCGGCTTGACGAGCCCGAGCGAGGAAGCGAACACGTCGCCTCCGACGAGGTCGAAAACCGCGTCGACGGGCTCCAGCTCACCGATTCCGTCATAGGTCACGGCTTCGACCGCACCGAGCGAGCGCGGAAGCTCGAGCTTCTCCTCGCTCCCGACCGCTGCGACCCCGTGGCCGTTCAGAACCTTCACGAGCTGGATCGCGGCCGTGCCGACCGCGCCTGCGGCTGCGGTGACCAGCACCCGTGCTCCGAACGCCACCTTGAGGAGCTGCGTCAACGGGATCCAGGCGGTGAGGAAGGCCATCGGGAACGCAGCACCCTCGACGAAGGTCGCGCTCGCCGGAAGCGGAAGGAGCCAACGCCGGTCGACGGCGACCCGCTCGGCGTAGCCGCCGCCCTCGCTTCGCACGAAACCCATGACGCGCTTGCCGTCGAGCTCGCCGGAGACCTCCGAGCCGAGCACGGCTGGAAGCTCGGGCATCTGCGGGTAACGGCCGAGGCGGATCAGGACGTCGGCGAAGTTGATGCCGCAGGCGCGGACGTCGACGATCGCGGCTCCGTCGCCTGCCGCGGGCTCGGGTACCTCCTGGACGACGAGTTGCTCAGGCCCGCCCGTCGCTGTGAGGACGACCGCTCTCAACGCCCGGTGAACTCGGGCTCGCGCTTCTCGAGGAAGGCGGCGACCCCTTCCGCGCCGTCCTCGCTCGCCAGGCAGCGGCGGAAGCCATCCGCCTCCCGGCGCAGGCCTTCCTCGAGCGGGAGATCGCGCGTCGTCCGTGCAAGCTCGCGCAGCACGCCGATCGACAGCGGGGAGCGAGCCGCGATCGTGCGGGCGATTCCGAGCGCGGTCTCGAGCAGCTCCTCCTCCGGCACGACTCGCTCGACGAGCCCCCACTCGTACGCGGTCGGCGCGTCGACGAAGTCGCCGGTCATGTTGAGGAGGAGTGCGCGCCCGATCCCGACGAGCCGCGGCAGCCGCTGCGTACCGCCGCCTCCGGGAATCAGGCCGAGCTTGATCTCCGGCTGTCCGAGCTGCGCGCCGTCCGAGGCCACCCGGATGTCGCAGCACATCGCGAGCTCGAGGCCGCCGCCGAGACAGAAGCCGTGAACGGCGGCGACGAACGGCGTGTGCGCGGCATCCATCCTCGCTCCGAGCTTCTGGATCCCACGGGCCGAGCCACCTTCCTCCAGTCCGGCCTCGCGGAGCGCCGGGAACTCGGAGATGTCGGCACCTGCCACGAACGCGCGCTCGCCCGCGCCCTTGAGCACGATTGCGCGCACGCCCGCGTCGTGATCGAGCCGGTCGATCTCGGACTCGAGCTCCTCGAGAAGTGGCCCCGAGAGCGCGTTGAGGGGAGGATGGTCGATGGTGACGGTAGCGACGTAGCCGTCCTGCTCCGTCGAGATGAAGCCCACTACGCGGTCTCCGCGGGTTCCGGCTGCCCCGCGAACTGCTCGCGAAGAGCTGTCTTTCTGAACTTGCCGACCGCGGTCTTCGGGATCTCCTCGACGACCTCGAAGCGTTCCGGCAGCCACCACTTTGCGAAGTTGGGTGCGAGGAACTCGCGGAGCTCGTCGTCGGTCGCGGACGTGCCCTCTCTGAACACACAGACCGCGAGCGGCCGCTCTGACCACTTTTCGTCGGGAACCGCGATCACCGCTGCCTCGGCGATGCACGGGTGCCCCATCAGCGCGTTCTCGAGCGCGACCGTCGAGATCCACTCGCCGCCCGACTTGACGAGATCCTTCGAGCGGTCCTGGATCTCGATGTAGCCGTGCGGCTCGATGGTCACGATGTCGCCGGTCTTGAACCAGCCGTCGTCGGTCCACCGCTCTGCCCCCTCGGGCGAGTTGTAGTAGTCCGAGGAGACCCAGACGCCTCTGACCTCGAGCTCTCCCATGGCCTCGCCGTCCCAGGGCACCAGACCCTCGGGCCCGCGTGCCCGAATCTCGACGAACGGCGCCGGGATGCCCTGCTTCGCGCGATAGCGGAACTGTTCCTCCTCGGAGAGGGTGCGCTCGCGGCTCGTCAGCTCGGACACGGTGCCGAGCGGGCACATCTCGGTCATGCCCCAGGCGTGGAGGATCCTGAGGCCGTGGCGCTTCTCGAAGGCCTCGATCATCGACTGCGGCGCTGCCGAGCCGCCGACGATCATCGCGCGCACCGACGACGTGTCGTACTTGCCCGGATTGGCGTCGAGCTCCTGCAGGATCCCCATCCAGATCGTCGGCACCCCTGCCGTGATCGTGACCTGCTCCTGCTGGAATGCCTCGAGCAGGCTCCCGCCGTCGAGGAACGGGCCGGGAAAGACCTGCTTCGCGCCCACGAAGGTGCAGGTGAACGGGAAGCCCCACGCGTTCGCGTGGAACATCGGGACGACGGGGAGCACGGCATCGTGCTCCGTCACCGCGAGCACACCGGCCATCGTGGACGCGAGCGTGTGCAGGGCGATCGCGCGATGTGAATAGAGCGCGCCCTTCGGCTGCCCCGTGGTGCCGCTCGTATAGCACATGGCCGCGGCGGATCGCTCGTCGATCTCCCGATCCGGGAGGTCGTCGGGATCCGCGCTCGCTAGGAGCTCCTCGTACTCGATCGCGCCGTCGGGCGTGGGGCCGTCGCCGATCGCGATGACATGCTCGAACCCGGCGCGCTCGCGGAAGCTCTCGACCAACGGCCAGAGCACCTTGTCCGCGATCAGCACCTTGTCGCCCGCATGGGTCGCGATGTAGGTCAGGTCGTCCGGATGCAGGCGGAGGTTGAGCGTGTGCGTGACCATTCCGCCGACCGGCACGCCGATGTACGCCTCAAGGTGCTGGTAGTGGTTCCAGGCGAAGGTGGCGACGCGGTCGCCGTCCTCGAGCCCGAGCTCGTTCCGCAGCGCCGCGGCCAGGCGGCGGGCTCGCGGGGCGAACGCCGCGTAGGTGTAGCGATGCCAGCTTCGGTCGGGAAGGCGCGTCACGATCTCGCGGTCCCCGAAGAGCTGCTCACCTCGCCGCAGGATCGCGGGCACGTTGAGCTGGTAATCCATGATCAGGCCTTCCACCTCAGCCTCCTTGGGTAAGTGAGACCGGGGTCTGGTCGACACCAGATCCCGCGCCGGTTGCGTCGAGCAGGGATGCGGCGACCTCCGCCCGGAGCGTGGTGCCCGAGGCCCCGAAGCTCTCGATCCAGAGCGCCCGCTTGTACAGGCGGTGCAGCACGTGCTCCCACGTGAAACCGATGCCGCCGTGCACCTGGATCGCCGTCTCGCACACCTGCACCGCGGCCTCGGCCGCGAACGACTTCGCAGCGGCAGCGGCGATCCGAGCCTGGTCGTCGTCTTCGGCGACGCACCATGCCGCCCAGAGCGATAGCGACCGCGCGAGCTCGAGCCGCGTGTAGGCGTCCGCCAGCGGATGCGAGACTGCCTGGTAGACGCCGATCGGCCTTCCGAACTGCTCGCGCGTGGAAGCGTGCTCGATCGCGTACTCGAGCGCCCGTCGCGCGACGCCGCAGGCCTCGATCGCGAGAGCCGCCAGGGAGCGGTTGCGGATCTCCTCCAACACTCCGGACTCGGCCAGCCTTCGGCCCGGGTCGCCTCCGCGGACGACTCCGAGAGCGCGTGTCGCATCGCTCGTGACCAGCACCTCCCGCTCGGCGCCCTCGAGCTCGTAGACGCCGTCCCCACCGACGATCGCGACCCGGTCGGCGAGGTCGAGATCCGGCACGAGCGGCCCGAACGCGAGCGTCCAGCTCGTGTCTCCGGCGGCAACCTCTGCGCGGAGATCGCCGGTGAGCGCCGGCAGCGCCAGTGCGACGGTGGAGAAGTAGGGGCCGCGGTAGAGCGCGCGCCCGAGCTCCTCGAAAAGCACGGCCTCCTCGACGAAGGTCAGGCCGGCGCCCCCGTCGTCCTCGGCGATCGACACGCCCGTCCAGCCGAGCTCGGCCAGCTCTTTCCAAGACGGCTCTGGGTTCGCAGCGAGGAACGCCCTTGCCTGCTCGCGAAGCGCGTCCTGCTCGGGTGTGAACGTGAAGTCCATCCGTCAACGCGACTTGGGTAGGCCGAGCACGCGTTCGGCGACGATGTTTCGGAGCACCTCCGAGGTCCCGGCCTCGATGGTGTTCCCGCGGCTCCTGAGCTGCTGGTGCTGCCAGTAGCCGCCGTAGGGGGCATTGTCCTCGGCGAGCGCGGCGTCCGGGCCGAGCAGCTCCAGTGCGAGCTTCGTCACCCGCTGGTTCGCCTCCGACCAGACGAGCTTCGAGATCGAGCCTTCGGGGCCGGGCATCCCCGTCTTCACGAGCTTCGAGAGCGCACGGTAGTTCGTGAAGCGGAGCGCCTGCATCTCGATCCACTCGCGCGCGATCCGATCGCGCTGCAACTGGTCGGCTCCGCGGTCACGGGCGAGCGCGGCGAGCTTGCGCACCTGCACCTCGAGCGCCGCCTGGAGTGCGAAGCCGAGCGTCCCGCGCTCGTGGAGCAGCGTGGTCATGGCCACCTGCCAGCCGCCGCCGATCTCCCCGAGGAGATTTGCCGCGGGCACCTCGACCTTGTCGAAGAAGATCTCGTTGAACTCCGCCTCGCCGGTGATCTGCGTCAGCGGGCGAACCTCGACTCCCGGCGCGTGCATGTCGACGATCAGGTACGTGAGGCCCGCGTGGCGTGTCGATTCCGGGTCGCTGCGCGTGAGCAGGATGCAGAAGCTCGCGAGGTGGGCGAACGACGACCACACCTTCTGCCCGTCCACGACGAAGTGGCCGTTCTCCTGGCGCGCGCTCGTGCGCACCCCGGCGAGATCCGAGCCTGCGCCAGGCTCAGAGAACCCCTGGCACCAGATCTCCTCCGCGGAGAGGATCGGCTCGAGGTAGCGCGCCTTCTGCTCCTCGCTGCCGTGGGCCATGATCGTCGGCCCGGCCATGCCGAGGCCGATTACTCCCACATGTGGCGGCGCTTCGGCTCTTGCCATCTCCTCGAGGAAGATCGCCTGGTGCGTGTACGAAGCCCCGGTGCCCCCATACTCGGTCGGCCAGGTGAGGCCGGCGTACCCCGCGTCGTGGAGCGCCCGGCTCCAGGCGCGCATCTCCGGCCCCTCGAAGCGGGCGGCGCCGCCGCGGTGCCCCTGCAGCTCCTCGGGAAGGTTTTCCTCGATCCAGGAGCGGAGCTCGCTCCTGAACGCAGCTTCCTCGGCGGTGTCCCGCAGATCCATCTCCACCGATCGTAATGCGTTCGCGTGTGCCCGGTCTTCCCGGCGTGTGCGTCACGCGTCTAGCGCGGCTGCGGCGCCGATCCCCTCACGGTCATCGCGAAGCGCCATCTCCACGTCCCGCTCGTCGTCCATTGCCGTTTCGGTGGCGGCGAAGAGGAGCTCCAGCTGGAGGTCGAGGATCGCAGCGCGGTCCGGTGGCGCGATCGAGCGGAGATCGGTGAGCGCAGCTTTCAGCCTGCGGGACACCTGAGGCGATCCGGCACCGGCGAGACGGATCTCGTCGAAGGCGAGGTGGACGTAGGCATCCCAGGTCATCGCCCGTACAGCGAGCCTGATCTTTCCCGCCTCGTCTCGGTGGCGACCGTCCGGGAACGGCCTGCGCGCCAGCTGCCGAAGAATGTCGTGCAGACGGTCGATCGCCTGCACGGCCGTGGTCGGGTCCTGGAACGGTGAGTCGGAGAGCGAGCGCTCTGCGATGTCGACGAGCAGCCGAACCCCGTAGGCGACGTCCTCGTCGAGGGTCGGCTCCAAGGCGAGGATCAACGCGTCGTGGAGGCGATCCTCGTCGAGGCCAATCGGCTCTCCGAGCACCCGGAAGAGCGGTGCGCCCGCGGGCACGAACTCGCCGAGCGCCGGCACGAGCTCCAGCCGGCATCCCGCGCGTCGTGCTTCCTCGACGAGCTCGTCCGAGCCGATCTTGGTGATCACGCCCGGCTCTCTGGCGCTAACGACCGGAGAGGAGCCAGGCTCCGGCAAGACCGCAGGCCCTCTGTCCGTGTACTTGCGATCGAGAAGCTTGCGGGTCTCTTTGCCGACGAGCTCGATCAATGCCGAGACGCGGAGCGCCTGGCCGATGTGGTGCACGTAGATGACGAGAACCGCGATGCTGACCAGGACGAGCACGAACGCCGTGACGATCGCGATGCCCGGTACCTGCCCGGTGCCGTCGCCGTTGTTGATCACCTCGCGCACCGCGAGGATGGCGTGCACGAACGTCGCGACGAAGAGGCCGATCGCGAGCTGGCTGGGCTTGTCGCGCAAGATACGTTGAACGATCCGCGGCGAGAACTGCCCCATCGCCAGCTGGACGACGACCATCGTGATCGTGAGCACGAGCGCTGCGAGGCTCACCATCGACGCGGCGATTGTCGTCAGGATGACGGTTGCGGCGTCCGGTCCACCGACGAGATTGGTCGGAAGCGCCTCGTAGCCGAAGTAGCGATCGAGGGCAATCGTCGAGAACGACAGAACCACGCCGGCGAGGACGCACATCACGGGCACGAACCAGAGGCTCGACCGGAGGTGGATGAAAAGTTTCGAGAGCCTCACGCGCTTCTCCGTCAGTCATGCCCTTTCGAAAGGCATCCAAACCCGGTTAGGGTAGTGCGCCCATGTCGCTCCTCTCGGTCCGGGACGTCACACTCCGTTTCGGCGGGATCGTCGCCCTCGACGGGGTCTCGTTCGACGTCGAGGAGGGGCACATCTCCGGCTTGATCGGGCCGAACGGCGCTGGGAAGACGACGGCGTTCAACGTGATCACCCGTCTGTACAAGCCCGACGCGGGCGCAGTGGAGCTCGACGGCGAGTCCATCCTCGGGTCGCCCGCGCACAAGATCGTCCAGAAGGGGATCGCGCGCACCTTTCAGAACATCCAGCTCTTCCGGACGATGTCGGTGCTCGAGAACGTGCTCGTCGGCGCGCACGGGCTCGGGAGGAAGGCGAGCGAAGGCGATGCGCTCGACGTGCTCGGGGTAGTGGGGCTCGAGGATCGCGCGCACTTCCCGGCCGCGGCACTCCCGTACGGGACCCAGAAGCGAGTCGAGCTCGCGCGCGCGCTCGTGGCGAAGCCGCGCCTGCTCCTCCTGGACGAGCCCGCCGGCGGCTTGAACCACGAGGAGGTTGCGGAGCTGGGTGTCTTCGTCCAGGACCTCCGTGACCGGCTCGAGCTCACGATCCTGCTCGTCGAGCATCACATGAACCTGGTCATGTCGATCTCCGACCACGTGAACGTGCTGAGCTTCGGTCGCAAGATCGCGGACGGCCCACCGGCTCAGGTGCGAGCGGACCCCGCGGTGATCGAGGCGTACCTCGGGAGCGAGGAGGAAGAGGAAGGCGAAGAGGAGAAGGAGCCACCAAAGCAGGGGTCTGGCTCGAGCCAGACCCCGCGTGAGGACGAGCCCGAATGACGACGCTGCTCGAGCTCGACCGCGTCGCCGCGCGCTACGGCCCGGTCCAGGCCCTGCGGGACGTCTCGCTGACGGTCACGGAAGGCGAGGTCGTCGCCGTCCTCGGCGCGAACGGCGCCGGGAAGACGACGACGCTGCGCGCGATCTCCGGAACGGTCGCCCGCAGCGGCGCGATCGACCTCGACGGACAGCCCCTGAAGGGCGGGCCCGAGGCCGCCGCGAAGGCAGGCATCGCGCACGTACCCGAAGGACGCGGAACGTTCGTGGACTTGACCGTCACCGAGAATCTGCGGCTCGGCGCGTACACGCGGCGCGACCGAAAGGTGAAGGAAGACATCGCGCGCGTCTCCGAGTACTTCCCGTGGATGGTCGAGCGCGGCGGTCAGCGGGCCGGCACGCTCTCCGGCGGCGAGCAGCAGATGCTCGCGCTTGCGCGCGCGCTGATGAGCCGCCCACGGCTCTTGCTTCTCGACGAGCCCTCCCTCGGGCTGGCCCCGATGATCGTCCGCGAGTTCTTCCGCATCGTGCGCCAGCTGAACGAGAAGGAGGGCTTGACCGTGCTCGTCGTCGAGCAGGACGCGCGCATCGCTCTTCGGAGCTCCTCGCGTGCGTACGTGCTCGAGGTCGGCAAGGTGGCGCTGACGGGGACGAGCGAGCAGCTACAGGGGGACGAGTCGGTGCGCCGCTCGTACCTGGGGTACTAGCGGCGCGATGGTCGCCGCAGCCTTCGCCGACTTCATGCAGCAGGTCGTGTCCGGCCTCGCGGCGGGCGGGATCTACGCGTCGCTCGCCCTGGCGCTCGTCATCATCCACCGCTCGACGGGGGTCATCAACTTCTCGCAGGGGGAGATGGCCACGCTCTGCACCTACATCGCGTGGACCCTGACAGTGAACCACGGGTGGAGCTACTGGCCGGCGTTCGTCGCCACGCTCGGCTTCTCGTTCCTCTTCGGCGTCGTCACCCATCGGGTCGTGATCCGGCCCGTCGAGCGCGGGAACGTGCTCCGGGTCGTCATCGTCACGATCGGACTCCTGATCGCGTTCAACGGCTTCGTCGTGTGGCAGTGGAGCGGGGAGCCGCAGGCGCTGCCGAGCCCGTTCGGAACGGACACGGTCGACATCGGGGGCGTCATTGTCTCGGTGCAGGACGTCGGGACGATTGCGGTCACGATCGGGATCGTCGTCCTGCTCTGGCTCCTCTTCCAGTTCACGAAGGTGGGTCTGGCGCTCCGCGCGGCCGCCGTCAACCCGGAGGAGGCGCGTCTCGTCGGCGTGCGCGTGACCTGGATGCTCGCGCTCGGCTGGGGCCTCGCCGCCGTGCTCGGCGCGGTCGCGGGAATGCTCACCGCGCCCAGCGTCGGCCTCGATCCGCAGATGATGCAGCCGATCCTCATCTACGCCTTTGCGGCCGCCGTGCTGGGCGGAATCGACTCTCCGCTCGGTGCGGTCGTGGGAGGGCTCACGCTCGGGGTGATGCTGAACCTGATCGGGGTCTACGTCGACTTCGTGGGGCCTGAGCTCAAGTTGCCCGTAGCGCTGCTCGTGATCCTCGTCGTTCTCCTGGTCAAGCCGTCGGGCCTGTTCGGGAGACCGGAGGTGAAGCGCGTATGACGCCGAGAACGGTGCGTCTCACCGGCTTCGTGGCGTTCGCCCTGTTCGCCGTGCTCGTCTTCGTCCTGCCCGGATGGATCAGCGCCTTCCGCGCGCAGCAGTTCGCCTACGTGGGGATCTACCTGATCGCGCTTCTCGGCCTGAACATCCTCACCGGCTACACCGGCCAGATCTCGCTCGGCCACGGCGCCTTCATGGCGATCGGCGGCTACACGACCGCGCTCCTCATGGCCGGGAACGAGCAGTTCGGCCAGGAGGGGCTGCTCGGGATCGGCGGCGGGATGAAGGACGTCTGGACGATTCCCATCGCGGGGGTCGTCGCCGGGCTCTTCGGGCTGGCGTTCGGTCTGCCTGCGCTCCGGCTCTCCGGCCTCTACCTCGCTCTCGCGACCTTCGCGATCGCGGTGGCGATGCCCTCGGTCGTCAAGCGCTTCGAGGAGTTCTCGGGCGGCGGGTCCGGGGTCAACCTGTTCGGCCTGCCCGAGCTCACCGCCGGGATCGTCCCCGTCGAGATCGCCGGACAGGAGCTCGCGTTCAACGACTGGCTCTACTACCTCTGCTGGTCGATCGCGCTCGTGTCGTTCGCCGTCGCGTGGCTCATCCTCCGCGGTCGCACGGGGCGCGCGTTCCGCGCGGTTCGTGACAGCGAGACCGCCGCGGTCTCGTCCGGCGTGAGCCTCGCGCGCTACAAGACGCTCGCCTTCGGAATCAGCGCCGCCTATGCGGGCGTCGCGGGATCGCTCTTCGCGATCGCGACGACGTTCGTCAACCCGGACACGTTCCCGATCGCCCTCTCGATCTTCCTCCTGGTCGGCGTGGTCGTGGGCGGTCTCGGCGGGCTCTCCGGCCTCGTCGTGGGGGCGATCTTCATCCAGTTCCTGCCTCTCTGGGCGCAGGGCGAGGGCGTGGCCTCGCGGCTGCCCGACGCCATCGTCGATCGCACGAAGGAGCCGGGCGCGCCCGCGATCATCTACGGCGTCGTGCTGATCCTGCTCATGTTCTTCCTCCCGAACGGAGTCGGCGGCCTCTTCCGTCGGGCCGGGCAAGCCCTCACGCGCTGGCGCTACTCTCGTAGCACGTAACCAGCCTTCGGAGGACACGATGAGACGACAGCCGGCCCTCGTGGCCATTGGAGTGGTGGGCGCAGCCCTCGCGCTCAGCGCGCTACCGAGTGCATTTGCCGGATCGACGGCAGACCCCGGGATCTCCTCGACGTCCATCGTCCTCGGAGGGACCTCGCCGCTCACCGGCCCGGCAGCCGCGTACGCCTCGGTCGCACGCGGAGCGAAGGCGTATTTCGACTCCGTCAACGCCAAGGGCGGCGTCGCGAAGCGGAAGTTCGAGTACAAGATCGTGGACGACGCCTACAACTCGGCGCAGAGCGTCCAGGCGACCCGCCAGCTCGTCGAGAGCGACAAGGTCTTCGCGGTCTTCAACTCGCTCGGCACCGTGCAGAACCTTGCAGTCCGCGAGTACCTGAACCAGTCGAAAGTGCCGCAGCTCTTCGTCGCGTCGGGGGCAACGACCTGGGGACGGGACGCCGCCAAGTACCCGTGGACGATCGGCTTCCAGCCGAGCTACCAGGCAGAAGGGTGGGTCTACGGCCAGTATGTCGCGAAGACGATGAAGAAGGCGAGGATCGCCGTCCTGCTCCAGAACGACGAGTACGGCAAGGACCTCCTGGCAGGCCTCAAGCGCGGTCTTGCGCGCTCGGGCTCGAGCGTCGTTGCGGCGCAGACCTACGAGGTCACCTCCTCGGACGTGCAGTCACAGATCGCCAAGCTGAAGGCGTCGCGTGCAAACGTGCTCGCGCTCTTCGCGACGCCGACGTTCGCGATCCAGTCCTACGTCTACGCAAATCGGCTCGGCTGGCGGCCGCTCGTCGTCAACAACGCGGTCGGCGCCGCGTCCAACATCATGTCGATCGCGTCCGAGGGTGGGAAGAACAAGACGATTGAGGGCAGCATCTCGCTCAACTTCCTCAAGGACCCGGTCGACGCGAGGTGGAAGAGAGATCCGGGGATGAGGCTCTACCGCTCCGTGCTGGCGAGGTACGCGAAGGATGCAAACGCCAACGACGGCTACCACCTGTACGGGATGGCGGTGGCGTACGAGACCGTGTCGCTCTTCAAGCGCCTGGGGGCGAACCCGACGCGGGCGGGTCTGCTCGCACGCGCGCGCTCGATCACGAGCCCGGCGAACCCGTTCCTGCTCCCGGGCATCGCGGTGAGGACCGGGAGGGGCGACAACTTCCCGATCCAGCAGGGGCAGCTCCAGCGCTGGACGAAGGGCAAGTGGGTCCCATTCGGCGGGCTCTGGGAGTCGAACCGGCTCTAGGCCCCAGACCGGGTCCGGTCGAAGCTGGCCCGATGCGAAAACGTGTGCTACCGGGTGCAGACCTGCTCTTCGTACGCCGCGACGCGGGAGGCGTGTTCGACGACTTCGGGGTGGGTTCGGTTGAACACGGCTCGATCCTCAGGTGCGCCCTCGAGCAAGATGCGGCGGTAGTCGAAATCGAAGTCGGCGAGGACGTCGCTCCAGCGGGTTCGGTACCACTCGGACTCGGCTTCGACGTCCCCGGCGATCTCGGCCGGAGCTGCCTCCTCCAGCGCCTCGAGTGCCTCCGAGAAGCTGTCGCCGGTGACGAACGTCCGCATGACGTCCGGGTCGAACCGCGAGGAGACGATCGTCTCGAATCCGCTGTTGGACGTGCTCACCGCCATGCAGTACGGCTCTGACGATCCGTCGGCCTCGAAGACGACGTTTGCCGCGGCTGGCGATGCTATCCCGCACACCCGGTTCTCGTACGCGTGAATTGCGTCCTGGGCCTTCTGCACTTCGAGTGGCGGCTGCCCCAGGGCCTGCTCAGCGGGAGTTCCCTCCGTCGCGATCCGCTGCACGTCGAAGTCGTACTTCTCGAGCACCGGCGTCAGGACGGTTCGAATGGTGCGCTCACTCACTGCCCACTCGGCGCGGATGACCGGCGGCGCCTGTCCGAGCGAGGTCTCGTTGAACTCGAGGTACTCATTCCAGTACTTCTCGAACGCGGCGGGGTTGCCGGCAATCGCGGGGTCATCGCCGTCGCCCTCGAGCTCGTGTACCTGCCAGGCCCGAAACGTGTCGCAGTAGGCGCTCTCCGTGCCATCCACCGGGGTGAACGCCGCGTCATCGCCGTCATTGCCGCCGCAGCTCGCGAGCACCGCCGACGCCAGCGTCAAGGAGATCAGCGCAGCGCCGAGCAATGGACGATCCGGCGGGAATGATCTCTTCCTGAGCTTCATGTCGATCTCCCTCACGTGCTCCCCGTCGCCGAGCGGCCACGAGGCTCGAGGCTAATGCGCGGGACCTGCGTCCGCAAGAGGGAAACCACCTGAATTCGAGGCAGCGCCCGCACCGAGAAGTGTCTCGCTATGGCCTCCAGCTCCAGCGCGCAGCTGATCTCCGCAACGTTCGTCAGCGTATGCTCGCGTGACGCCGTGAGCGCCGTAGTCATCGACACCGCCGCGCGGGAGGTTCTGAGCGCTCCGCTCGACGAGCTCCTCGCCGAGGCGCGTTCTCTGCGGCGGAGGCCGCTCGTCACGTACTCGCCGAAGGTCTTCATCCCACTGACCACGCTCTGTCGCGACGTGTGCGGCTACTGCACGTTCGCGCGGCCTCCGCGGCGGGGCGAGCGCGCGTTCATGACGGAAGACGCGGTGCTCGCGATCGCCCGCGCCGGCGCTGCCGCCGGATGTCACGAGGCGCTCTTCACGCTCGGGGACAAGCCGGAGCTGCGCTTCAAGGTCGCGCGGGAGGAGCTCCGAGCGCTCGGTTGCGAGACGACGATCGAGTACCTCGAGCGCTGCGCGCGACTCGTCCTCGAGGAAACCGGCCTCCTGCCGCACCTCAACCCTGGCGTGATGACACGCGACGAGCTCGAGCTCCTGCGGCCGGTATCGGCCTCGATGGGGATCATGCTCGAGACGACCGCGGCCAGGCTCGGGGAGCGGGGAGGACCGCACTGGGCCTCGCCGGACAAGATCCCGACGCGCCGGCTGGAGACGATTCGCCTCGCTGGCGAGCTCCGAATCCCCTTTACGAGCGGGATCCTGATCGGAATCGGAGAGACGCGCGAGGAGCGGATCGACGCGCTGCTCGCGTTGAAGGCGCTAGGCGAGGAGCACGGTCACGTCCAGGAGGTCATCGTCCAGAACTTCCGCGCGAAGTCAGGAACGCGCATGGCGTCGCACCCCGAGCCCTCGCTCGACGACCACCTGTGGACGATCGCGGTCGCGCGCATCCTGCTGGGCCCTGACTGGCACGTGCAGGCGCCGCCGAATCTCTCCTACGACAGTTTCCAGCGGCTGCTCGATGCCGGCATCGACGACTGGGGCGGCGTCTCGCCGGTCACGATCGACCATGTAAATCCCGAGGCGCCGTGGCCCGAGGTCGAGCGCCTCGCTGACGCGACCCGCAGCCGCGGGCTCGAGCTTGCGCCACGCCTCGCGATCTATCCCGAGTACGCGACCGATCTGGAGCGTTGGAGCGACCCCGGCGTCGCGCCGTACGTGCGCCGCGCTGCCGACGGGGTCGGGCTCGCCCGGGACGACGCGTGGGCGCCGGGCGAGCCCGGCAGCGTTCCCTTCATCGTGCGCCGCGACCCGCCTCCCATCGATCTCCCCGGCGACCAGCTCGGCGAGGACGAGCTCACCCGTCTGCTCGAGTCGCGCGGCAACGGGATGCAGCGCGTGCTCGGCGCCGCCGACCGGCTCCGCCAGGAGGTCTGCGGTGACGAGGTCACCTATGTCGTGACCCGGAACATCCAGTACACGAACGTCTGCTACTTCCGCTGTGGCTTCTGCGCCTTCTCGAAGGGGAAGCTGGCACGAAACCTGCGAGGTGCGCCGTATCTCGTCCCTCGCGAGGAGATCGTCCGTCGCTCGCGCGAGGCCTGGGAGCGCGGCGCGACCGAGGTGTGTCTCCAGGGCGGGATCCATCCCGCGTTCACGGGCGACTACTACGCGGACGTCGTCCGCGCGATCAAAGAAGCGGTGCCGGGCATACACGTCCACGCGTTCTCGGCCCTCGAGATCTGGCAGGGAGCAGCGACGCTCGGTCTGGGGCTCGAGGAATTTCTCGCACACCTGCGCGACCTCGGCCTCGGCTCGTTACCGGGAACCGCCGCTGAGGTACTCGACGACGAGGTGCGGCGGATCATCTGCCCCGACAAGGTGACGACCGCGCAGTGGCTGCGAGTGCACGACGCGGCACACCGGGTCGGGCTTCGCTCGAACGTGACATTGATGTTCGGTCACGCTGACTCGCCTCGAAGCTGGGCGCGCCACCTGCTGCGCGCACGCGAGCAACAGCAGCGGTCGGGTGGCTTCACCGAGTTCGTGCCGCTGCCGTTCGTGCCGATGGAGGCGCCGATGTACGTCAAGGGCCTCGCCCGCCGCGGGCCGACCTTCCGCGAGATGCTGCTCGTGCACGCGGTCGGCCGACTGGCGCTGCACCCGTGGATCACGAACATCCAGGCGTCGTGGGTCAAGCTCGGCCCGGAAGGAACGCGCGAGGCGCTCGCTGCCGGAGTGAACGATGTCGGGGGAACACTCATGAACGAGTCGATCTCACGCTCAGCCGGAGCCGAGCACGGGCAGGAGATGCCACCCGAGCGCATGGAGGAGCTGATCCGCTCGACGGGCCGCGTGCCCCGGCAGCGGACGACCCTCTACGGCGAGCCGCCGGAAGCGCGCATGCGCGCCTCGTTCGGCGCGGCCCCGCTTGCCGAGCCGCTGAATCCAGCGGCCAGAGAGGCGGGCCTGGTCGCTCCACCGCGTCTGGTGCGGCCCGGACTCGCCGGCGTGAGGGCGCCCTAGACCTCGAGCGCGAGAAGGTCGTCTATCGTCTCGCGGCGACGGATCAGCTTCGCGTCTCCGCCTCGTGCGAGAACCGCGGCGGGGCGTGTGACACCGTTGTAGTTCGAGCTCATCGCCAGCGTGTACGCGCCTGTCGCCGGTACGGCGAGCAGGTCTCCACGGCGGGGCGTGGGCAGCGTGACGTCGTCGATCAGCACGTCTCCCGACTCGCAGTGCATGCCGGCCACGCTGACGAGCTCGTCGGGTACCTCGTCGGCGCGGAGAGCGCTGACGGCGGTGTAGCGGGCGCCGTAGAGCTGGGGTCGTGGGTTGTCCGACATCCCGCCGTCGACCGCGACCCAGCTCCGCTGTTCGAGGCGTTTCACGGAGCCCACTCGGTAGAGCGTGACACCGGCGCGACCGACGAGGGAGCGACCCGGCTCGAGCCAGACGGCGGGCTCGGGCAAGCCCACAGCAGCAAAGGCGGCGCGTGCCGTCACCGCGGCGGACGCGGCAAGCTCGGCTGGATCCGGCACCTCGTCGTCGGGGTGATGCTTGACTCCGAAGCCCCCACCGAGGTTCGCGACCCGAGCCTCCCATCCGAGGGACTCGCGACACGCGGCGGCGAACGCGGCCAGCCGGCGGATGGTCTCGGCCTGGGCGACGAAGTCCGGAAGCTGCGAGCCGACGTGGACGTGCAGCCCGAGCACGTCGATTCCACGAGCACGTGCGTCGGCGATGACGACCTGCGCGTGCTCCGGCGGAAGCCCGAACTTCGAGCCATGGTGCCCGGTCACGATCGCCTCGTGCGTGTCAGCGTCGACGCCGAGCGTCACACGGACCAGAGCTCGGTCGACACCTGCCGCCAACGCCAGCGCGGCCTCGTCTGGTGCGTCCAGCACCACCGGCGCGCGCTCGGCGGCCGCGGCTGCGAGAAGCGCCTCGTCCTTGTTGTTTCCGTGCACGACTAGCTCGGCACCAGAGAGCCCCGCAGCGCGCGCGAACGCGAGTTCGCCGGCCGCGGCGACGTCGGCCCCGATCCCCTCTTCGCGAAAGAGGCGGAGCAGCGCGACATTCGGAAAGGCCTTCGTGCCGTAGAAGACCTGCCCGTCATCGCCTGCGGCGGTTCGGAGCGCGCGCGCCTGGTGGCGGAGGGTGATCTCGCAGTACACGACGAGCGGCGTTCCGTAGCGCTTCGCGAGAGTGCTCGCACCGATCCCGCCAAGGGTCACTTCGCCGTCCTCGATCCTCGCCGAGTCAGGGAAGAGATCGAGCATCGGCCGATTTTGCCTGTTACGCTTTTCGGAGCATGGTGCAGCTTCTTACGTAGGCAGGGAGCGGGCGCGGCGAGAGCCGCGGGCGTTCCCCTGGAGCCTCTCGCGCGAGAGGCTTTTTTGTTGACCGAGACGAACTGAGAAGGCGATGGAGAACTACGACCCACAGGCGATCGAGGAGAAGTGGCAGCGCGTCTGGAAGGACGAGCGTGCCTTCGAGGTGCCGAACCCGGACGCGAGCGAGCTTGCCCTCCATTCCCAGAAGACGTACGTCCTCGAGATGCTGCCGTACCCCTCCGGCGATCTCCACATGGGCCATGTCCGGAACTACATGCTGGGAGAGGTCGTCGCCCACTTCCGCCGCCGCCACGGGTTCGCGGTCATGCGACCGATGGGTTTCGACGCGTTCGGCCTTCCCGCCGAGAATGCCGCGATCCAGGAGGGCTCGCATCCCCGCGAGTCGACCGACCGCAGCATCGCAGCGATCCGTACCCAGATGGAACGGATGGGGTGGGCCATCGATTGGTCGCGTGTCCTCGCGTCACACGAGCCGGAGTACTACCGCTGGACGCAATGGCTCTTCCTGCGCTTCTTCGAGAAGGGGCTCGCCTACAGGAAAGAGGCGGCGGTCAAGTGGTGTCCGAACGACCAGACCGTGCTTGCGAACGAGCAGGTCGTGGACGGGCACTGCGAGCGGTGCGGTGCCGTGGTCGAGGCGCGGAACCTCGAGCAGTGGTTCTTCAAGATCACCGACTACGCAGACGCCCTGCTGGACGAGATGTCGTCGCTCGAGGAGTGGCCCGAGCGCGTCCTGACGATGCAGCGGAACTGGATCGGGCGCTCCGAAGGTGCCGACGTGCACTTTCGCGTGGACGACGTCGGTGAGGAAATCGAGGTCTTCACGACGCGGCCGGACACCTTGTTCGGGGCGACCTTCTTCGTGCTCGCGCCCGAGCATCCGCTCGTGCCGCGACTGGTCGAAGGCACCGTCCACGAATCCGAAGTCCTGGAGTATGTGCGCCGTACGGGCGCGCGATCCGCCGTCGAGCGGGAGGAGAAGGAAAAGGACGGCGTCTTCACCGGGCGCTACGTCTTGAACCCCGTCAACCAAGAGCGTATTCCGATCTGGGTCGCGGACTACGTCCTGATGGAGTACGGAACCGGGGCGATCATGGCCGTGCCCGCGCACGACGCGCGCGACTACGCCTTCGCCGAGCGCTACGGCCTGGAGATCCGACAGGTCGTCGAGCCCGCAGACGGATCCGCGTCCCAGGAAGGGCCGTTCTCGGCACATACGGAGAACGAGCGGCTGGTGAACTCGGGCGAATTCAGCGGCTTGCCCGCGCCCGAGGGGAGTCGTGCGATCGTCGAGCAGCTGGCCGCGCAGGGACTGGCGCGAACGGCTATCCGCTACCGGCTCCGCGACTGGCTGCTGTCGCGGCAGCGCTACTGGGGCGCGCCCATCCCGATTGTCTACTGCGACGAGTGCGGAATCGTCCCGGTGAAAGACGACGACTTGCCGGTCGCCCTCCCGGAGGTGACCGAGTACCTTCCGAAAGGCCGCTCGCCGCTCGCCGCCGCGGAGGACTGGGTGCGGACGACCTGCCCGCGCTGTGGTCGGGAGGCGAGGCGCGAGACGGACACCATGGACACGTTCGTCGACTCCTCCTGGTACTTCCTGCGCTACGCCGACGCGCACAACGATCACGCTCCGTTCGACCGGGAGCTCGTGGACTACTGGCTCCCCGTCAACCAGTACATCGGCGGTGTCGAGCACGCGATCCTGCACCTGCTCTACGCGCGCTTCTTCGTCAAGGTGCTGAACGACCTGGGACTGGTCGGCTTTCGCGAGCCCTTCGCCCGCCTGTTCACTCAGGGAATGCTCTACCGCGACGGCGCCAAGATGTCGAAGTCGAAAGGGAACGCGATCTCTCCGGACGAGTATGTCGAGCGTCACGGAGCAGACGCTGCCCGCATGTACCTGCTCTTCATCGGGCCCGTCGAGCAGGACGCCGAGTGGCAGGACAACGGGTTCGAGGGCATCGTCCGCTTCCTCAATCGCCTGTGGCGCATCGTGTTGGAGCAGGTAGACAAGCCGGTCGTCGAGCCGATGCCCGACACGCCGCTCGCGCGTAAAGCCCACCGCACCATCGACAAGGTCACAGACGACGTCGGGCGGCGCTTCGCGCTGAACACGCCGATTGCGGCGGTGATGGAGCTCGTGAACGAGATCCACCGACAGCCCGACGATCCAGCCGCGCGTTTCGCCGCCGAGACTGCGGTGAGTCTGATCCAGCCGTATGCCTCGCACATCGCGGAGGAGCTCTGGGAGCGCCTCGGGAAAGAGCGCCTGTGGCAGCAGCCCTGGCCGACAGCCGACCCGACGCTGCTCGAGCGCGAGACCGTGGAGGTGGTCGTTCAGGTGAACGGAAGGATCCGGGATCGGCTGCACGTTGCCCCCGATCTGCCCGAACGGGAGCTCGTCGCACTGGCTCGCGCGTCCGAACGGGTACGGTCCTTTCTGAACGGTGGGGAAGCCGAACGCACGGTCGTGGTGCCCGGAAAGCTCGTCAATTTCGTGATCTGACGTCGGGTAGCACTCCATCGGTCGAGTCAGGCCACGTTGGCACACATCTTCGACGAAGGCGTGTCCCACCCGTGACCCGGTCCCGGCGACGATGATCGCGTGCCTTCCATCACCGTCTCGCGCTCGACGGCGCTCGCCCTTGCGGGCGCGCTGCTCGCGCTGCTCGTTCTCGTCGGGCCGCGGCTCGCGCGGACCGGCACCGCGAGCGGGCCCGAGATCGTTGCCCCGCTCGAGTCCACTTCGAGCGTCGAGTCCATTACCGTCCGAGCCGGGCGCGCGGCGCTCGTCGTTCACGTCGTCGGCGCGGTCCGACGACCCGGGCTATATCGGCTGCGAGAGGGCTCGCGCGTCGCAGATGCGGTGAAGCGCGCGGGTGGTGCGACGCACCGCGCCGAGCTCGCCGCTCTCAACCTGGCGGCACCCCTGGTCGACGGGATTCAGGTCCTGGTTCCGCGCCGGGTCCCTGTCGCGACCGGAGAGCTCCGTCGGCCGAGGCGGAAGCGGCTCCCGACGGCTCGATAGCAGGGCTCGGCTCGAAGGTGAGCCTGGCAACAGCGACGGCCGACGAGCTCGACGAGCTCCCCGGGGTGGGGCCGGTCACCGCGCAGAGGATCCTCGACTATCGCACCGAGCACGGACCGTTTCGATCGGTGGACGATCTCGACGCGGTTCCAGGCATCGGCCCGACCCGCGTCGAGCAGCTGCGCGACCTCGTGACCCCGTGAGGCGAGCTGTCGAGCTCCATTGGCCGGCGCTCCTCGCCGGATCGGCGTGCGCCGGCCTGGCGGCTTCGAACTGGATCACGATCAAGGGCTCGGTTGTCGTCGCACTCGCCCTTGCCGCTGTTGCGGTGCTGTCGTGCTGTCGCGGAACGGTGCGAGTGGCTGCGGTCGGTGCGTTCCTCGCCCTGACGGGACTCTGCTGGGGTGCGATGCGCCTGGACGCGATGAGCCAGAGCATGCTCTATGCGGAGGTAGGCGAGTCGGGGATCGCGCGACTCGTCGTCACCGGGCCCGCGCGCCAGACGCCGTGGGCCGTCCGGGTGCCGTCCGAGACGCGCGAGTTCCGTGGAAGACCGCTGCGGGAGCGCGTGCTCCTCGTGCTCCCCGTGGGGCGGTCACCCCCGCGCGGGGCGATCCTGGAGGCAGTCGTTCGCGTGGTCGAGCCCCGGCCGGCCGAGAACGGTGGCTTCGACGAGCGGGCATGGCTCGCGCGCCAAGGGATGCACGTCGTCCTGCGCAGCACCAGCTGGCAATGGATCGGTGACCGTGGCGGTGTCGCGGGGATCGGCGACCGCATGCGCGACCGCGTCGAGCGCGCGGTAGGACGTGGCTCGCGCGGGGTGCGGCGCTCGCTCGTGCTCGGCGTCGTCCTCGGCGAGGACGAGGGGCTTCCGGAGCCGACCCGCGAGGACTTTCGGGCCTCCGGGCTCGCGCATCTGCTCGCCGTGTCCGGCCAGAACGTTGCCTTTCTCGCCCTCGGCGTCTACTCGCTCGGCTGGTTGCTCCGGGTGCCGAGAGTCGTCCGGGAGCTCGCGACCCTCGGCGCGATCGCCGCCTATGTGCTCGCCGTCGGGTGGCAGCCGTCCGTCGTCCGCGCCGGAATCGCAGGTGCGCTGGCGTCACTCGCGTGGCTGGCGGCAAGGCCGCGCGACCGGTGGCACTTCCTTGCGCTCGGAGCGCTCGTGCTGCTCGCGTGGGCGCCGACATCGCTGCTCGATCCTGGCTTCCAGCTCTCGTTCGCGGCTGTGGCCGGGCTCTTCGTCGGAATCCCACGTCTGCGCACCCTCCTGGAGGGGTACCCCGTGCCCGCGCATCTCGCAGACGTCCTCGGCGTGGCCGTCGTCTGCGGCCTGGTGACGGCGCCGATCGTGCTCTTCCACTTCGGGGAGGCTCCCATCTACACGGTCCCTGCGAACGCGGTTGCCTTTCCGGCGGCACCTGCCGTGCTCGGCCTCGGACTCCTGTCCGCGGGAGCCGATCCGCTGTCTCCGGAGGCTGCCACGGCGCTCGCTTGGCTGGCTGGTTGGGCGGCCGCATGGCTCGAGCTCGTGGCGCGGGTCTTCGGGTCGTTGCCCGGCGCGCAGATCGACGCCCGCACCGCGTTGGCCGTGACCCTCGTCGGCGGACTTGCGTGGCTCGGAATGCGTCAGACCCGGCCGAGACTCTCCCGCCACGGATCCGTGGCCGCTGTCGCCGCAGGTCTCGTGCTCGTTGCCGCAGCGGGTGCGTGGACGCTGCGATCCCCACCCGCTTGGCAGGCGCCCGCCGGTCTTCGAGTGACGTTCCTCGATGTGGGGCAGGGTGACTCCATCCTGCTGGAGACGCCGAGCGCGCGGATCCTGATCGATCAAGGACCGCCGGAGGCGAACGTCGCAGGGCAGCTGAGGCAGATGGGAATCAGCTCCCTCTCCGCGGTCGTGCTCACGCATCCCCAACGCGATCACGTGGGAGGGGCGGCGGATGTCATTCGGCAGCTTCGGGTGGGAGCGGTGCTCGATCCGGAGCTCGCCGCCACGGGGCCGGAGCGCGAAGAGGCGATCGCGGCGGCGCGGGGTCGCGGCGTGCCTCTCCGCGTCGTTCGGGCGGGATCCGAGTTCAGAGCCGGCGGGCTCGTCCTCCGAGTCCTGTGGCCTCCCGATCCCGGTCGGCCGTCGGAGGATCCGAACCTCAACGCCACCGTCCTCTCGGCCTCATACGGGGAGACGGACGTGCTCCTTCCGGCGGACGCGGAGTCGGACGTGACCGCGCGCCTGGGCCTGCGAGGCTTCGAGGTTCTCAAGGTCGCGCACCATGGCTCCGTCGATCCTGGTCTCGACGAGCAGTTGCGCATCGTCAGGCCGCAGGTCGCGGTCATCTCGGCCGGGCGGAACAACGACTATGGGCATCCGCGTCCCGAGACCGTTGCGGCTCTGGTCGCGATTCCCGGGCTCGCGCTCTTTCGGACCGACACGCACGGACGCGTGACTCTCGAGTCGGACGGCCGTCGAATCCGGGTCCGGACGGCGGGATAAGGTCTCTCCGTGGCGGAGATCCCCGACAAGCCCGTGTACCTCCTCACCGGCAGCGACCGCCCGAAGATCGAGACCGCGCTCGGCCGACTGCGAGGCCACTTCGCACCCGAGGCGACCGATGTCGTCAGTGCTCTCGATACGTCCGCCCAAGTCGCGGTCGCGCTGTGCAACGCCGGCAGCCTGTTCGGGGATGCGCGGCTCGTGATCGTCGAGGACGTCGACGGGCGGCGCGACTCGGACGACCGCCTCAAGGGGGGCTGGAGGGCCGCCGACAGCGATCTGATCTCCGCCTATCTGGCCAATCCTGCCCCCGCGACGGTGCTCGCACTGGTCGGCGAGGACGTCAAGAAGTCGACGACGCTCTGGAAGGCCTGCGCGAAAGCGGGCGCCATCCTGGAGTTTGCGGTCGCGAAGAAGGCGATCCAGGGTTGGGTCGCCGAGCATTTCGCGAAGCGTGGTGTCCGTGCCGAGCCGGAAGCCTGCGCGCTGCTCCTCCAACTCGTCGGGGAGAAGAATCTGCACGCACTCGCCCAGGAGGTGGACAAGCTCGCGACCTGGGCGGCGGGCGAGCCGATCGGAGAACGCGAGGTCGCAATCTTGTGCGCTCCGCTAGCCGAGGTGCCGATCTACGCGCTGACGGACGCATGGGCGGCTCGCGATCCCGCCCGTGCCCTCGAAGCGAGCGAGACCATCCTCGAGCGCGAGTCGAAGACGCGCCGAGACACGTCGGCGCGGTTGGCGGGTGCCCTCGGAAGCCATCTCGGCAGGCTGCGCGCGGTCAAACGGCTGGCCGGCGACGGGGTGCGCCCCAGGGACGCCGCCGGAAAGCTGCGCATGAATCCGTACTACGTGCAGAATCTCTACGGCCAGGCGGAAGCGTTCTCACCGGAGGAGCTTCGGGACGCAACGGTGCGCCTGTCGGCGCTCGACGGCGCCATCAAAGGCAAGAGCAAGCTCGCGCCGGATCTCGAGGTCCAGCGTGCGCTCGTAGATCTCACGCGTCCGAACCGCTGAGCCAGACGAGGCCCGCCTCGCCGAGCTCACTGACGGTCGCTACGAGGAGGCGGTCGCTGCCAGCTTCGCGGCCTGCGACTTCTTACGGGCAGCGGTGTTTCGATGCAGTGCTCCGCGGGTCGCTGCGCGGTCGATCGTGCGGACGAGCTCTCGGTGCTCGGTCGCAGCGCGCTCGGCGTCGCCTTCTCCGGCCGCCGCCTCGAGGCGCTTGGTCAGCGTCTTGATCGTCGAGCGGTAGCGCAGGTTCTCCAGCCGCTGCCGCGCCTGGATCCGAACGCGCTTCTTTTGCTGCTTGATGTTTGCCACAAGAATCGTGAGGTCTCGAGCGAGGAAACGCCCGCATCCGCGGGCCGGGCGATGGTAGCAGGAGCAAAGAGGCTCGATGTGAATTCACGGCGGGCCGGATGACGGTCACCCCACGGCGGTCGTGACCGCCCCCGGGCTGCGCGTCAGTTTCACATCAAGCCTCTCTGGGAGAATCGCCCCCACCCATGGAGCCAACCCCCGAAGCGCCGAGCTCTACCTACTCGCAGGAGTCCGGCCACAACCGACGTATCGCTCGTTCGGCAGCCGTCTTCTCGCTCGCCACCGCCGTCTCTCGTGCGCTCGGCCTGGTGCGGGAGATGGTGAGCGCGTACTACTTCGGCGTCGCGGGGAAGATCAACGCCTTCACGATCGCGATTCAGATCCCGAATCTCGTCCGCGCCCTGGTCGCCGACGCCGCGCTCTCCGGAGCCTTCGTCCCGGTCTTCAGCGAGCTCCTCGAGCGCGGGGAGAAGCAACGGGCGTGGCGCGTCGCATCGACGCTGCTCTGGCTGACCCTCCTCGGCCTCGGAGGCGTGACCGCGCTCTTCATCCTCCTCGCGCCGCTCCTGATGCGGCCGTTCGGGGATCCGGGAGGCGACTTCGAGCTCGCGGTCGGCCTCTCGCGGGTGCTCTTCCCCACCGTCGTGCTCCTCGGGCTCTCCGGAATCGTCGTCGGGATCCTGAACACGTATCACCACTTCGCGCTCCCGGCCCTGGCTCCGGTCGCGTGGAACCTCGTGATCATCCTGGGGCTCTTTCTCGGCATTCCCCGCGTCGAGGAGGAAAACGCCGAGCTCTATCTCTACGCCGCGGTCGTCGTTCTCGGCACGCTGGTCTTGCTGCTGCTGCCGGTTCCGTGGCTGCGACGGCTCGACGGGTCGCTGACCATGGTGGTCGACTGGCGCGATCCGGCGGTGCGGCGCGTGCTCAAGCTGATGCTCCCCGTGACGCTGACGATCGGGCTCATCAACGTGAGCTTCTTCGTGGACATGCTGTTCGCGTCCAGGCTGCTCGATCCCGAGCTCGCGCCCACCGCGATCGACAAGGCCTTTCGCCTCTACATGCTGCCGCAGGGCCTCTTCGGGGTCGCCGTCGTGACGGTTCTGTTCCCGACGCTTGCGCGCCTCTCGGCGCGCGGCGAGGAGC
Organism: uncultured Actinomycetes bacterium; assembly: GCA_963840705.1. GTDB lineage: Bacteria > Actinomycetota > Thermoleophilia > Gaiellales > Gaiellaceae > GMQP-bins7. Next base: position 203,029 of record CAWIZT010000004.1, on the reverse strand, counting down.
CCGGGCTCCGCCGGGCACTGGACGGGGGCCTGCGGCAGATCGCCTTCCTGCTCGTCCCGGCCTCCCTCGTCTCGATCGCGCTCGCAGACCCGATCGTGAGGCTCGTCTACGAGCGGGGGGAGTTCACGCCGAGCGACACCACGGTCGTCGCGGACTGCCTGCAGGCGTTCTCGATCGGGCTGGTCTTCAACGGCTGGATGCTGCTTCTCAACCGCAGCTTCTACGCGATCCAGTCGAACTGGATCCCGACCTCGATCGCGCTCGGCACCGTCGGTCTCAATGCGGCGCTCGATGCGGTCTTCTATCGCCTCGGAATCTGGGGAATCCCGCTCGCCACGGCAACGGTGAACGTCCTCGGCGCTGCGATGCTCCTCGTCGTGATGCGCCGTCGGGTCGGCCTCGAGCACGTCGGTCGAACGCTGGCCGTCGTCGGCCGCATCGTCGTCGCGGGCGCGGCCGGCGCCGCGAGCGCGCTCGGCGTCTGGTACGGCCTCGACGAGTGGCTCGGCCGTTCCACAGTTGCGCAGATCATCTCCGTCGGCGCCGCCCTGCTCGCCGCCGGGCTGGTCTACGCAGGCGTCGCGCGCGCGCTCGGAATTCGAGAGCTGGAGACGCTGCTACTGTTGCGAGCCCGGCGCCTCGATCCCACCGAGCGGCGCTGAATCTCTATGGAGCTGGAACGGATCCGCAACTTCGCGATCATCGCGCACATCGACCACGGCAAGTCGACGTTCGCCGATCGCATCCTCGAGCTGACGGGCGCGGTCTCCGAGCGCGAGATGCGCGAGCAGCTGCTCGACTCCATGGACCTCGAGCGGGAGCGCGGGATCACGATCAAGGCCCAGGCGGTGCGAGTGCGCTGGCGCGACCACTTCCTGAACCTGATCGACACTCCCGGTCACGTCGATTTCAGCTACGAGGTCTCCCGCTCGCTCCAGGCCTGCGAGGGAGCGCTGCTCCTCGTCGACGCCTCGCAGGGAATCGAGGCGCAGACCCTCGCCAACGCCTACCTCGCGCTCGACAACGACCTCGAGATCGTCCCCGTTGCAAACAAGATCGACCTTCCGCAGGCGGATCCGGATGGGGCGGCGGCCGAGCTCGCGCAGCTCGTCGGCGAGTCGCCGGAGCGGGTGCTCCGCATCTCCGCGAAGACCGGGACGGGAGTGGGCGAGGTCCTCGACGCGATCGTCGAGAGAATTCCGGCCCCTTCAGGGGATCCCGAAGCGCCCGCCCGCGCGCTCGTCTTCGATTCCTCGTACGACCAGTACCGCGGAGTGGTCGCGTTCGTCCGCGTCGTCGACGGCCGCTTCGAGACGCGCGAGCCGCTGCGCGCGATGGTCCAGGGAACGTCGTTCGAGGCGGAGGAGCTCGGAGTCATGTCGCCGGTGCGGACGCCCGTCGACGGGCTCGGCGCGGGCGAGGTGGGCTACGTCGTGACCGGCCTCAAGGACGTGTCCCGTCTGCGGGTCGGAGACACGCTGACCTCCCGCCGGCGGCCGGCCGCCGAGCCGTTGCCCGGGTACAAGGACGTCAAGCCGATGGTGTTCGCGGGGATCTTCCCCACCGACTCCGACGAGTATCCGGAGCTACGGGACGCCCTCGAACGACTCAAGTTGAACGACGCATCGCTCACCTACGAGCCGGAGAACTCCCAGGCGCTCGGCTTCGGCTTCCGCTGCGGCTTCCTCGGCCTGCTGCACATGGAGATCGTCCGCGAGCGACTCGAGCGCGAGTTCGACCTCGATCTCCTGATCACGGCGCCGACGGTCGCGTACCGGGCGACGAAGAGAAGCGGTGACGTCGTCGAAGTGCACAACCCGGCGGAGATGCCCGTCGAGCTCGATCTCGTCGAGGAGCCGTACGTGAAGGCGTCCGTGATCGTCCCGAAGGACTACGTGGGTCCGGTGATGGAGCTCGCCAATGAGCGTCGCGGGACGTTCGACCACCTGGAGTACCTGAGCGAGGAGCGGGTCCTCCTCTCCTACGCGCTTCCCTTGGGCGAGATCGTGCTCGACTTCTACGACCAGCTGAAATCGAGAACGCGCGGTTACGCGAGCTTCGACTACGACCTCGCGGGCTTCCAACCCGGGGATCTCACCCGCGTCGACATCCTCGTGGGGGGCGAGCAGGTCGATGCCCTGTCGCTGATCGTCCATCGCGATGCCGCCTACGACCGCGGCCGGCAGCTCGTCGAGCGGCTCCGGAAGGAGATCCCGCGGCAGATGTTCGACGTGCCCGTACAAGCCGCGATCGGCTCGCGCATCATCGCGCGAGAGACGATCAAGGCTCGACGCAAGGACGTGCTCGCCAAGTGCTACGGCGGGGACATCTCGCGGAAGCGGAAGCTCCTCGAGAAGCAGAAGAAGGGCAAGAAGCGGATGAAGCAGGTCGGCGGGGTGGAGGTTCCGCAGGAGGCATTCCTCGCCGTCCTGAACCTCGACTCGGAGCGGAAGCGATGAGCGCCGTTCGCCACCTGTACGTGCACCTGCCGTTCTGCGCGCATCGCTGCGGCTACTGCGACTTCGTCACCGTCGTCGGGCGGGGCTCGCAACACCAGGACTACGTGGACGCGCTGCTCGCCGAGCTCGCGCTCGAGGGAGACGTGCTCGCTGACCGTCTGGACACGGTGTTCCTCGGTGGCGGGACGCCGACGTTCACGGAACCGGACGAGCTCTCCCGCCTCCTCGCCTCGCTTCCCGACGCGGACGAGCTCACCGTGGAGGCGAACCCCGAGACCGTGACGCCCGCGCTCGCGCGTCTCCTGCGCGACGGCGGTGTGAGTCGGGTCTCGCTCGGCGCGCAGAGCTTCCAGCCCCATCTGCTCGAGCGTCCTCGAGCGAAGAGCCCAGCCCGACCGACGTCCGGCGGGCGGTGTACCTTCTTCGCGATGCCGGATTCGACAACATCTCGCTCGATCTGGTGTACGGGATCCCCGGCCAGAGCGCCGCCGATCTGACAGCCGACCTGGCCGACGCTCTCGCGCTCGAGCCCGAGCACCTCTCGTGCTACGAGCTGGAGGCGAAGGCCGGGACACGGTTCACCCACGCCCACGGGGACGAGCTCGAGCGGCAGGCCGAGGCCATGGAGGCTTACTTCGAAACCGTCGTCGCCACCCTCACCGCTGCCGGGTACCGCTGGTACGAGACCGCCAACTTCTGCCTCGAGCCCGCTCGGGTCGAGGGTCGCGATCTTCGCGCGCGCCACAACCTCGCGTACTGGCATGGGAGTGACTACCTGGGCGTCGGCATCGGGGCGGTGTCCACGGTCTCGGGAGTGCGGACTCGCAACTTGCCAGGGCTTGGTGCGTACCTGGCCGCGCTCTCCAGCGGACGATTCCCGCGACGCGAGGTCGAGACTCTCGATGAGCAGACGCAGGCGTGTGAGCGTCTCATGCTCGGGCTGCGGCTCGACGAACCGCTCCGCGTCGTCGACGTCGAGGGGTCGTTCGATCCCGCCGCGCTCGAGCGGTTGTCGGCGAGCGGTCTCGTCGAGCTGACCTCGAACGGCGTGGGCGACGAGCTCCGCCTCACGCGGCGGGGCCGGTTTCTCGGCGGCGCGGTGACGGCCGAGCTCGTCGAGCTCGCCTTAGAGCCTTAACACAATGAAGCATCTGAGCCGCCGGCACGCGCTGGGCGGCGAGATGCGGCGTCCTCAGTCGGGCCGATATGCCTTCATATCGGCCCTCCCTGCGTCCTGGCCTCGCACCACCCATCGCGCACCCTCGACGAGGCCCCATTGTGTTAGAGGCTCTTAGCCTGACTCAGCGCGGGCCGAAGTCACTCGACGAGCACCCCGATGCAGTTTCCGAGCTCGTCGAAGTTGCAGAGCTGATCGTTCGCCCGACCCGACGAGGAAAAGACGACGATGTTGACGAAGTGCCCCCAGACGTCGCCGTTGTCCTTGGATTTCTTGTAGGTCGATCCGAAGAGCGGATGCGGATCGTTCTCTCCGGGGCAGCCGCTTGTGTGAGCGCTGATGTCCCAACCGGTGGCGTAGAAACCGGCGAAGTACTTGATGGGGAGGTTCGTGCTGCCGGAGCCCTCGAAGGCCGTGATGTCGGTGATGATGAGCGTCACGTAGCGGGGGTCGTTCGCGAAGTCGTGATTCGTGAAGAAGTCCCTGAGCACTGCGTCGTCCTCGACGCCGCGACCCGCGGGAGGCTGATCCTCCGGCCAGTTGTTCGGGGTGCAGATGGGCTTCTCGAACCGGTCGTCGAGGCCCTTCGTGAATGCGATGACATCGCCGGTCTTGGCCGCGACGCAGTTCGGAACGGGACTCGGATCGAACGACGCTGGCGGCAGGTCGCTCGGGCTCGGATACGCGGAGCAGGTGATGTCGATCCACTCCTTGTCCCCGTCCTGGTCGAAGTCGTCGTAGTTCAGGCCGTACGTCGTCCGGCAGCCGTCGATGATCTCCTGGGTGAACGTGATGCCCGTGTCGCAGTCGAGTGCCTGGTTGAGGCTCCCGGACGGGCTCGCGTAGCGAAGCAGGACCGGCTCGGAGAACGGATCGCGGATCTCGAGCGGCTTGTTCAGGCCGACGGTGACGATGACGCTGCGCGGAGGGCCGGTGTTCCGAGAGTTGGCGTCCGGGATCGGCAGGCCCGCACCGTCGACATCCGACGTCGTGAGCTCGAGGTAGAGCACGGGGCCGGAGCTGTCGTTTGCGACGAACGGGTTGGCGACGCCGCCGAATGTTCCCGAGTGTCCGACCCCGGCCGGCGACTGAGTCTCCCAACTGATCGAGTAGGTCGCGCGTCCCGCTGCGGGTTCGACGAAGGCGCCCAGCCCGGTCCAGCGGCTCTCGGTCGGGCTCGACGCCGGCCCGTCGTATGTCATCGTGCAACCTGGGCCGCCGCAGCCCGGCCCCCGCAGCTTGACGCGAGCGCGAATACCAGCCGGCGGATTGAGAGCCGGATTCCCCGTCACGCCGAAGTCGATCACCGCGGTCGCTCCCAGATCGCAGTCGCCGGTCAAGAGGAAGTACGGCGCCGAGAGATCGTCGGAGCAGTTGACGTCGATGAGGTGGACGTCTCGTATCTGCGGGTCGGCGGGCGCTCCGGGATTGTCGGACCAGCCGTGGATGAACGTGAGGCCGTCCTGATTCCCGTCGCCCCCGTAGCACGCGACGAGATCGGGCGCTTGCGAGCAGATCGCCGTGAGCGTCCCAGGCCCCCCGGTGGCGAGGAACGGAGTGTCGTCGTTCTTGCTGACGAGGATCACGACGCCCGTGTTCTCGCTCGCGAGGTCGATCAGCTCTTCGAACGCCGAGGTCCTCCACTCCGAGAAGGGAAGAGAGACGAGGTCTTCCTTCATCAGCAACTGATGGCCGATGACGTTGCCGTTGTTCTCGTCCACGAAGATCGCGGCAACCGCGGCCGGGTCGATCTCGGGAACCGCCCAAGGAAGCATTCCCATCTGCTCCTTGACCTGTCGAATCTCGACCCGCGCCTTGCGCTTGGGATCGGTCACCATGGGAAGGAACCCGAAGAGGAGCGGGGCGTCGTCGTCGGTCGCCTTGACGTCGAGCGTCTTCGAGCTGCACGGGTCTCCCGCGGTGGCCGGATTAGCGTCATGGTCGAGCGTGTCGTCGAGGCCGATCCCGGTGAGAGGATCGGCGTTTGCCCAGTACCGGCGGCTGTTTAGCACTACGCGTACGTCGTCCGGTTCCTGCTCCTGCAGGTTGCGCGTCGACGGGTTGCGGGCGGTGTCTCCGGAGTACTCGAGCGCCGTGGCCTTGATCGCCGTGTTGGCGGCCACCGGATCGCCGAACTGGAAGGAGCAGCCGACGAACTTCGTCCCACCGGCGAACGCACCGGCATCCACGAGCGTCTGGAGGCGCTTGGCGTGGACGTACCAGTTCCCGACGTCGACCACGATGACACTCAGCGTGAGGATGAGTGGAAGCACGAGTGCAACGAGAACGAGGAATGCCCCGCGCTCGGCGGCAGGGCCTTCGCCCCGCATGCACCTGGCCTGCGCAAAGCGCCCGGTAAGCCGGCCGCGATCTCCCCAGATCCGCCGCACGATCCCCCTTCCCCTCGTCCTTCCCCGAGCACAGTATGGGTCGCCGGGTCCACTTTTCATAGGGCTTCGCGTCCCGACCGGGTGCGCGGAAGGACCGGCCGCTACCATCGGAACGATGGTGCTTTCCGCCCGCAAACGCGAGATTCTCCGCCGCGTCGTCGAGGAATACGTCGCCACGGGGCAGCCGGTCGGATCCCGTGCGCTCGTCGAGCGGTCGGGACTCGAGGTCTCGTCGTCGACCGTGCGCGGCGAGCTTGCGGAGCTCGAGTCGATCGGTCTCCTGACCCATCCCCACACGTCGGCGGGACGGATCCCCACCGAGAGCGGGTACCGCCTCTATGCCGAGGAGCTGATCGCGACGCTGGAAGGGCGGCCGGACGGGCTCGGCGTCGACCTCCGCGGGATGCGCGACGAGATCGAGGACGCGCTGCGCACGACGACCGAGATGCTCTCCCGTGCGACCAGGCTTCTCGCCCTCGTCTCGGCCCCATCTCTCGAGACGGCGTCGATCCGCCACGTCGAGGTGCTGGCTCTGCAGCCGACGAGCGTGATGGTGGTCGTCATCACCTCGACGGGAGGCGTGACGAAACGGGTCTTCCGGCTCGAGGAGCCGGCCGACCTCGGTCTCCTGGCGTGGGTCTCGGAGTACCTCAACGAGCGGCTCGTCGGCGAGCGGCTCGGCTCGAGCTCGGTGCGCCGCCGGCTCGACGCCCCGGAGCTCGCGCCCCGCGAGCGGGCATTCCTCGGCCTCATCGGACAGGCCCTGCTCGAGGTCGGCTCGGAGGAACGGCCGCAGGTCTTCGTCGGCGGCGCAGCCGGTCTGCTCGAGGAGGCGCGGGTCGAGGAGCTCGAAGCCTCGATGCGCCTGCTCGAGCTCCTCGAGCGGCGCGCGGCCGTCCTCGAGCTCGTCAGCGAGGCCCTCGAGCCGCGACGAGCCGTCGTCCACGTCGGTCCCGAGCTGGCAGGCGGCCAGCTCCACGACGTGTCGCTCGTCGGCGCGACGTACGGGATCCGGTCGACCGCCCTCGGCGCCGTCGGCCTGATCGGGCCCCTCCGCATGGACTACGACAAGGCGATCCGCACCGTGAGAGCTGCTGCGTACGAGCTCAGTCGGTTCGTCGAGGACGTGTACGAGGAGGCCTGAGAGGGCCAACCATGGCAACGTCGGAGCGCGACTACTACGAGGTCCTCGGCGTCAAGCGCGGTGCCTCCGAGATCCAGATCAAGAAGGCGTTTCGCACCCTCGCACGCGAGCTCCATCCGGACGTGTCGCCCTCGCCGGACGCCGAGCAGCGCTTCCGGGAGGTTGCCGAGGCGTACGAGGTGCTCACGGATCCGCAACGCCGCGCGCTGTACGACCGCTTCGGGCACGCGGGCCTCCGGCGCGGAGGCCTCGAGCCCAGCTTTGCGCACTTCGGCGACCTCTCGGACGTCTTTGCCGCGTTCTTCGGCGAGGATCTCTTCGGTGGAGCCGCGACGCGCGCCGGTCGGTCTGCCCGCGGCCCCGATCTCCACGCCGTCGTCGAGATCGACTTGGATGAAGCGTTCACCGGCCTCACGGCGGCGGTTCCCATCGAGGTTGGGGTTGCGTGCGAGCGCTGCTCGGCTAGCGGATCCGAGCCGGGCACGGGTGCCCGGGAGTGCTCCACCTGCGGCGGCGCCGGGCTCGTGCGGCGGGTCTCGCAGAACGTCTTCGGGCAGTTCGTCCATCAACAGACTTGCCCCGAGTGCCGCGGCCTCGGCCGCGTGCTCGATGCGCCGTGCAATGACTGCGACGGCGAGGGTCGTCGCGTCGTACAACGCACGCTCGAGGTCGAGGTGCCCGCAGGCATCCACGACGGCCAGCGGATCCGGGTCCGGGGCGAGGGGCACGCAGGCTTCCAGAGCGGAGACAGCGGCAACGCATTCATCGTCGTGCGCGTTAGCGCCGACCCGCGCTTCGTCCGCGACGGGGACGACCTGCACACCGCGATCCGGCTGACGATGACCGACGCGGCGCTCGGCGCGACGGCGCGGGTCGACGCGCTCGGCGGCGAGCTCGAGCTCGAGATCGCTCCCGGTACTCAGCCCGGCACCGTTCGTGCTCTGCCCGGTCAGGGAATGCCGACGCTCCGTAGCTCTCGCAGTGGCGATCTCTACGTCAGGCTCGACGTCGCGCTGCCGACGAACCTGACCGACGAGCAGCGTCTGCTCCTCGAAGACTTCGGACGACAGGTCCGGGCCCGAGACCTACGAGCCGGACGACGAGGACGAGGGCTTCTTTCGACGCCTGAAGAGCGCACTGCGCTGAGCTCTGGCTCGGGCCTGCTTCGGGTGTCGTTCCGCGTGCATCGCCGAGCGGGCGGAGATCGCCGGCAGCCGGCTCCTCGAGCTCGCTCCGAGCGGCTTCGAGGAGCGCGCCGCGGGCGACATGACCGAGCTCGCCGTCTACACCGACGAGGCCGGAGCCGCGCGGATTCGCGCTGCGTTCTCCGAGGAGGTGGCGTCCGAGCCCGTCCTCGCCGGTTGGGAGGAGCGCTGGCGTGCGTTCCATCGCCCCGTCCGCGCGGGCGGCCTCTGGATCGGCCCGCCGTGGGAGACGGCGCCGCCGGGTGAGTCGGCGGTCGTGGTCGATCCAGGACGGGCGTTCGGAACGGGCGCCCATCCCACGACGCGGGCATGCATCGAGGTCCTTTCGCAGCTCGAGCGCGGCAGCGTCCTCGACGCCGGCACCGGGTCCGGCGTGATCGCCGTCGCTGCGGCAACGCTCGGTTTCGGGCCCGTCTTCGCGGTCGACGTCGAGGCAGATGCGGTCGAGGCAGCGAGCTTCACCGCCCAGCGAAACGGTGTGGGTGTCCGGATCACGCGAGCCGACGTCCTGGTCGACGAGCTCCCCGTCGCGGACCTCCTGGTCGCCAACATCGAGCTCCGGGTGGTCGAGGCGCTGCTCGCTCGTCGCCCGGCTCCCAGGGCGATCACCTCCGGCTATCTCACCGACGAGCGACCGCGGGCGGCCGGCTGGGAGCCGGTCTCGCGCCTAGAGCTGAACGGCTGGGCCGCCGATCTGCTCGCCTTCTCCGGAGAACGCTTCTAAGCTTAGAACCCGCATGGCGACCTTCTCCGCGCGCTTCCTGGGCTGCAAGGTCTCGTTCGCCGATGCGCAGGCGATCCGTGAGCGGCTGCTCGCAGACGGACACGAGGAGGTCGAGGGGGAAGGCGACGTCGCGGTCGTCAACACCTGCTGCGTGACCCACGAGGCGGTCTCGAAGTCGCGTCAGGCAGTCTCGCGCGCGTCGCGAACGCATGGGCGCGTGTACGTCACCGGGCTGCGCGGCGAACCTCGAGGATGCGTTCCCGCGAGCCGCCGCCAACGTCACGGTCGTGTCCGCGCGGAGCGAAGAGCTGCCGGACGCCGTCGCCCGAGATGTCGGCGCGATCGGCTGCGTGCAGGCCGATGCTCGGCTCGAGCGGACACGCGCCTTCGTCAAGATCCAGGACGGGTGCTCGTTCTCGTGCGCGTTCTGCGTGATCCCGCTCGTGCGCGGTGGCACTCGCAGCCGCCGCGCGCAGGCGGTCCTCGCGGAGATCCGCAAGCGTGTCTGCCCAGGGGCATCCCGAGGTCGTGCTCACGGGCGTCAACCTCGGGTGCTTTCGCGACCGCGAGGCGGGCTACACGCTCGCCCGCCTGGTGCGCGAGGCGGGAGCGATTCCCGGCGTGGAGCGGCTCCGGCTGTCCTCCATCGAGGTGAACCACCTGACCGGTGAGCTGATCGAGGCGTTGCGCGAGACGGCGTCCGTGTCCGGCCCATCTCCATGTTCCGCTGCAGTCCGGGGACGATTCGGTGCTGCGCGCGATGGGGCGCCGCTACAGACGCGGCGCAGTTCCTGGCGAAGCTCGAGCCCCTGTCCGACTTCAACCTCAGCTCGGACGTGATCGTCGGCTTCCCGGGCGAGGACGAGCAGGCGTTCGAGCGGACGCTGCAGGTCGTCGCGCAGGCGGGGATCACCAAGGTCCACGTCTTTCCGTACTCGCCTCGCCCGGGAACCGTCACCGCCGAGGCGGACACCGTGCCCGCGCACGTGAAGAAGGATCGGAGCGCCCGGCTGCGGGCACTCTCCGGCGAGCTCTGCCGCCGCCGCTGGGAGACGAAGCTCGGGACGACGGACCGCGTGCTCGTCGACCGGCCCGGACGCGGCTACGGCGACGACTACACGCCCTGGCTGGTGGAGGCGGACGTCGGTCGGATGGTGCGGGCGCGTGCGGTCGGCGCTGTCCGAGGAGGGAATCGTTGCCGTCGCTGCTTGACGACTGCCTCTTCTGCCGCCTCGTCGCCGAGGGCGATCACGTCGCGAGCGCTGACGGGTTCGTTGCGATCCGCGACATCAATCCGCTGTCGGAGACCCATCTCCTCGTTCTCCCCGAGCGGCACATCGATACGTTCAGGGAGATCGACGACTTCCCTGACGAGGAGGCCGGGCGGATGCTCCGCTTCGTCGCGGAGACCGCCAGAACCGTCGGCCTGGACGACTACCGCGTGCTGGTCAACGTGGGCGCCGGCGCGGGCCAGACCATCTTCCATCTCCACTGGCACGTGCTCGGGGGCCGCGTCGACGCCGAGCGTGTCGCGACGGCGCTCGCCGAGGTGAGCCGATGAGCCTGATCGCGCGCATCGAAGGCGAGCTGAAGGCCGCTCGGCTCGGCCGCGACGCTGATCGACGTGACGCACTCAGCCTCGTCCTGAATGCCCTTCGCAACGCGGAGAAGGAGCTCGAGCGCCCGCTGTCGGACGACGAGGAGCTGCAGGTGCTCCAGCGCGAGCGCAAGCGTCGCGTCGAGGCCGCGGACGCGTTCCGCGCGGGGGGCCGCGAGGAGCAGGCGGAAGACGAGGAGTACGAGCTCGAGGTTCTCGAGGAGTTCATGCCGGAGCCGCTCTCCGAGGACGAGATCGAGGAGATCATCGACGACGTGATCTCCGAGGTCGGCGCGACGAGCATTCGCGACCTCGGGCGTGTCATGGCCGGGGTCATGCACCAGGTCTCCGGCCGTGCCGACGGCTCGACCGTGAGCCAGCTGGTCAAGGAAAAGCTCGCCTGACACGCCCAGAGGGCGAGAGGCTGTCTCGCCCTACACTCCGTTCGATGCAACAGGTGTTGGACGTCTCGAACGAGGTCGCAGCCGAGCTCGCGGGAGTCGAGGACGGCGTGCTCGACGCGCTCCGGGAGCGCCTGGGCTGCACGATCGCGCTGCGCGGGAACCGCATCACGCTCGGCGGCGACGAGGAGCACGTAGCCGCCGCCCGCGTGGTCGTGGACGAGCTGACCGAGCTCGTCGAGGGCGGGCACCAGATCGGGCCGGACACGGTCGGTGCGGTCTTGGCCGCGATCGACCAGGCCGAGGACGTGCGCGAGGTTTTCGAAGACGTCGTCTGGCGGCACCGCGGCAAGAAGATCGCCCCAAAGACCGTCAACCAGAAGCGCTACGTCGACGAGATCCGCAGCAGGACGGTGACGTTCGCGGTCGGTCCGGCAGGGACCGGGAAGACGTACCTCGCGATGGCGCTCGCCGTCGCCTCGCTCTCCGAAGGCACCGTGGGCCGGATCATCCTGACGCGCCCCGCCGTCGAGGCCGGCGAGCGGCTCGGCTTCCTGCCCGGCGACATGCTCGCCAAGGTCGACCCGTACTTGCGGCCGCTCTACGACGCGCTCTACGACATGATCGAGGCCGAGCGACTCACCGGCTACATGGAGCGCGGAACGATCGAGGTCGCGCCGCTCGCGTTCATGCGTGGGCGCACGCTCAACGACTCCTTCATCGTGCTCGACGAGGCGCAGAACACCTCGCCCGAGCAGATGCAGATGTTCCTCACGCGACTCGGGTTCGGGTCGAAGATGGTCGTGACCGGCGACATCACGCAGATCGATCTCCCACGCGAGCAGGCATCCGGGCTGATCCAAGTGCGGCAGATCCTCGCGGACATCGACGGCATCGGCTTCGTCGAGTTCGGCAATGCCGACGTCGTCCGGCACAAGCTCGTCCAGCGGATCGTCGAGGCCTACAAGCGCCACGCCGAGGAGACCGGCACGGCGCGCAGCCGGTGAGGCTCGGCGTGATCGTGGTCGAGACGGAGAACCGAAGCGGGGCGGAGGTCGAGGAGGCTGCCGCGGCGGAGCTTGCCCGGCGCGTGCTCGCCGCGGAAGGCATCGCGGACGGCGAGCTCGGAATCGCGTTCGTGGCGCGGGAGGAGATGCGAGATGCTCAAGCGCGAGCATCTCGGGATCGACGAGCCGACCGACGTGCTCTCGTTCCCTCTCGACGGGCGCGACGAGCTCCCGGAGGGAGTACCGCGCGCGCTCGGGGACGTCGTCCTCTGCCCCGCGGTCGTAGGCGAGGAGTGGCGCGGGCCGCTCGTCCATGGTCTGCTGCACCTGCTCGGATTCGATCACGGCGACGAGATGGACGCAGCGCGAGCGCGCGCACGCCGTTCGATGAGACGCGGCAGCGGCCAGGTCCCTCGCTCTTCCAGAGCTTCAACCACGCGGTCGAGGGCGTCATCCATGCGCTGCGCACGCAGCGGAACCTCTGGATCCACTTCACGATCGCCGCCGCGTTCCTCGTTGCCGCGGTTGCCTTCGGCGTGTCCAAGCTCGAGCTCATGGTGCTCCTGCTCGCGATCACCTTCGTGCTCGTGGCCGAGCTCGTGAACACGGCCATCGAGGCGGCGGTGGACGTCGCTTCCACCTCCTTCGACCCGATGGCGAAGCTGGCAAAGGACATCGCGGCCGGGGCGGTGCTGATCGCCGCGCTGAACGCGGTCGCTGTCGGCTATCTCGTCTTCTCGGGCGAGGTCGCCGACCGCAGCTCGCGGTTTCTCGACGGGCTGAGCGACGCGCCAGCCGAGCTGACGCTCGTCTCGCTCGCGCTCACGGTGATCCTCGTGATCGCCGTGAAGGCGTATACGGGCCGCGGCACACCACTTCGCGGCGGGCTGCCATCGGGGCACGCGGCGGTCGCGTTCGCAGGCTGGATGGCGATGACGCTGATCCTTGACGACTCGTCACATCGCTTCCTCATCTCGTCCCTGGCCTTCATCATGGCGCTGCTCGTGGCTCAGACACGCGTCGAGACCGGAGTCCACTCCGCCTCCGAGGTGGCGAGCGGTGGCGCGCTCGGAGCGCTCACGACGCTCGTCCTGTTCCAGGCGTTCGGGTGACGCCGCCGTGACCGACGCCGAGCTCCTCGCCCTCGCCGAGGCAGCCGCCGAGCGGGCGTACGCGCCGTACTCGCGGTTCCACGTCGGCTGCGCCGTTCTCGCGCGAGACGGCAGGGTGATCGAGGGCGTGAACGTCGAGAACGCGGCCTACCCGCTCGGAGTCTGCGCCGAGCGCACGGCATTCGCGCGCGCCGTCGCGGAGGGGTACCGGCCGGGCGACTTCGTCACGGCTGCGATGACTGCGTCGCCGTGCGGCGGCTGCCGCCAGTGGCTGCTCGAGATGGGTGTCGAGAAGGTCGTCTTTCGAAACGGCGGGCGGGTTGTGACGCATGACGCCCGAGCGAGCTTCTGCCGGAGTCTTTCGACGCATCGGACCTCCCGTGAGCCTGTGGAGCGATCCGCACGCTCTCGACACGAAGCGGTGTCCCATTCGCGCGTACTTTCTCGTTACGATCGCAGTGGGTGGTGGGATGGGGTGCCCCGAATGGAGGCGCCCATGAAGTCCGGTCTCGTGGCCGTCGCGGGCCGGCCGAACGTCGGCAAGTCGACGCTCGTCAACGCTCTCTGTGGCGAAAAGGTCGCGATCACCTCGGACGTGCCCAACACGACTCGTCGCCGGCTCTTCGGGGTCGCCAACGGGCCCGACTACCAACTGACGCTCGTCGACCTCCCCGGCTTCCAGCGCCCACTCGATGCGTTGACCGAGAAGATGCAGGAGACGGTCGACGCATCGTTCGACGACGTGGATGCCGTGCTCTTCGTCGTCGACGCTCGTGCCCGCATCGGCGCCGGCGATCGCTTCATTGCCCGCCGCGTGTTCGCGCTCGAGAAGCCGGTCGTGATCGCGCTGAACAAGATCGACCGGCTGAAGCGCGGGCACGTCTTCTCGCAGATGCAGGCCGCTTCGCAGCTCGGCGACTTCCACGCGCTGCACCCGGTGAGCGCCGTGACGAAGGAGGGTGTGGACGAGCTCCGCGGCGATCTCGTCTTTCTCCTGCCGGAAGGCCCGGCTTACTTCCCCGGCGAGCAGAAGACGAACCTCACGCTCGAAGAGCGGGTCGGCGAGGTGATCCGCGAGAAGGCACTGCGCCTGACTCGCGAGGAGGTCCCGCACGCGATCCTGATCGAGGTCGACGAGATCGGAGAGCGGGTCGTACGTGCGCTCGTCTACGTCGAGACGGAGTCGCAGAAAGGGATCCTCGTCGGAAAGAAGGGCGCCATGGTCCGCGAGATCGGCACACGCGCTCGACCGGAAGTCGAGGCGCTCATCGGGCACTCTGTGTTCCTCGAGCTCGTGGTCAAGGTGCGCCCGAAATGGCGGCGTGACCCGAGGATGCTCGAGCGACTCGGCCTGTAGCGACGCGCCTTCTACACTGAGGCAGTGGCGAAAGCGCCTGCGCTCATCGGTGGGTTCGAGCTCCCGGCCGGACCGCGCCTTCCCCGAGTCGGCTCGGTGGACGCCGTCGCACTCGAGGAGCGCGCCGCGACGCTCGCGAAGCGCTCGATCAAGCGGGAGTCCAAGCTGCAGGCGCTCGATCTCGCGATCCGGATGATGGACCTGACCACGCTCGAAGGCCAGGACACGCCGGGGAAAGTGGCTGCGCTGTGCGCGAAGGCGATGCGCCCCGATCCGGTGGACTCGACCGTGCCACCCGTCGCCGCAGTCTGCCTCTACCCGAACCTCGTCGAGGGAGCGAAGGAGCGCCTCGCCGGAAGCGGCGTGAAGGTGGCATCGGTGGCGACCGCTTTCCCGTCGGGCCAGCTGCCCACGAAGCTCAAGGTTGCGGAAACGCGTGCGGCCGTGGAGCTCGGGGCGGACGAGGTGGATATGGTCATCGACCGTGGCGCGTTCCACTCCGGCAGGTACGCGAAGGTCTACGACGAGATCGTGCAGGTGAAGGAAGCCTGCGGGGACGCACATCTGAAGGTCATCCTCGAGACGGGGGAGCTCGGGACCTACGACAACGTCCGCCGCGCGTCCCTGCTCGCGATCGCCGCGGGCGCTGACTTCATCAAGACGTCCACGGGGAAGATCAACCCAGCCGCGACGCTCCCTGTGACCCTCTGCATGATGGAGGTCGTCCGCGATGTCTACCACGAGACCGGCCGCATGGTCGGCATCAAGCCTGCCGGAGGGATCCGGGCCTCCAAGCAGGCGGTGCAGTACCTCGTGACCCTCTACGAGACCCTCGGCTCCGAGTGGATGACGCCCGATCTCTTTCGCTTCGGTGCCTCGTCCTTGCTGAACGACGTCCTGATGCAGATCCGCAAGGAGAAGACGGGGCGCTATCAGTCCGGCGACTACTTCACGATCGACTGATGGCCCAGGTCGAGAAGCGAACCGCGTCCGTTCCCGCCCTCCTCGAGTGGGAGTACGCGCCGGCGCCCGAGGCGCGCGACATCGTCGAGATCCGCGAGCGGTACGGCCTCTTCGTCGGCGGCGAGGAGGTGGAGCCGCAAATCGAGCGAGTGGTTCGAGTCGATTTCACCTTCGACCGAGGAAACGCTCTTCGAGGTCGCGCAGGCCGGCGCGGAGGACGTCGATCTCGCTGTGAGCTCTGCGCGAGGCGCGTTCGAAGATGGCTGGGCGAAGCTCGCCCCTGCCGAGCGCGCAAAGTACCTCTTCCGGATCGCGCGCCTCATCCAGGAGCGCTCGCGCGAGCTGGCGGTCGCGGAGTCGCTGGACGGCGGCAAGCCGATCCGCGAGTCGCGCGACGTCGACCTTCCGCTCGCCGCGGCCCATTTCTTCTACTACGCGGGCTGGGCGGACAAGCTCGAGTACGCCTATCCGAACCGGACGCCGCGTCCGCTCGGTGTCGCGGCACAGATCATCCCCTGGAACTTCCCGCTGCTCATGCTCTCGTGGAAGATCGCGCCCGCGCTTGCCTGCGGGAACACCGTCGTCTTGAAGCCCGCCGAGACGACTCCGCTGACCGCGTTGATCTTCGCGGACATCTGCCGCCAGGCGGAGCTGCCGCCGGGCGTGGTCAACATCGTCACCGGCGACGGAACGACCGGCGGCCACCTCGTTCGCCACGACGGCATCGACAAGCTCGCGTTCACGGGCTCGACCGAGGTCGGGAAGCTGATCATGCGCGAGCTCGCGGGTCGCGACGTCCGGCTGACGCTCGAGCTCGGGGGAAAGGCGGCGAACATCGTCTTCGACGACGCGGCGCTCGACCAGGCGGTCGAAGGGATCGTGAACGGGATCTACTTCAACCAGGGCCACGTGTGCTGTGCCGGGTCGCGACTGCTCGTGCAGGAGTCGATCTACGAGCCGCTGCTCGAGAAGCTGAAGCGCCGCCTGTCGACGCTGCGAGTCGGTGACCCGCTCGACAAGAACACCGATGTGGGCGCGATCAACTCGAAGGCGCAACTCGACCGGATCACGGAGCTCGTCGCGAGCGGGGAGGCGGAGGGCGCGGAGATGTACCAGCCCGAGTGTCGTCTGCCCGAGCGGGGTTACTGGTTCGTGCCGACCCTCTTTACGAACGTCGCCCAGAGCCATCGCATCGCCCAGGAAGAGATCTTCGGGCCGGTGCTCTCGGTGCTCACCTTCCGGACTCCGGAGGAGGCGGTCGAGAAGGCGAACAACACGCCGTACGGTCTTTCCGCAGGTGTGTGGACGGAGAAGGGCTCCAGGATCCTCTGGATGGTCGAGCGCCTGCGGGCGGGAGTCGTATGGGCGAATACCTTCAACCGGTTCGATCCCACGTCGCCTTTCGGCGGCTACAAGGAATCGGGCTTCGGGCGCGAGGGTGGCCGGCACGGGCTTGCGCCCTATCTCACGTTCGATTGACGCACGCAGCCTCAACGAGCCGCGTCACCCCGCTTCCCCACCCAGGGTGGGGTGTGTGACCACCCTCCACCCGGTGTCGAGCCTAGCGGCGGACTGCTCACCGAACACACACGCGAGCGTGCCGATTTCGCAACGATCTCTCCACAGGGCCCAGGCAACCTTTGACATGAGCCGACTTCCTGTCAAGAAGACCTACAAGCTCTACATCGGAGGGACGTTCCCGCGCTCGGAGTCGGGGCGGACCTACGAGGTGGACGGACAGAACGTCGCTCGCGCCTCGCGCAAGGACGCTCGCGACGCCATCCGTGCCGCTCGCGGCGCCTTCCCCAGCTGGTCGGGAATGACGGCCTACAACCGCGGCCAGGTTCTCTATCGACTCGCGGAGATGATGGAGGCTCGGGCGACCGACCTCGAGCGTGTCTGCTCGGGCCGGAAGGAGGTCGACGCGTCGATCGATCGCGTCATCTGGTACGCGGGCTGGGCCGACAAGCTGTCTCAGGTGCTCGGGGGCTCGAACGCGGTCGCAGGCCCGTACTTCGACTTCACGGTGCCGGAGCCCACCGGTGTCGTCGCGATCCTGGCTCCTCCGGAGCCGGCGCTCGGCGGCTTGGTCTCTCGCATCCTGCCGGCCCTCGTCGGTGGCAATGCGGTCGTCGCGGTTGCGTCCGAGTCCCGGCCGCTCGCGGCCGTCGAGCTGTCCGAGGCACTCGCAACGTCAGACCTTCCCAGCGGTGCCGTCAACATTCTCACCGGGCTCCGCGACGAGCTCGCGCCCTGGCTCGCCGGTCACATGGACGTGAACGCGATCGACTTGACCGGAGCCGACGGGACGGCCGCGGAGCTCGAGAAGCTGGCAGCGGAGAACGTCAAGCGTGTCGTTCGCTCGTCGGCGGATGTGCAGTCGCCGTGGGAGATCGAGGCGTTCCTCGAGCTCAAGACGGTCTGGCACCCGATCGGTCTCTGAGGCTGCCCACTCGCACCCTCTACCCTCGCGTCGCGTAGACCGCCTGTCGCAGGCTCTGCCCGACCGGCTCGGACGCAAGGATCCAGACCGCGAGCGGGCGGTCGCCCGCGTAGTGCACGGAGATGTAGTCGGCGAGCATCCGGCCGGAGACCGTGTTCGGCGACCACTCCGGACGCATGGTCTGCGCCGAGAGTCGCCGAGGCGTTGCGAACACCGTCGGTGTTCCCCGCCGAGACTCGACCAGCTCGACGTCGATTCCCCCCGCGCGAACGGTGTGGTAGACGATCGCGACGCGCCCGGTCGTCGGATGGATGCCGATTGCGGGGAGGAAGGCATCCCGTCCGCTCGTCACTCGTGTCGGCGCCGACCACGAGCGACCGTCGGCGGACGTCGCGACGACGACGCTGTTCTGGGCACAGCCGGAGCTGAAGCGGCAGTCGTGCCACGTGATCCATACCCGGCCGGAAGGATCGACGTCCGCGGAGGGCAGAGGGAAGAAGCGAAGCCCGCGGATCGACCGGACCTGCAGCTCGGCGACGAGCACGGGCGGGCCGAAGCTCAGGGCTCCATCCGTCGAGACCGACGAGCCGAGGCGGTTGCCGGTCCAGAGGTAGACGACGACGAGCTCGCCGGACGGACGGATCACCGGGAACGCTCCGACGGCGTCCGTCACCGGGATCCCGACCGGGGCGGACCAGGTCGACCCTCCGTCGCTCGAGGTGATCGCCGCGAGCCGGTCGGCCCGGAGCGTGTCGGTGTAGACGAGATAGCAGCGCCCACGATGGGGGCTGGAGGAGCCGTTGTCGCACGAGATCCAGTTCTTGTCGAAGGTGATCCCGTTCGCTGAGGAGCCCTCGATCGCCGTCACCGGCGCGCTCCAGGTGACGCCGTCCGCCGAGCGGCTGACCGTCAGACGCGTGGTCTGGCCCTCGAGCGCCAGCGTTGCGATCAGCCAGACGCGAGTGACCGCGTCGTAGGCGACGACGGGGTCGCTCGCGCGTTCGTTCGGGCCAACTGGGGCACTTGTACGAGTCAGTCCGGGAAGGAGGCCGCTGCGCCAGGTGCTCCCGTTGTCCGACGATACGGCGAAGCCGACGTTGTCGGCCGCCGCCGCTGAACCGGCGTCCGACCTGGAAGGTGGCGACGGTGGTGCGACCGACCGTGAGGCTGTCCGGCTCGACCTCCGACTCGTGCTGGGCCTCGGCGCCCGTGTACGGATCGCGGGACAGCCGCCGAGCGACGAGCTCGCAGTCCGCCGCGACGCGATCAACCAGGTCGGCGTTCACGACATCCGAGCCGGAGCCGCAGCGCACGCTGTCCCTAGCCCCGTCGTACTGGACGACGATCCGGTCGGCGCCCGGCCCCGCGTCGACCAAGTCGCTACCCGGTCCGCCGTTCAAGAAGTCCGTCCCCGCGTTCCCCACCAGTCGGTCCGCGCCCTTCGCGGCCGAGGATTGTGTCCGCCCTCATCGTCCCGACGAGACGGTCGTCCGCGGCGGTGCCGACGACCCGGGCGGCCTGAGCGGCTCCTGCGAGGATCAGCACGATCGCAAGCGCGACGGAGGTCCGCATGGACGCAGAGACGATAGATGTGTCGAACGGTTTGCGCAGCTAGCCGATTACGATGCGCTGCGGTGAGCAGGCTGAGCCAGGCGATCGCCGAAGGCGACGGCATCTCCATCCTCGTGGAGGTGGGCGACGCCGCCGGCGCGAGCGCGGCCGAGCGCGAGGGCGCGGACGGCCTCGGCGTCCGGCACGACGCGGACGCGGTTCGCGCGTCGTCGCAGCTCCCGCTTCTGCACCTCGGCGGCACGGGAGAGGCGAGCGTCGGGGCGGCGGACGCGGTGGTCGTCTCCGGGTCCACCGCCTGGGAGCAGGGGCGGGCGCTCGGTCTCGAATGCGTCGTGCGCGTCTCGGACTCCGACGATCTCGAACGCGTGCTGGCCGAGCTCGATCCGGAGATCTTCCTGCTCGCCGCCGGGCCGGACTCGGACGAGGATCCGCTGGAGGTGCTGCTGGCGCTCCTGCACGACGTCCCCGCGGGGAAGCTCGCCATCGCTGATCTCCACGATGCGACCGTCGACGACGTCGCGGAGCTCGAGCGCGCGGGCGTCGACGGTGTCCTCGTGGCCGCGGGCAACGTCGCGGCGCTCGTGGGCACCGGGCCGCCGGACGTCTAGAGGCCTCGGAGCACGCGAGTGCGGATCGGAGTCCTCACGGGTGGTGGCGATTGCCCCGGGCTGAATGCCGTGATCCGCGCGGTCGTGCGTCGCTCCACCGACCGCGGGCACGAGATGGTCGGCGTCCGCGACGGCTGGAAGGGTCTCATCGACGGGATCTTCGTTCCGCTGGGGAGGCGCGAGGTGTCCGGGATCCTTCCGCGTGGAGGCACGATCCTCGGCACGACCCGCACGAACCCCTACAAGGTCGACGGCGGTGTCGACGCGGTGCTCGCGCAACTTCGCCGACGAGCGCCTCGACGCGCTGGTGGCGATCGGAGGCGAGGACACGCTCGGAGTCGCAGCGCGCCTGCATCGGGAGCACGAGCTTCCCCGTCGTCGGCGTTCCGAAGACGATCGACAACGATCTCTCGGGCACGGACTACACCTTCGGTTTCGACACGGCGGTCACGATCGCCACCGAGGCGATCGACCGGCTCCACTCGACCGCCGAGTCGCACAACCGCGTGATGGTGGTGGAGGTCATGGGGAGGCACACGGGCTGGATCGCGGTCATGAGCGGAATCGCCGGCGGCGCGGACGTGATCCTCATCCCGGAGCAGCCGATCACCGTCGAGGAGGCCTGCCGCGAGCTCGTGAAGCGCCACGACGGAGGCAAGGACTTCTCGATCGTGGTCGTCAGCGAGGGGTACGAGCTGACATACGAGTCCGGCGAGCAGCGTCTTGTCGCTGGTGATGCGAGGGAGACGGACCAGTTCGGGCATGTCGTTCTGGGCGGCGTGGGAGACGCGCTCGCCCACGAGATCGAGGAGCGCACCGGTTTCGAGACGCGGGTGACCGTGCTCGGGCACGTGCAGCGCGGCGGAACGCCCACCCCTCGCGACCGAGTCCTCGCGACGCGCTTCGGCCTCGAGGCGGCCGACCTCGTCCACGAAGCTCGCTTCGGCCGCATGGCCGCGCTCCACGGGGATGCAATCGTCGACATCTCGCTGGAGGAAGCGACGCGAGAGCTCAAGACCGTGCCCGCCGAGTGGTACGACGTCGCCCGCGCCTTCTTCGGCTGAAGCACCGTGCTACGGGTCAGACTCAGTCTGACGCCGGTCGTCGGCTTCGCCCCAACCTCTACACCGGGGTCAGGCTGAAGCCTGCCCCGAACCCGGTGTGCCGGAGGTGGGGGTCGAACCCACACGTCCCGAGGGACACGGGATTTTGAGTCCCGCGCGTCTGCCAGTTCCGCCACTCCGGCGCCCTCGGATGGTAACCGCGCGTTGGGTGCTCACCGGCTGCCGAGAACCCAACGCTTCTCCACGAGGCTGTACCCTCCCTGGTTCGAAATCAGGTGATCAGGGGAAAGGAGGAACGACCGTGTCGAAGGCCGTAGCCGCTGTATTGACGGTACTTGCTCTGGCGCTCGCGGTCACCGCCTGCGGCGGGAGCGACGAGAGTGCGGATGACCTGCTGGGGTCGATCGAGGAGAAGGGCGTGCTGACGGTCTCGACCGACCCCGCCTATCCGCCGCAGTCGGAGCTGAACAAGGAAACGGGTGAGTACGAGGGGTTCGACATCGACGTCGCCACGGAGATCGCCGACCGGATGGGCGTCGACATCGCCTGGGAGGCGCCTGCGTGGGAGACGATCATCTCCGGGAAGCTGGAACGGGCGCTGGGACATCTCCGTCGGCTCGATGACGATCACCCCCGAGCGCGCAGAGGTTCTGCACTTCTCGCCGCCCTACTACTTCACGCCCGCCGTCCTACGCCGTGCACGAGGACAACACGACGATCACCGATGTCAGCGGATTGAACGGCAAGACGATCGGCGCCTGCGGCGGCTGCACGTACGACCTGTACCTCCAGGACAAGCTCGACATCGCGGAGGACGAGTCGGGCGAGCCGGTGAAGATCGAGACCGTGATCACCGACCCGGAGATCAAGACCTACGACACGGACTCGACCGCGATCCAGGATCTCGCGCTCGGTGACGGCCGCAGGCTCGACGCGGTCATCTCCGCGCTGCCGACGCTCGAGGCGGCGATCGAATCCGGTTCGCCGATCAAGGTCGTGCCTCCGGATCTCTACTACGAGCCCCTGTCGGTCGCGGTCGACAGAAGCTCGGAGCTCGATCCGACGAGCCTCGTCGAGACGAATCTCCGAGATCATCGAGGAGATGCACGAGGACGGCACGATGGTCGAGCTGTCCGAGAAGTGGTACGGCACCGACCTCACCGTCGCTCCGCGCGAGGTGACGGGGTAGTCCGACCAAGGGAGGCCTCGTGACAACGAGTCGCGAGAGCGGCGGCGAGCACGTCGTGCAGCCGCCGCTGCCTCCCGGCCATCACCACAAGCGCGGCCGGCGGGAGACCGTCGAGCTCTACTCGGCGCGCGTTCCGTTCAGGCTCAAGCTCGTCGTCGTCTGGACGGCTCATCCTCGGCGTGCTCGTCGCTCTCTTCGCCGCGGCCGACTTCGACACGGGCTGGATGCGCGAGAACGCGGGTTTCATCGCACGCGGCATCACGTGGACGATGATCATCGCGGTCCTCGCGATCGCGCTTGCCTGCGTGCTCGCGCTCCTGGGCGCGCTCGGACGTCTCAGCCGCAACGCGGTCGCGGTCGGTCTCACGAGCTTCTACACGTCGTTCTTCCGCGGCACGCCGCTGATCGTCCAGCTGTTCCTGATCTACCTCGCGCTTCCGCAGATCGGGATCGCGCTCGGCGACCCGTGGGCCGACATCCTCACCCTCGACGTCATCACCGCCGGCGTGATCGCCCTGGGACTGAACTACGGCGCGTACATGACGGAGATCTTCCGCGCGGGCATCCAGTCCGTCGGGCACGGGCAGTCGGAGGCCGCGGAGGCGCTCGGCATGACGTACTTCCAGAAGATGCGCCGGGTCGTGCTGCCGCAGGCTTTGCGCGTCATCATCCCGCCGTCGGGCAACGAGTTCATCGCGATGATGAAGGACACGGCGCTCGTCAGCTTCCTCGGCACCGAGCATCGACCAGATGGAGATCTTCCGCCGCGCGCAGCTCCTCGGCCGAGCCGACTTCCGCAACCTGGAGGCGCTGCTCGTCGCGGCGCTCATGTACTGGGGGCTGACGACGATCTTCCAGTACTTCCAGCTCCGGCTCGAGCGCCGGCTGAGCAAGGGCTACGTCCGCGGCACGGCCCGGGTCGCCGTGGCAGGGCAGCGCGAGGCCGGCGCCGACGAGCGAGGAAGACGTGAGCCATGCCTCGGACGAAGCCGGCCGGCCGTACGGGTCGAGAACCTCTGGAAGTCCTTCGGCGGCCATGAGGTGCTGAAGGACGTCAACCTGGAGGTCGAGCCCGGGACAGGTCGTCGTCGTCTTCGGCCGCTCGGGCTCGGGGAAGAGCACGCTCCTGCGCTGCATCAACTTCCTCGAGGAGCCGAGCGAGGGGACGATCGAGGTCGCGGGTATCCGGATCGTCGGCGGCGGGCACCGGACACGGGCGAAGCGAGAGCGGATCCGCCAGGTCCGCATCCGCACCGGCATGGTGTTCCAGGACTTCAACCTGTTCCCGCACCGAACCGCGCTCCAGAACGTCACCGAGGGCCCCGTGACCGTGCTCGGGAAGTCTGCACGCGCGACGCCGAGGCGACAGCACGCGAGCTCCTCGAGATGGTGGGGCTCCCGGAGAAGGCCGACCAGTACCCGATCCAGCTCTCGGGCGGGCAGCAGCAGCGCATCGCGATCGCCCGCGCGCTCGCCATGAACCCGAAGGTGATGCTCTTCGACGAGCCGACGTCCGCGCTCGACCCGGAGCTGATCGGCGAGGTGCTCGGCGTGATGCGACGTCTGGCGACCGAGCTGCATATGACCATGCTCGTAGTCACGCACGAGATGGGCTTCGCGCGTGAGGTCGCGTCCCGCATGGTGTTCGTCCACGAAGGTCAGATCATCGAGGAGGGCACACCTGCGGCGTGCTCGACGACCCCCAGCGTCCGGAGACGCGCCGGTTCCTCGAGGCTGTTCTCTAGCGGCCTGCTACCTTGCGACGCGCGGGGCAACCGGCCGGCCTCGCCGGCCATCGGGAGGTACATCGTGAATCTGACGAAGCTTGGCGCCTGTTCTCGTCTTGGGGCTGCTCGCCGTCGCTGTGCCGCTGGCCGCCTACGGCTGCGGGGGCGAGGATTCGTCCTCGGCGCCCGCTGCGGCGGCCGCGCCCCCTGCGTGCAAGCGTTCGGAGCTCGCGAGCTGGCAGAAGCTCGCGAACGAGATCGAGGCGCCGGTCTACTGCCCCTCCTGGCTCCCGCATCCGCTCGTCGGGAACTTCGGCGGGAGGTTCTTCAACGGCCGCTCCGTGGATCCGGATCGCTCGTATCTCGTCAGCTTCGTCTGGTTCGAGTCGGGTCAGGGACTTGTCAACGAGGTGCACGTGAACCTCCGCGCGTACCCGGGCAAGACGCGCATGCCGACCTGCGAGGACACGCTCACGGTCGCGGGGAAGACGGTCCGCAAGAAGATTCCCTGCTTCAGCGATCGCCAGGGGAAGAAGCGGGTGGGTGGGGTTACCGCGACCGTCTACACGGCAAACCAGGGTGCCGACCAGTGGCATGTTCTCTACGCGTGGCGCCGAAACGGGACGCTGTACACGCTCTCGGAGCACGTTGCCTCGCCGTACACGCATACCCAGGTCGTCTCCCACCTCGACCGGATGATGCGTCGGCTCGTGCTCGTCCCGCCTGCCACCTGACGAGATATGGCGCTGACCCGTAGGCAGCTCGTGGGTGGCGCCGCGATCTCGGTGCTCGGTGCCGGCGGCATCTACAAGCTGGTGGACGAGCTCACGGCTCCGCCGAATCGCGTGGCGAGCGGAGCGCTGCGACCGGAGCAGCACCTGCTCGACGGTATTCGCATCGTTTCCGACCACGGCACGGAGGTGCTGGTGCCGCCGCTTCACCACCAGGTGGTCACCGCGACCTTGCGTGTGGGGGAGAGGCCCGCCGAGCTTCGGGAAGCCCGCGAGGTGCTCGAGAATGCGCTTCAGGGGCTCGAAAGGCGCTTCGATCCGACCCCGGGTGGCCTCGGGGTGACTGTCGCCTGGGGCAATCCCTACTTCGAGCGCTACGTTCGGGCCCAGGCGGAGAGGCATCTGCCCGTGGACCGGCGGGCGACGGCAGCACGGGGCGAGCGCGTACGGGTGCTCGAAGACGCGATCCGGTTCCCGAGTGACCCCGACAGCACTCGGCTCGAGGCCAACGACCTCGCGATCGTGCTTCGCAGCGACTCCCTCGAGCACATCGGAGAGGGCGCGACGGCGCTCTTCGAGGATCTGGACGGCCTGTTCCGTGTCACTAGCATCCGCAAGGGCTTCGTCGGAGGCGGATTCGAGGGAGGTCCCGGTTTGCCCAAGCAGATGGCGCTCGCGGCCCGAATCCAGGGTGCGGAGCTCATCCCCGACGGCGCGCAGCTCTTCCTCGGATTCACCTCGACCCAGAAGGCGGGCCTCGGCCCCTCGAAGATCGCGAATCTCGAGACACTCGGTTACGCGGACCTCGGGCCGAGCGGCTACTTCGTCCAGGGAACGCACCTGCACCTCTCGCACCTGTTCGAGGACCTCGCGGCGTGGTACCAGGTCTTCGACTTCCAGGAGCGCGTGGACACGACCTTCCGGCCCGGCCTCGAGGTCCCGCGTGACGCGCAGACGGTCGCCCAGGGAGTGCGCGAGGCACAGACCGAGGAGCATGTCGTGCGCGACTTCGAGCGCCACAGGCGAATCGGACATGCGGGCTCGGTGCAGCCCGCCTCACGACTCGACCGGGACATCGTCGGCCCGGACGGAACGCGATATCCGAGGGGGACCGCGGTTCCCCAGCGCGCGGACTTCAACACCCTCGACAACCCATTCTCCTGGTCTGCCGATCCGACCCGCGATGCCTTCCTGGAGGATCCAGCCGCCGGCCTCCACTTCCTCATCTTCAATCCGACGAGCGACGACTTCCGGCGCACGCGGCTCGCGATGGACGGAGTCCTGCCCGGCGGGCCGCGTCTCGCCTTCGAGACGGGAAGCCGCGGGCGAGGCTTCAACTCCGTTCTGACCACGACCCATCGGCAGAACTTCCTCGTGCCTCCACGCGTGCACCGCTCGTTCCCCCTGTCCGAGCTCCCCGCGTAGCCGGGGCGCGACGACGACACAAACTTGAACCTCGCAGCCGCAAGGGTGATACTTGCGCGGCCAGCAAAAACGGGCGCAGGAGAAACCTATGGGTCTGCGGCGTCAATCATCGAGCGGTCGAGGAGGGAATATTCAGTGAGAAAGAGGCTTATGGTCGTTAGCGCGTTTGCGGCCGTCGCCGCGCTCGCCGTGGGTGCGGTGGCCGGTGCGGGGCCGCACTCCAAGAGCAGCGCGTCGGTCCTGCCGTCGTCTTCGTGCGGGCCGGTGTTCTACAAGGGCTCCGGGAGCCCGCAGTACTTGATCGCCACCGACCTGCCGCTGCAGGGGGCGGGTCGTGCGCAGCTCCTCGCGATGCAGCAGGCGGTTCAGTTCGTGCTCGAGAAGCAATACAACTTCAAGGTCGGGAAGTTCACCGTCGGCTACCAGGGCTGCGACGACTCGACTGCGCAGACCGGTGCGTGGGATCCGGCCAAGTGCTCGTCGAACGCTCGCGCGTACGCTAACGAGAGGACGCTCCTTGGCGTCCTCGGAACCTTCAACTCCGGATGCGCGAAGCTCGTACTCCCGATCTTGAACCGGGCTCCGGGCGGAGCGATTGCGATGGTCAGCTCGGCGAACACGAACGTGGGTCTGACGCACTTCGCGCCGTGGAACAGCCCTGGCGAGCCGAAGATCTACTACCCGTCGGGCGTGCGGAACTACGCGCGGGTGTCGGCATCCGACGACTACCAGGGGCCTGCAGCCGTGAGTCTGCTCCAGAGCAAGGCCTTCAAGTTGGCCCAGGGCAGGAAGTTCAAGCCGATCCAGAGCGTCTTCATCGTTCACGACAACCAGACGTTCGGGAAAGGCGTCGCCCAGGCGTTCCAGGCCAGGGCCAAGGCCAGGGGTATGAAGGTACTCGGCTTCGTGCCGTGGGACGCGAAGGCGACGAGCTACGAGGCGATCGGTGAGCAGATCGCCTCGTCGGGAGCGCAGTCCGTATACCTCGGCGGCATCGTCTGCAACAACGGCGTGAAGCTGATCAAGGACCTCCGCGCCGCTGTCGGGCGGGATGTCGTTTTCGTCGGTCCTGACGGCTTTACGCCCTACTCGGCGACCCTCGGCGCAGGCTCGGCGGCCCAGGGCATGTACATCAGCTACGCAGGGCAGCCGCTCGAAAGGCTCGCCCCGGCGGGGAAGAAGTTCATCGCCCAGTTCAGGGCGTACGCGAAGATCAAGGGCAACATGCCTCCGTACGCGGTCTACCAGGCCCAGGCGGCGCAGGTCTTGCTCGACGCCATCGCCCGATCGAACGGCACGCGTCCCTCGGTCGTCAAGGAGCTGTTCAGGACGAACGTCAAGAACGGGATCATGGGCTCGTTCCGCTTCGACAAGAACGGCGACATCGTTCCCAACAAGTGGATCAGCTTCGACCAGTTGCGGGGCAAGAACGGTGTTCCCGTATTCGCGGTCGTGGAAAAAATAGGGAAGTAGTAGCGGGGCGAATCGCCCGCGAGAACCGACGTTGGGAGGGCCCCTTCGGGGGCCCTCCCACAAACTGGATCAGGAGGCCGCTGTGGCTACCGACGTTCAGGCGCAGGCCGTCGCGCTGAGACGGCGGATTCGGGCCTCCTCCTTCGTCGTCCCGGCGATCGGTCTGACCCTCGTCGCGCTCGTCCTCGCCTGGCTGGGCATCAACCTGGCGAAGGACTGGGATCAGTTCTTCCGGATCTTCCTCATCGGGCTGACCAACGGCGCGCTCTACGCTCTCGTCGCGCTCGGTTACACACTCGTCTACGGCATCCTCGAGCTGATCAACTTCGCCCACGGCGACGTGTTCATGATCGGCGGGATGGCCGCGGCGACGGTCGCGCTCAGCATGTTCAGCTTGCAGGAGGACCCCGCTCTCGGGACCCTCGTCCCGGCGATCCTCGTGGCGCTCCTCCTCGCGATGGCCGGCTGTGCGCTGTTGAACGCGACGATCGAACGCGTCGCCTACCGGCCACTTCGGCGCGCGCCGCGTCTCGTGCCGCTGATCACGGCGATCGGGGTGTCGTTCATCATCCAGAACATTGCTCTGATCTGGAAGGGCTCCGCGCCGGTCGCGATGCCGCGGTCGCTCCCGGACGGCGCGATCTTCACAGTCGGCACCTGCCCGGACTGCGTCGTCTACACGTGGAATCGCCTCTTTCCGATCCTCATAACGGTGCCGGTCCTCATCGGGCTCGTCTGGCTCGTTCGGTACACGCGTCGCGGAAAGGCGATGCGCGCCACCGCGCAGGACAAGGACGCGGCGGCGATGATGGGGATCGACGTCAACCGGACGATCGGGTTCGTCTTCCTGCTCGCGGGCGCCCTGGCAGGAGCCGCGGGCGTCCTGTTCGCCTTCTACTTCCAGACCATTCGCTACGACACGGGCTTCACGATCGGGTTGATCGCATTCACCGCCGCCGTGCTCGGGGGGATCGGCAACCTGCCCGGGGCCGTTCTCGGCGCGCTCCTCATCGGCTTGGTCCAGGCCTTCGTCGAGGGACTGTCGTGGCACTCGCCCGGTCCGGGCTGGACGGTGACCGTCGTGTTCACGATCCTCGTCGTGATTCTCGTCTTCCGGCCCGAGGGGTTGCTCGGCGAGCAAACGCCGGAGGGAGGCTGACGTGCGGGACCGGGTGCAGAGGGCTTTCTGGCGTGCTCTAGAGGCCGTCGGAGTCGAGGACGCCCGCGGGCGCTGGGAGGGGCAATCTCCGTTCCTGCAGAGGGCACTGCCGCCGCTCGTGATCGCTGCGCTCGTGCTCCTGGTCGCGTGGGCGCTGGGGGTGCCGCCGCACCCGACGCTGCTCGCTCTCCTGGCGATCGTGTACGTCCTGTACCTGCTGCCGCAGCGCGTTCGGCGGATCGTTCTGCCCCTGACGGTGTTGGGGGTTGCCCTCGCCTACCCGATCCTGTGGGCGAACGAGCTGAACGGAACGAACGTCCTCTTCGAGATCCCGGTCTTCAAGGCCTTTCCGAACATGGACACGATGGTCGCGATCGTGATCTTCGCCATGATGGCCATCGGTCTGAACATGGTCGTCGGCTACGCGGGCCTGCTCGATCTCGGCTACGTCGCCTTCTACGCGATCGGCGCCTACATGGCGGCCTGGTTCGCGTCCCCGCACTTCTCCTCGATCGATTTCGAGTTCGGCGCCATCGGCGTGCCGCCGGACGTCGACGGGTTTCACATCTCGATCTGGCTCATTCTCATCATGGCCGCGGTCGTGACGGCCGTTGCCGGCGTTCTCATCGGCTTACCCACGCTCCGGCTGCGCGGTGACTACCTCGCCATCGTAACGCTCGGTTTCGGGGAGATCATCCACCAGGCCGCGCTGAACGGCGACGCCGACGGGATCAGCGCCCTGCTCGACACCAGGACGGACTTCAACCTCACGAACGGCGCCTTTGGGATCAACCCCGTCGATCCGCCGGGCTTCGGCGCCTGGCTCTCGGACAAGCTCGGCCTGCCCGCCGACTTCATCGTCGAGAACGGCACCTACGTGAACTTCGTCAGCCTCATCTACTGGTCGGCGATCGGGCTCCTGCTGATCACGGTCTTCTGCAGCCTCCGGCTGCGCGACTCGCGCCTCGGCCGCGCGTGGATCGCGATCCGCGAGGACGAGGTCGCCGCCGCCGCGATGGGCATCCCGCTGATGCGGACGAAGACGTGGGCGTACGCAAGCGGCGCGTTTTTCGGCGGCCTTGCGGGAGCCTGGTACGGCTCCTTCAAGCAGGGCGTGTTTCCCGACGACTTCCTCTTCAACTTCTCGATCTTCATCCTCTGCATGGTCATCCTCGGCGGGATGGGCAACGTGTGGGGCGCCGTCGCCGGCGCCGCCTTCCTCACCTATCTCGACAAGGAAGGGCTCTCGAACATGGCGGGCTGGTTCAACGAGAGGGACTTCGGCGCCTTCGCCTGCGATCCGGTGGCGCAGGATCCCTCGAGACCGATCAGCGCCGGCTGCCTCAACGCGCCGCTGCTCGCGACCGGCATCTACGGCACCATCCTCGTCTTAGCGATGCTCTTCCGGCCGCAGGGACTCATTCCCGAGGAGCGGCGGAAACGGGAGATCGAGGAAGGAGTTCACGACGAGCCGCTGATGGACGTCCGTCAGGCTCCGGAAGAGGGACCAGGATGAGCAACGCTCGCCTTTGGCGCGCGTTCGCGAGGGAAACCATGTTTCCCTCGCGGGCTCCCTTCTTCCTGAGAGCGCGGGGTACCTCCCGGTTCCCCGCACCCCTCCACGCTCATCGGCCAGAGGCTGGCCGATGAGCGAGCTCCTGCTCGAGGTGGACGCTCTCCGCAAGGAGTTCGGCGGTCTGATTGCGGTCAACGACGTCGACCTGACGATTCAACAGGGCGCGATCGTGAGCCTGATCGGGCCGAACGGCGCCGGCAAGACGACGTTCTTCAACATGATCACCGGCGTCTACAAGCCGACCTCGGGCCGCGTCGTCTTCGACGGCAGGGACATCGCCGGCTCGCCTCCGCACACGGCCACGGAACGCGGCATCGGCCGCACGTTCCAGAACATCCGCCTCTTCCAGCAGATGACGGCGCTCGAGAACGTCCTCGTCGGTATGCACTGTCGCCTCAAGGGTGGCATCCTCGGGAGCATCCTGGGCACGCCGGGGGTCAGGCGCGAGGAGCGAGAGGCGCTCGAGCGCGGCGAGGAATTGCTCGACTACTGCGGGCTTGCCCGTCGTCGCGATGATTACGCCCGCAACCTCTCGTACGGCGATCAGCGGCGCCTCGAGGTTGCCCGCGCCCTTGCGACGCAACCCAAGCTCCTGCTCCTGGACGAGCCCACTGCGGGAATGAACCCGCAGGAGACCCTGGAGTTCGTCGGCTTCGTCCGCAAGGTGCGTGACGACCTGAAGCTCACGATCCTGCTCATCGAGCACGACATGAAGCTCGTCATGGGTGTCTCCGAACGAATCACCGTGCTCGACTACGGCCAGAAGATCTCGGAAGGGACGCCGCAGGACGTCCAGCAAGACCCGAGGGTCATCGAGGCCTATCTGGGAACGGCGGCCGTCAGTTGACCGACGATCGCGGCCCGATCCTCGAGCTCTCGAACGTCCACACCTACTACGGGACGATCGAGGCGCTCAAGGGCATCTCGATCGACGTGAACGACGGGGAGATCGTGACGCTCATCGGCGCGAACGGCGCCGGCAAGTCGACGACTCTCCGCTCCGTCAACGGGCTAAATCAACCGCGCACCGGAACGATTCGGTTCATGGGCGAGGACATCACGAGCAAGCCCGCGCACGAGATCGTCCGGATGGGAGTCTCGCAGTCACCCGAAGGCCGCAAGCTCTTCCCGCGCATGACCGTCGTCGAGAACCTCGAGATGGGTGCCTTCCAGCGCAATGACAAGTCCGAGATCAAAGAGGACATGGAGCACGTCTTCACGCTCTTCCCGCGACTTGCCGAGCGAAAGACGCAGAAGGCGGGAACGATGTCCGGCGGTGAGCAGCAGATGTGCGCGATCGGGCGGGCGATGATGGCGCGGCCCAAGCTGCTTATGCTCGACGAGCCTTCGATGGGCCTGGCGCCGATCTTCGTGGAGCGGATCTTCGAGACGGTGGTCGCGATCAACGAAGAGGGGACGCCGATCCTGCTCGTCGAGCAGAACGCGCTCATGGCCCTCGAGGTCGCAAAACGCGGGTACGTGATGCAGACGGGGCGCATCGTGCTCGAGGGCCCGGCCAGCGAGCTGAAGGTGAACGAGGAGGTTCGCAAGACGTACCTTGGGGAGGGGTGAGCCCGCGACTTCGGGCATACTGGACTCGAGGGGGACGACGTTTCACTCGGAGACGGCGTGACGAGAGCAGGGGACAACAGGGTGGCGGCGGAGGACACAGGACGGGCCCTGCGCTGGTCCGCGCTCTGCGTGATCGCGCTCGCGGTGCTCGCGGTCGACCAGGCGCTCAAGGAGAGCGTTCGCTCGACGTTCGAGCCCGGTGAGGGAACGCATCTCTTCGGCTCGTACTCGATTCAGCACGTCCAGAACTTCGGCGTGGCCGGTGGTGGGCTCGAGGCTCGAGCGCTTCCGCTCGCCGTGCTCGCGATGATCGCCGTTGTCGGGCTGTACGAGTTCCTCGCGCAGCGGGGTCATGGGCGCGTGCCGCTCGTGCTCGGGTTTGGCCTGCTCATCGGCGGCGGCCTCGGCAACCTCGTCGACCGAGCCCGACTGGGCCTGGTCACCGACTTCATCCGCTCAGGGCCGAACGCGTTCAACGTGGCCGACATCGCCATCTTCACCGGAGGCATGGTCGTCCTGGTGTGGCTGGCGGCCGCGCTCGCCCGGATGTGGGTGCACAGAGAAGCTCGGAGTTGAGTCAGCCCACCAGCAAGGGCGCGTAGGGCGGCGCGAGCAAGATCCCGACCCGGGCGCGGCCGCTCGCCACCCCGTGCGCCATCTCGAGCGCACTCGCGATCCCGTGACTCGGCACGAATCCGAGCGTTCTCGCCGCGGCCGCATCGCGGCAGCCGGCGACGATCACCCTTCCCAGCCGCGAGAGGGCGGGAGCGCATCCTGCCCAGTCGGCGTACGGGAGCAGGGGATGGCAGGCTGCCCCAGCTCGGTATGCCGTGAGCGCGCGCTCATCGACCGCAGCAGCGCGTTCCGCTTCCGCGAGCTCCTCCCGGTCCCTCGCGGTCCTCAGGGCGTTGAACATCGCTGCGTAGGGAGCCTGGGTGCCGTGCGCGAAGGAGCGCGTCAGCGGATGGACGAGGATCAGGGACCCGTCCGGCCGGATCGGGAAGGCGTCACGCCTGAGACGCAGTGCGAGGCCGAGCCCGACCGCGGCGACGGTGATGGGATTGAGCGGTTCGCGCGGGACGTGGGGCCCGATCCAGGGCATCCCGACGACGAGTGCATCGACGGGCTCGACGAGCGCCGTTCCCCGCAAGGCGATGCCGCGCAGCAGGGCCTCGGCGTGAGCGACCGACGGAGGGCCGGCAAAGGCACTCGTGGCCTCCATGCGTCGGCCCTGGCTGGCGAGGAGATCCCGCCGGAGGGCGGTGGGGAGGAGAGAGAACATCGCTCGTAGCGGAGATCGAGCCAACCGAGCGACCTGTGCCGGGTCGTCGGGATAGCCGCGAAACGTGCCGGTCAGGCGGGGCAGGTCGAGCACGAGCGAGACTCCGGCGAGCGCAGAATGCGCGGCGACTGCCGCCTCGAGCGCAAGCCCGAGAGCCCAGGCGGGAGAGCCGGACGCCTCGAGGAGCGAGTCGACGGAAGCGGTTCCTCGGATCGTCGCCGCGTCGCACGCGGCGATGAGCGCGCCCGGCCCTCCGTGCAGGACCGTCTCGGCTGCGGTTACCGCGAGCACGAGATCGGTCTCTACGAGCGCCGGATGGATGCGTGCTTCCGCTGTTATCGGGACGAGCGCCTCGTCCTCGGCGTCGTGGACGAGGACTCGCCCGCGGAACGCTCTGGCCTGCGGAGGGGAGAGAAGGCGCTCGAGGTCGCGTTGGCCGAAGCGGCGCCCGAGCCCGCCGGCGACCAGGATCGTCTGGCGCTCGTCCGGTACCCCGCACCGCTCGAGCTCGGCGATCGTTTCGGCGATCGCCGACTGACGCGCATCCTGCGGAGCCCCGGGCAGCGGAAGCGCAGCGGGCTCGACGAGGATCGTCGCCCGTCCGCCCGCCGTGACCAGCGCATCCAACCGGCCTCCTGAGAGCGGAAAGCGAAGCGCGTCCCGGACCGCCGCCTCGACGTCGACGACCTGCTCGGGTGGAGGTGGCGGAAGCAGGACGACGTCGTCGTCGCCGGCGGGAACGAGCAGCACGCGTGAGCCCGAAAGCAGTGGAACGCGACGCATCCCTCAATCCAATCAATCGCGCGGGGGTCAGGCTCGAGCCTGACCCCCGCGTAGAGTTGAGACATGCCGAAGACGCTGACGGGCGATGAGCTCCAACTGGACGATGCGCCTGCGCGCGATTCCGAGCTCTTCCTCGTCGACGGGAACAACCTCGCGTACCGAGGGTTCTTCGCACTCCCCGAGGAGCTCCAGACGACCGATGGGCAGCCGACGAACGCGTTGCTCGGCTTCACGAACATGCTCTTCAAGCTGCTCTCGGACTACACGCCGAGGGGCGTTGCGGTCGCGTGGGACACCCGGCCGGTGCATCGAACGGAGATCTCGGCCGAGTACAAGTCCGAGCGGCGTCCGATGCCGGACCTCCTGCGGGAGCAGTTCCCGCACTTCCGCCCGATCGTCGAGGCGTTCGGGTACCGGAACCTCGAGTTCGAGGGGTGGGAGGCGGACGACGTGATCGCAACGCTCGCGTCGCGCGCGGACGAGGCGGGCATCAAGACGTGCGTCGTGTCGACCGACCGCGATGCCTTCCAGCTCGTCTCCGAGAACGTGTGCTTGATGATGACCCCGCGCGGAGTCGCCGACGTCCACGTGTACACGCCGGAGCGGGTCGAGCTGCGTTACGGCGTCAGACCCGACCAGGTGCCGGACTTCATCGGGCTCAAGGGGGACACGAGCGACAACATTCCTGGGGTTCCCGGCATCGGGGACAAGACCGCCGGGCAGCTCATCGCGCAGTACGGGTCGGTGGAGGGCGTGCTCGAGCATGCAGGCGAGCTTTCGCCCGCGCGCTCCCGATCGCTCATCGAGCATGCCGAGCAGGCGCAGGCATCGAAGCTCCTGGCGACGATGCGCCGCGACCTCGAGCTCGACATCGATCTCGAGGACGTCGTCTCACGACCGCCCGATCGCTCGCAGCTCAAGGAGATCTTCCGCCGCTTCGAGTTCCGGGCGTTGCTCGGCCGCATGGACACGCTCGACGACGCGCTCCCGGCGGCCGAGCGTCCGAAGACGGAGTCGCAGGCCGTGTCGTGGCGCGAGGGAGAGCTACCGAAGGCGCCGGGCTCGGCCACGGATCCGGTCGGTCTGGCTGCGGACGCCGATCGCGTCGCCGTCGCAACCGGCATACGACGTCGTGGTCGCTCGCCGCCTAGGGAACGGTCTGTTACAGGGCAGCGGGGCTCGCGGTTCACGATGCGAAGGCGCTCCGTGTCGTGGCCGCAGACGACACGCTGATCGCCGCGTACCTGATCGATCCCGGCCGCGCCGAGTACCTGCTCGACGACCTCGCCGCCGAGTACGGCTTCGAGCTCGAGCCGGAGCCGCAGACCGAGGATGAGACCGCAGCCCTCGTGCGCCACGCGGAAGCGACGCGCCGGCTCGCTCCGCTTCTGCGCCAAAAGGTGCGAGAGCGCGCTCTCGAGCGCCTCTACGACGAGATCGAGCTCCCGCTCTCGACCGTGCTGGCGGCGATGGAGGACGCGGGGGTCCGGATCGACACCTACCGAATGGGCGAGATCACTGCTCGCCTCTCCGACCGGGTCGAGGAGCTCGAGGCGCGCGCGTACGAGCTCGCGGACGAGGAGTTCGTCATCGGCTCGCCGGTGCAGCTCGGACGCATACTCTTCGAGAAGCTCGAGCTGACCCCCGGGCGCAAGGGTAAGACCGGGTACTCGACCGACGGCAAGGTCCTGCGCGCGATCCGGTCGGATCACGAGATCGTCCCCGTGGTCGAAGAGTGGCGCGAGCTCACCAAGCTGGTGAACACCTACCTCGGCCCGCTGCCGACCCTGCTCCGCGAGGACGGGCGGCTGCACACGACCATCAACCAGCATGTCGCCGCGACCGGGCGCCTGTCGACGTCGAATCCCGAACCTGCAGGCGATACCCATTCGCACCGAGCTCGGGCGCGAGATCCGGTCGGCGTTCGTGGCCGAGCCGGGACACCGGCTCCTCTCGGCCGACTACTCCCAGATCGAGCTGCGCATCCTCGCGCACGTCTCCGGAGAGCCGAAGCTCCGTGAAGCGTTCCTCCGCGGTGAGGACATCCACACCGCGACCGCAGCGGAAGTGCTGGGCAAGGATCCGGCGACGCTGACGAAGGCCGAGCGGAACGTCGCCAAGATGATCAACTTCGGGATCGTCTACGGGATCTCGGCGTTCGGGCTCTCCGAGAACCTCGACATCCCCAAGGAGCAGGCCCAGGCGTACATCGACGCCTACCTTGCGCGTTTCCCGCAGGTGCAGGCGTTCATCGCGCGGACGATCACGCAGGCCGGAGAGGACGGCTATGCGACCAGTCTGCTCGGGCGCCGCCGCCCGGTTCCCGAGCTGCGCGCGTCGAACCGGCAGACTCGCGGCTTCGGCGAGCGAGTCGCGGTGAACTTCGTCATGCAGGGCTCGAACGCCGACATCATCAAGGTGGCGATGGTGGCGATCCACTCGCGGCTCCGAGAGGAGGGTCGAGGCGCCCGGCTCGTGCTGCAGGTGCACGACGAGCTCCTGCTCGAGGTGCCGGAGACGGAGGTCTCGGCGGTGCGCGAGCTTGTGCGCGAGGAGATGATCGGCGCGTACCCGCTCGACCCAGCCGCTCGCGGTCGACATCGGGGTCGGCGACGACTGGGCGGAGGCGAAGTCCTGAACGCAGCGCGAGGCTTGAAAACGAGCCTGTCCTGGCTATACTCCGCGATCCGATGGCGAACGACACGGTCGAAAAGCCGGCAGCAGTCGAGGAAGGAGTCTGGATCACGGGCCCCGACGGGGAGCTCGTCCCGGACTACGAGTCGTCGTTTCCCGAGATCAACGAGGGTGAGGTCGTACACGGCACGGTCGTGCGCGTGGACAAGGACGAGGTGCTCGTCGACATCGGCTACAAGTCCGAAGGCGTCATCCCTGTCGCGGAGCTCACCATCCGCCGCTCGGTCAACCCCGCGGACGAGGTCGCGCTCGGCGAGGAGATCGATGCGCTCGTCCTGACGAAGGAAGACGCGGAAGGCCGGCTCATCCTCTCCAAGAAGCGCGCTCGCTTCGAGCTTGCCTGGAAGAAGATCGAGGCCGCGGCCGAGTCTGGTGAGGCCGTGACCGGTAAGGTCATCGAGGTCGTCAAGGGCGGCCTGATCCTCGACCTCGGCGTACGCGGCTTCCTCCCGGCATCGCTCGTGGACATCCGCCGAGTGCAGGACCTCGACGAGTTCATGGCGCGCGAGCTGCGCTGCAAGGTCATCGAGCTGAATCGCTCGCGCAACAACGTCGTGCTCTCCCGTCGCGCCGTCCTCGAAGACGAGCGCAAGGAGATGCGCCAGGCGATTCTCGACCGCTTGAGCCCCGGCGACGTGATCGAGGGCCAGATCTCCAACATCGTCGACTTCGGAGCGTTCGTGGACTTGGACGGGATGGACGGGCTGATCCACATCTCCGAGCTCTCCTGGAGCCACGTCAACCACCCGTCCGAGGTGCTCGACATCGGGCAGACCGTCGAGGTCAAGGTGCTCGACATCGACCGCGACCGCCAGCGGATCTCGCTCGGACTGAAGCAGACCCAGAGCGATCCCTGGCAGCAGGTGCTCGACTCGTACCGCGAGGACGACGTCGTCGAGGGTCGCGTGGCGAAGGTCGTCACGTTCGGAGCCTTCGTCGAGATCCTTCCCGGTGTCGAGGGGCTCGTTCACATCTCCGAGCTCGCCGCGCATCACGTGGAGAATCCGCGTGAGGTCGTCGCCCAGGGCCAGGCCGTGAACGTGCGGATCCTCGAGATCGACGGAGACCGACGCCGGCTCTCCCTTTCCCTGAAGCGCGTCGAGGAAGGCGAGCAGCCGGTCCCACGCGCGGACGGCGCCGAGTCCGTGCACGAGACGCCGAACCTCGTGCTCTCCGAGGAGGCGTTCCCGGCGGGTGGCGCGGTCGCAGCGGTGGACGAGGAGGGCGAGGCTTCAGAGCCGGAGGGCGAGGCCGGAATCGAGGATGCCGAGCTCGGGATCGAGCCCGAGTCCGTCGCCGAGCCCGAGATCGCAAGCGAGACCGACGTCGAGCCCGAGATCGGGATCGAGCCCGAGACCGACGCCGAGCCGGAAGTCGAGCTCGAGGGATCCGCCGAGCCGATCGACGAAGTCGAAGCTGCCGGCGTGCCGGTCGCCGAGCCGGCCGCAGCCCCGGACCAGGAGTCCACGGCCGGCCCCGCCGAGCTCGACGAAGAGCCAACCACCTAGCTCCTTGCAGCCTCCGATCGCGGTAGCGATCACGGGCGGCATCGGGGCGGGCAAGAGCGCAGCCCTACAGAGCTTTCGTCGCCACGGCGCCGCGACCGTGTCGAGCGACGAGATCGTCCATCATCTGCTCGCCACCGACCCGGAGGTCAAGCACGCGCTGGTGGAGCGGCTCGGCAACGAGATCCTGGGGTCGGATGGGGCCCCCGATCGGGAGCGCATCGCGCTTCGCGTCTTCAAGGATCGAGACGCGCTCGAGTTCCTGGAGGGGCTCCTACACCCGCTCGTGTCCCGCGAATACCTCGCGTGGCGGGAACAGCTTGCCGCTCTGCCTACTCCACCCCGGGTCTGTGTGACCGAGGTGCCGCTGCTCTACGAGGTCGGGGCAGAGACGCGCTTCGACAAGGTGGTCGTCATCACCGCGCCCGCGAAGCTCCGTGAGGCCCGTCGTGGCGGACGAAAGGACGATCGCGAAGCCCGCCTCCTGCCGGAGAAGGAGAAGGCCGAGCGCGGCGACTTCGTGTACGTGAACACCGGCACCCCCGCGGAGCTGGACGCCTGGGTCGCGGGCGTGATGGCTACCCTCACCGCTGCAGACGGTGACTCCAGGTCGTCGTAGGGATCGGACAGTGCGTCTCCTGACCTTCGTGGCCGTCGCGGTCCTCGGGCTGGCCAGCGTCGCCGCGTGGGTGGCGAAAGCGGAGCCCGACGTCTACCTGCGCGCGCGTTATCCGCTCGAGTTCGAGCACATTCTGCGGGGCCACGCCTCCAACCACGACCTCGACCCCGCGCTCCTGGCCGCGGTCGTCTACGTGGAGAGCCGGTTCGATCCGGAGGCGAAGTCCGCGGCCGGCGCGGTCGGGCTGATGCAGCTGCTCCCGGATACAGCAAGAGGGATTGCGCTCCGCACCGGAGGCGACCGTTTCGTCGTAGCCGATCTACGCGACCCGGAGATCAACGTCCGCTACGGCTCCTGGTATCTCGACCACCTGCGGGACCGATACGACGACACCAGGCTCATGCTCGCCGCGTATCACGCAGGGCAGGGGAACGTCGATCGCTGGCGCGCAGACGGAGTCGGGATCGCGTTTCCCGAGACGCGCAGCTACGTGGCCGATGTGCTGCGCATCAGGGACGTGTATGCGGACGCGTATCGCTCGGAGCTCGATCTGTGAGCTAGGCGCGAACGAACACGGCCCGAGCGTTCGTCGCGCTCGTCATGGGAACGGAGCACGCGCCCTTCCCGCGGCACGCGCCGCTCCACTGCTTGAAGCGCCAGCCCTTGGCCGCCTTCGGTGTGAGTCGAATTGCCTCGTGCGACGCGACGGCCGACGAGCAGCGTGGCGGGCAGGCGATGCCAGGCCCTGAGCTGCGTACCGTTCCTCGTCCGGTTACGGCAATCGTCAGCCGGTACGTCGCCGGCGCGAAGCTCGCCGACACGCTCTTTCCCGGCTCGACGACGACGCTGCAACTCGCGCGTCCGGAGCACGCCGAACCCCAGGCGACGAGCTTGGCACCGGACGCCGGGGTCGCGGTCAAGGCGAGGGTGGTCCCCGCGCTCCAAGTCGTCGTGCAGCTCTGCACGCAGTGGAGCCCGGGCACATCCGCAGACACGGTGCCGGGCCCGGAGATCGTCAGCCCGAACGGCGCTTGGCGGTCGAGCTGGACGAGCCAGGGCGAGTCCTGCACATCGCGCCACGCTCCCACGTGCCCGTAGTAGTCGTCGCGACCCGAGTCGAGCGCCAGCCCCGTGATCGGCGTCTCGTCGCCGAACGGGAACATCAGGTCGATCAAGTTGTCGCAGACATGCCCGTCGTCAGGCTCGGGACACATGTGCGGCGCGCCTGTCGGGACCGCGCCGAGCGTGTGGAGCAGCTCGTGCGCAGCGGTCGTGTTCCACGGAACACCGGCGCATGCCTGCACGTAGACAATGGCGAACCCGATGGCAGCCGGGTTGCCTCCTCCCTGGCCGCAGATGTCGGGCTCGACGGGCCCGTCGTAGTACACGAGGTACTTGGTGTGGCGGGAGGTGAAGCCGAGCGCCATCAACGACGTTGCGATGGCGTCGAAGCGTGCGTCGACAGAAGCGAGCTGCGAGCTGGATCGTCCGAGCCGGATCACGGAGAGGTCGAGCTGGGAACCGCACGAGAACGGCGCGAGATCGTTCCGCGGAGCGCGGAGCGGATCCTGCGATCTCCACCACGCGTCGATCGACTCCGCGTCCGCCTGCATCAGGCTTCCGAACGTGCTGAACCGATCCGGTCCGTCCGACGGAGTCGCGTACACCCAGTGCACCGGACTCCCGGCGACGTCGTTCGGTGCGAGGTCGGCCTGCGTCGGCGTCCCACACCAGGTCGCGGCCGTTCTCGCCGGTGCGTGAGAAGCGGAGCGAGTCGAAGCGGATCTCCCCTCCTGATAGGTGAGACTGTGCACGTCCCAGCGATCCGTGAGGTCGCGCGACGCTCCGCCGGCTGCCGCGAGCACGAGGAAGAGCACGACAGCCGCCGTCCGGAGCGCCACTCCTTGCAGTCTCGCCCTCTGTGCAGTCATGTCAACTCCTTTTCGTGCGTTCGCTGTGATGGAGGGAGAGCGCCGCTCGCGCGAGTCTCTCCCTCCTTCGCTCCCCCGCCACACCTTCTACTCGAGGCAGGTCACCCAGAGCTGAGATTCGCCGCTTCACTGCCGAGATTGCCTCTGGGCACTCAAGAAACGCTCAAGGTCTAGCGCTCGGTGAACTCGATCGATCGGTCGCTCGAGAGCACGAGCTTTCCGGCCACGTACCAGCGCCCGAAGAAGCGGTGCCAGCCGGCGGGCAGGCCGGCGTCGAAGTTCGCGACGCTGTGCATGCTCGAGGGCACTCCGCCGTCATCCGTCGTCAGTTCGGTGTGGAGTAGGACAGGCTTTCCGTCGACCTCGAGCTCGAAGCGTGTCCTCCGGTCGAGTGTTTCCGTTCCTTCGCTGTCGCCAGCGCGAGGTTCGGGGACGAAGCCGTAGCCGATCCAGAAGGGCTCACCGGCGCAAAACACCGAGGGCGTCGCAGAGCCGGGGAAGATGCTGAGGCGTTCGCCGGTTCGAGGCGTGCTGCTCGCAGGTGGGGGAGCGACGACGAAAGCTGCCATGTGCAGATCTCCTCTCCAACCGAGGGTCGGCCGTGGAGGAGGGCCGTGCCGGTGCGGCCCTCCTCCTTCCCCCCTCAGTTGACCTTGGTCGGGAGCGAGACGATCTCGTTGTCGGCGGGGAGCGCGTCGCGAGCACCGCTGACCGTCGCGACCGCCTTGAACGTCACCTTGCCGAGTCCCGCATCTTCCGGCGTGAAGGTGTACGAGAAGGCGAACGTCGTGCTTCGCCTTCGCGCTTGCACCGACTGCGTCAACGACCCCACGGGCGCGAAGCCGCCCGGAACGCTCCGGTAGAGCTGCACCGTCACCGACTCGTCGTACGTGCCGGCACGCACGTTGACGCTGAGCGATCTGGTCTGACCGGCCGACGCCGCCTGCGGTACGACGAGCTTCGTGATTCCAACGTCGTGCGTTCGGACGCTGACTGTTCGCGTCGACGAGGCCGTCCGCCCGTCGATCGT
Source organism: uncultured Actinomycetes bacterium (assembly GCA_963840705.1). Classification (GTDB taxonomy): domain Bacteria; phylum Actinomycetota; class Thermoleophilia; order Gaiellales; family Gaiellaceae; genus GMQP-bins7. Next base: position 161,110 of record CAWIZT010000004.1, on the reverse strand, counting down.
GCGAATGGTCAGTCTCACGTCGTAATCGCCGTCGGCGAGGTACCGGTGTGATGCGGATGGCCCCTCGCCGGTAGCGCCGTCCCCGAAGTCCCAGTTCCACGAATCGATCGGAAACGCCGCAGGATCGAAGCCATGACCCGAAAACGCGATGGTGTCGTACGAGGACGGATCGAACGGGCTCCAGAACACGGCCGCGCTCGGATTCGGAGTCCTGTCGACGGAGATGCCGAGCGACCCCCCACCGTACAAGCCGCCGTAGTGGCCCAGCTGGATCATGTATGTCTCACCGGCGATCGCGTCGAACACGGCTCTCCCGAACGAGCGGGTCACCGGGATCACCTCGAGTGATTCGAGCGCATCTCCCGTGTACACGCGAACCTGCCTGTTCCCGCAACAGCCGGCTTCGTTGATGAGGTGTGACCCGCTTTCGGATGCTTCGAAGCGCCACCACGCGGTTCCGAGGAACGGCGAGCCGGTCGGAGCCGGTTCGTTCGCCTCGACCGTCGATGCGAGCATGTCGACCGCATCGAAGTACGGCAACGGCCCCGCCGAGCGTGCATCGGCAAACGCGTCGTTCGGAGGCGGGGGCACCGCGTCGATGCTCAGCTGAAATTGCGCGGTGCCGGACCAGTTGTCTCCGACCTGAAAGTAGTACGTGCCTCCAGCCTGGGCGTCGAGCGTCGCAGCCCCGAACACGCACCCCTCGAACGAGAGGTTCCCGATGCCACCTCCGAAGTGGCGGTACATGGTCATCGAGAGACCGGGGGTGCTCCCGCCGAGGGCGATCCGCACGGGAGACGCCGAGGTCGGGGTGAATCGGTACCAGACGGATCGTGTCTTGAAGGAGCAGATCTGCGGCTCACCCGGCTCGGTGGTGGCTCCGTCGAGATCGAGGCTCTCCGAGAACGGCAGCGAGCCGATCGACGCGGGTGCCGCGAACCCGTCGTTGGAGGGCGGCGCCGCGCTTCCGGCAGACGGAAGTGCGAGCGCCAGCGTTGCAACGGCTAGGACGAATGCAGAGCGCACGATGTGCCTCCTTCGATCGATTGCGGCCATCGTGAGACGGGACGCTCAAGAACCGCTCAAGGGCATCGCGGGCCGCCCGAGCTTGCGCTTCGCGACACGAAATGTTGAGATGGGTGAAGTGAGCCCGGAGGGCGCGCCGCAGCTCGACCTCAAGCTCCTCGGTCCCCTCGAGGTTTCGAGTCGGGGACAGGGAGTCGCGATCGGCGGGCCCAAGCCGCGGGCGCTGCTGGCCGCGCTGGCGCTGGAGCCCAGGCGGGTCGTCTCCATCGATCAGCTGGTCGAGAACCTCTGGCCGGGCGAGCCGCCCGACACCGCTGCGCATGCGGTGCAGGTCTACGTCTCGCAGCTACGCAAGGCACTGGGGACTGGGACGATCGCCACGCGCGCACCCGGGTACGTGCTCGAGGTCGATCCGGCGCGCGTTGACGTTCATTGCTTCTCCCGGCTCGCCGATGAAGGTCGACAGAGCCTTGCCGCTGGCGATGCGGCCGGCGCCGCGACTGCTCTTCGCGAGGCGCTCGCGCTCTGGCGCGGGCCTGCGCTCGCCGACTTCACCTACGAGCCGTTCGCGCAGACCGAGATCGCTCGGTTGGAGGAGCTTCGTCTCGTCGCGCTCGAGGAGCGGATCGAAGCCGACCTCGCGCTCGGCCGCCAGGCCGAGCTCGTGTCGGAGCTCGAAGCGCTGGTCGCCGCGCAGCCGTTGCGGGAGCGACCCCGCGCGCAACTCATGCTCGCGCTCTACCGCTCCGGCCGGCAGGCGGGCGCGCTCGCTGCCTACCGCGCCGCCCGAGACACGCTGGTCGAGGAGCTCGGGGTCGAGCCCGGTCCTCGACTGAAGGAGCTCGAGGCCGCGATCCTCCGCCAGGACGAGTCGCTCCTTCCCGACGTGGAAGTGCCCGTTCCGGCGATGGAGTTCCGGCGGCTGGTGACGGTTCTGTTCGCCGATGTCGTCGACTCGATGGCGCTCGCGGAAGCGCTCGACGCGGAAGCGCTCGGACGGGTGCTCCGGGAGTACTTCGAGACGGTGTCCGCGGTGCTCTCCCGGCACGGAGGGACGATCGAGAAGTTCGCCGGAGATGCGGTCATGGCCGTGTTCGGCATCCCGGTATCGCACGAGGACGACGCGCTCCGAGCCGCGCGAGCCGCCCTCGACATCCGGGTCGGGACGGCAGCGCTCAACGAGCGCCTGGTCAGCGATCATGGAGTCGGGCTCGAGATCCGGGTCGGCGTCGAGACCGGAGAGGTCGCGGCGTCCCAGTCGGCGACGAGTCAGCGCCTCGTTACGGGCGAGGTCGTCGCGATCGCGGCCCGACTCGAGCAGAGCGCCGGACCCGACGAGATCGTCGTCGGCGAGCTCGCCGGCCGCCTGATCGACCATGCGGCACAGCTCGAGCCGCTCGGTGCGCTCGAGATCAGGGGCAAGCGGCGGCCGGTGCGTGCCTATCGGCTCCTCGAGATGGCAGACGTCGCCCCCGCGTTCGACCGTCGACTCGACGCGCCGCTCGTCGGTAGACACCGTGAGCTCACCGCGCTCCGCAAGGGCTTGAAGCGGGCGATCGAAGGCGAAGCGGCGCAGGTTGTGCTCGTCGTAGGGTCGCCCGGTGTTGGCAAATCACGGCTCGCCGCCGAGCTCTCCCGCCGTGCGAAAGGCGTCACGACCCTGTGGGGCCGCTGCCTCTCGTATGGCGACGGCATAACGTACTGGCCGCTGCGTGAGGTGCTCGAGCAGGTATCCGAGAGCGTCGAGCGCGACGCGGTCTTCGCCGCCCTCGACGCCGAGACGCCGCCTCCGGCACCCGAGATCGCGTGGCTCTTCAGGCAGTTCTGCGAAGCGAGCGCGCGCGAGCGGCCGCTCGTCCTCCTCTTTGACGACGTCCACTGGGCGGAGCCGACCTTCCTCGAGCTCATCGAGCACCTCGCGGACAAAGGAACGGGGCCAATCGTCGTCGTCTGTCTTACGCGCGAGGAGCTCCTTGAAGACCGGCCCGCATTCCTCGAAGGGCGAACCAATGCGAATCGGATCGTGCTCGACGTACTGTCTGCGGACGAGACGGACGAACTGCTCGAAGGTCTTGGCGGGACGATCCTGGAGTTGGACCAGCGGGCCCGCATCGCCGAGACCGCCGAGGGCAATCCGTTCTTTCTCGAGCAGCTCCTCGCACTCGCATTGGAAGGTGGACTCATAGACCGCGCGCTGCCGGAGACGGTCCAGGCGCTCCTTGCTACCCGCCTCGACCGCCTGGGCCCCGGTGAGCGCGCGGTACTCGAGCGTGGTGCCGTGATCGGCAGGGACTTCACCGTCGTGGACATGACCACGCTGCTCGCTCCCGCAGCAGCGCCGACGGCGGACTCACACCTTCACACACTCGCCGACCGAGGGTTCGTCCGGTCGCACGGAGGGGGTCGTTTCGACTTTCGCCACGTCCTCGTCCAAGAGGCTGTCTACCGCTCGACGCCCAAGCGACTTCGTGCGGAGCTCCACGAACGATACGCAGACCGGCTGGATGTGGCGCACGCCGATCTCCCGGAGCTCGACGAGTTCGTCGGCTACCACCTCGAGCAGGCATATCGCCTGCGGGTAGAGCTCGGGGAGTCGGACCGGCGGACGTTTGGGCTCGCCGAAGATGCCGGCAGCCGACTCGGTGAAGCCGGCGTTGGCGCTGCCAAGCGCGGCGACGTACCAGCGTTGGTCACCCTCCTTCGACGCGCGATCTCGATGTTGCCTCAAAGCGCGCTTCGCGGCGACCTCTCGTGCGAGCTAGCCGTCGGGCTGGATGCGTCGGGTGCAACGGACGACGCCATCGAGATGCTTGAACGAGCGATCGAAGAGTCGCTGATCGCGGGCGAACGCCGCGTCGAGGTGCGCGCGCGGATGGAACTCGAGTACATCCGGCTTCCCCGAACATCAGGCGCAACCGCGGATGCACTTCTCAACGCGGCTTCGGCCGCGATTCCCGTCCTCGAGGCTGCTGGGGATGATCGGTGTCTTGGCCGGGCATGGCTCTTGACGGGTTGGGTGCATGGGGGTCGTCGTGGTCACCACAAGGCGCGAGAGGAGGCTGCCGAACGTGCGCTCTCGTGTTACAAGCGATCGACCTGGCCCAAATCGGCGTCCGCCGGCGAGATTGCGAACGCCCTTTACTACGGGCCGACGCCGGTGCCGCACGGCATCGCACGGTGTGAGGCGCTCCTTGCGAACGAGGTCACGATTCGATACGGGCGGGCCAATGTGGAGGCCTACCTGGGCGGGCTTGTCGCCCAGCGGGGTGACTTCGATGAGGCGCGCACGCTCATCGCGTCGGCGAGAGACACGTACGACGAGCTAGGTCATCGGGCGTCAGCGGCCAGCTTCAGCAGTGCGATCCTCGGAGACGTCGAGCTAATGGCCAATGACGTCCCTGCGGCCGAGGAGATCCTCCGCCGGGTGTGCGACGAGCTCATGCGGTCGCACGCGTACAGCCGGCTTGCGAGCCGAGCCGGGGATCTCGCGGAGGCGTTGTACCGACAAGGGCGCTTCGACGAAGCGGCTGCCTGGGTCACGCTCGGCGAAGCGCACACGGCGACGGATGACCTCGATGCGTGCGTACTCTGGATGCCAGTCGGGGCAAAGCTCGCCGCGCAACGTGGCGACGTGGACGAGGCGGTTGCGATCGGGTCCCGTGCAGTTGAGCTAGCAGAGACGACCGATGGGTTGAATCGCAGAGCCGCGGTTTGGAGCGACGTAGGGGAGGTGCGACTGATCGCCGGCCACACGCACGAAGCAGCGTCTGCATTCGAGCAGGCGATGAAGCTCTACGAAACAAAGCGCAACGTCGTGGGTGCTGCGCGCATTCGATCGCTTCAAGACGATCCTGCGTTTGTCTAGACGACACGAGGCCCGCAGGTTGCGGGCCTCGTGGTTGGGTGTACCTCTCGGATTAGCCAACGCCGGGGCCGGCGTTGTCGGCATAGGCGACGAGCGGAGCTGCCAGCGCGAGCAGGCCGACTGCCAGCACGACGAGCGTGCGGTGCATGCGCGTGACCTGGTGCATCGTGTCCTCCTTTCCGGGTGATCGAGTTCCTGCCGATCACGCTCGGGGAGGGCGCTAATCGCGCGACCACAATCCGCTAACGAATCGCCAACCGCAGTGGTCCGGCGCGATGCAATTACGCGGGCCTCAGCTCAGGAGAGATTTCCCGAAGCGATTTCGGCGCCGCAGCACCGAAATCGCGAGGAACACCGCATGCCCACGCGGCCTAGTGAAGATGCTTGCCGGGTGCCAGCGAGCTCGTGTCGAGAATCGACGTCCGGCTCTCGGCGGCGCGAATCGAGACGAGCTCGGGCAGCCACATCGGCTCACAGCTCTCGGTCCGGAAGGCGTCCACGGCCACGAGGTACCGCGTCACCTCGAGGATCAGCGCTTCGGAGTCCATGTGCCCTAACTCGTTCATGGGAGGAAGCTCGCGCACTCCGCTCAAGATCCGCTCAATGCCGGAGCGTTTCGAACGGTGAAGCGGAGGCTTCTCGTGCTGCGGTTCCCGGCGATGTCCTCGGCACTGACGAAGAGTGTGTACACGCCGTCGCGAAGCTTCCGAGTATCGAGCTCGCGCGTCAGCGCGAACAGATATCGACCGTTCTGCAGGTACGAGTAGTGAGAGCCGAAGACGGACATGTTCTGGGAGGTTCCGCGGGCGAAGGTCTCCCAGAACCGACTGTTCGCCGGAAGCGCTTCGCGCACGTCACGCGCAGCGCGCTGCGGCACCACGACTCGACCGGGCCACTTCTCGATGCGCCACGTGAGGCGAGCAGGAGTCACAGGCAAGTCGCTCCAAATGCCCGGTACGCGCAGCGCCGGCTCGTCGACCGCCTCCACCACCAGCTGAACGCGACCGCGGACGAGCTGAGGCATCACTTCGTGAGTGCCATCGGACCGGCGGAGGCCGATCTCGATGATGTGCGGGATTGTCGTGTCACGGAACGGCTTCAGTCGTCCGGTGGCAACAGGGTTGACCACTCGGCCGCGCTCGATGTGCGTGAGATGGACGTGCTCCGAGCCGCGCTGCACGAATCCGATCACCGACCTGCCTGCCTCGACTCGCGCGCCGACCCGCACGTTCGCGTCCACGTGCCAGTACTCGAAGACGCGCCCGCTGGTGCATTGAACACCGACCCACTCGTGAGTGACGCGGGTGATCGTGCCCGTTGCGACCGCGTAGACCGGCTCGCCGTCGGGCGCCGAGATGTCGACCCCCTGGTGGAACGAGAACCTGCCGTCGCCGGTCAACAGCGTGCCGAGAGTGGGTGGGCCGGCGAAGATCGTTCGCGGATCGCCGAAGCTCCCCCGGATCGGGTGCGCGCGGTCGAACGGCTTCACCGGCCACGCATACGAGCCCGTGCATCCTTCGCTCGTTGATCCGGCGAGCGCGGTCGTACCGGCTGCAAGGACAGCGATCAGCGAGCCGAGGGCGAGTGTGGCGGCGGCCAACCACCTTGCCACGGAGCGTCTGTCAGCCGAGCGCATCACGTGTCGGTCCTCACGTTGAAGCGCTGACGGCGCTCTGCCTTGTTGCCCGCCGTGTCCTCGGCCGTCACGACGATCTCGTAGGCGCCGTCGGCGAGCGCGCTCGTGTCGAAGCCCTGGCCGTCCAGCTTGAAGACGTAGGAGCCGGGCCGGAACTGGAGCTTCCGGCCCGCGAAGATCGGCCAGTTCTGATGCGTCCCGCGGGCGAAGGTCTTCCAGAACGCCGCGTTCAGGGGCACGGAGGTGCGGACATCCCGTGCGACGCGGGTCGCGACGACGGTGCGGCCGTTTCTCTCGATCCTCCAGGTGAGCCGGGCGGGCGTCACCGGGAACCCGTGCCAGCGCCCGGGGACGGCCAGCGCCGGAGCATCGACGGCCTCTGCGACGAAGCGCAGGCGACCGGAGCCCTGACGAAGGGCGATTCCGAGCACCTTCGGCGTCGTGCGGTCCGCGTACGGAGTGAGGTGACCGCGAGCGAGCGGGTTCACGGGACGGTTGCGCTCGAGATGGGTCAGGTGGACGTGCTCGCGCTTCGCCTGGATGAAGCCGAGCACGGTTTGGCCTGCGACGGCGCGCTGCCCGACGCGGGCCGACGGCTCGATGTGCCAGTACTGGATCGCGCGGCCGTTTCCGCAGTCGACCGTGACGCGCCCCCCGCGGGCTCGGACGATCGTTCCCGAGGCGACGGCGTAGACGGGAGAGCCGTCTGGCGCCGAGATGTCCACTCCTTGATGGAAGGAGAACGTGCCGTCGCCCGCGAGGAGCGTCTGCTTCGAGTTCGAGCCGTCGAACCTCGTGCGCGGGTCTCCGAAGTTCGCGCGGACCGGATGCGCCGTGTCGAACGGCCTGACCGGCCACTGGTACCCGCCGCGGCATCCCTCGTTCGAGGACGCCGCCGCGGCTGTGGACTGCAAAGCCAGAGCCAGAAAGGAAAGAGCGACAAACGGGATCGCGAGGGCTGCGAGCCCCCACGCGGTTGAGGTGGTGCGTGCGGTTGACATGGCCCGCACGGTCGGAGGGGCTCCAAACCGGCCTCCAACCGCGCGCTAACAGGCAGCCAACGACTTCTTCTTGAGCCGACTTTGAGCGCGTTCGCATCTGATCAACCGGCCGAGCGATTGCCAGAGGAGGGAGACCTTTGTTCAACTGCATCCGGCGCCGATAACAGAATTGAGATTCCGTGAACGAGGTCGCCAGTGAGACTTGAGTTTCGGATCCTGGGCCCGCTCGAGGTCGCGGGAGAGTCCGGTCTGCTCGCGCTCGGTGGTCACAAGCAGCGGGCGCTGCTCGCGGCGCTCCTGCTCGAGGCCGGACGCGTCGTCGCGACCGACCGGCTCGTCGATCTGCTCTGGGGCGAAGAGGCGCCCAAGACCGCGACGACGTCGCTTCAGAACTCGATCTCGCGGCTACGGCGAGAACTGGGGACGGACGTGCTCGAGACGCGGGCGCCCGGATACGTCCTCCGCGTAGCTCCCGAGCAAGTGGATGCGCGGCGCTTCGAGCTTCAGCTGCGGGACGCACGCCGGGCGGGAGCCGAGGAACGGCGCGAGCTCCTCCAGCACGCGCTCGAGCTCTGGCGCGGCCCGGCGCTCGCCGATTTCGCGTTCGAGCAGTTCGCCCAGCCCGAGATCCGGAGACTGGAGGAGCTACGGCTCGTCGCGCACGAAGAAAGGATCGAGGCGGATCTCGAGCTCGGGCGGCACGGCGACCTGGTCGGAGAGCTCGAGGCCCTGGTCGGAGCGCACCCCCTCCGTGAGACGCTCCGCCGCCAGCTCATGCTCGCGCTGTACCGCTCCGGGCGGCAGGCGGAAGCGCTCGACGTCTACCAGGACGCCCGCACGCGCTTCGTCGAGGACCTCGGCATCGAGCCAGGCCCGGAGTTGAAGCGGCTCCAGTCGGAGATCCTTCGTCACGAAGCGGGCATCGCCGCGCCCGGAACGGCTCGTGTCGACACGGACGACGACGCGGAGATACTGGGTGCGTTGCTCGCCGGCCGCGTCGTGCCCGTGCTCGGCCTCGACGGCGTCGGCGATCTTGCCGCACATCTGGCGAGTGCGTTCTCCGTCCCCGACGACCGCCCGGTGGATCTGGCGCGGGTGTCCCAGTACGTCGCGACGATGAAGGGCTCCGGCCCGCTGTACGACGAGCTGCACGCGCGCTTCGAAGCCGCGGTCGAGCCCACGCCCCTGCACCGCTTCCTCGCGCAGCTCCCTGCGCTCCTGCGTGAGCGGGGAGCACCCCACCAGCTGATCGTGAGCACGAACTACGATCTCGCGCTGGAGCGCGCCTTCGAGGAGGCGGGCGAGGAGCTCGACATCGTCGCCTATGTCGCCGCCGGGCCGCAACGCGGCCGCTTCTGGCACCGCCCGCCCGGCGGTGTACCAAGGCCGATCGACGTTCCGAATACCTATGCGACCGAGCTCTCACTCGAGCGCCGCACGATCCTGCTCAAGCTCCACGGCGCCGTCGACCCGCTCCCGGAGCGGGAGTGGGAGAGCTTCGTCATCACCGAGGACGACTACATCGACTACCTCGGCCACTCGGAGCTGACCGCCGTGGTTCCCGTCGCCCTGGCCGCGAAGCTACGCCGTAGCCACTTCCTCTTCCTCGGCTACGAGATGGCCGACTGGAACCTGCGGCTCATCCTCAACCGCATCTGGGGCGAGCGTCCCGTCGCCTATCGCTCGTGGGCCGTGCAGCGCTCGCCGAGCCCGCTCGCGCGGGCGTTCTGGCAGCGGTACGACGTCACCCCGCTCGATGTCGAGCCCGAGGCGTACGTCGAGCTGCTCGAGCGGCGGCTGGAGGCTGCGTGACCGCCGACGCTCCGGTCTCGCCGTTCAAGGGCTTGAGCGCCTTCGACGACTCCGAGCTCGACGCACTCTTGTTCTTCGGGCGCGAGCGCGAACGGGAGATCGTCGTCGCCAACCTCATCGCTTCGAGGCTGACGGTGCTCTACGGCCCGAGCGGTGTGGGGAAGTCGTCGCTCCTACGGGCCGCCGTCGCCCGCTCGCTCCGCGAGCTTCCCGAGGAGCCGCTCGTCCTCGTCTTCGCCCGCTGGAGTGACGATCCGGCGGCGGCCCTCGCGGCCGCGGTCGGCGCCGCCACCGGGGCCGACAACGGGTCGGCGCTCGAGTTGCTCGAGCGAGCACAGTCGGATCGGGATCTCTATCTCATCCTCGACCAGACCGAGGAGTACTTCCTCTACCACGCGGACGACGCTGGAGTCGAGTCGTTCGCGGAAGCGCTTCCGGCGCTGCTGACGGCCCCCTACCGCATCAACGTGCTCGTCTCGATCCGCGAGGACGCGCTCGCCAAGCTCGACCGATTCACCGGCCGGGTCGCCGGCCTCTTCGCAAACACGCTACGGCTGGACAGGCTCGACCGGGAAGCCGGACGCGCTGCCGTCGTCCGGCCGATCGAGCGCTATGCGGAGCTCACCGGCACCACGGTCGCGATCGAGCCGGAGCTCGTCGAACGCGTCCTCGACGAGGCCCGGTCGGGCCGGATCGAGCCGGCTCTCGGGGGCGTCGGCGCCGTCGAGGAGACCCAAGACGCGAGGATCGAGGCGCCCTACCTGCAGCTCGTGATGCAGCGACTCTGGGAGGAGGAGCGGGCCGCTGGCTCGGACGTGCTGCGTGCCGAGACGCTCGACCGGCTGGGAGGCGCCGAGCGCATCGTGGAGGACCACCTCCAGGGCGCGATGGACGAACTCACATGGAAGCAGCAAGACGTCGCTGCCCGGCTCTTCAACCACCTCGTAACGCCCTCCGGCACGAAGATCGCGCACGACGTGTCCGACCTCGCTGAGTTCGGCCGTGTCCCTGTCGACGGCCTGCAGCCGATCCTCGCGACGCTGGCGGAGCGCCGGATCCTGCGCTCGGTGGAGGAGGGCGCGGGCACGAGGTACGAGATCTTCCACGACGTCCTTGCCCGACCGGTGCTCGCCTGGCGGACTGCGCACGTCGCCGACCGGGAGCTGAGGCGGCAGCAGGAGGAGTCCGACCGCAGGCACCGGCGCCTCCTCGGGGTGATCGCGGTCGGCAGCATGCTCCTCGCTGTCATGGCCGCGACGACCGTGTACGCGCTCTCGCAGCGGGGGGAAGCTCGGGAGCAGGCGCGGGAGGCGACGGCGCACCAGCTCGAAGCCCTGTCGGCGTCGTCGCTCCCGATCGATCCCGAGCGCAGCCTCCTGTTCGCCCGAGAGGCGGCTCGGCTCGCGCCGACTGCAACTGCCGAGGAAGCGCTGCGGAGCGCGCTGTTGAGCTCCCGTGTGAGAACCGTGGTCGCTGTCGGGGAGCCGCTCCTCGGCGCAACGGTGCAGGACGGGGACGTTCTCGCCGCGACCGATTCCGGAGCGCTCGTCGTCGCTGACGGCGCGACGGGCAACGTCTCGAGGACGATCGAGACCGGCGCGCCGGCGCGGCGCATCTCGTTCGCCGAGGACGGGACGGCGCTGCTCACCGCGCGGGACGGAGGCGTCCGCGTGGTTCGCGTCGACGGTGGGGTCGAGGAGATCCCGGGCGCCGCTGGAATCGAGCGTGCGGAGATATCACCTGATGCGTCGCTCGCCATGCTCCTCGACGCGGCCGGCGGGCGGCTCGTCGATGTCGCGACCGGCGAGGTGGAGCGGACGTTCCCGCACCGGGGCGCCATCTCCGCCGCGATCTCGCGTGACAACCGCCGGATCGCCACGGGCGCCGCGGACGACACGATCCGCATCTGGACGCGAGCCGGCGCGCGTCTCCGGGCGCTCGATCAGAACGGACACCCGACGGCGCTCGTTTTCGGAACGGCCGGCGCCTCCGTCGCTAGTGCCGGCACGGACGGCCTCGCACGCATCTGGCAGTCGCGCACAGGACGCCTCACGACCGTGCTCGAGGGCGATGCCACCGGTCTGACCGACATCGGGTTCAGCACGGACGGCGCGCACGTCGTGACCGCGAGCGAGGACGGCACGGTCCGCGTGTCGAACGCCGAGCAGGGTGTGACGCTGGTCGTACTCAACGGCCACCGAGAGCGCGTGACCTCCGCCGCGTTCACGGGACCGGTCGGGAGCAGCGTCGTCACCGCGAGTAGGGATGGAACGGCGCGGATCTGGGATGCGCTCTTCCAGCCCGAGCTCGAGGAGCTCGCGCGCCTTGACGCTCCGATCTCGGGGATCGAGGTCGAGGACGATCGCCTCCGCGTCTCGACGGCCGACGGGCGCCTCCACGTCCTCGATGCTGCCACAGGCGAGGAGATCGAGGTCGTGGCGGGGCGCGAGCGCGACCGAGTCGCCTCGGCCCCCGACGGCGCCACCGCGCGGATCCGGTTCAACACCATCGTTCTGCGCTCAAGCGGGACGAGGACGCGCCTCGAAGGTCACCGGGATCGCGTGCGCTCGGTCGAGTTCTCGCCAGACGGAACGCTGCTGGCGTCGGCCAGCCGTGACCAGGACGTGCGCATCTGGGACGGCGAGACCGGCGAAGCGCTCCTCGCCCTCACGCACAACTCGGAGGTCCGCGACGCGAGCTTCAGCCCCGACGGGCGCTGGGTCGTTTCGGCGGCGTTCAGAGCCTCGCTCTGGGACCCGCGCTCCGGGCTGAACGTCGTCCGGCTGCAAGGCCACGAGGGACCGGTGACCGCCGCGACGTTCGACTCTTCCGGGAAAAGGATCGTCACCGGCGGCGTCGACGGGACCGTGCGGGCGTACGAGTGCGGGATCTGCGGAGAGCTCGACGACCTCCTCGCGCTCGCGGAGGAGCGGCTCGCGGCCACCGGCCGGGAGCTCACGCCCGAGGAGCGGGAGCGGTACCTCGGTTAGTCCGAGCCGAGGCGGGCCCAGAGGTTCTGGAGCAGCCGGGACGTCAGCGGATCGACGTGGGCAAGGCGCGTGAAATAGAACGCACCCGCGGCGAAGACCCTAGCGCCGTTCGCAGTCTCGTAGTACGTCATCTGCGCAGTCATCCCCGGCCCGAAGAGATCGGGGACCTCCGCGAGCACCTCGACGCCGCGGGGCGAGGCAGGCGACTTCGCATCGATCTCGACACCGCCGCGACCCATCCGTGATCCCGCGCCGAGGCCGGTTCCTGCGAAGAGCCACGACCCCGCCCGAGACCTCCGAACGATCCACGGCCGGCGTGGCGCCTTGCCGTTGGCGTGGTACTGCACCCCGATCAACGCCGCCTCGGGCCTTCCCAGATCCCGCCAGAGCTTCGTCTTGGTCACGAGCTCACCCCGCCTGACGACCTGCCAGAAGAAGTTGTTCGCCGAGAGGAACATGAGGTTTCCGCCGAGGTTCCGGTAGCCCTCGATCAGGTCGTACTCGCGGGTCGTGACGTACTCGTGGTGGCCGGGAAAGACGATCAGGTCGTACGCGCCCGCGAGTGCCCGCGCATTGACCGCCGCCTCGAGATCGGACTGGGCGAGCACGTCGACGTCTCGTTCCGTCCGCGCGAGCCACGTGAGGAACGGCAGGTCGTAGCGGCGAAAGTTGTAGGGCACGCCTCGGCTCAGAAAAGGCCTTCCCATCCGGACGGTCTTCGTCAGCCAGTCCGCGTACCACGAGTCGCCGAGGCCGTCGCCGTCTTCGTCTCGGAGGTTGTAGGCCTGCCAGGTCAGGGTCGGCAGGACGACGGCGACGCGATGCTCGCCCAGGCGGCGCGGACGGACGACGAAGGGTGCGAACCCGACGCGCCCGTCCGCTGCCGACAGTCGGGCGAAGTAGAGCCCGCTCGACCAGTCGCCGATCCGCACGGCAACGAGCTTCCGGCCGCGGCTGGATCCGATTGCGGCCTTGGGTGTCACGGGAACGCCGTTCATCGTGCTGTCGCTCCGCGTGACCCTGCGCTCAGGCCCCGACTGGAAGATCTGCAATCTCAGCCCACGTGCCTTGTTGGAGACGACAAGTGTCGCCGTGCTCCGTGGCGCGTAGCTCTCCCGTGGGAAAGCAGCCTCGACCGCCGGGAGGAGCTCGGTCGGCGTGGGGGCTCTCCCCTCCGGCGTCCCGAGACGGGGAGGCGCCGGTGCCAGGAGCAGGAATGCGACCGCCGAGCCGAGCGACATCGTGACCCACATGACCGATCGAGGAGCCATCTCCGTGGCTCACGATCGGCGGGTTCCCTCAAGAAGCGCTCAACGCCTCCGGCAATGGCCTCCAGGGAGCAGGCCGACAGCACACAGGTCGGGCTCCGGAGCTCGAATCGCGAACGCGCTGCGGAGATCGCCAGTGAACCAGACGTGCAGCATCTCGCTGCTCCCCTGCGTCAGCGTCGCGCCGGGTGGGCACTTGCCGCTCGCTGGAGGCTTGAGACCGCGTCGAGTGCCGCGCTTGCAGACGACGTGCGAGTGCCAGCGGAGGATGGCACCGGCGGGTGTCGGGCCTCGCTCGCCGTCCCGCGTGCTCCACATCGCGCCGACCAGGACGAGCGGGCGCCCGGGCGCATTCGCGTAGATCAGCGCCTTGGGTCGTGTGAAGTCGAAGATCGACCGGCGGCGTGGCTCCTGCGGGCGCTCTGCGTGGAAGTAGCGCACGGAGTCGTCGCCAACCCTTCGCGGGGCAGTCCGCGTGTCATACCCGGCACGACGCGCAGCGCGCACGTCACTCCAACGACCCTTCTCCGACGAAGCCACGAGCCGGCCGAGGATCGCGCGCGCTCGCGCTCGTTGCTTCGGCGTCGCGAGGGCCACGGCGGGGTACTGGAGCAGGTGGTCGATGAGCCCGTGGCGGCTGGTGGCAGGAAGCTTCTCGGCCCCGCTTGGAGGCTTGCACAGGAGCGAACCGCCGGGAGGCGGAGCGGCTTCCGCTTCGCGTCCGTCGGAGACGCCGAAGGTCAGAGCAGCGACGACCGTGACGACCGCAAAAGCGCGCGCTGCAGAGCCGAGAGGGATTCGACGAGGCATCCGTGCGGCTTACGATCGTAGCGTCCGCTCAAGGGGCGCTCAACGCGAAACCAGGCGGCTACGCTAGATCACATGCGGGAGTTCCATGCAACCGACCAGTACGCGCCTACGGGCGACCAGCCGCGCGCGATCGAGGAGATCGCGGCGTCGGTCACTGCGGGCAATCGCTTTCAGACCCTGCTCGGGGCCACCGGGACGGGCAAGACAGCGACGATGGCGTGGACGATCGAGAAGATCCAGCGCCCTGCGCTCGTGATCGCTCACAACAAGACCCTCGCCGCGCAGCTCTGCAACGAGTTCCGGGAGTTCTTCCCGGAGAACGCGGTCGAGTACTTCGTCTCCTACTACGACTACTACCAGCCCGAGGCGTACATCCCGCAGGCCGACCTCTACATCGAGAAAGACTCGTCGCAGAACGACGACATCGCGCGGCTCCGCCTCTCGGCCACCTCCTCGCTCCTCACGCGCCGCGATGTCGTCGTCGTCGCCTCGGTCTCCTGCATCTACGGCCTCGGCTCGCCGGAGGAGTGGCGCGAGCGCGTGCTCATTCTCGAAGTGGGGGAGGTGCACGACCGCGACGACGTGCTCCGAAAGCTCATCGAGAGCCAGTACGTGCGGAACGACACGGTACTCGGGCGCGGGCGCTTCCGGGTGAAGGGCGACGTCATGGAGATCCAGCCCGCGAACCAGGAGACCGCCTACCGCATCTCCTTCTTCGGCGACGACGTCGAGCAGATCACGCACTTCGACCCGCTCACCGGGGAGGTCTACGCGCGCCTCGACAACCTCGTCATCTGGCCCGCGACCGAGTACGTGACTTCAAAGCCCACGATCGACCGGGCGATCGACGACATCCGCGCGGAGCTCGAACAGCAGGTGGCGAGGTTCGAGGCCGAGGACCGGATGCTCGAGGCGCACCGCATCCGGCAGCGGACGGAGTACGACATGGAGATGCTCAAGGAACTCGGCTTCACGAGCGGCATCGAGAACTACTCGCGCATCCTCGAGGGTCGCGCGCCGGGCACGCACCCGTTCACGCTGATCGACTACTTCCCCGACGACTTCGTCGTCTTCGTCGACGAGTCGCATCAGACTGTCCCTCAGCTGGGCGGGATGTACGAGGGCGACCGCTCGCGCAAGCAGACGCTGATCGACTACGGCTTCCGGCTGCCGTCGGCGCTCGACAACCGCCCGCTGCGCTTCGACGAGTTCCTGAACAAGGTCGACCAGCTCGTCTTCGTCTCCGCGACGCCGGGGCCGTTCGAGCTCTCCCGCTCGAAGGTCATCTCCGAGCAGCTGATCAGGCCGACGGGGATCGTCGACCCCGAGGTCGAACTGCGACCGACGAAGAACCAGATCGACGACCTGCTGAACGAGATCCGCCACCGCGAGGAGGCGGGCGAGCGCACGCTCGTCACCACGCTTGACGAAGAAGATGGCCGAGGACCTGACCGACTACCTGCTCGAAGCAGGAGTGCGAGCGCGCTATCTCCACTCCGAGATCAACACGCTCGACCGGATCGCGATCATCCGCGAGCTCCGGCTCGGCGAGTACGACGTCCTCGTCGGAGTCAACCTCCTGCGCGAAGGGCTCGACCTCCCCGAGGTCTCGCTCGTCGCGGTTCTGGACGCCGACAAGGAGGGTTTCCTGCGCGGCAAGACCGCGCTCATCCAGACGACGGGGCGCGCGGCTCGGAACACGGCCGGCAAGGTGCTGCTCTACGCAGACAAGCGCACGGAGGCGATCATCGGAGCGATGGAGGAGACGAACCGGCGGCGCGCGTACCAGGTCGCCTACAACGAGGAGCACGGAATCACCCCCATCACGATCGTCAAGGGCGTGTCCGACATCGCCGAGCTCCTCTCTCTCGAGTCCCCGCATGTTCCGTCGTCGCGCCGGCGGCGGGGAAAGTCGGCGGTGGAGGGGATGTCCGGCGAGGAGCTGGAGAAGCTGGTCATCACCCTCGAGGAGGAGATGTACCTCGCCGCGGAGGAGCTCCGCTTCGAGTACGCCGCCAAGCTCCGCGACGAGATCAAGGAGCTCCGCCGCGAGCTGATGGCGTTCGCGGAGGCCTGAGTCGCTCAGAGCAGGGCTGCGAGCTTCTCCGCGAACACTATGGCTGGTGGTCTCGTCTCTCCAGCTGGTCCACGACGTGCGCGGCGTCCTCTCCGACGCCGAGAAAGAGCGAAGACTTGCGCTTGGAGAGCCAGTGCAGACCGACGAAGAAGAGGCCCGGGAGCGGGGAGACGCCGCGCTCGTGGACCGGCCATCCTTGCTCGTCCGTCTGGACTCCTTCGATCCAGGAGTGATCGGGACGGAAGCCGTTCGCCCAGAGGATCGTGTCAACGCCTTCGCCTCGCAGGTCGAGCTCGCTCCTCGGCCTGATCGGCGCGTCGGGCTCGTCTGGCTCGGGAGCGGGGACGTCCAGCCTCGTCGCCTCGACGTACTCGTCCACCCGGCGCTTGAAGTTGGCGACGAACTCGTCGCCATTCGCAACGCTTTCCTCGAGCCCGTCGCCGAGCTGCACGACACCCTCCTCGATGTCGTCGACCCTCCCGAGCAGGATCGCTCCGTGCCGGGCCAGCCAGCGCGGGTTGCAGTCGTGACCTCCGTTGTTCCCGGAGACCGGCGGATTGCAGGTCAGGCGGGCCGCAGGGGACGGAAGACCTTCGACGGTATCGTCGGCGAGCCCGGTCTCGATCAGCCAGTGGACGAGCTCTCGGCCCCGATATCGGCGCGGTAGCCACGGACAGCGCCCGACCGAGAGGTAGACGGCTCTGCCCGCGGCGAGAAGCTCTTCGGCGATCTGGCAACCGGATTGGCCGCTGCCGACGACGAGAACACCGCCCGGAGGGAGCTGCTCGGGACGGCGGTACTCGCTCGTGTGGAGCTGGAACACTTCTGTCGGTACCCGATCTGCGAACGGAGCCGGGGTGGGACGCTGATATGCACCCGCTGCGACAATGACGCTGTCTGCGTCGACGGCTCCGCCGGATGTCTCGACCAGATATCGGCTGCCGCTGCACCTCACGTGCGTCACGTCCACGCCGTCGCGTACAGGCGCGTCGTACGCGCGCGCGTAGTCCTCCAGGTACGCGATCACCTCGGCGAGTGGCGCGAACCCGTCGGGTGACGGCCCCTGGTATTCGAAGCCTGGAAGCTTCAGCGCCCAGTTCGGAGTGTTGAGGACGAAGTCGTCCCAGCGTTGGGATCGCCATGTCTCGCCTACGCGGCCGCGTTCCAGCATGACGTGCTCGCGTCCCCGCTGCGTCAGCTGGTAGCTGGCCGCCAGGCCAGCCTGTCCCGCACCGATGACCACGGTCCCGACACGCTCCGGCACGCCTGCCCTACCCTACGTCTCCGAGTGTCGGGCGGCTAGGCTGGTGGCATGTGTCGAAACATCCGCACGTTGCACAACTTCGAGCCGCCGGCGTCCGAGGAAGAGGTACGCGCGGCCGCGGTGCAGTACGTCCGCAAGATCAGCGGTTCCTCGAAGCCGTCGAAGGTCAACGAGGAGGCGTTCGCGCGCGCGGTCGACGAGGTCGCGGACGTCACGCAGCGGCTTCTCGCGGAGCTCGTGACGAACGCCGCCCCGCGTGACCGCGAGGTCGAGGCGGAGCGTGCTCGTGCCCGAGCCGCTCAGCGCTTCGGCCGCGCGGCGTAGCACCACGCTTCGGCTTCGCCGAGGAAGTCAGACCGCTGCGAGTGCGGTCAGCTTCTCGCGCAGGTACTGAAGATACGGCTGCGGGTCGATCGGCCCCCCGACGACGCGCTCGATCGTCTCCGCGGGGGTGAACTTGCTCCCGAGCGCGTACAGGTTCTCCCGCAGCCACGCATGCAGCTCGGAGAAGTCGCCGCGCTCGATCTGCTCCTCGACGCTCCGGGAGCGCCTCGCGCGCGCTCTCCCAGATCTGCACGGAGAGGACGCTGCCCATCAGGTAGGTGGGGAAGTACCCGAAGGAGCCGCCCGCCCAATGCGAGTCCTGGAGGACGCCGAGTGCGTCGTTCGGCACCTCGAGGCCGACGAGCTCTTCGAAGCGCGCGTTCCAGGCCTCCGGGAGGTCACGCACAGCGAGGCGTCCCGTGAGGAGCTCCTGCTCGAGCTCGAAGCGGAGGATGACGTGCAGCCCGTAGCTCGTCTCGTCAGCGTCCACCCGGATGAACGTCCGCTCCGGGCGGTTCACTGCACGGTGGAAACGCTCGAGCGAGACGTCGGCCAGGACCTCCGGGAACGCCGTCTGCACCTGAGGGTAGAACCAGCGCCAGAACGGGAGTGAGCGGCCGACGATGTTCTCCCAGAGTCGGCTCTGCGACTCGTGGAGAGTGTACGAAGCGCAGCCCTGGAGAGGACTGCGCTCGAGGGACGGGCTCGATCCCCACTCGTAGAGACCGTGCCCGCACTCGTGCATCGCCGTGAAGAGCGAGTTCAGGTCGTTCGCCGCGTAGCGGGTCGTGAGCCGATGGTCACGCAGACCGATCGGCGCAGCGAAGGGATGGACGGTCAGGTCGAGCCGGAACGCGTCCCAGGTGGCGCCGAAGCGCTCGATCAGCTCCCGGGAGAGCGCCTCCTGCGGAGCGATCGAGAACGGCCCGCGCAGAAATCCGTCCTCGTCTTCCTCCTTCGCATGCTCGCCGACCAGCTCCGTGATCCCGGGCTGCAGGACGGCGAAGAGCTCGCGCACCTCTTTCGTTTGCGTTCCCTCCTCGAAGTTGTCGAGCAGGACGTCATAGGGATCGTCGTAGGGCGCGAAGCACTCGATCAGCCGACGCTGAAGCTCGAGCATCCGCTCGAGGAACGGTCGGAATGCCTCGAAGCTGACCTCCTCTCGGGCGCTCACCCAAGCCTGGTAGGACTCGACCTGCGCGCCCGCGATCTCGGCGGCGAGGTCGGTCGGAACCCGCCGTGCCTTCTCCCAGCGTCGACGGGCGACCCGGACGAGGCACGCGTCGTCGGCGTCGCGTGGAAGCGCGGCCGCGTACGGCTCCACCTCGTCGAGCAGCTCGCCGATCCGATCGTCGGTCAGGCGGTCGTGGACGATCGCCTCGAGGGTCGCCAGGTGGGCGCCGCGCGTGGGCTCGCCGGAAGGAGGCATCCAGACGGCCATGTCCCACGCGAGCAGGAGCTGTGTCCGCTCGAGATCATCGATCTCGGCGAGGCGCTGCTTGAGATCCGCAAGTGACGCTTCCATCGGGCCGCACCCCAAACTCTACGTACGCGCGAAGGTTCGTCGACCCACCTCGAGCAGCGCCTGCCCGTCCCAGGCGTAGGTTCTCACCGTGAGCGAGTCGGCGTCGGCCTCGTACACGTTCAGGCCTCGGGCCTCCTCGCGCCGCTTCGGTCGAGGACGGCCGAGGGCGGGCGCCGTCGCGAGAACCAGAGCGCGGCGAGGCCCTTCCTCGAGCACCTTGAACTCCCGTCGCTCCGCGATCCCGCCCTGGTGCACGTGCCCTCCGACGACCAGCTCCGTTCCGGCTGCGACGAGTTGCCGGAGGACGTCGTCGCGGCGGCTC
Organism: uncultured Actinomycetes bacterium; assembly: GCA_963840705.1. Classification (GTDB taxonomy): domain Bacteria; phylum Actinomycetota; class Thermoleophilia; order Gaiellales; family Gaiellaceae; genus GMQP-bins7. The sequence goes on along the minus strand of CAWIZT010000004.1, from coordinate 141,190 downwards.
AGGGGTCTCTTTCGCGCAGCCCGCCATGGAGGCGCTGCGAGATGGTGGTGCAGGGCGACCATACGCAGCGCGTCGGGAGGTCCTTCCTGGAGCCTCGCCAGCGCGTGCGCCAGCGGTTCCGTCGTCGACCGCGCCGCCTTGCTGGCGCCAGCGACGAACCGAGTTCAGGCCGGCGACGACGACACCGTCGCCGGCGTACAGCGGCTCGGTCTCTCCGAAGACGCGTTCCCAGTCGGTGAACGTTCGCGTGAAGCGCGCGGGAACGGTGTACGGGATGTCGTGGTTCCCGGGAACCGCCAGAAAGGGCAGCCCGAGACCTCGAAGCAGGTCGGCGGCGGTCTCCATCTCCGCCAGTCGGCCGCGGTGCGCCAGGTCTCCCGTGGCGACGAGCAGCGTCGGCTGCAGGTCGGCGATCAGCTCGCCGAGCGCGGCCGAGCGGCTCCCAGGCCTCTCCGTGGCCCATGTGCAGATCGGAGAGGTGGAGAACGCGTGCGGTCACCGCCGGAGGAGGCTATACGCTGGACCTTGCGCGAGAACGGACCTGAAGGCACCCGCTTCGCGCCGGCGGCTCATCACATCATCCCGCTAGACTCGCGCCATGGCGAACGAGTCGCCGGAGCTCTTCGACGACGTCTATCTCGGCCTCCGGGCAGGAGGCGCGGTACGCAAGCAGCGTCGCGGCGAACCGCTCTCCGCCGAGGACGAAGATGCGATCGGCCGCTGGCGGCGGCTGTCGCTCTGGCGCAAGTTCATCGCGATCGGCGCGTTCGCGCTCGGGACGTTCGGCCTCGGGCTCACCGTGGGCGGCCTGATCTTCGGCCGCTGGCGCAAGGCCTGAGACGCAAGATCGGAACCCGCTCGCGCGGATTCTGATCGCGCGAAAGGACTGAAGGCGTCCGCGTCCGGCCGCGAAAGGCGCAAGCAAGCAAGGTTCGCCCGAGCCCGGTAACGGGTACGAAGGTGCAGTGAAGGACACCGGAGTCCAGGGTGCGGTGAAGAGCGCACATGCGGCATCCCAAGCACGCCGCCGAACAGCACGTCGGTCGAGCGGCTGGCGCGCTTCGGCCTCGTCGCCAAGGGTGTCTCCTACGGACTGGTCGGCGTCCTCGCCGGGGCGCTGGCGGTCTCGGGCGCCGGCAAGGCGACCGACCGGGAGGGTGCGCTCGAGGTCTTCGCCGACGAGAGCTACGGGAAGGTCATCCTCGTTGCGCTCGGGCTCGGCTTCGCCGCCTACGCGCTCTGGCGCCTCGTCCAGGCGATCTTCGACCGCGACGACGAGGGCACCGGTGCCAAGGGTGTTGCCAAGCGCATCGGGTTTCTCGGTCGCGCGGCGCTCTACGGCGTCCTCACGTTCGGGACGTTCGCGCTCCTCGACGGAACGCGGGACGGAGGCACGGAGACCGGCCAGGCGAGGAATGCGACGGCGCACGGTGTTCGACTGGCCCGCCGGGCAGATGGCTCGTCGGGCTCGCCGGACTTGATCCTGATCGGCGTTGGCGTCTTCAACGCCTATCGCGCGTTCACGCAGAAGTTCGAGGACAACTGGAAGACCGGGGAGATGAGCGCTGCCGAGCAGCGCTGGGGCGCTCGCTTGAGCTCGATCGGCTTGCTCGCGCGATTCGTCGTCTTCTCCCTCATCGGAGGCTTCCTCGTGAAGGCGGCTTACGAGTACGACGTGCAGGAGGCGATCGGTCTCGACGGTGCGCTGCGGAAGGTCGGCGCAGGCGAGCTATGGCCCGGTGCTGCTCGGCATCGTCGCAATCGGCCTCCTCTGCTACGGGCTCTTCTGCTTCGTCGAAGCCCGCTACCGACGCATCTGAGTTGTCGGCCGTCCTCTTCGTCAACCCGGGCTCGGGAAAGGGCGGCCCGACCGTCGAGGAGCTGACCTCGGCGCGCGCACGCACTCGACGTCGACGGTGCATGTGCTCGAGGAGGACGACGATCTCGCCGACCTCGCGCGGGAAGCGGATGCGGAGGTGCTCGGCATGGCCGGCGGCGACGGCTCGCTGGGCGCGGTCGCCCAGGTGGCCGTCGAGCGGGATCTGCCCTTCGTCTGCGTCCCGTGGGGCACGCGCAACCACTTCGCGAGCGACGTCGGGCTCGACACCGACGATCCGCTGGCGGCGCTCGCGGCGTTCCGGGACGGCGTCGAGCGGCGGATCGACGTCGGCCGCGTAGGCGACCAGCTGTTCCTGAACAACGTCTCGCTGGGCGTCTATGCGCGGCTCGTCCACCGGCGCGAGCGGCGACGGCAGCGGGGAGAGACCTTCGCCCGGCTGCGGGCGCTCCTCCTTTCGCTGAAGGATCGGCGTCGGACCGAGCGCTTCGTCGTCGACGGCCAGCGCGCTACGAGCCAGCGTCGTGCTCGTGGCCAACAACGAGTACCGTCTCGATCTCTTCTCGATCGGCGAGCGCGATCGGGTGGACGAAGGGACGCTCGCGATCTACGCGGCGCACGGTCTCCGCCGTCTCCGCTGGACGGAGCGCAAGACCCCGTCCGTGCGGGTCGAGACGTCCCGTAGCCCTGCTCGAGCCGCCGTCGACGGGGAGCCCGTCCTCCTCGAGTCGCCGCTCGAGCTACGAGTCGAGCCCGGCGCGCTGCGGCTGCTGCTCCCCCGCGAAGAGCTCGAGGCGGAGTGCCGGGCCTCCGGCTTCGCTCGAGGACGAGTAACAGCGCGCTGACGAGCGCGACGCCGCCGGCGATGCCGGCGAGGACGTCGAGCGTGTAGTGCCGGCCGAGGACCACGCGGCTTCCTCCGATCGACGACGATCAGGGCCGCGGCGATCGCGAGGAACCCAACGCGGTGGCGTCGTTCGACGGCCGCGGATGCGAGGACGAGCGCCAGCGCGCCATACGTCGCGGCCGCGCTGAACGAGTGCCCGCTCGGGAAGGCGTAGGTGGTCAGCTGGACGAAGGGATCCTCGAGCTCCGGGCGTCCTCGCTGGAAGAGCGCCTTGAGCGCCTGGCTGAAGAGCAGGCTGCCCGCGAAGGCCGCCACCACGAAGATCGCCGCTCCCGGTCGGCCGCGCCGGACGAAGAGCAGCCCGGCGAGGACCGCCAACGGGCCCAGGAAGACAGCGCTTCCCGCGTACGTGACGACCTGCATCGCGTCGACCAGCAGGTCCGGAGCCGTTCGCCGCACCCAGCTCACGGCGCGGACGTCGAGTCGGTCTGCGCTCGCCCAGAAGAGCACCGAGGCGGCGATGGCAACGAAGACCGCGCTCGAGACGGCGAGCACCGCCGCGTACAGACGTGCCGGATCTCGGTCCGCGTACCCCGATTCCTGACGTGTCACCTACGGACTATTCCCGTAATGCGGCTCAGACGCAGTCGTCGGCCGAGAAGCTCTGGTGCCCGCGGTTCGGTTGGCACCGCTGCTCGCGGAGCGCAGTCGTCAGCCGGTAGGTCTCGCCGTCCGGCTCGAAGGCGAGGCTCCAGCGCTCGGCGCGGACCGAGTCGTCGGCGAGCCCGTCGAGCGTGACCGTGACGGTCTGTGGGCCCTGCGCCCTCGGACGAGGCCTTGCCGTCGATCGTCGTCCGCGACACGCGGCGCTCGTCGAGGCGGAGGAACTCGGCTGCCGCCATCGCCGCCGAGCGCTCCCAGTGCTCGTCGACGCTCTCCTGAAACGACGCGAAGCCGTCTGTCGAGACGATCCCCGCGGAGTTCGGGTCCGGTGGCCCGCCCCAGACGAGCTCGACGTCGACGTCGTTCCCGCAGGCCGCGAGGGTCGTTGCGGCGAGGAGCAAGGCGGCGAAGCCGACGAGGCGCACGCCGCCTTTGTACCTGACCGTTGTTAGCGATTCTGCGCGGCCGGAATCCACGTTCGTGGATTCCGGCCTTGCGCGAGCATTCGGCGTTGAGCGATCGAGCTTCGCTATGCGATTGCGCCGATCTGCTCCGTGTAGAACGCCATCTGGCTCTGGAGTCGCTCGTTCATGTCAGCGGCCACGACGCCGACGTTGTCGACGCAGAGCGCCGCCTTGATCGTGAACTGCGTGAACTCCTCGCTCACGCGAAGAGCAGAGAGCTTCTCCGCATCTCCGCGGATGAGGATGAAGCCCCCGAGATCGCCGCCGTGCGGCTCGAGGAAGACAGGCTCGAAGCTCTCGATCTCACCCTCCTCCTGCAGGCGGCCGTAGTAACCGATGGTCTCGTTGAAGAGCTCGAGCGCCTGGCTCTCGCGCCCGCGCACCGGATCGCCGAAGCCGACGAAGAGTCCGGCGTCTGCCATTTCGCACCTCCTTGAGAGGGGACGCCTCGAGCATTCCATGTCCTGCGCGCCACGCTATCGAACGTCTGTTCGTCTCGGTAGAATGACCCGCCCATGGCACCGGCAGACGAGCTCGTCGTCCACGGAGGGCGCGAGCACAACCTGAAGAACGTCACCGTCCGCATCCCGCGGAACGCGCTCGTCTGCGTCACGGGGCTCTCGGGCTCCGGGAAGTCCTCGCTCGCGTTCGACACGATCTACGCGGAGGGTCAGCGCCGCTACGTCGAGTCGCTCTCCGCGTACGCGCGCCAGTTCCTGCAGATGATGGAGAAGCCGGACGTGGACTCGATCGACGGGCTCTCGCCCGCGATCTCGATCGACCAGAAGACGACTTCTCGGAACCCGCGCTCGACGGTCGGCACCGTCACCGAGATCTACGACTACCTCCGACTCCTGTATGCGCGGATCGGTCGGCCGCACTGCCCGATCTGCGGGCGGCCCATCACCGGCCAGTCCCTCGATCAGATCGTGGAGCAGGTGCTGCGCTTGCCGGAGGGGACGAAGTTCACCGTCAACGCGCCGGTCGCCCGCGACCGCAAGGGCGAGTTCAAGGACGTCCTCGAGGAGCTCCGGCGGGACGGGTTCACGAGGGTCAAGGTCGACGGCGAGCAGCGGCTGCTCGAGGAGGAGATCGAGCTCGACAAGAAGTACAAGCACACGATCGAGGTGGTGGTCGACCGGCTCGCGATGAAGCCCGACCTGCGGCAGCGGCTGACTCAGTCCATCGAGACCGCGACGTCGCTCGCGGAGGGCCTCGTGGTCGTCGACGTCATCGACGGCGAGCCGCTGACCTTCTCGGAGAACCTCGCCTGCCCGGAGCACGGCGTCTCGCTCCCGGAGCTCGAGCCGCGCGCCTTCTCCTTCAACTCGCCGCACGGGGCCTGCCCGCGCTGCACGGGGCTCGGGGCGCAGCTCGAGATCGACCCGGACTTGCTGGTCCCCGACAGTGCAGTCTCCATCAACGAGGGCGCGCTCGTGCCGTGGACGATCGGCAGCCAGAGCTTCTACGACAGCGTCATCGAGGCGATCGCCGAGCGCTACGAGATCTCGCTCGACGTCCCCTGGCGCGAGCTCGAGCGGGAGCAGCAGGACAAGTTCCTGTACGGGACGGACGGCGACAAGATCTTCGTCACGTACCGCAACCGCATGGGTCGCCGGCGCCAGTACACGATGGCGTTCGAGGGGCTCGTGAACAACCTCCAGCGGCGCTATCGCGAGACCGACTCCTCGCAGCAGCGAGACCGGATCGAGGAGTACATGAGCTTCCGGCCGTGCCCGGAATGCGGCGGCGCGCGGCTGAAGCCGGAGATCCTGGCCGTCACGATCGGCGACAGGTCGATCCACGCGTTCACGCAGATGTCGGTCACGCGGTCGCTCGCGTTCCTCGACGAGCTCGCACTGACCAAGACCGAGGAGCTGATCGGGCGGCGGATCGTGAAGGAGATCCGCGAGCGGCTGACCTTCCTCGACAACGTCGGGGTCGGCTACCTCCAGCTCGACCGCGCGGCGAAGACGCTCTCCGGCGGAGAGGCGCAGCGGCTCCGGCTGGCGACGCAGATCGGATCGCAGCTCGTCGGCGTGCTCTACATCCTCGACGAGCCCTCGATCGGCCTCCACCAGCGCGACAACGGCAAGCTGATCGCCACGCTCGAGCGGCTGCGCGACCTCGGGAACACGGTGCTCGTGGTCGAGCACGACGAGCAGATGATGCGCTCGGCCGACTGGATCGTCGACCTCGGCCCGGGGGCGGGCGAGCACGGGGGCGAGATCGTCGGCAGAAGGCACCGCGGACACGATCGCCGCCACCGAAGGCTCGATCACCGGCCAGTTCCTGAGCGGGGAGCGGCGCATCGCGGTGCCGTTCCGGCGGGAGGAGAACGGCCGCGGCTGGTTCTCGATCCGGGGCGCGTCGATGCACAACCTGAAGGGGATCGACGTCGACTTCCCGGTCGGGCGCTTCGTCGCGGTAACAGGAGTCTCGGGCTCGGGCAAGTCCACGCTGGTCAACGAGATCCTCTACAAGGCGCTCGCGAACCGGCTTGAACCGCATGCGCACGAAGCCGGGCGACCACGAGAGCGTCGAGGGCATCGAGGTCTTCGACAAGGTCATCGACATCGACCAGACGCCGATCGGGCGCACGCCGCGCTCCAACCCCGCGACCTACACCGATCTCTTCACGCACGTGCGCGAGCTCTACTCGCTCACGCCCGAGGCCAAGGTGCGCGGGTACAAGCCGGGCCGCTTCTCCTTCAACGTCAAGGGCGGCCGCTGCGAGACGTGCAAGGGCGACGGGACGATCAAGATCGAGATGCACTTCCTCCCCGACGTCTACGTCCCATGCGAGACCTGCCATGGGCGCCGCTACAACCGGGAGACGCTCGAGGTTCGCTTCAAGGGGAAGTCGATCGCGGACATCCTCGAGATGTCGGTCGAGGAGGCGCTCGACTTCTTCGCGAAGATCCCGAAGATCCGTCGCCGCCTGCAGACGCTGCACGACGTGGGCCTCGACTACGTGAAGCTCGGGCAGCCGGCGACGACGCTCTCCGGCGGCGAGGCGCAGCGGGTGAAGCTCGCGGCCGAGCTCTCCAAGGTGGCGACCGGCAAGACGCTCTACATCCTCGACGAGCCGACCACGGGTCTCCATTTCGCCGACATCGAGAAGCTGCTCGAGGTGCTCCAGCGGCTCGTCGACTCCGGGAACACGGTGCTCGTCATCGAGCACAACCTGGACGTGATCAAGCAGGCCGACTGGATCGTCGATCTCGGCCCAGAGGGTGGCGAGGCCGGGGGCGAGGTGATCGCGGTCGGGACACCCGAGGAGATCGCCGAGGTCGAGGAGTCCTCGACCGGGCAGTTCCTCCGCGGCGTCCTCGCGGAACCCGCCGCCGCTGCCGCCTGAGCACGGACCCGGTGGCATACTGAAGCGGCATCGAAGGTCACTCCTCGCTCCTTGCGAGCGTCTGCATGCTCGCCGCGGCCGGCTCGGCCGGCGCCGTGGCGCAGACAGGGGCCCGCGCCCCGCGCTCGCCGTTACGGACACGCCGCCATTCGAGGTTCGCGGCACCGGCTTCGAGCCGCGTGAACGGGTCCAGGTGCTGCTCGGCTCAACGGGGCCAGCGCTGGAGGAACACGATGGCGAGCTCGAACGGCGCTTTCACCGTCGAGTTCCGGGTCTCGCTCGGCGCCTGCTCGCGCTTCACGATGCAGGCGTTCGGGTCGAAGGGCAGCCGCGCGCGCATCCAGCCGAAGGCAAGCAGATCGACTGCGTCTCGCCCGCCTGAGCGTAGCTTTCATTGACCTCCGGCATCGAGCGTCGAAGAGAAAGGGCCCCCGGCGCCGGAGCGCCGAGGGCCTTTGGTCGTGCCTTTCGGAGCTGGTCTTTACGAGGAGGGCCGCATGTCGATCAGCTCGGCCTCGGCCTCGCCGCTCTTGTTGTCGTTCACGATCACCATCAGGCCGCGAGCGGGAGTCGAGTTCCACTCCGTGCGGTTGATGGTGACGTCGGTGGTGGCGGATCGCCCGGATCGACCGTCAGGAAGTCGAACTCGTTATCCGTGAAGATCGCCGGAGTCCACGGGTTGAAGCTCGCCGAGAGAGGCATGTCGTCTTCCTCTTCCTCGTTGAGATCGAACCCGATCGCGTGGTAGGTGAACCGCGGGTTCGCCGCACTGAGGCACGGCTCGCCTGCACGGCAGAGCTGGGACGAGAGGATCGGAAGGAATACCGTGCTCCCGTCCGTCAGCGCCCCCAAGGATCCTGTGAGGGAGCTAGCGCCACTGCTGCGGGTGCTGAAGACGAACGCGTCGAAGAAGCCGTTGAAGGTGCCGGTCGAAATGGCGCCGTTGTCGACACCGACCACGATGTAGTCGTCTCCGTTTGCGTTCTGCGGATCGACGTCCACGAAGATGTCGAACTCCGTCGTGGACGCATTCGACCACCGGTTCCACGTGCTCACACCGAAACCGATGAGCCGATTGCCGCCGCCGATGTCGAACGACTGGACTCCCGATCGCCCGCATGTCGGCGGGTGAGCCGTCGGCGTCCTCTCCGTCGCGCAGGCCCCACGCGTAGAAGTCCGCGCTACCTGCGATCGCAGCGTCGGCATCGTTCGTCACCGTCGCCGTCGTCGTGTACGACGGAGAGTCGGGCGTCGAGTCCGCCACCGTCACGTCGATGAGCGAGCTCGGCCTCGGGACGAGGTAGTAGGGAACACGCAGCGTGATGCCGTTGTTCGCCCCTGCCTGCGGGGTGAACGTGACGAGCCCCGCCACCTCCCGGAACGCCGAGGCGTCTGCCGGCAGTGGCCATCGGGACGGCCAACGTCACATCTACTGCACCGAACGTGCCGGGCGCAACCGTGACCGAGGCAGCGCTCGGAGTGAGCGTGTGCGGCGACCCGCGCGACATTGGAGGTTGCGACATCGAAGGTCATCGACGCCGCGCCCTTGTTCCAGACGCGGATCGTCCGAGACGCCGCTGAAGTCGTCCTCACTCTCGTAGAAGCCGAAGTTCGCGACCGGGATCTGCTGGCCCGCGAACGCAACGGCCTGTGTTTCACGATCCGAACAGGGAAGGCGAGACCTGTTCCCGCAGCGGCTCGTGAGGTACGGAGTCGTGCCGACGATGCTCGCCGGCCGACCGGTGTTCACGATCGCGGCCGCGAGCTCGTTGCCCGACCAGGTCGGGTGGGCCTGGCGGGCCAGCGCGGCGACACCCGCGACGTGCGGGGACGCCATGGACGTGCCGGAATAGCCCTGCCGGGTGCGTTCCCGGTTCCGACTTCCGGTCGAGAAGATGCTCACGCCGGGGGCGGTGATGTTCGGCTTGAGGAAGCTGTCTCCGTTTCTCGGTCCGCCCGAGGAGAAGCTGGCGAGGCCCGAGAAGTTCGGGTTGGGACAGGGCATGTTGTTCACGGTCGTCACCGAGCCGGACGCGGCACGGAGCCTGGCGCCGTCCGAGGTCGGCGTCGTCGCCAAGCCCGCGAACGCCGATGAACGGGATCGTGACCGTGAACTGCTCGCCCGTGTCCGGGTGGGAGAAGATCGGCCCTTCGAACGGAGGCAGCGAGGTGGCGTTGTTCACCATCGCCGCCGCCGCGTAGCCGGCCTGCTGGCTCCGAATGGCCTTGCCTACGCGTGCGCACACACCACGGATGGTCACCGCCATCGAGGTCGCGTTCGGCGGCGTCGGATAGTCCGACACGTTGCAGCCGAGCGACTCGTCGACGGCCGTCGTCGCCGGATTGTCGTTGACCGAGACGATCGTGTACTGCGTCCCGTTCTGCGACGTCCGGCTCACCGTTCGCGTTGATCGCCGTGATCGGCGACGGCGCCGTCGGAAGCGTCAGCGTGAAGCCGGGAAAGCCCGAGAGCGACTCGTTCGCCGCGGTGCTGACGACGTGGGTGCCCGTGCCGGGCGAGCCGGTGATGTACGGGCTGGACCGGAGTTGCCGGCCGAGGTCACGACGACGATGCCTGCCTGCGCTGCGTTGTCCGCCGCGACCGCAGACGGGTCGTCGCTCTGCCCGAAGGACGAGCCGAGCGACATGTTGATGACGTCCATGCCGTTGTCGACCGACCATTCGATCGCGTCGACGGTCTCGTTCGTCGAGCCTGCGCAACCGAACACGCGGAGGGCGTACAGATGCGCTCGAGGAGCGACGCCGGGGCCGATCCGGAACCGGTTCGCCGGAGTATGCGTCGTCGTGTCGTACGGACCGCCGAAGGTGGCGCCGTTCGCGAGCACGCCGAAGCCGGCGGCGGTACCGCTCCGACATGCGACCCGTGGCCGTTGCAGTCGAGCGGGTTCGGATCGGGCTGCGGAATGAGCGCTGCACCGGTCCCGTCTGGCGTTGTAGTCGTCTCCGACGAAGTCGAATCCGCCCTTGACCTTGGGGGCGCCGGGTCCGAAGAGCGCCGGGTTCGCGGGAAGCGTGTCAGCCGCGTTTGCCGCTGGTACTCGGCAGCGGTGGCCACGGTTCCAGCGGCACGGAAGTTCCCGTGCATGTAGTCGATGCCGGTGTCGATGATCGCGATCTTGCGATTCAGGCCGCGAATGAAGCCCGGTGCGCTCCACTGCTTGGGAACACCGAGATAGGGCACGCTGATCGCGTTCTCCCGCTCGTGGTTCGGGATGAAATGGACGCCGATGACCCCCGGCAGCGTCCGAAGCCTCTCCATCAGGTTCGGAGCGATGCGAACCTTGATGCCGTTGTAGGCGACCTGGTAGTCGGCGAGCACCTGGCCACCGAGGCTCTGGATCGCAGGCTTGATCGCGTCCTGTGGCCCGCTGAGAGCCGCCTTGATGTCCTGCTTGGCGGCGAGCGATACCGCGCCCTGCTTCGCCATCACCTCGGCCACGGTCTCGCCGGCGAGCTGCACCATGACGTTGACGGGCTCGTCGTTTCTCAGACCTTGCGGTGTGTAGTACGTCGCCTGAATCGTGTCCCCGCCGCTGATCGCGGCAGGTTCCTTGGCTACTCCGGCCGATGTAAAGGCCAGTGTGGCGACGAGACCCGCAAATACGAATCCGACCAGCGGTCGGAACGGGCGTCTCCTGTGCAAGTTTGTTCTCCCTCCTCGAACGTCGACGAGCAGAGGCTCTCCCTGCTCCCACCGGGCGGGATCCTTTCTACGCAGGGGACGTCTGTCAAGCGCAGACCCGCTCGGCCCGCGCAGGAGGCTATCAGCCCTGCAGAACCGCCTGCGTCTGCGTGACCCGGGCGACGTGCCTTCCGGTCGCGTCGTGCAGGTCGGTCTCGACGACGATCGTGGTGCGGCCACGGTGGAGCGGGCGGGAGGTCGCGACGACGTGCCCGTCGCGAACGGCGCGGAAGAAGTTCGTCTTGGACTCGATCGTGGCGGTTCCCGCTGCGCCCTCGGGAAGATTCAGAAACGCGCAGTAGGCGCCCGCTGCGTCGGCGAGGCCCATCAGCGCGCCGCCGTGGAGGATCCCGCCGGCGGTGCAGAGCCGCTCCTCCCAACCGAGCCGTGCCTGTACCTCCTCAGGCGTCGCGGCGATCATCTCGAGCCCGAGCGTGTCCGCGAACGGCATCGATGCGCGAGCGGTTTCCGTCAGCGCAGCGTCGACCTCGCTCACGCGGGAACCTTTGCCTCGCCGCCGACCTTCGAGCATCGCTCGAGCCAGGGTGTCGCCCCCAGGTTTTCGAAGATCTCGCGCGCCTCCTCTAGAAGCGACGCGTCGCCCGTCAACTCCCCGTGTTCGAGCAGCGTGACCGCGAGCCAGAAGGGAAGGCTGAGCTCGCGGAAGCGTTCGGCGGCAGCCCCGTAGCCGGAAGGATCGCCGCTCAGGCGTGCCCTAGAGCGCCTCGCCTGAGCGTCGAGAAACGGCGGGCGGGTTCCGGGTGGAATGCCTTCGACGAGCCGAAGCAGCTCTTCGATCTTCGTCGGCTCGCCGGCGGCAAACGCTGCGTCGACCGCCTCGACGATTCCCTGCGTCACCGGCTGAGAGCTGATTCCGAGTGTGTCGCGGCTCTCGATGGCCGCCTCGCCGTCCGCGATCGCCTCGCGAAACCGACCCTCGGCCCGGCGCAGCGCCGCACGCGACCCGAGATAGCAGGCGCGGTCCTGGACATCGGTGGATTCCTCGAGCCTGGAGAACATCGACAAGACGCGGCGCGCATCCTCGAGCTCACCGCGCTGGACGTGGATCTCGACCGCCGACTGGAGCATGCTCAGCATCAGTCCGCCAGACTCGACCTGCTCGGGTGTGAACTCCTCGCTCGCCGCGATCGCCTCGTCCCAGCGACCGAGCATGGTCAGGGGGTAGGTTCGCTCCGCCAGCACCGACCACTCCGAAGGGCGGTCCCCGCGCCTGCGGGCAAGGGCAAGGGACTCGTCGAGGTAGCGGAGCGCTTCGGCGTACTCTCCGTGGCGCAGGCGCCCGTCCGAGAGGAGGAAGTAGCAGGTGCCCGCGTCCTCGGCGAGATCGTGGTCGAGCGCGATCTGGAGAGCGCGCCTCAGCAGTGCATTGGCTTCCTCGTTGTGCCCCCGGCTGTAAACGACGAACGCCTTCGCGCGTAGCGAGATTGCGAGCGCAGCCGGATATCGATGTGCCTCGGCGATGTCCAGCGCCAGCTCGGCGCGCTCGGCCGCGCGGGCCTGATCTCCGCTGTACCAGTACCCGAGGGAAAGACGTGCTGCGAGTTGCGCGAGATCCTCGTCGGGCTCATGGGCGGAGATGACAGCGAAGGCGCGCTCCATCCGTTCGAGCGCTTCGTCGAGACGACCTGTGCGGCTGTCGAGCCTCCCGAGCCTCCAGAGCACGCGCGCGGCGGCATGCGTCTCCTCTTGCCCCTCGTAGAGCTCGATCGACTCCTCGAGGAGCCGACGTGCCGAGTCCGGGTCGCCGGCCCGCGCGGCCATTTCGCCGGCTCTGCCGAGCAGCGCGGCCCTCTCCAACGGGTCGTCGACGAGCGCCGCGGCCTGCTCGAAGTAGCGCCTGGCCTCTGCGGCCGCGGCAAGCGACTCGGCGCGCTCCCCTGCCCGCACGAGCATCGCCTGTGCCTTGCCTCTGACCTCGGATGCGTCGTCCGCGTTGGGAGCTGCCTCGTGGGCTGCGAGGTAGTGCGATGCGATGACCTCGACCACCTCGTCCTCGTCGGCAAATGCAGCGCTCAGATGCGCGGCAGCCGCGAGGTGCCTGGCACGACGCTCTCGTTTCGAGAGCGTCTCGTAGGCGACGTGGCGCACGAGATCTTGGAGGAAGCCGTACTGGCCGTGCTCCGGTGAGCGGGGGTCTGCCTGCACGCCGAGCACCTCCTTGCGAGCGAGCGCCGTGAGCAGCGGCTCGATCTCGGCATCCCCGCCTGCGAGCGCGGCCAGCGCGTCTCGCGTGAAGGTCTTGCCGAGCACCGCGGCGTCTTGGAGCAGCCGCCGCTCCTCCGTGGAAAGACCGTCGAGCCGGGCGGCGATGAGAGCGTGCAGCGTCTCGGGTACATCGAGCGCTTCGACTGGTCCGGTCAGCTTGTACGCGGTTCCTTCCTGGACGAGGAGGCCGCGGTCGAGCAGCATCCGCACGGTCTCGACCGCATAGAGCGGGATGCCCTCGGCGCGCGCGAGGATGCGGTCGCGGGCCTCCGTCGGGAGCCCCGGCACGAGGCCGGCCAGGAGCTCCACCATCGCCTGCGGCGAGAGAGGCTCCAGGTAAAGGGATGTAAAGCTCCGTTGCCCGGCACCCCAGGTCGGCCGCCGCTCGAGCAGCTCGGGTCGTGCGAGCGTGACCACGAAGATCGGGTGGCTCCTCGACCAGTCGAGCAGGTACTCGACGAAGTCGAGTAGAGAGGCGTCCGCCCACTGCATGTCCTCGAAGGCGAGCACGGTCGGATAGCTCTCGGACAGGCGCTCGAAGAAGAGGCGCCACGCGGCGAAGAGATCCTGTTGGTCGCGAGCCTGGTGCTCGGCCAGCCCGAGCAGATGCGCGAGCCGGGGCTCGAGGAAGTCCCGCTCCTCGCGGTCGAGGATGTGCTCCTCCAGCGTGGCGTGCAGCTTGGCTCGCGCGGGCGACGGCTCCTCGTCCTCGGAGATGCGGCAGCGCATGCGCACCATGTCCGCGAGCGCCCAGTAGGTCACGCCCTCGCCATAGGCAAGGCAGCGGCCGCGGTGCCAGTAGACGGTCTCGGCGATGCCGTCGAAGTACTTGTAGAACTCCCACGCCAGCCGCGACTTGCCGATGCCGGCAATTCCGGTCACGGAGACGAGATGAGCTTTCTTCTCGTCGGCGCAGCCGTGAAAGAGATCCTTGATCTGTCGCAGCTCGCGGTCGCGGCCGACGAACGGCGCTTCGAGCCCCTGCGACTTGAGCGAGCCGCGCAACCCAGAGACGACGCGCTGCGCCTTCCAGAGCGGAGTGAGTCCCTCCTTGCCCTTGAGCTCGAAGGAGCCGGCGTCCTCGTAGACGATCGTCTGCTCCGTCGAGCGCCGCGTGGACTCGCCTACGTACACCGAGCCCGGGTCGGCGGCCGACTGCACACGCGAGGCGGTGTTGACGAGGTCGCCCGCCACCATGCCCTGACCCTCCGCGCCGAGTGTGACGGCGGCCTCGCCGGTGAGAACTCCCGCTCGCGCCCGTAGCTCGGGGGCGCCGACCTCGTCGCCGAGAGCGGAGACCGCGGTGACGAGGTCCAGGGCGGCTCGGACGGCGCGCTCCGCGTCGTCCTCGGTCGCCGTCGGCGTGCCCCAGACCGCCATCACTGCGTCACCGATGAACTTCTCGACGGTGCCGCCGTACAGCTCGATGAGGCGGCGGCAAGTATCGAAGTACCGCGAGAGGAGCTCGCGAACTTCCTCCGCGTCGCGGTTCTCCGAGATGGTCGTGAAGCCGACGAGATCGGCGAAGAGGACGGAGACGAGGCGGCGCTCGGCCGCGGGCGCCGACGCCTCTGGAGCGGTCGTCGTCGGAGTCGTCGCCGTCGCCGTCAGTGCGGTTCCGCACTCGCCGCAGAACTTGACAGTAGACGCATTCGGTGTGCCGCAAGCCGGACAGGCGCGCGCGAGTATCGTGCCGCACTCGCCGCAGAACTTTCGATCCGGCTCGTTCTCGGTCCCGCACGCGGGGCACCGCATGACAGCCACCATGGGAAGACTCTATTCGGCCCTCGCCGCTAGCTCAATCGATGGCGGCTACGCTCTATCCGTGGCGTTCCTGGACACCGCCGGGAGACGGGAGGAGCTCTCACCGGACCGCGCCTGGTGGCTCCGCGTGCCCGCGATGCTCGTCGATCCGCGGCCGGTGTTCTTCGCTCTCCGCGAGGAGGATCCGGACGACGTCGCCGCACGCTCGGAGCCGATCCTGCTCGTCGTCGGGCTCGCCGGCGCCGCCGCGGTGCTCGCGACGCCTACAGCGGGTGGGCTGCTCGACAATCCCGAGTACGACGCTCTTCTGCTCGCGGTCTGGACCTTCATCGCCGGGAGCATCTACGGCGCCGTCGGCTACTTCGTCCTCGGCTTCGCTCTCTTCTTCGGTGCCCGCTTGCTCGGCAGCCTCGGGAGCTTCCGTCGCGAGCGTCAGCTCATCGGCTTCGCGGCGGTGCCTCTTGCGGTCTCGTTCCTGCTCGTCCTTCCGCTGCGGCTCGCGATCTACGGCGGAGACACCTTCAGCGACGGAGGAGCAGACGAGGGTACGGGCGAGGCCGCCTTGCTCGGCCTCCAGCTCGCGTTCGTCGCCTGGTCGCTCGCGCTCCTCGTGCTCGGCGTGAAGGTCGTCCACGGCTGGAGCTGGCCACGCTCGCTCGGGGCGGTGGCGGCCGCGGCGGCCTTGGTCGCCGCGATCGTCGGACTATTCGCGACGATCTAGCGCTTCCGTTCCCGGAGCCATCTGCTCGAAGAGAGCCAGCTCCTCGTCCGGCATCGCGTACGTGTGCTGCTCCTCGGGGAAGCGGCGCTCGCGGACGTCGGCGGCGAAGGCCTGGAGCGCTTCGCGGATCGTCTCTCCGATCTCCGCATAGCGCTTCACGAAACGGGCAGTGCGACCCTGGTAGAGCCCGAGCAGGTCGTGCCACACGAGCACCTGGCCATCGCAGTCTGCGCCGGCACCGATGCCGACCGTCGGAATCGAGAGCTCATCGGAGATCCGACGCGCGACTGGTGCCGGGACTGCCTCGAGCACGAGCGAGAAGCAGCCCGCGGCCTCGAGCGCCCGCGCGTCCGCGAGCAGCGCGAGCGCCTTCTCGGCAGAGCGTCCCTGAGCCTGGAATCCGCCGAGCATCGTCGCCGATTGGGGCGTCAGACCGAGGTGCCCCATGACCGGAATGCCTGCCGCGACGATGCTTCTGACGCGCGAGAGCATCACCCCCGCGCCCTCGAGCTTGACGGCGTCCGCGCCGGCTTCCTTGACGAAGCGGATCGCGTTGCGGATCGCATCCTCGTCCGAGACCTGAAACGACCCGAAGGGCATGTCCGCGATGACCAGGGGCCGACTCGCGCCGCGCGTCACGGCGCGCGTGAGAATCAGCATCTCCTCCATCGTCGCGGGAACGGTGGACTCATGGCCGAGCACGGTCATCGCGGCGGAGTCGCCGACGAGAACGAGGTCCGCGCCGGCCTCGTCCGCGAGCCTGCCTCCGGGTGCGTCGTACGCGGTCACCATCACGATCGGCTGCCGTCGCGCCTTCATCTCTGCAAGCTCGGTCAGCGGCAGCTTGCCGGGGGCGGGGGTCGCCGGCGCGGGCTTCTGGGGGCGGATGCTCATCGGCTGCCTTTCCGATGAGCGTGGAGGTGTGTGGGGAACCGGGAGGTTCCCCACGCTCTCCAGAAGAAGGGCGCGCGCGGGTCCCTCGCAAGATCGGAATTCGCTCGCGCGAACTCCGATCGCGGAAAACCATGGGGAAACATGGTTTCCCCCGCGACGGCGAGTTGAAGGCGAGAGGTGCTCATGTGGCGTCTCCTTCCAGCGGCACGTTGTCGATGAGGCGGGTATCGCCGACTCGGACGGCGCCGGCGAGGACGGGCGGGTCGAAGTCGGCGATCTCGACGTAGTCGACGGCGAGGCCGTTCGACTCGGCGAGGAGGTTGCGAGCGGCGACGGGGTCCCGGGTTGCGAGCGCGCGGGAGAGTGCGAGGGCGCGCTGTCTCTCCTCGGATGAGAGCTGGGCGTTGCGGGAGGAGAGCGCCAGCCCGTCTGCGTCCCGGACGGTCGGGAGAACGCGGAGCTCGACGTCGAGCGCGAGATCCCGGATCATCCGGCGGATCACCTCGACCTGCTGCGCGTCCTTCTGCCCGAAGTACACGCGGCTCGGGCGCGCGATCGAGAGGAGCTTGAGGACGATCGTCGCCACCCCGCGGAAGTGCCCTGGCCGGAACTCTCCCTCGAGGGTCGATCCCAGCTCCGTCACGTCGACCCAGGTCTGGAAGCCGTCGGGGTACATCTCGTCGGCCGAAGGGGCGAAGACGAGATCGACGCCGATCTCTCCGGCGAGCGCGAGGTCTCTGTTCCTCGTCACGGGGATAGCGGCCCAGATCGGCGAGGTCGGCGAACTGCGCGGGGTTGACGAAGAGGCTCATGACGACCGTGTCGCACTCGGCGCGCGCCGCCCGCAGAAGCGAGAGATGGCCTTCGTGCAGCGATCCCATCGTCGGCACCAGGCCGACGGAGCCCAGCGCGGCGATCCGAGAGCTCGAGCGCGAAGATCCTGAATCGTTCGGCAGACCATCGGCGGGCCGCTCCGAGCGACGTAGTACCAGCGTGGTGCTTGGCATCTCCACGCCGGCGATCGCGGCCGTCGCCTCGGCCAGCATCGCGTAGAGCTCCTCGAGCTCTGGGCGTTCTGCGCGGATCGTCGCGAGATGGCATGCGACGGTCTCCCAATCGCCTCGTGCGATCGGGCCGGTGAGCTCGAATCCGTTGTCGATCACGCCTCGCATGAG
This sequence comes from uncultured Actinomycetes bacterium, assembly GCA_963840705.1. Lineage (GTDB taxonomy): Bacteria > Actinomycetota > Thermoleophilia > Gaiellales > Gaiellaceae > GMQP-bins7. The sequence continues at coordinate 123,535 of CAWIZT010000004.1, read as the reverse complement.
TGGGTCGAGGGCTTCGGGCGGCGCGCCGGCGGCTTCGAGGAGCGAGCCTGCCGCCTGGCGCAGGGTGACGAGGTAGTTCGAGGCGACGGCCGCGCCGGCGTGGTAGGCCGCACGGTTGGCGTCTTCGAGGTCGAACGGATGCAGGCCGAGGGTTTCGGCGAGCCAGAAGCCGCGAGCACGCGCCTCGTCCGTCTCGGAGGTGATCGCCGCCCAGGCACCGTCGAGCTGCTCGGGCCCGCGCGACTTGGAGAACGACTGGAGCGGATGCATCCCGAAGCGCCGTTCGTGAGGGTCGAGCGCTCGCGAGCGGCGTCGCGCCGCTCACATGCGCGATCCACGGCCCGCGAGCGATCGCTTGCGGCGACCTCGGCGATCGCGCGATCGGGGACGCAGACGAGCACGAGCTCGGGCTCGGCGCCGTCGAGGAGCACGCCGCGCTCGGCGAGGCGCGCGCTCACCGCGGAACCGACGCGGCCGCCCGCGCCTACGACTCGGATTCGCTCGATCATCGGTGGCTCCAGTTCCGTCTCCGGATACCGGGCAGCCGGAGGGTAGCAGCGGCCTACGCTGGCTGGAAGCCGCGCCTCGAGCTGCGCGCGCACCGCCGGCCAGTCGTCGTCGGTGACGCTGTACCACGCGCTGTCTCGGTTCTCGCCGTCGCGCACGAGCATGTGCTTGCGGTGGATCCCTTCGAACGTCGCGCCCAGAGCTTCGAGCGCCCCGCGCGAGCGCTCGTTCAGCGCGTCGGTCTTGAACTCGACGCGGCGACAGCCCCACTCGCTCGAAGGCGTGCTCGAGCTGCAGCAGCTTCGCCTCGACGTTGGCACCTGTGCCCCAGGCCGAGGGGTGCAGCCACGTCCAGCCGATCTCGACCGAGCGGTGCTCGGGCCGGAGAGCCAGAAACCGCGTCGAGCCGACGATCTCCTCGTGGCGACAGTGTCACCAGCGGAAGCTCCGCTCCCGCCTCCGCGGCCGCGAGCGCCTGGCTCGAACCACGCCTCCACTCGTCTCTGTGGTCCGCGGCTGCGCGACGGAGAGCCAGCGCCAGGTCTCGGGGTCGCGCGATGCCTTCCAGAGCGCCTTCTCGTGCTCGGCCGACAGCGGCTCGAGCCGGACGATCCGGCCTTCGAGGACCGGCACGGTCCACCGCTCCACGGGCTCCGACAGTACACTCGAGCGCATGCCGATCTACGAGTACGCGTGCATGGAATGCGAGTCGCATTTCGAGGAGCTCGTCCGCTCGAGCGAGCAGGCGGTCACCTGCCCCGAGTGCGGTGCGGCGAAGGTCCTGAAGCAGTTCTCGACGTTCGCGGTGCACGGCGCGGCGAAAGTCGGCGTCGCCGCTTCACGCTCCCCGCGCGAGCGGCGGCGGCTGCTGCGGCGGCTCCTGCGGCTGCGGTTAGCGCCGCTCCAGCGGAACCGATCGAGCGCATCCGGCGCCGGGCGTAAACTGCCGTCGATGGATGCCGTCGAGCGCGCAGCGGCGCTCCGGGAGTACGCGGAGCAGACGGCGACGTGCACGAAGTGCGCGCTCGCAGCCGGGCGCACCCAGGTCGTGTTCGGCTCGGGGAGCCCGAATGCCGACCTGATGTTCGTCGGCGAGGCGCCGGGCTTCCACGAGGATCAGCAGGGGGTCCCGTTCGTGGGGCAGGCGGGCAAGCTGCTCGACCGGCTCCTCGAGGGGATCGGGCTGACGCGCGCCGACGTCTATGTCGTGAACGTCCTCAAGTGCCGGCCTCCCGGGAACCGCGATCCGCAGCCCGAGGAGATCGCCGCCTGCGAGCCCCACCTCTTCCGGCAGATCGAGCTCATGGAGCCGACGCTCGTGGCCACGCTCGGGAACTTCGCCACGAAGCTGCTCTCGGGTCGCCCGGCCGGGATCACCCGCGTGCACGGGCAGCCGCAGGAGGTCACGCTCGGATCGCGCAAGGTCTCGCTCTACCCGCTCTACCATCCCGCGGCGGCGCTCTACACGCCCTCGATGCTGAAGGTGCTCGAGGAGGACTTCGCGCGGATTCCCGCGCTGCTCGAGCAGGTGCAGGAGACGGCCGCGCCGGAGGAAGCTCCGCCTCCCGTAGAGCGAGAGCCCGAGGCCGTCCAGCTCGGCCTGTTCTGACGTGCCCGCCAGGAAGGTCGCCACGGCCTCGGCGGAGGAGACCGAGGCGGTCGCCGCGCGGCTTGCAGCGCGGCTCGACGTAGGCGACATCGTCACGCTCTCGGGAGAGCTCGGGAGCGGAAAGACGACATTCGTCCGCGGCGCGTGCCGAGCGCTCGGGGTCGCTGCAGCCGGTCACGAGCCCGACGTTCACGATCGGGCACCGCTACCGAGGGACGGCGCCGTGGACGTCTCGCACCTCGATCTCTTCCGCTTCAGCGGGCTCTCGCCGGCGGAGTGGGGCGACCTCGAGCCCTACTTCGAGGACGCCGTCGTCTTCGTCGAGTGGCCCGAGGCGGGGCTCGTCGGCCTTTCCCCCGCCCGCGTCGCGGTGCGCCTCGAGCACGCGGGAGGCGATCGGCGAGCAACTCGAGATCGCCGCCGCCGACACCGCGCTGCTAGAAGGCATCGACTGATGCTCCTCCTCGCCTTCGACACGGCAACGGACGTCGCGACCAGCGCGCTCGTCGACGACGGCCGCGTGCTCGGCGAACGGATCTCGGTCGCTCGCACGCTGCTCGAGGACGTCGATGCGCTGCTCCGAGACGCCCATGCTCGGACCGGAGGACCTGGACGCGCTCGTCGTCGGCACCGGGCCGGGAAGCTTCACGAGCACGAGGATCGGCCTCGCGCTCGCCCAGGGCCTCGCGCTGGCCCTCGACGTTCCGGCCGCGGGCGTCTCCACCCTCGACGCGCTCGCCGGCCGCCAGAGAGGGCGTGTTCCCGGTCGTGGACGCCCGCAGGCGGGAAGTGTTCGTCCTCGGCCCGCAGGTGAGCGCGCCGGACGATCTCGAGCTCGAGCCCGGCGTGACCTGCATCGGGAGCGGCGCGGTCCGCTACCGAGCAACGTTCGAGGGCAAGGGCGCGCTCGTACCTCCGGACGACGATGCGATCCATCTCCCGCACGCGCGCCTGCACGTCCCGCTCTGCCCGCGAGTTCGGGCCGGCCGAAGCGCTCACGCCGCTCTATGTCCGTTCTCCGGACGCGCAGGTGCCGAGCTCCGCGTGAGCGTCGAGCTCCGCCGGCTCGCGATGAGCGATCTCGACACCGTCGAGGTCATCGAGCGCGCGTCCTACCCGACGCCGTGGTCCCGCTCGATGTTCGCCGCCGAGCTGCGGAAGCCGAGCGCGCTCGCGATCGGCGCGTACCTGGAGACCGGGGAGCTCGTCGGCTACGCGTTCGTCTCCCGCTACGTTGACGCCTGGCACGTGATGAACGTCGCCGTCGCTCCCGAGTTCCGGCGACGCGGGATCGCCACCGAGCTCCTGGAGCGGCTCTTCGACGTCACGGCTGAGGACCGGCGGCGCGGGTACACCCTCGAGGTGCGGGTCTCGAACGTGAACGCGATCCGGCTCTACGAGCAGCTCGGCTTCGAGTCCCGCGGCATCCGGCGCGGCTACTACACGGACAATCGCGAGGACGCGCTGATCATGTGGCGCGAGTCCGCTCAGTCGGAGAAGGCCTCGTGATCCTGGGGATCGAGACCTCGTGCGACGAGACGGCGGCAGCGGTCGTCACGCAGGACGGCGAGGTGCTCTCGTCCGTCGTGTCGTCGCAGGCGGCGCTGCATGCCCGGTACGGCGGGATCGTGCCGGAGATCGCGTCGCGCAGGCATCTCGAGCTGGTCACGCCCGTCGTGCGCCAGGCGCTCGACGAGGCGGAAACGACGCTCGGCCACGATCGGAGCGAGTCGCGGTGACCCAGGGCCCCGGTCTCGTGGGCGCGCTGCTCGTCGGGCTGTCGGCGGCGAAGGCGATCGCCTGGGCGAGTCGGCTGCCGCTCGTCCCCGTCGACCACCTCGAAGGACACGTGGCCTCGCTCTACCTCCGGCCGGAGCCGCTCGAGCCGCCGTTTCTCTGCTTGCTCGCCAGCGGAGGCCACACGCTGCTCCTTGCGGTTCGCGAGCGCGGACGCTCCGAGACGGCTCGGAACGACCCTCGACGATGCGGCGGGCGAGGCGTTCGACAAGGGCGCGCGGCTGCTCGGTCTCGGCTATCCGGGCGGCAGCGGAGATCGACGCGATCGCGGACGAGGGCGATCGGGAGGCGTTCCCGTTCCCCGTCGCGCGGGTGCCGGGTCTCGACTTCTCGTTCTCGGGGCTGAAGACGGCGCTCCTCTACACCGTTCGCGAGCTCGGCGACGACGAGGCGCGAGCGCAGACGACTCGGATCTGGCGGCCTCGTATCAGCAGGCGATCGTGCGGGCGCTCACGGCCAGGCTCCGCGAAGGAGCCGAACAGACGGGGCTCGAGCGGCTCGCCGTCGTGGGAGGCGTCTCGGCGAACTCGGCGCTTCGCGCTGCGCTGCCCGACGCGCGTTTCGCGCCCCTCCAGCTCTGCACGGACAATGCGGCGATGATCGCCTCGGCTGCGCGCTACCTCGAACCGTCCCCGTACCCCTCCTATCTCGGGCTGGATGTCGTATGCGTCGGCTGCCTAGAGCCGTCGGGGTCTCTGGCGCTGGCCCTGCTTCTCGGCGCCGACCGCGGGCGCCCGCGCGCAGGAGACTCCGCTCCCGTCGCTCGACGAGGCCGGGTGGCAGGGCGTGCTCGGCGTGCGTGCGGCCGTCTCCACGGCGCAGCGCTACGTCGTGCTGCTGGAGGAGCCGTCGCTCGCCGCTCGAGTCCGCGTGCTCGGCGGACAGGCGACGGAGGCGCAGATGCGCGCCTGGACCAGGTCGGCGGTCGGCGTGCAGGAGCAGTTCCTCGCCCGCATGTCGGCTGCCGGAGCGCGCGTCGCGCCCGACTATCGCTACGTCCGGGTGCTGAACGGGTTCTCGACCCGGCTCGACCCGACCTCGCTCGCACTCGTGCGCCGCCGACCGCGAGGTGTCGGCGGTCTACCCGGTTCGGGCCGCGTTTCCTGCCCAGACCCCCGAGGCGCTGGATGTGACGCCTTCGGCCGTGCGGGGCCTCGAGATTCCCGGCCTCGACGGCACCGGAGTCACGGTCGCGCGTGCTCGATACGGGCATCGATCCCTCGCATCCGTACCTGCGGAGGAGCCTGCTTCCGGGCATCGACCTGATCAACCCGGGCAGCGGTGCGGTGGCGCAGCCGCATCCGACGATTCCGGGCCGGCCGGAGCGACACGGCACGGAGCTGGCGGGAATCGTCTCCGGATCCGACGGGCCCGGTGGGCTGCACGGCGTCGCGCCCGGGCCTCGATCCTTCCCGTACGGATCGCGGGCTGGCAGCCGGACGCGGAGGGCGGGTACACCGTCTACTCGCGTACCGACCAGATCATCGCCGGGCTGGAGGCGGCGGTCGATCCCGAACGAGGACGGAGACACCCTGGACGCCGCTCGCATCGCGCTCGTCGGAGTCGTCGAGCCGTATGCGTCCTTCCCGGACGGGCCGCTCTCACGAGCCGTTGCCGGTGCGACCGAGCTGGACATGCTCGTCGTCGTCCCGGCCGGGAACGACGGGCGCGCAGGGCCGGCGTACGGCAGCATCGCCGGGCCGAGCGGCGCGCCGGCAGCGCTCACCGTCGCTGCGGCGGACGGGCGTCCCGCGACGCCGACGGTCCGCGTTCAGGTCCGAGCCGGGCCTGCGGGTGCTCTTCGAGGAGCCGCTGCCGCTCGGCGGCGCGCCCGGAAGAACCGTGACCGCCTCCGTGGTTCCGGTCAGCCAGAGGCCGCAGCCGCGCGAGGCATCGCGGGCTTCTTCGACGACGACGGGACGAGCGCTGTCGCCGGACGCGCGGCGCTGCTTCCCGCGCGGAAGGCTCTCCGAGGAGACCGTCGAAGAGGCAACGACCGCCGGTGCGCCGATGGTGCTCGTCGACGGGCGGCTACCCGCCGGCGCCTTCAGTCTCGACGTCCCGGTCGGCGTTCCCGGTCGTCGGGCTTCCGAGACGAGCTCGTTCAGGACATCCGCGTCGCTGCTCGCGGCGGGTATTCCCGTCACGCGTCGCCGTCGGCGCCGTCCAGATCGCCGAGAACGACGCCGGATCCTCGGTCGCGGCGTTCTCCTCGCGAGGGCTCGCCTTCGGAGGCGGGCTCAAGCCGGAGCTCGTTGCGCCCGGAGTTGCGGTTCCCACCTCCGAGCCCGGTCGCGGCGAGGACGGCGACGTGCGGTACGGGACGGTCAGCGGAACGAGCGCCGCCGCCGCGGTCACGGCCGGCGCCGCCGCGGTCCTCGCCCAGGGACGGCCGCAGCTCCGGCGCGCGAGAGCTGGCCGGGCTGCTCACGGGCTCCGCGCAGAGGCGCGATCTCGACGCTGCCGCGTCGGGAGCGGGCCTGCTCGACCTCCGCACGGCGGTGCAGCAGGAGATCGCCGCCGGCCGGCGACGGTGTCTTTCGGCGTGCCGGGCCGTAGCTTCGTCGAGCTCGAGCGGACGCTCGAGATCCACAACGTCTCGACCCGCGGGCTGACCGTCTCGATCCAGACCCTGGCGCTCGCTCCGAAGGGCGTCGAGCTCACGATCGAACCGAGGCGGCTCCGGATCGGGCCCGGCGGCACGGCGATTCGTGCCGTCTGCAGGGCGGACACGAGCGCGCTCTCGGAGCAGGCCGGTGCGGCGACCGGAGAGCTCGTGCTCGCAGTCTCGGAGTCGTCGGAGGTGCACGTTCCCTGGGCGGTCGCGGTTCCTGCGCCCGGCACGCGACCTGCTCACGCGCGTGTCGCTCGAGACCGCCGCGGGAGGTCGCGTCTCCGACGCGACGCCTGCCGTGCTCGGCCTCGTGGCCGGAGCGCTCGTCCCGACGCCGGGCCCCAGGTGCGACCGCTCGACGTGCTCGAGGTGCAGCTCCGGCGGCGAACGGCGAGCTCATCGGCGTGCTCGCCAGACGGCGCGAGGTTCTGCCCGGCCGGTACACGTTCGGGCTCACGGGCCGGGGCCGGGAGGGGAGCGGCTCCGCCGGGGGAGCTACGTCGTGAGGATCGTCGCCCGTCCCGGAGACGGCACCCGCCAGCAGTCGAGGACGTGCCTTATCGGGTGCGTTAGCAGGCTCAGGGCTCGGAACGGAATGGAGGACGAGGCCGGCTGACCACGCCGGCACGACGCAAGGCTGCGTCCTCAGTCGCGCCGATATCTAGTGGTATCGGCGCTCCCTGCGTCCTTACCCTGCGTCGCCCGGTCGTGCTCAGCCGGCGTGCCTCCATCCCGTTCCGAGCCCTATACTCGCCCCCGTCGACCAGGAGGCGTATCTCGATGTCAACCGCTGAGGCGGCGTCCCACCTCCGCGAGAACCCCTTCGGGCTTGCGAAATCGCAGCTCCGCAGGGTGGGGGAGATCTTCGAGCTCGATCCGAACCTGATCCGCGTCCTCTCGCAGTGCAAGAAGGCGGTCGAGGTCTCGATCCCCGTTGCCAAGGACGACGGCTCGATCGAGGTGTATCTCGGCTACCGCGTCACGCACAACATCGCACGCGGGCCTTCGAAGGGCGGCATCCGCTACCACCCCGGACGTCACGCTCGACGAGGTGAAGTCGCTGGCGATGTGGATGACCTGGAAGTGCGCGCTGATGAACCTTCCCTTCGGCGGCGCGAAGGGTGGCGTGATCTGCGATCCGAAGACGCTTTCGGTGAGCGAGCTCGAGCGCATGACCCGGCGCTACACGAGCGAGATCATCAACGACATCGGGCCTGAGCGCGACATCCCGGCGCCGGACGTCGGCACGGACGGCCGCGTGATGGCCTGGATCTTCGACACGTACTCGATGAACAAGGGTCACTCGGTGCTCGGCGTTGTCACCGGCAAGCCGCTCTCGATCGGCGGCTCGCTCGGGCGGGAGGAGGCGACGGCGCGCGGAGCGCTCTACTGCATCCAGGCGCTCTCGGTGAAGAACGGCGAGCGCCTCTCCGACTACTCCGTCGCGATCCAGGGCTTCGGGAACGTCGGCGCCAACCTCGCGCGGCTGCTCCATCTCGAGGGCGCAAAGGTCGTCGCCGTCTCGGACTCGCGCGGCGCCGTCTACAACCCGAACGGCATCGACGTGCCCGGCCGCCGTGGCGCACAAGCAGGAGCGCGGGCACGCTCCTCGAGCTCGCGAACGCCGAGCAGATGACGAACGAGGAGTTGCTCGAGCTCCCGTGCGACATCCTCGCTCCCTGCGGGCTCGAGCAGGTCATCACCGAGGACAACGCCTCTCGCGTGCAGGCGAAGATCATCTGCGAGGGAGCGAACGGCCCGGTGACCCCCACCGCCGACGCCGTGCTCGAGGACAAGGGCGTGCTCATCCTCCCGGACATCCTCGCGAACGCGGGCGGCGTCGTCGTCTCCTACTTCGAATGGGTGCAGGGCCTGCAGGAGTACTTCTGGCGCGAGGACGAGGTCAACGCGAAGCTCCACGACATCGTCGCGCGCGCGTTTCAGGAGGCATGGCAGACGAAGGAGCGTCGCGACACGAGCTTGCGCATGGCCTCCTACGGCCTGGCGGTGCAGCGCGTGGCCGAGGCGACGACGACGCGGGGCCTGTACCCGTAAGACACGTCGCTTTCTACACCGCCGCGGGCTGCAGCCTCTGCTCCCGCGCTCTCGAGGTCGTACAGGACGTTCAGGCGAGCACGGGATTCGAGCTCGAGATCGTCTCCATCGACGGCGACCCGGATCTCGAGACGCGATATCGCGAGCATCTTCCGGTGCGTCGAGATCGACGGGGAGCGCGCGTTCACGCACTTCGTCGAGCCGGCGGCGCTCAGAGCGCGACTTGACGGCTGACGGTTCCAGCGACGTCGCTCCGAGTGGGCGCTGGCAGTATCGTGACGATCTGTCACAAGCTGGGAACCGAGTGAGAGGGGACGCGTGGCCGAGCGCCTGACCGTGGGAGTGGCCGCCCGCCTGAGCAGGTACCTGCAGGTGCTGAGCCAGGCGCGGAAGATGGGCAAGGAGCGGATCTCGTCCCAGGAGATCGCCGAGTACACGAACATCAACGCGACCCAGATCCGGCGCGATCTCTCGGCGTTCGGCAGGTTCGGAAAGCGCGGAGTCGGCTACCGCACGGAGGCGCTGCTCGAGGAGATCCGCAAGATCCTGCGGACGCAGGGGCAGCACAACATCGCGCTCGCGGGAGCAGGGCGACTCGGGAGCGCGATCGCCAGCTCGCCGATCTTCGCGGAGCACGGCATCACGGTGGCGGCCATCTTCGAGAGCGATCCCGAGAAGATCGGGGAGCGGGTCGGCGACATGACCGTCAACTCGATCGACGACGTCGCGGACATCTGCCGTGAGCGGAACATCATCGTGGGCGTCATCGCGGTTCCCGCGGAGACCGCCCAGGACGCGGCGGACGCGCTCATCGGAGCGGGCGTGAAGATCATCTTCAACTACTCCGAGGCGCTCCTCGACGTCCCGGCGGACGTCAACGTGCACACGTCGAATCCCGCTGTCGATCTGCTCTACGCGCTGTATTTCCACCTGACCTGACTTTGCGCAAGAGCGGAATCCCCGAGTGGGGATCCCGCCCGCGCGGGTACAGCAGACCCCTTCATGGAGTGCCCGGACTCGTGAGTCTCGGGTGTGAAGCAGGCAGGTTGAGAAGCGGGGTAACCCTCGCACGCGTTAGATCGCCTTGGTTGCAGGAGGATGTGGGGATGCGCATCCTGCTCTGGCACGGATATCTGCTCGGCGGCACGGGGTCGAACGTCTACACGCGGCAGCTCGCTCGCGAGTGGGCGCGGGCGGGCACGACGTCACCGTCTTCAGCCAGGAGCCCCGTCCCGAGCTCTACGACCTGGGCGGAGCCGAGGTCGTCCGGCCCGATGTCGGCGGGCTGCTCCCCGTCTTCGTCCTCGACCGCTACGCCGGCTACGAGGTCAAGCTCCTGCAGGACTGCACTCGAGCCGAGCTCGACCGCTGGGTCGACGCGAATGCGGCGGCGGTTCGCGCGCGGCTCCCCGCCGATCTCGTCTTCTGCAACCACGTGCTCCTCGGTGGGCCCGTCGGAGCCGCGACGGGGCGCGCTACGCGGTCAAGGCTCACGGCTCGGAGCTCGAGTACTCGATGCGCGGGCGCCCGGAGCTCGGGTCGTGGGGGAGGGAGGCGCTCGCCGGTGCTGAGGCCGTGTTCGTCGGGTCGGCGCACATCGCGAGAGGTGCTCGAGGAGGTATGCGGTCAGGTCGACCGCGTCCACGAGGTGCCGCCCGGGGTCGACGTCGACGAGTGGCGTCCGAGGCCGCGCGAGGAGGCGCTTGCAGCGCTTGCTCGCCGAGGCCCGGCGCGATCCGCCGAATCCCGGAGAGCGCCAACGAGCGCCTCCCGGACGAAGCGGAATGCGGAGCGACTGGCGGCGTTCCTCGAGGCGGGAGCGGCCGACGGTCGTCTACTTCGGGAAGCTGCTCCGGAACAAGGGCGTCCACGTCCTGCTCGAAGCGCTTCGGGGGCTCGATGCGCGGGCGGTCGTCGTCGGCTTCGGCGACTACCGCGCGGAGCTCGAGGCGCTCGCGGATCCACGAGCACGTCCTCTTCACCGGACCGCTCGAGCACCGCCACCTCGTCCACCTGCTGGCGCTCGCCGACGCGTGCGTCGTCCCCTCGATCTTCCCCGAGGCGTTCGGCATGGTCGCCGCCGAGGCTGCGGCCGCCGGATGCCCGCCGCTCGTCGCGCGGCACTCCGGGCTCGCCGAGGTCGCCGAAGGTCTCGAGGCCGAGTATCCACCGGACCTCCGGCACCTCGCGTCCTTCGCGACGGGCGACGCGGACGAGCTGCGCGAGAAGCTCCGCGAGCTGCTCGCTCTCTCGCCGGCGAGGCGAGCGAGCGATCTCGGAAGCTGCCCGCCGCGCCGTGGTCGAGCGCTGGAGCTGGGCGAGCGTCGCGGAGCGACTCCTCGCTCCGGTGGGCGCCTGAGGAGGCCAACGGCTCCTCGCTGAAGCCGCCGCCAACGCTTTCACTACTGTAGTGCGCCGATGGGCGACGAGCAGCGACTCTCCGCGGACGAGCTGATCGCGCGATCGCGAGCGCAATTCGAGTCCGCAACCGACTTCACGATCGCGGTCGAGGAGGAGTTCGCGCTCGTCGACCCCGACTCGCTCGACCTCACGAACCGGTTCGAGGACGTGCAAGGCCGCGGCTCAGCGGGACGTCGCTCGAGGAGCACCTCGTCGGTGAGCTGATCGCGTCGGAGGTCGAGGTGCGGACGGGAGCGATGCGAGACCTTCGCGGACGTTCCCGGAGTGATGGCGGAGCGCCGCTCGCAGCTGCAGGCGCTCGTCGAGCCGATGGGGCTCCTGCTCGGCGCGACGGGCACGCATCCCTGGGCGGACTGGAAGGACCAGCGCATCATCGACACGCCCGCACTACCGCCGAAACGACGAGCTGCTGCGCTACGTCGTCTGGCGCAACAACACGTTCGGTCTCCATGTCCACGTCGCGATCAACGGCCCCGACCGGGCGATCGCGGTGGCGAGCGCGATGCGCAACTTCCTCCCGGAGCTCCTCGCGCTCTCGTGCAGCTCGCCCTTCGTGGAGAACGTCAACACCGGCCTGCATTCGGCCCGGACGCAGATCTTCACGCGCTTCTTCCCCCGCTGCGGCGTCCCCGACGCGTTCGCGTCCTGGAACGAGTACGAGGGCTTCGTCCGCTTCCTCTACGACACCGGCTCGATCACCGAGAACACGCAGATCTGGTGGAGCGTTCGGCCGCACATGGCCTTCCCCACCGTGGAGATCACGGATCTGCGACGGCCAGCCCGAGCTCTCGGAGGCGCAGTCGCTCGCGGCGTTCGCGGCGTCGCTCACCGCGCGCATCGCCCGCGCCTATGACGAAGGCGAGCCCGTGGAGCCGCTCCCGCACCGGCTGATCGAGGAGAACTTCTGGCGCGCGCTCCGCTACGGCCTTCCCGGCGAGCTGATCGACTTCGCTCGCGGCGCAGGCGATTCCCGCCCGACAGCGGATCGAGGAGCTGATCGAGTGGGTGCTGCCCTGTCGCCGAGGAGATCGGCGCTGCGCCGTATCTCGCGGTTCCCGAGCGCAACGCCGCAGAACGGCAGATCGAGCGCTTCGAGGAGGGCGCCTCGCTCGAGGAGATCTACGCGGAGCAGGTCTCCGCGACGGAGAAGATCGGTGGCTGAGGGCGAGACTCCGACCGAGGAGGAGCTGCTCGCGGCGCTCGACCGGATCGGCGTGGCCGACGTGCTCGTCCAGGCGCTCGCAACGACCGCCTCGATCGGCTTCCGCCGGGTGTCGGCGGACGCGCGCGATCTGCAGCAGGCGCGCCTCGCGATCGAGGCGCTCCGCGCGCTCGACCCGGTTCTGCGCGAGGCGCGGCGCCGACGAGGCCGTCGTCCGCGATCTCGAGCAGGCGCGGATGAACCTCCAGCTCGCGTACGCGAAGGCGGTCGCTGAGGAGCCTTAGGATGCAGTCGTGACTGGCGATCCTCCGCGAAAAGTGCGTCGCGTAAGCGCGTCGCACTCTTCGCGGCCAGCTTGTGATACATAATCGGCCGCGCCGAGGTCACTCGGCGCTCAGTTTGTGACGGGCCCAGAACCGGAGGATCGATGGACTTCTTCGTAGACCATGCCGTCGGGTTCGCGCTTGCGTGCGCGCTCCTCGCCGTGCTGTACGGCATCTATCTGACCTGGTGGCTGCTCAGGCAGCCGGCGGGGAACGAGCTCATGCAGGAGATCGCGCACGCGATCCAGGAGGGCGCCGCCGCGTATCTGCGCAAGCAGTACACGACCATCGCGGTCGTCGCGATCGTGCCGTTCTTCCTGCTCGGCTTCTACGCGGAGCTCGGGTGGGGGACGGCATTCGGCTTCCTGATCGGCGCCGTCTTCTCCGGGCGCCGCCGGGTTCATCGGCATGAACGTCGCCGTGCGCTCGAACGTCCGCACGGCGGAGGCCGCGCGCGAGGGACTCCAGCCCGCGTTCAAGGTCGCCTTCCGCGCGGGCTCGGTGACCGGACTGCTCGTCGTCGGGCCTCGGCCTGCTCGGTGTGGCGGGCTACTACTGGGTGCTGACCGACTGGATCGGGAACAGCCCCGAGTCCGCGGTCGACGACCTGATCGGCCTCGCGTTCGGCGGCTCGCTGATCTCCGTCTTCGCCCGTCTCGGCGGCGGCATCTACACGAAAGCCGCCGATGTCGGCGCCGACCTCGTCGGCAAGATCGAGGCTGGCATACCCGAGGACGACCCGCGCAATCCCGGCGGTCATTGCGGACAACGTGGGCGATAACGTCGGCGACTGCGCCGGCATGGCTGCAGACCTCTTCGAGACCTACGCGGTCACCGCGGTTGCGGTGATGCTCTTGGGGATCAGCTTCGAGGCCAGCGAGCTGTGGCTCTATCCGCTTGCGCTCGGCGGGATCTCGATCATCGCGTCGATCATCGGGACGTTCTTCACGCACGTGTCGAGCGGTCCCGAACGCGATCATCAACGCGCTCTATCGCAGCGTGCTCGTCGCAACGGTGCTCTCGGCCATCGGCTTCATCCCCGTCACCCTGGTATACGACAGCGACGAGTTCAGCTTCTGGAACCTGTACGGCGCCGCGCTGATCGGCCTCGCGGTCACGTTCCTGCTCGTCGCGATCACCGAGTACTACACGGGCACGCGCTGGCCGCCGGTGAAGGAGATCGCGCGGGCGTCGCAGACAGGGCACGCGACGAACATCATCTCCGGGCTCGCCGTCGGGATGCAGGCGACGGCGCTGCCCGTCATCGTCATCGCCGCCGGCGTCGTGGGGCCTACTACGCGGCCGGTGAAGCGCTCTACGGCATCGGCGTCGCCGTCATGGCGCAGCTGTCCCTCACCGGTCTCATCGTCGCTCTCGACGCCTACGGCCCGGTGACCGACAACGCCGGCGGCATCGCCGAGATGGCCGACCTGCCCGAGTCCGTGCGCGGGATCACCGATCCGCTCGACGCGGTCGGCAACACGACCAAGGCGGTGACGAAGGGGTATGCGATCGGCTCCGCCGGGCTCGCCGCGCTCATCCTCTTCAACGAGTACAGCCGCGGGCTCGCCGAGGAGGGGCTGACGATCAGCTTCTCCCTGAGCGATCCCTGGGTCATCGCCGGCCTGTTCGTCGGCGGGATGATGCCGTTCCTCTTCGCCTCGCTCGCGATGCAGGCGGTCGGTCGGGTCGGCGGACAGGTCGTCGAGGAAGTCCGGCGCCAGTTCCGCGAGGACCCGGGGATCATGGCTCGGACCTCGCGACCGGACTACTCGCGCGCGATCTCCATCGTCACCGGCTCAGCGATCAAGGAGATGATGCTTCCGGCACTGATCCCGGTCGCCATCCCGATCATCGTCGGGATCGTCAAGCCGGAGATGCTCGGCGGTCTCCTCATCGGGACGATCGTCACGGGGATCTTCCTCGCGATCTCGATGACCTCGGGCGGCGGGGCCTGGGACAACGCGAAGAAGACGATCGAGGATGGGCTCTACGGCGGCAAGGGGTCGGACGCCCACGCTGCGGCGATCACCGGCGACACGGTCGGGGATCCGTACAAGGACACCGCCGGCCCGGCGATCAACCCGATGATCAAGATCGCCAACATCGTCGCGATCCTGCTCATCCCGGTCATCGCCTCGATCCACGGCTAGGGTCCGGACTCGGGCCCCGACTGCCCCTTCCCGCTTCGGGTCAAGGCTTCGCTCGTCCTGCCTACGGGCGAATGAAGCGTCCTCGGCCCTCGAGGGCCGACGACTCGGCCTGCCTGGACCGCCGGTGACGCGAAGACAGCGTCGGGGAAGTCCGACCCCACGGCTGTAGATTCCCGCGGTGCCCGGGCGTCGCCGCAGGCGCGAGATCGAGCTCGAGCGCGTGCTCGGCACGCCTGGCTCTTCGCCACGGCCTACGGAAACGTCGGCTCCTCGATCTACTACGCGCTCGGCCTCACCGCGGCCTATGCGCTCGGGCTGACCCCGCTCGTCTTCGTGATCGCGGGCGTGATCTTCGCCGCGACGGCCGCGACGTACGCCGAGGGAACGGCGCGCTTCCCGGAGGCGGGCGGCTCGGCGAGCTTCGCGCGGCACGCGTTCGACGAGCTCGTCAGCTTCGTCGCAGCGTGGGCGCAGATGCTCGTCTACATCGTCACCGTCGCCGTCTCGGCGTTCTTCGTCCCCCACTACCTCTCGATCTTCTGGGAGCCGCTGCGCACGAACCCGTGGGACATCGTGGGCGGCGTGATCGTGATCGTCCTTCTGGTCGCGCTCAACATCGTCGGCGTCCAGGAGGCCGCGAAGCTCTCGATCACGCTCGCCGTCGTCGACTTCGCGACTCAGGTTCTGCTCGTGATCATCGGCTTCGCGCTCGTCTTCAACGCCGACGTGCTGACGAGAACGTCCACTGGGGAGTCGCACCGACCTGGGAGAACCTGGCGGTCGCCATCCCGGTCGCGATGCTCGCGTACACGGGGGTGGAGACCGTCTCGAACCTCGCGGAAGAGGCCCGCGACCCGGTGCGGAACGTCCCCGCTGCCTACAAGGCTGTCGCGGGCGCCGTGTTCGCGATCTACTTCACGCTGCCCTTCGTCGCGCTCTCCGCTCTGCCCGTCGAGCGGATCGACGGCGAGCTGACGACGCGGCTCGCGCTGCCGCCCGAGGAGGGCGGCTATGCGAACGACCCGATTCTCGGAGTCGTCCAGAACCTCGGGATCGACGAGGGCTGGCCGCTCGACGCGCTGGAGATCTACGTCGGCGTGCTCGCGGCGACGATCCTCTTCATCGCGACCAACGCGGGAGTGATCGGCGCGTCGCGGATCACGTACTCGATGGCGAGCTATCGGCAGCTGCCGGAGATCTTCCGGCGGCTGCATCCCCGCTTGAAGACGCCCTGGCTCTCGCTCGTCGTGTTCGCCGGGATCCTGCCGATCCTCGTGATCCTCCCGGGAGACGTGAACTTCGTCGGGACGCTCTACTCGCTCGGCGCGACGCTGTCCTTCACCGTCGCGCACGTCTCCATCGTGCGCATGCGGATGCTGCTTCGCTCCGACGAGGAGCTCCCGTATCCGGGCGCGGCCGAATCTCCGCGTCGGCGGGAATCGACTGGCCGCTCTTCGCGATCGTCGGCGGGCTCGCGACGGGGATCTCGTTCCTGGTTCTCGTCGTGCAGAACCCCGCCACGCGCTGGGCGGGGCTCGGCTGGCTCGCGTTCGGGCTCGTCGGGTACGTCGTCTATCGCCGGTGGTTCGTCCACGCGCCCCTCGGCGAGACCGTGAAGGCGCCACCCGCGTTCGGCGCCGCGCTTGCGCTCGAGTACCGGCGGCTGCTCGTTCCCGTCGTCGCCGGCCAGCCGTCCGACGCGGCGATGGATCTGGCGTGCCGGCTGGCCACCGAGGGCCGCTCGCGCATCGTCGCGCTCAACGTGCTCGAGATTCCGCTCGATCGCCCGCTGACAGACGAGCTCCCGGAGCTCGAACGAGCGGCGAACCTCGAGCTCGACCAGGCTGCTGCCGTCGGCGACTCGTACGGCGTTCGTGTGCTGACGCGCCTCGAGCGCGCGCATTCGCCAGGGCCGGCGATCGTGAGAGAGGCCGACGCGCGAGGCTCGGAGATCATCGTCATCGGATCGCCCCGGCGCGCGCTGACTGCGAGCCAGAGCGCGGTGTTCGGGAAGACCGTCGACTACGTCCTGAAGCACGCGCCCTGCCGGGTGCTCGTGGCCGCGTGCGGAGACCGCAGTGAAGCTGTACTCCTGGGCCGTGCTCGCGTTCTCGGTCGCGTTCGTCGGGATCGGGATCGCGCTGCTCGTGGCGACCGCGGCGCAGGGCGGAGGCGTCGTGGGTTTCCTTCTCGGCGGCCTGTTCGTCGCGCTCGGTGTCGGCCGCCTGAGCCTGGAGAGAAAACGACGTGGCCCGTAAGGTCCGCGGGTTCGAGCGCGTGCTCGACGCGCCGTCGCTGTTCGCGGTCGCCTACGGGGAGATCGCATCCTCGCTGTACATCGCGCTCGGGATCGTCGCCGCGGCCGCGCTCGGGCTCACGCCGCTCGTGCTCCTGCTCACTGGGCTGCTCTTCTTCGTCGTCTCGCTCTCGTACGCGGAGGGCACGGCGGCCATCCCCGAGGCGGGAGGCGCAGCCACCTTCGTCCGGCGCGCGTCGAACGACCTCGCGGGATTCCTGACCGGCTGGGCGCTCTTCCTCGACTTCCTCATCGTCATGGCGCTCTCCGCGCTCTTCGTCCCGCACTACCTCGGAGAAGCGCTCTCCGTCTCCGCCCTCCGCGACGAGCCGTGGGACGCGATCGTCGGCTGCGCGCGTGATTGCGGCGATCGCGGCAGTCCGGCTCACGCGACGAACCCGGCTGCACGTTGGCTCACTCGCGGTCGCGCTCCTCGACCTCGTCGTGCAAGGTCTCCTCCTCGTTCTCGGCATCGGCTTCCTGCTCTCGCCCGAGACGCTCTCCGAGGGGCTCGGCTTCGCGACGGGACAGGACTGGGGCGACCTCGCCTTCGCGCTCCCGCTCGCGATGCTCGCCTACACCGGTCTCGAGACGGTGGCCAACCTCGCCGAGGAGGCACGCGAGCCGGGACGGACGCTGCCACGCTCGCTGTTCTCGGCGATCGGGCTGGTCGTCGTGGTCACCGTGCTGATCGCCGGCATCGGCCTCTCGGCTTTCCCGGTCTCGGGAGGCGAGACTGCGCTCGGCGAGGAGTGGCTCGAGGCGCCGCTCGTGGGATCACGGCGGCGTTCGAAGGGTCGCTGCCCGCGTTCCTGGTCGACGGCCTCCGCATCGCTGTCGGGATCTCGGGCGCGCTGATCCTGATCGCGGCGGCGACGACCTCCGTCTCCGGGATCACGCGGCTCACCTACTCGCTCGCCGGGCACGGCGCGCTGCCGCGCGAGTTCGCGCGGCTCGAGCGGCGCGCGCTGGTCTCGAGCGAGGCGATCCTCATCGCGGCCGGCCTGGCGATGGCGCTCATCGTCGCGACCGAGGTGCTCGCGGGTGGGGATCCGGAGTTCCTGGCGGCGATCTACTCCTTCGGCGTCCTGATCGCCTTCACGGCCGCGCAGCTCGCGGTGATCCGGCTGCGCATGAAGGAGCCTTTGCTGGCGCGTCCGTTCCGCGCTCGCCCGAACATCCGACTGCGCGGAGTCGAGCTTCCCGTTCCCGCCCTCGTCGGCGCGCCGCTGACCTTCGCGGTCTGGGTGCTCGCGCTGGTGACGCACTCCGGGGCGCGCTACGTCGGTCCGCTGTGGCTCGCGGTGGGCCTCGCGGTCTTCGTCGCCGTACGCCAGACCCAGCGGCGTGGCCTGCTCGAGCAGGTCTCCGCCGCGGAGCTTCCCCCGGGTGCCGAGTTCAAGCGCATCCTCGTCCCTCTCAAGCTCGGGAGACATCGGCGAGGAGATGGTCGCGACCGCGGTCGCGCTCGCCAGAGACGTCCGGCGCCGAGATCGAGGCGATCACCGTGGTGCGGGTGCCGCGCCGCTACGAGCTCGAAGGGCCGCTGCCGCCGGACGTCGCGGCGCGCGTCGACGCGTCGCTCGAGGAGGCGAGGCTGCTCGGAGCCGAGCACGGCGTTGAGGTCCGGACCGACGCCGTCCGTGCACGGTCGATCGGCTACGCGATCGTCGACGAGGCCCTTTCGCGCCAAGCGGACCTCATCGTGCTCGGCTCCTCGGCCCGCTGGCGACGCCAGTCGCGGTTCTTCTCGCCGACCGTGGACTTCGTCCTGCGAAGAGCACCGTGTGAGGTCCTGGTGGTCGCGTTCCCCGACGGGGTCTTCGAGGAGTAACCTGATCCGCCGTGAACGCCGTGGTCATCGGATGCGGTCGTGTGGGCTCGGCGGTCGCGAAGGGGCTCGCCGCCGACGGCTGGGAGGTCACGGTGCTGGACGAGAGCGAGGATGCGCTCGCGCGCCTCGGGCCGGGCTGGCGCGGTGGCTTCGTCATCGGCCACGGCATGGACGCAACGGTGCTGGAGCGGGCCGGAATCGCCGATGCGGACGCGGCGGTCGTCGCCACCTCCGGCGACAACACGAACGTCGTCATCGGGCAGGTGCTGCAGAGGCGGTACGGAACGCGCACGGTCGTCGTCCGCGTTCTCGATCCCGCTCGCGCGACGTTCTATGCGGAGCGCGGGCTCAACACCGTGTGCCCGACGCAGACCGCGATCTCCGTCCTCCTCGAGACCGTGCAAGCCAGCGCGCCCGCGCCGCAGGCCACCTGATGTACGTCATCGTCGCCGGCGGTGGCAAGGTGGGTGCGAACGTCACGCGCTCTCTCATCGAGATGGGCCACGAGATCACGCTGATCGAGGAGCGCCCCGACCGGTTCGCCCGCCTCGAGGAGGAGTTCGGGCCGGTGGTGCTGCGCGGCGATGCGACCGAGATCAGCGTCCTCGAGCGCGCGGGCATCGCGCGTCCTCCCGAGCTCCTGCTCGCGGTCACGGGGGACGACGAGGACAACCTCGTCATCTCGCAGATCGGCAAGGAGGGCTACCGCGTTCCCAAGGCGATCGCCAGGGTCAACGATCCTCGCAACCAGGCGCACTTCGACCTGCTCGGCATCAAGCAGACCGTCTGCGCGACGACGAGCATCCTCGGTCTCGTCGAGCACGAGGTGCCCGAGCACGGCCTCGTGCGGCTGCTGCAGCTGCCCGAGGAGGGGCTCGAGATCGTCGAAGTGCAGATCGAGCCCAAGTCGCCGGTCGCGGGATCTCGGGTCGGCGGGCTCTCGCTGCCCGAGGGATCGCGCCTGATCTCGGTCTTCCGCCACGGCCGCACCGAGCTGGTGGAGCCGAGCACGGTCATGCGGCCGGGCGACCAGGTGCTGGCGGTGGTCTCGGACGACTCCGCGTCGGCGTTGCGAAAAGCGCTCCTCGGCGCGACGCTGGAAGAGGCTCAGACGCGCCAGTAGTGCCGCGTGACGAGGACGACGACCGGGATGATCTCCAGTCGGCCGAGCCACATCAGCAGGATCATCGTGACCTTGGAGACGTCTCCGAGCGGAGCGAACGAGGCGAACGGCCCGGTGATCCCGAACCCGGGGCCGCCGTTGCCGAGCGCGTTCGCCGAGACGCGAGCGTGTCGAGCGCGCCGAGCGGCACGTCGCCGATCGCGGAGTCGATCGCGATGATCCGCGGCCCCGACCGACCCAGAATCCGATGTAGAGGAGGATGAACGCCGCGATCGCGCGCAGCGTGCGCTCGTCCACCGGTGTCCGGTTCAGCCGAACGGGCATGACGACCTCCGGGCTCACCGTCTGGTCGAGCTCCCGGCGCAGGACCTTGCCGACGAGGAGGTGGCGGACGACCTTGATCGAGCCGGTCGGTCGATCCGGCCGACCCGCCGACGAACATCAGGGCGAAGATCGTCAGCAGCGAGACGCCGCCGGCCACAGGGCGAAGTCCTCGGTCGCGTATCCCGTCGTCGTGATGATCGAGATGGCCTGGAAGACGCCGGCTCGGACCGCCTCCTCGCCCTGCGGCGATGTCGTAGCCCCAGATCTGGATCGTGAGCGCGAGCGACGCCACCAGCGACGATCGCGATGTACAGCGCGGAACTCGTCGTCGCGGAGCGAAGACGCGCGGGCGCCGACGGACGAACCCGCGGTAGAGGAGCATGAAGTTCACGCCGGCGACGAGCATGAAGAGCGCGATGATCCACTGCGCGGCGGCAGAGAACGCCTGGATCGAGTCGGGCTGCGTCGAGAATCCGCCGGTCGGCATCGTCGAGAACGCGTGCGCGACCGCCTCGAACTCCGTCATCCGTTCGTCGATCCCGAGCCAGCCGAGCGCGGCCAGCGCGAGCGCCGAGCACGCGGTGAGCCCGACGTAGAGGACCCACAGGAGTCGCGCCGTTTGCCGTATCCGCTCGGGGAGCTGCGCGACCTCGGGGCCCGGGAGCTCGGACTCCATCAGCTGGCGTCCGCCGACCCGGAGGCGCGGAAGCACCGCGATGGCGAGGACGATGATCCCCATTCCGCCGAGCCACTGGGTGAACTGCCGCCACATCGAGAGCGACCTGGTCAGCTCGTCGAAGTCGGTGACGACGCTCGCGCCGGTGGTCGTCGATGCCGGACATCCCCTCGAAGTACGCGTCGATCGGATGGCTCGAGCTGGTCTCCGCCGACGAAGAGATACGGCAGCGAGGCGAAGGCCGCTGTCACCAGCAACGTGACCGAGACGACGAGGAACCCCTCGCGCATGCCGACGCGCCGGACGTCCTCCGCCGTCAGGCGCTCGATCGCCAAGCCCGCTCCGCTCGTCGATCGCGCCAGTGGCCAGGAACGGCCAGACCGGCTCCGAGTACCAGAGCGCGACGGCCGCCGGAAACAGCGCCGCGAGCCCGAGGTACTTCGCCGAGCACCGCGACGAGATTGTGCTGGCCGCCTGACGTCGACCGCCGGTCGCGGCGTCGGTCGCAGCCTGCGCGTCACGGCCGCGCCGGACGTCACAGTGCGCTGACGACCCGGGGCGCGTCCGCGGCCTGCGTGAAGACGATCACGCGATCCCCGGCCTGGAGCACGTCGTCGCCGTGCGGGAAGATCGCCGAGCCGTTTCGAACGACTGCGCCGATCAGCGCACCGCGCACGGGCATCTCCTTGAACGCCTTCCCGATGTACTCGCTCGTGTCGCGCAAGGTCACGTCGATCACCTCGTAGCGGTTGCCCTCGAGCAGTGCGACCTGCTTCGTCCTCGGGTCGTGCGCGAAGCGGATGATCTCCTCGGCGGTGACGGTGCGCGGGTTCACCGAGACGTCGATTCCGGCATGCTCGAACGCCTCCGCCGACACCGCCTCGTGCGCGATCCCGATCGTGAACTTGACGCCGTGCACCTTCGGCGAGCGACGCGGCATAGAGGTTCTTCGCGTCATCCCGCATGGCGAAGATCGCCGCGTTCGTCTGCCCGATCCGCTCGCGCTCGAGGAAGTCGGGATCGACGCCGGTCGCGTTGTAGACGCGCGCGTCGCGGCAGCGCCTCGGCGACGCTGCGCGCCTTCTCGCGCGAGGCCTCGATCAACCTGACGCGGATTCCCTGGTCGAGGAGCACGCGCGCGATCGCAGAGCCGACCCGTCCGGCGCCGTAGATCACGACGTCACGCACCGCTGCGCCTTCCGGAGCGAGCAGGGCGCTCCAGGCCTGCGCGGCCTCGGGCGAGCCGATGACGACGATCCGGTCTCCGGCGCGGATGACCTCGTCCCCGCCGGGGAGCAGCATCTCGTCCCCGCGGATGACCGCAGCGACCTTCGAGTCCCGAGGGATCTTCGCGTCGCGGAGCGGAACTCCGAGCACGTCCTCGCGACGCGCCCTCCTCGACGTCGAACTCGACGATCTGGACCTGGCCCTCGGCGAAGATGTCGGTCTGACGGGCGGCGGGAACGCCGATGATCCGGCTGATGGCATGTGCGGTCTCGAGCTCGGAGCAGACGACGAAGTCGACGTCGAGCTGACCGACGCGCCACAGCTCCACGTACTCGACGTTGGACGTGCGGATCACCGTCGTCGCGCCTCTGGCCTCGCGACGCGCGAACATGCCCGGCGACGAGATTGACCTCGTCCCGCGAGGTGCAGGCGATGACGAGGTCGGCGTTCTGCACTCCGGCGGCGGCCAGAACGCGCCGGCTCGTCCCGTCGCCCTCGACGGTCACCACGTCGTAGCGCTCGGAGAGCGCGGCGAGACGCGACGGCTCGGTGTCGAGCACGGTGATCTCGTGGTCGTGGTGGAGCGCTTCGACGACCGCGAAACCGACCTGGCCCGCTCCGATGAGGAAGATCCGCATTGGTCCGGCGAGAAGCGTACTCCGGCCACTCGGCGGCGGTAGCTACCGTGATGCGGTGCGTGTCCTACGCGCTCCTCGCCCTCGCGGCCGGCCTGGCGACGCTCGCGGGATGCTGGAGCGGCGGCGGAGCGGGAAACGGCTGCCGAGAACGCTTTTCGGCTGCAGCCGTTCGCGCGTCAGTTCGACGCGCCGGTTCTCGTGACGCACGCCCCGGGGGAGCCGCAGACGCTCTACGTCGTGGAGCAGCCCGGTCGCGTCGTCCGCCTGCGCGCCGGGAAGCGCACGGTCTTCCTCGATGCGCGACGCGACGTCGAGTACGGCGGCGAGCAGGGCCTGCTCGGGCTCGCGTTCCACCCGAAGTACGCGTCAGAACAGGCTTCTCTACATCGCGTACACCTCGAGCGACGGCCGCAACACCGTCGCCCGGTATCGCTCGAACGGCAGGACGGCGGTGCGGTCCAGCCGCAAGATCCTGCTCTCCGTGCCCGACCCGTACGGGAACCACAACGGCGGCCAGCTCGCGTTCGGCCGCGACGGGATGCTGTACACGACGATCGGTGACGGCGGCTCCGGTGGCGACCCCGAGGATCGGGCGCAGAACATGGGCTCGCAGTTCGGCAAGCTGCTCCGTCTCGACGTCTCGAAGCTCCGGAGCCGACTGGGCGATCGCGGGCCTCGGCCTCCGGAACGCCTGGCGGTTCTCGTTCGATCGTGCGACCGGCGATCTCTACCTCGGCGACGTCGGGCAGGGCGCGATCGAGGAGGTCAGCTTCACGCCTGCGGGTCAGCCCGGGCCTCGAGAACTACGGCTGGGATCTCTACGAGGGCTCACGCCGCTTCGAGGACGGCGAGCCGGCAGCGGGCAAGCTGGTCTTTCCCGCTCTACGAGTACGGGCGGGGCGAGGGCAACTGCACGGTCATCGGCGGCCACGTCTACCGCGGCTCGGCCAGCCCAGCGGGAGCGCGGGCGCTACATCTTCGGCGACTACTGCAGCGGGATCGTCTGGAGCCTGACCGTCCGCTCCGGCGCGGCGAAGAACGTGCGCCGCGAGCTCTTCCGGATCCAGGGGCTGACCTCGTTCGGCGAGAGCGCGAGCGGCGAGCTCTACGCGACGACGCAAGACGGCGTCATCTACCGGCTGACCTAGCCGCGGGCCGTGTCGAGCCGCCCGTTGTGATCCGAAATACGAGGGTCTGACCCTGGACATGGCCGAAGAGGCCGCATCGAAGCGTGTCAACTTCGTGCCGATGTTATCCCCAGGACGCGAGCTCAGCCGGTGCGGCGGCGCACGCGTGGCGGCGCCTGTCCGAGAGCGGCGTACGCGAGCGCGGTCAGCGACTCGTTCAGCTGGCGGAGCTCGCCGGCGACGAGCATGAACCCTTCCTGCCGCTCCGACACGCGGTTCAGGCGCTCGAGCTCGTCCGCGATCCGATCGAGGCGCTCGAGCAGCGCGTCCAGCTGACGATCGGCGACGTCCTTTGCCTCCATGCGCTCGATTCTACGCGCCGGCCTGATCGAGCAGCTCGGCACGGCTGCTGACGACCACAGCATCCGAGCCGAGCCGGCCGAGCAGCCGCTCGAGGGCGCCGGAGCCCGCCTCGACGGCGACCAGACGTGCCGCTCCGGCCCCCAGCTGCGCGAGCGGCCACCCGCGCCAGCGGCTCCGGGGCATCCGTGAACACGCCGATCTCGCGACCGGCGGCCGCGAGCGCCCGTAGCGCCGCTCCCGTCTGCGCGTCCCGGCGCACGTACACGGCGGCGCGCTCCTCGGCGAAGCGCTCGAGCAGGACCCGCCAGTTGCCGCCGCCCCGCTCGTCGAGCTCGGCCGCCGCCTCGCCACGATCGGCCGGCAAGGCTGCCCGGCGTCGACGCCGAAGAGCTCCGACGCCGAAGCAAGCCAGTCGTTCCAGAGCGGACGCGTGTCGCCCAAGGCGCCGTCCAGGTCGATCGCCACGGCTCGCGTCACGAGGCGACGCGCCGCATCCGGGCAGCACGCTGCCAGAGCAGGACACCGAACGCGACCCCGACCGTGTCGATCGCGACGTCGAGCGGCGAGCCCAGGCGCCCGGGTACGAACACCTGGTGCAGCTCGTCGCTCACCGCGTAGAGCGTTCCGAGCGCGAACGCAGCGCCTGCTCGGTCCGTCGCTCGCACGAGCAGCGCGCCCAGCACCGCGAACTCGGCCGCGTGGGCGAGCTTCCGCAGGACGAGATCCCAGCCGCCGAGCCCGGTGCCGAGATCCGGAACCGACGAGAACGCGAAGATGAGTGCGGCCCAGGCCGCGACGGGCAGCCACAGGCGCGCGAAGGACACCCGACACCGTCCGATGATAGGCTCGGCCTCGATCAGAGGAGCACGGTGAGGGAACCCGGTGCAAGTCCGGGACGGTCCCGCCGCTGTAAGGGGAGTTGCTCACCCGCCACGACGCCACTGGCCGTCGACGAGACCGAGCCGGGAAGGCGGCGGGGGAGGGAGCCCCGAGTCAGAAGACCTGCCGTGCCTCCGACATAGCCGAACCCCTCGCGGAAGGGAGGATTCAGGTGCTTCGTTCGTCCATCTTCGTCGCCGGCGCAGTCTCTGGCGGCACTCGCGCGTGCTCGTCTCGGGGGCCGCCGCCGGCCCAGCAGCTTCGTCCGCGTTCCCGGTCACGATCATGACGGCTGCCGGCAAGGTCACGATCCAGAAGAGACCTGCCCGGATCGTCTCGCTGTCGCCCACGGCGACCGAGTCGCTCTACGCAATCGGCGCCGGGCCGCAGGTCGTCGCCGTCGACGACCAGTCCGACTATCCGAAGGTCGCGCCGAGGACCGCGCTCTCGGGCTTCACGCCGAACGTCGAGGCCATTGCCGCGTACCGACCCGACCTCGTCGTGGCCTCGTACGACCCGAAGGGCCTGGTCAGCGCACTCGGCAGGCTCGGGATTCCGGTCGTCTTGCACGGGCCCGCGTCCAACTTCAAGGGCGCGTACCAGCAGATCCGCCAGCTCGGAATGGTGACCGGCCGCGAAGCCGGCAGCAGCACGTGTCATTGCCGGCATGAAGGCGAGGATCGGCGCGATCGTCAAGACGTCGCGATCCCGCGCCGACGGCCTCTCCGTCTACCACGAGGTCAGCCCCGACTTCTACTCGGCATCGACGAGGTCGTTCGTCGGGAAGGTGTACGCGGCACTCGGCCTCGAGAACATCGCCGACGCCGCCGACTCCGCGGGCACGGGCTTCCCCAGCTCTCCGCCGAGTACATCGTCTCGGCCGGCCCTGACCTGATCGTCCTCGCCGACACGGTCTGCTGCGGGCAGAAGCCGTCGACCGTGGCCTCGCGTCCGGGCTGGGATCGCATCAGCGCCGTGCGCACGGGCTCGATCGTGCGGATCCACGACTCGATCGCGTCGCGCTGGGGGCCGCGACTCGTCAGCTTCTTCCGGGCGATGTCGTCGGCGCTCGCACGGCTGTAGCTCCATGAACGCCACCGCCGCGAAGGTCGCTCGGCCGGCCGCCGCGGTCCGCCCGCGCGGCATCGCTCCGGTCTGGGCGGCCGCGGCGGTGGCGTTCCTCCTCGGGTCGATCGTGATCGGCGTGGCGGTGGGGCCGATCGATCTCGGCTACGGGGGGATCGCGAGCTCGCTCGCGGAGCGCCTGCGCGTTCCGGGGGTCTCCTCCTCGCTCTCGGCGACGGAGGAGTCGATCCTGTGGGAGATCCGCATGCCACGCGTCGTGCTCGCGGCGCTCGTCGGCGGGATGCTCTCGCTCGCGGGCGCGACCTATCAGGGCGTGTTCCGCAACCCGCTCGTCGATCCGTACCTGCTCGGAGTGGCGGCGGGAGCAGGGCTCGGCGCGACCCTGGCGATCGCCTATCTGCCGGACGGGCTTCGCGGACAGCAGGCGCTGCCGGCGGCCGCGTTCGTCGGCGGCGCGGTGGCCGTCTTTCTCACGTACTCGGTCGGCCGGTCCGCCAGCCGCGGGCGGGACACGACGACCCTCGTCCTCGCCGGCGTGACGGTCGCATCGTTCTTCACCGCCCTGCAGACGTTCGTGCAGCAGCAGAACGCCGACACGCTCCAGCAGGTCTACACGTGGATCCTGGGAAGCATCCCGAGCTCGGGCTGGAGCGACGTCGTGCTGGTCCTCCCGTACGTCGCGATCGCGACCGTCGTCATCCTCGTGTACCGGAGAGTCGTGGACGTCCTGAGCCTCGGCGACGACGAGGCTGCGAGCCTCGGCGTCGACGTCCGCCGCGTCCGGCTCACGCTGGTCGTCGCCGCGACGGTGGGGACCGCTGCGGCCGTCGCGGTCTGCGGGCTGATCGGCTTCGTCGGGATCATCGTCCCGCACGCGATCCGGATGCTCGCCGGCGTGGGCTACCGGGCGCTGCTCCCGCTCTCCTTCATCGTCGGAGCCGGGTTCCTCGTGCTCGCGGACGTCATCGCGAGGACCGCGCTCGCCCCCGCCGAGATCCCGCTCGGGATCGTGACGGCGTTCTTCGGGGCCCCCTTCTTCGCCCTGGTGCTGCGGACGAGCCGGGGAGCAGCATGAGCGCCGTCGCGCTCACGGACGTCACCGTCGTCCTCGGCGGGCGACCCGTCGTCGACCGGATCGACCTCACCTTCGACGAAGGCGAGTGGGTCGCGCTGATCGGACCGAACGGCGCGGGCAAGACGACGCTCCTCCGGGCGATCGCGCGTCTCGTCCCGTTCTCAGGCTCGATCGAGCTGGAGGGACGGTCGACCGCGGCGATGCGGAGATCCGAGCTCTCGCGGCTGATCGCGGTCGTCCCGCAGGATCCGTCGACACCTCCGTGGATGACGGTCGGCGAGTACGTGCTCCTCGGGCGGACGCCTCACCTCGGGCCGCTTGCGAAGGAGGGGAGGCGCGATCTGGAGGCGGCGGCTCGGGCTCTCGAGCGCCTCGATCTCTCCGGCTTCGGCGAACGGCCGCTCGGCACCCTTTCCGGAGGCGAGAAGCAGCGAGTCGTCGTTGCGCGCGCACTGGCGCAGGAGGCGAGGATCATCCTCCTCGACGAGCCGACCGCAGCCCTCGACATCGGGCACCAGCAGCAGGCGCTCGAACTGCTCGACGTGCTTCGGGGCGAGTCGGGGCTGACGCTGTCGCCGCGATGCACGATCTCACGCTCGCCGCGCAGTACGCGGAGCGCATGGTGCTCCTGGACTCCGGCCGCGTCGTCGCCGACGGCGTGCCGTCGCGACGTACTCACCGAGGAGACGATCGCGCGCCACTACGGCGCTTCGATCGACATCGTCACGGTCGACGGGCGGGTCGCCGTGATCCCCCGCCGCGCCTAGTTCAAAGGCTGTGCGCCTCAGGATGCCGAGGCTCGTAGAGCAGGATGTCGTCCGCGCCCGGCACCTTCACCATGATCGCCGAGGCCGAAACCCATGTCCTCGATCGCGCCCGTGAACTCGGCGCCCCTTCCCTCGAGCTCGATCTTGGTGGCCTCGATGTCGTCGCACATCAGCGAGATCGAGTGGTGCCTGGGATGGGAGAAGGACTCGCCCTCGTAGATTCCGCTCGTCGGGTGAACGCCCAGCTCGCTGGGTCCGGTCTTGAAGATGAGCCACCCCGGCGCCGACTCCGCATGTTCGACGTACGGTCTGCCGAGAACGTCGCGGAGGAACGATCGCGTGGCCTCCGGGATCGTCCGAGTAGATGAGGAGATGGACGGCCGTGAGCATGTTCGAGATCGTATTGAACCGGTGACGCTGCGTGGTTTCGATACGCCGTGGTCTCGTAGGGAGCGACTGGGAGACGGTGAGCCGCCGCCGGTGCGTGAATCGGCTCACGTCGAGCGGGCGCCGGAAGTTCGAGAACAGCGCTCGGAATAGCACGCGCTGACGCGTGCCATTTGACGCGGTGGCGACATGACAATCGACCCGTACCTCGACGCGCGCGCGTGGCGAGCGCGGCTCTCGCGCAGGGTGTCTCGTCGCCTGCGTGGTCGCCGCGGGCTGGGCGCACGCCCACAGTCGCCTCCTCGTACGCGACTGACGCTGCGGCTAGCATCGGCAGGTGTCCGTCGCGGAGCCCCAGACCGAGCTCGCCGTCCTCAACCAGGCGCAGCGCGAGGCGGTTCAGCACACCGAAGGGCCGCTGCTCGTGGTCGCCGGCGCGGGCTCGGGAAAGACGCGCGTCCTCACCCACCGCGTCGCCCATCTCGTCCACGACCTGAAGGTTCGCCCGAACGAGATCCTCGCGATCACGTTCACGAACAAGGCCGCGGGGGAGATGCGAGAGCGCCTCGAGCGGATGCTCGGCGCAACCGCGCGCGCGATCTGGATCCTCACCTTCCACGCTGCCTGCGGCCGCATGCTCCGGCGCGAAGCGGAGCGGCTCGGCTACCGCTCGACGTTCTCGATCTACGACGACCAGGACCAGGTGCGCCTGGTCAAGGCCTGCCTCGAGGAGCTCGGGAAGGATCCGAAGCGCTTCTCGCCGCGCGGGATCCACTCGCAGATCTCGCGCGCGAAGAACGAGCTCGTCTCACCGGAGGACTACCTGGCGCGCGTCGCCTCGTTCTGGGACCAGACGGTCGCGGAGGTGTACGAGCTCTACCAGCGCCGGCTCCACGCCTCGAACGCCGTCGACTTCGACGACATGCTCATGCTCACCGTGCAGGTCTTCGAGCGCTTCCCGGAGGCGCTCGCTCACTGGCAGAAGTCCTTCCGCTACATCCTCGTCGACGAGTACCAGGACACGAATCATGCGCAGTACCGCCTGCTCCAGCTCCTCGGCGCGCGAGCACGGGAACGTCTGCGCGGTGGGCGATCAGGACCAGTCGGTGTACGGGTTCAGAGGCGCCGACATCCGCAACATCACGGAGTTCGAATCGGACTTCCCCGGAACGCATGTCGTCACGCTCGAGCAGAACTACCGCTCGACGAACTCGATCCTGCGAGCGGCCAACGCGGTCATCGAGCAGAACACCGAGCGCAAGCCGAAGCACCTGTTCTCCGATCTCGGCGAGGGCGAGCCGGTCCGCGTCGTCGAGCTCGAGGACGAGCACTCGGAGGCCCGCTTCGTCGCCGCCGAGATCGCGGGGCTGATCGACCAGGGGCTCTCCGCGAGCGAGATCGCGGTCTTCTACCGGACGAACGCGCAGTCGCGGGTGCTGGAGGACGTGCTCGTGCGCCAGGACGTGCCGTACCAGGTCATCGGCGGGCCGCGGTTCTACGAGCGGGCGGAGATCCGGGACGCGACCGCGTATCTGACGGTGCTCGTCAACCCGAGCGATGCCGGCTCGCTCCTGCGGATCGCCAACCGCCCACGGCGCGGGATCGGCGATACCTCGCTCGCGCGCGTCGTCAGCCACGCGGACACGACCGGCCGGACGCTCTGGGACGCGCTCGCGGATCCCGAGGCCGCCGGCGTGACCTCCGCCGCCTGCCGGGCGATCCGCGGCTTCCGCTCGACGATGGAGTCGCTGATGGCTCAGGCCCAGGAGCTCCCGGTGGACGAGCTCCTGGAGCGGATGCTCGAGAAGACCGGGATCCTCGACGCGTACGAGGCCGAGCGGACGATCGAGGCGCGCGGCCGGATCGAGAACCTGCAGGAGCTCGTCGGGGTCGCCCGCGAGTACCGGCAGCAGACGGCTGACGCGTCGCTGGCCGGCTTTCTCCAGGACATCTCGCTCGTCTCCGACCAGGACACGATCGCCGACGACCGCGGCCTCGTCACGCTGATGACCCTGCACAACGCGAAGGGCCTCGAGTTCAGAATCCGTGTACGCGATCGGGATGGAGGAGGGCATCTTCCCGCACATCCGCGCGATCGAGGAGCAGGGCGTCGAGGAGGAGCGCCGCCTCTGCTACGTCGGGATGACCCGTGCGATGGAGCGGCTGACCATGACGCACACGCTGTCGCGCTCGCTCTGGGGGCGACGGAGCTACAACCTCGCGTCGCGCTTCCTCGACGAGCTGCCGCGCGAGGTGGAGCGTGAGCGGCTGAAGCCTTCCTCGTGGGCGAGCTACGGGGCACAGCCGAGCGCGGCACCGCAGGGAGGCAACCCCGAGCTGGCTCTCTCGACGGGCGACTCCGTGCGCCACGCCTCGCTCGGGGAGGGCGTCGTGACAGCCGTCGAGCCCGGTGGCGTCGTCACCATCCGCTTCGCGGAGGACGGCAGCGAGCGGCGGCTGATGGTCGAGTATGCGCCGCTCGAGCGGATCGCGTAGCTTGCCCGGTCGGTGAAGATCGAATATCGAAGCCCTACTGCGGACGAGCTCGCGACCGTTCTTCGGGCGACGCTACGCGGCGTTCGGCGAGGAGCCGAAGGACGACGACCTCGAACGCGACCGCCGGCTGATGACGCTCGACCGAGTGCTCGCCGCGTGGGATGGCGGACGGCCGGTCGGAGGCACCGCCTCGTATCGGTTCGAGCTGACGATCCCCGATGGTCGGTCACCGGCCGCGGGGGTGACCTGGGTAAGCGTGCTGCCGAGCCACCGGCGCCGGGGGATCCTGAGCGAGTTGATGCGCCGGCAGCTCGACGACGTCCACGCGCGCGGCGAGCCGCTCGCCATCTTGTGGGCGTCCGAGTCGGCTATCTACGGCCGCTTCGGTTACGGCATTGCAGCCCCGGCGACAGCTATGGATGCGGAACGAAGCGCCTTCGCGCTTCGGGACGGCTCTGGGCAGCGAGGATCGGTACGGCTCCTGACCGCGGACGAGGCGGCAGAGCTTCTTCCCCCGGTCTACGAGCGCGTTCGGCACACGCGCGCCGGACTGCTCAGCCGCACCGAGGATTGGTGGAGACACGCGCTTCTCGCGGACCCCGAGCACTGGCGCGAGGGCCGCGGTCCGAAGTTCTACGCGTTGCTCGAGATCGACGACGAACCGGCCGGCTATGCCGTCTACCGTTTCGCATCGAAGTGGGAGGACGGAACGCCGAAGGGGGAGGTGCGCGTCATGGACGCGTTCGCCGGCTCGCCGGAGGCGACTGCCGAGCTCTGGCGTTTCCTCTTCGGTATCGACCTCGTGGTGCGCGTGAAGGCGGACACGATCGATCCTGCCTGGCCGCTCCTTCTCATGGTCGCTGATCCTCGACGTCTCCACCTCTCCGTCTCGGACGGGCTCTGGCTGCGGCTCGTCGACCTCGAGTCTGCACTTCGAGCGCGCTCGTTCGCGGCGGGCGACCCCGTGGTGCTCGAGGTCACCGACGAGATGTTCACGCGAAATGCGGGTCGCTGGACGGTCGGCTCGACACCCGGGCGGAGCGACGGCGATGCAGACGTCGCGCTCGACGTCGCCGACCTCGCCTGCACCTACCTCGGCGCGTTCTCGTTCGAGCGGCTCGCCGCCGCGGGCCGGGCACGAGAGCTCAGGTCGGGGGGTCTCGCCCGTGCGACCGCGCTCTTTGCGACACCTCTGCCGCCTTATTGCCCGGAAGGGTTCTGAGCCCGCTCGCCTCGCTTGTAGAGTCCGTCGCGCCGCGCAGTCTCAGCTCGTGAGGGAGGAACCGAATGGCCTATCGGGTTCGACCGTGCCGCTCGCTGGACGAGCTCGGTCAGGCCGCGGGCGCCATCGGCCACTACTTCGGCTGGGTCCCGACGGGGGAGGAGGCCGAGCGCTTCGAGAAGGTTCTTCCGATCGAGCGGATGCACGCTGCCTTCGACGGCAAGGAGATCGTCGGCGGGGCAGGGGTGTTCCCATTCCAGATGACGGTTCCTGGCGGGCCGGTGCCGTGCGCCGGCGTCACGGTCGTCGGGGTGCTTCCGACTCACCGGCGGCGCGGGCTGCTCTCGAGAATGATGCGTGCGCAGATCGACGACATCCACCAGCGCGGAGAGCCGTTCGCAGCGCTCTGGGCCTCCGAGCCCACGATCTACGGCCGCTTCGGTTACGGCCACGCGTCGCTCACCCACGAGGTTCGGCTCCCACGTAACTGGGCGGCGCTCCGCGCGGGAACGCCCGCGCGTACGGGGCAGGTTCGGCTCGTCGAGCAGGACGAGGCCCTCAAGGCCCTTCCGCGCCTGTACCAGAAGGTGGCGAGGGAGACGCCGGGATTCCTCTCGCGCTCGAAGGCATGGTGGGAGCTTCGCCGCCTCCGTGACGACCCCTCGCGGCGTCCGCCCGGCTCCGGCCCGCTCAACCGGGCGCTGCTCGAGATCGACGGACGCGCCTCCGGGTACGCGCTCTATCGGCTCGTCCAGTCGGAGGAGGACGGCCACTGGAAGCGGACCCTGCGGGTGGTGGAGGCGCTCGGGATCGACGCGACGGCGACCCGCGAGATCTGGCGGTTCCTGCTCGAGGTCGACTGGACCGACGAGATCCAGGCCTGGCTTCTTCCGACCGATCATCCCTTGCTGCACCTGGTGGCGCGAGTCGACCGCCTCGACCTCCGAATCGGGACGGGGCTCTGGGTGCGGCCGATCGACGTGGGCGCAACCCTGTCGGCTCGGAGCTATCGATCGGACAGCCGCATCACGTTCGAGCTACGGGATTCGTTCTGCGCCTGGAACGACGGCACCTGGACGATTGCGGACGGGGTCGCGAAGCGATCGAGTCGACGGCCGGACCTGCGGCTCGACGTGCAGGCACTCGGCGCCGCGTACCTCGGCGGCTTCTCCTTCGCGGAGTTGTCGCGGGCCGGCCTGATCGAGGAGGCGGCGCGAGGCGGGCTCGCGCGCGCGGATGCGCTCTTCTCGTCGGAGCGTGCCCCGTGGTGCCCCGAGATCTTCTGACGTCCCTCCTTCGAGGGAATCTGCCCGGAACTGCGCAAGTTCCGACTGCTTGACGGATCCATTGAGCAGCCGGACAAGGTGCGGCGGCTTTCAGTCTGGCGGCTGGCTACAGCCGCCGCCGTCCGGCTCTTACGACGTTCTGGGCCCGCTCGCGGGTCGAGGTAGTCCATTCGGGTTGTAGCGTCGAGTCGCCGCAGAAGGCATCCCGGCCAAGGACGGCTTCGATCTCCCGCGCGGAACGGGTTCGACGGCGGCGCAGAAGCGCAAGGCGATCATCCCGGATCCGCGAAAGGACGAGACCTGGCAGTCGCCTTGAACCCGCTCCGGTCTCTAGGAGAAACGCACCTCGAGCTCGAGTGGGCCGGGATAGGGCGGCAGCGCCAGAGTCTCGCCGTCTTCGAGGACGCGGCCGTACGGCAGCCCGTCGCGCAGCACCTCCGAGACGCGCCGTCCGCCCGGCAGGCGAAGTCGCAGGCGAAGCGCGGCGAGCGGCGCCCGCTCGGGAACGTCGATCGAGACCTGCGCCGAGTCCGCGCCTGCTTCGATCGCGAACGAGAGACGGCCGAAGCTCGTCGCCATCCCCCGCACCGCGATCCGCTTCCCCGGATCGAGCCATGTGCGGGGTGTGGCGTGGGCCAGCTCGAGACCGTTGGCTGCTCCCGTGCGGTCGGTCGTCTCGTGCACGAGCATCAGTCGCAGCGTCTCCAGGAACGAGGCGTTGCTCGCTCCGTTCGGCGGCAGGTAGGTCGAGCGATAGTGGTCGCCTCCGAGCGGAGCCACGGAAACGCTCTCGCCGGAGACGAACGTCCCGGACGTCATCTCGGCGGCGAGTTGCCCGTAGAGGCTCAGGACTAGCTGGGCGGGACGATCGTTGTCGGCGAGGAAGCGCGCCATGTTCAGGCCGTACACCGGACTGAAGCCCGACCCCGCCGAGACTTCTCGCGCGGGCGCACGTCCGTAGAGGCTGTACGCGCCGGCGCGGACGCGTCCGAGGAGTCGCGAGCCACTGCGGTTCAGGTAGGCGAGAAGTCCCTTCGCCTGCGCGCCGTGCGGCTGGAACAAGCCCGATGCAAGCGCGTACGGCATGACGAGGTTCCAGTAGCTGCCGTTGCGGGAAGCGGTCAGCGACCGATACGGGCGCTCGCCGTCGAGCAGCGCGACCGGGACGAAGAGCGCACCCGATTGCCGCCGTGCTGACCGCCGGACCGCGCGCCGAAGTCCGCCTTCGAGGCGGCGCGCCAGCCCGCGACAGGTCGCCGCCAGCTTCGTGTAGCCCGTCTCCTGCCACAGCTGTCCCATCGACCGCATGCCCTGCCAGACAACCGCTTGCGAATGCAGGCCGTAGACGGATGCCGACACGTCCGAGGAGTAGCGCTCACGGTTGAGCAACTTCTTCCGGCTCGAGCGGATCTGGCTTCCTAGTCGGTTGACGTAGACGCGGAGAGCCGGCGTAGCGCGAACTATTGCGGCGTGGTCTCCCGACACGCGGGCGTAGTGGGCGAACCCGACCAACCGTGCACCCATCCGCCAGTTGGTGCTGCGGCGGATCGTCCTCGCCTTCGGCAGGGCGGGACGCTTGCGGAGTGACGTGCGGAGAATCGCGCGGCTGACTTCCAGATGCCCGTAGCTCGCCAGCACTCGCGCGACGTCGACGCCCTCGGGGGTCGAGAGCTGCTCGTAGCGGTTGCCGACGCTGTACCGCCACGTGAGCGCGAGGTTCTGGATGAGCAGGTTGCGCTGCGCGTCGACCACACGCTGCTCGGGCACGTCGATCACTCCGCCGTGGGCGAGCCGGCGCTCCCAGTAGTGCCGCACGGAATCGCGAGCCTCCCGGTACCGGAGCTCGTCGAGTGTCACGTCTTCGCTGCTCCTCGGAGTGTGCAGCCAGGCGACGTAGACGGTCCTGATGTCACCGCGACGGACGCCGTACTTGATCGACGGACGGCCATACGAGCCGCCCGGGGAAAAGAAGAGAAACGTGCGCCCGTCCCGCACGAGGCGTTGTCCGCTCCTCGCGAGCCCCTCGGTCGACGGCGTGAAGCGAAGGCGGACGACGCCGGCTCTCGATCGCCTCGCGTCGGCCGTCAGGCTGACAAAGCTGACGAGCGACTTCGTCTCGGGGATCCGGACGGCGAACGACTCCTGCTGATAACGGACGCCGTGGCTGTCGACGTAGCGGGTCTGCAGGATCGGGAGGTGGCCGTCGGAGAGGGTCGGTCCGCGGAGGCGCGGCAAGCACGTCCCGTAACGCTCGCGCCCGCGAGCTCCGACGGCGACGGTCAGGTGTCTGCCGTGGGAGCGTCTCGAGATGATCTGGCTTCCGTCGGCCACGTGGAGCGCGACCGACGTGGCGCCTCTCAGGTTGGGAGGCTGCGAGAAGTGGGTGTAGTGGACCCCGGAATCGGTGAGAAGCCTTCCGTTCTTCGCTCGGGCGAGCAGGAGCGGCGTGAGAAACCGTCGTGCCCCCTCGTACGTCGGACCGTCAGGTGCTGCCAGAAGCCTCGCGCCCCAGGAGTCACGGCGCGAGCGAAGCGCACGGCTCACCCGCCTCACGTAGCGGGAGCTCAGGCGGGCGCGCGGACAGTCGTGTGCGGTCGTCGCCCCGCCGACGGAGCGCAGTGCAGCGCTCGCTCTCGGATCGCGGACAGATGTCTCGATCGCCGCCGCGGCCGCGACGACCACGATCAGCAGGCCGAGGAGAGTTCTCGTCATCGCGGGAGGTGGCGGCGACATCTTGACGCGCCCTGCAACGGCCTTCAAGCAACGAAAGTCGCGTGCGCCGAGCGGCTAGAATCGTTTGATCCGGGGCGGTTAGCTCAGTTGGGAGAGCACCAGCTCGACAAGTCGGTGCAAACGGGGCACTTCGCTCAACTGCGGGGAGTCCGAGAGCGAGCTTCAGCCCTTCTGGAAACCACCGGACACCACGATGCACCACGGGTAGGGACACCATGACTCCGCCTCGGCTGTCTCAAGCGGTGCGGCGTTCGGCTGGCGCGATCTCAACTGCGAGCCTCGCCAGGTGCAGGCCCCAACAAGTAAGCCAACCGCCACAAGGCCGGTCACGAAGCTGGGCACGGATGAGGACACTAGGGCCGCAACGCGACAACGATGACCGTGCCTTGCCAGAAGAACCCGCCGCGAGGGATCGGTACAAGACGACGCAGACCCAACCAGGCGACGAACAGGAACGCGGCGAGAACCCAAACGCCGATCGGTGTCGAGGGATCTTCTCCAGTCTCGATGAACGAGTCGTCCACGAAGGCATACGCGAAACCCAACGACAGAACGATGGGAACAAGGAAGCCTGGAATGAACGTCGCGCCCTCCTGAGTCTGGAGCCGCAACCGGCGACAGTCCTCGCACGTTTGGGGTATCCCGAGAAGCACGAAGGCCCGACGAGCGGGCCTTCTGCCGAGCGCGGGCGAGGGGTCGGTTTACGCGAACGCCGCCGCCACCTCAGACTTGACCGCCGCTCGTTCCACGACAGCCCATCCGCCGTACATCGCCCGCGTCACCCCCGAGTTCGCGTGACGAAGGACGACCGCGATCTGCTCGTCGGAGAAGCCGAGAGCACGGAGGAACCCAGCGCAGCTATGCCGTAGGTCGTGCGCCCGAGCAGCTCACCATCACTGTTGCGAAGCCCGAGGCGGTCGGCTTGTGTCTGGATCGCCCGGAGCGCGTTCCTACGTCCCGGCGATCTCGACCGCCGCGCTCCGAGGCACGGGTCCCCAGGTCGGACTCCGCCCCCGCACCGCGCAACCCTCCCATGCGTTTCTCCTCTCGTTCGTCGTTCGTGCCGTCAGCATCGCCGTCGCGAAGCACTCGGAGTCGCGACGAGGGCCGGCGATGACACCGGCCCTCGTTGCGAGGTGCGTCGGCTATGCGCGCCGGACGGTCACCGTGAAGCGCGCCTTCCCGGTGTTACCGCTCGAGTCCACCGCTTCGCAGGCGACAGTCGTTCGCCCGAGCGTGAACAAGCTCCCCGAGCGTGGGTCACACGTCACCGGAAGAGCACCCTCCACGGTGTCGTTCGCACGAACCACGTACCTGACGCGGACACGCTTTCCGGATCTCGGGACGCGAACCGTCCTCGCCCTGGCGCCGTCGATGGTCGGCGGAGTGATGTCGAACTCGACGCCGGAGACGGTCAGCGTGCCCGTCCAGGTGTCGGTGCTCTTTCCGCACGCGCACGTGACGTCCATCCTGCCGACGGACGAGCGAAAAGCCAGCGTCCCCGAGGCGCCGGCGTACATGCCGGAGCCCCTGATCACCGTGTAGTCCAGCGGCCCTACGGACGCGGGCGCAGTCGGCCCGCAACTCCGGCCCTGTCGTGCGACGTCGAGAGTTCCCTTGCCTGCAATCTCGATCGTCGCGGCGTTGAACTGCACCACCGGACAGTCCGGGTCGTCCGGCGGCAGGATCTTGACGTAGGTCGACGTCGCCCGACCGAGACCGGGCACCGCTCCCGCACCGACGAAGCGAACGCAACGGCTGAGCGCTTCTGTCCCCGGAGGACAGTAGGCGTCATCGAACTTGTACTGTGAACGGAACGCACTCGCGACCTGCAGGCTTCCCGTTGATTGGCGCGGCGAGGCGCCAAGGACGCGCAGCGACGGCGACGACCCTGCGCTCGCTGCCGCCGAGGCGATGGCGGGGACAGTTAGTGCTGCGACCACGAGGGCCACGAGAATCACCTTCAAGGGACGTTCTCCTCTCGTCGTGGGAATGATCGAGACGAAAAACGTCCGTATCCCTCCCAGTTGTCGTCCGAGGACGGTAGGGGACTTCGCCGGCGCTCCGGGGGGAAATCAACGTCCCCTGAACACAACCGAGCGGAAACCTAACCCGGTGAGCGACCACCGGCTGCTCCTTCAACCACGAAGCCCGCTCGCGCCGGCCTCGCCGGACAGAGAAGGTGACGCGCTCCGCGTCTATCCCCCTACGGGTCGTAGCCGGTGCGGATGTGCGACTCCGCGATGAGCTTCTCGATGCGCTGCTCAAGTGTGAAGCCGAGAGCTTGAGGGCCGGCCCTCACCAGCGCCAAGAGCCTCTCGGACTCGTCTAAGCCGATGGCCTCAAGACCTCGATGGCCTGGGCGCGGGTCACTCCGCGACCGGCTCGGGGATGAACTTCTCGGGCGGCTCCTTCGTCCCCGTGACGGGGCGGTGTGGCCCTTCGATCGAATCACGGCGAGGCGAAGTGGTCAGATGCGTTGGCCTCTTCGGGCCCTCATCCGTGACGAGGGAGATCGTCAACGACGGCTGGTACGGCCCAGCGACTAAAAAAGTCCCCCGCCTCGTACCGTCTGGGACTTTTCAGTCCCAGGCTCCATGAACGACGAAGGCCCGCCGTAGCGAGCCTCCGTCATCGAGTCGGTCTAGCGAACCTCACCGTTGCGAGCGAGCAGCGCCTTCCCTGAGCCCGTGAGGACGCGAGTGTCGTCGGGCATCCGCTTCATGGAAGCTCCCGCGCCGACGTAGAAGCCGCCGCCTGCCCTACACCAACGAGTAGCGGCGTTCCGAGATCCGGTCGAGCAGGCGTTGGAACAGCTCCTCGTCCTCGCGCACCTTTCGGCGCTCCTCGGGGGTGAGGGCGTACAGCTCAGCCGCCCGCGTCTCCTCCAGCCCGAGGGCAACGAGGCGGGCGTGCTTCTCCAGATCCCGAGCCAGCTCACAGTCGGCGCAGGGCATACCGGAATCTTGCCTCTGGGAGTGGCTGGAATCGAGCCGCTGTAGCCATTTCGTAGCCACGACCCGTTTCGGAGGGGTCTGAACGTCGCTAGGATCCAGGCAGAGGGCGGTTAGCTCAGTTGGGAGAGCACCAGCTCGACAAGCTGGGGGTCACTGGTTCGAGCCCAGTACCGCCCACCATCTGAAAGCCCCGCTAACGCGGGGTTTTCGTTTACGAGTGCGGTAACGCTTCCGGCCTGCGTGGTAACAGAATGGGAACAGCTGCAGTCGAACAATGACTCGCAGCAGTAGGGGGTTCTCCGGCTTGCTGTCCACCGTTCGCCTAAGACTGCTGCGAGCATGGCGCTGGCCGAGATCTCACTGGGAGATGCATTGGCTATAACGGGCCCTTGCGTTCGCCCTGCTCGTCTACGGACTTCAATCGGCACTTGTGCGACGCCGTGAACTTCTCGCGGCTCGAGCGGCGCTCATGGGTGTCCGTCACGGGATGATTCAAGGCTGGGGGAAAGACTTCTTCTCCAATGTCTATGGCGAAGCCGAAGCAGCCCGGCGCGGACAAGATGACTTCGAGCTAGTCAGCAGCGACAGGAGCTACGGCCAGATATTCGCTTACTTAGATAGGCAGGTAGCGCGACGTTGGTGGGTGACGCCGATGTGGGCGTCGCCGGGGTCGCCATCGTCTTTGGCCTCGGGCTCGCCGGTTGGGCGCTCGTGGACAGCGATACATCGGATCGTCCGAATCGCGATGCTCCGCCGTTCTGGCGCGGTTTGGACGACTAATGGTGGATCGGATTCGCGCTGAGGCATCGTCGAGCGCGTGATCGTCTATGCAACCGCGAGGACGCCGAGCGCTTCATCGAGTAGGTGCGCGCGACGTTCGCCAGCTCACGAGCTACCTGCGGATCGAGGAGCGTGAGCTGGCCCGGGGGCGGGCGATCCCCGCCCCCGGGCCGTATGCCTCTAGCCAGCCAGCCGGACCTGGACGAGCCGGTAGCCGGCGATGCCGCCGAGCCCTGGATCGCCCGGGCGGGACGCCTTGATAAAGAACTGCACGTTAAACCCGCTCCGCGGCTGCGGGAACAGCTGGTTCGGAACGAGCGTCAGGGTCACGAAGCCGTCGGCTCCGGTCGTCTGCGTCTGTCCCGTCACCACCCTCGGCGTCGCGCGCATGAAGACGCGTGCGCCGCTGACGGGTCGACCTCCGCGAGCGGTGATCTTGACGCGGGCGGTGATCGGTTCGGTGCGGCTAGTCACCGGGTTCGGGCTGAAGTTAACCGAGGCGATGACGAGGCGATCGCCCGCAGCCCTCAGATCCCCGACCGGCACGGAGCTGCCAGGAGCGGCCGGAGGAGGCGGCGGAGGCTGATTGCTGCCGACGACACCGGTTGGGTTCGAGATCGCTGACGTCGAGCCACGGTCGTTCCTCGCGACCACGCGAACACGAATAGTCCTTCCGCTATCCGCGTCTCGCAACTCGTACTCGGCGTCGTTCGCACCTGGAATCTCGCTGCAGTTGTCGCCTTGGGCATTGCAACGCAGCCAGACATACGAGTAGGTGATGGGCTGTTCACCCGCCCATTCGCCCCGGTTCGCCTGTAGTCGACTACCGACGGTTGCTGTACCCGAGATCGAAGGCTCCCTTGTATTAGTTGGCCTCGCCGAGGTAACAACTGAGGTCGGGTTGGACGTCGCAGTGTCCTGGCCGTCGGCATTGGTGGCAACGACCTGCGAGCGGATCCGGAAACCAGCGTCCGCCTGCCGAAGGACGTAGGTCGCATTAGGGGCATTCGATATCCGAACGCAGTCCGACGCATCCGCAGCGCCACGTCCCTCGCACCTGAACCAGCGGAAGGCGTATTCGATCGGCTCGGTGCCAGTCCAGGTACCCCGCGTCGTCCTGAGTACTTGGCCGACGCGTGGAGTGCCGCTTATCCGCGGCTCCGTCGTATTGTTTGGCGCGACCTGCGGGGACGCCGTAGAAGAGCTCGCCGCCAGCATGGCGGCCGCCGCAATAACGGCAAGGACGGCGGTAAGACCGATTGGAAGAACACGGTGACGCCGTTGGTCATCGATTCGGGGGCGCATTATCCCTCCTAGGTTGATTTATTTCGTACCCCGAAGCTTCTTGCCGCGCCACATCGAAGCTAAACGGCCATTTGGGAGGGATTTACACTTCCCCCATGATTGGGCTTACGAGGTTCCCGGGTCCTCGAGCAGCTTGAGCGCCTCTCCCGCCAGGGCGCGGCGCTCGTCCTCAAGTTGGCGAAACGCACTCACCAAGCGCTTGCGGCCTTCTTTGGTGGCGCACACGTGAAACACACGCCGGTCGTGTTTCGCGTGTACGCGCTCGAGAAGTCCGGCACGCTCGGCGCGGTCAACGAGTTCCGTCATCGTGCTCGGGGCGAGCCCGAGGGATTCCGAGAGCTCGCCAATCTGCGGGGGCTTTCTCGCTCCTGAAGATTCGAGCACAAGTAGGAGTAGGTACTGGCGCGGGGTCAACCCGCAGGACCGCGCCACCCGCCCTGTCGCAGCGTAGAAGTGACGAAGCGCGAGCCTAAACCCAGCAGCGCGGCGCAGCTCTTCTCGCGACGGCGAACTCTTCTTGCTCCGGGGAGTCAATCCTCAAGCGTAAGGGTTGCTGTTCCACGCTCGTATTGAGCATCGAGCGACCCGAACGCTCGTGACTGATTCGGACGGTGAGGCTAGTGCGGCTCGGAGCCGGACAGCCCGAGCTGAGTCGCGACGCGCTCTTGCCAGTCGGGGTTCTCGCTGATGCAGGTGGGCAGGCACGAAGAGTCGACTCCCTTAGTGCTGGGTTCTCGACCTGTGCGCCCTCTGGCACCTTCATCCGGCCTGCCCCAAGCTGCTCCCGATAGAAGTCCCTCCGCCCTTTGCCTGTCACAGATTACGCAGCGTAGATAGAGCCGCGACATGCGCCAGAGCCTACCCAGCGTGGAAGGCGCTCGGCATTCGAGCTGCCTTCGAATCAAAGCGGTTACGCGACAGAGTCTCCGACGCGGTATAAATCAGCGCGGTGCGCCGGGAAGCCTGGTCGGCAACTCGTCAACGACCGGCTGGAGGCGCTGAGTGGTTTCCGATTTCGCACCCCTGACTGACATCCAGCGTCGCTCGCTCGTTGCGTTCGCCCTCCGGCTTTCGTACTTCACCATCGTCTGGAACGGGGTCATCGGCGCGACTGCGTTGGTCGTCGGGCTTACGACGGGCAGCCTCGCGCTAGCCGGGTTCGCCCTAAACGCACTACTCGATTCGTCGGCCTCCGTTGTGCTCGTGTGGAGATTTCGGAGGGAGCGAAATGATCCTGTCGGAGCAGAGCATCTAGAGCGCAGAGCTCAGACATGGATCATCATCGCGATGCTGCTCGTGGCGCTCTACGTCGGCTTCGAGGCCGTTCGCGCTCTCGTCAACGGCTCGCATCCCGAGTCCTCCACCTTCGGTTTCGGCATCGCGGCCGTTTCGCTCCTGGTCCTGCCGGTACTTGGGGTCATGAAACTGCGAACCGCCGAACGTCTCCGCAGTCCGGCGCTTCGCGGTGACGGTGTTCTCACCCTCGCCGCCGCCGCTCTCGCCGCGATCACACTCGTCGCACTTCTCGCGAACTCATTGTTGGACTGGTGGTGGGCCGACCCCGTGGCCGCGCTTGTCATCGCTATCGCTCTGGCCGCCGAAGCCATGCGCGTCGCGATCCGACACCGCTTCGGGTAGGCGCTCTCAAGGCGCAACCCCTAAGATCCGCGGCCGCTGCAGACCGACTCGCCCCATTGCGTGACGCCGGCCACCATGAGCACAGTGGCGGGGTTCGCGGTTCAAAGCAGGTGGTTCAACCTCCCCGCCCGGTGTGCCTCCACGATCTCCTCGGGTGTCATGGTCGCGAGGTCAGCCTCCGTGATTGCACCATCGGGGTGGGCAGCGGTCACGGCCACCGGGTCCGGTGGTGCGTCGGCGGTGGTCAGCAAGGTGTGGAGCTGGCCCGCTTTCAGCGAGGCCACGATCGCCTCGGGAGACATCACCTTCACCTGGGCCTGCGTGAGCTGGGTCGGCTTAGGCATGGGCAACCACCGGTGGTGCCGGTGCCTCCTCGGTCACCTTCGCGGCAGCGTCCAGGAGCGCGGTCGGGTCGAAGTCGCCACGGGCAGTACCGATCCGAGCCCTGACCCGTAGGCGGCCACCGGAGAAGGGGGCGTACTGACCGCCCATCGCCAGTCCGGTGTCGAACCGGTTGAGCCAGCCCACGGCACCTCGCGCCGGGC
This sequence comes from uncultured Actinomycetes bacterium, assembly GCA_963840705.1. Classification (GTDB taxonomy): domain Bacteria; phylum Actinomycetota; class Thermoleophilia; order Gaiellales; family Gaiellaceae; genus GMQP-bins7. The sequence continues at coordinate 80,130 of CAWIZT010000004.1, read as the reverse complement.
GTAGGTCAGCGAGGGCTGCCTGTGCCTCGGCGATGGCGAGGTTGAACGTCGCGGCGGCCACCACCTCACCCTCGGCCAGCCGGGTCAGCCACTCCTCCCGGTGTTCGGTGATGGCCTCGGCGAGTCGGTTCCCTGCCTCGTCCACCGCCTGGTCGAGCCCGCGAACCTGTACCTCGAGGTCGGCAAGGTGCGCCTCCACCTCACGGGTTCGCACCTGGGGTCGTCCACGTCCTTGCCCCCGGTGGCTGCCTCCACCACCGCACGGATGTCAGCGGCCTTGGCCTCGGCGAGCGCCTCTTTCGCGTCCTGGAGTGCCTCCCTGGTGTCCGCCCACCTGGTGGCGATGGTGTCGTACTGCACCTTGGCCTCGGCCACGGGTGCCGGGGGGTGGGGTGGGATCTCGTACGTGGCGACTGCGTACGGGACGCCTGCCATTCTCATGGTGTGTCCTCTTGGGTAGTGGGGGTGGTACGGCCGACCCACGTGCCGTCCGCGATGGCCTGCCGTCGCTTGCGCTGGTACTCGGCCTCGGCCTTCACGCAGGCGGCGCAGCGGCAGCCTCGGAAGTAGGCGGTACGGGTGCGACCGTGCTGGTTCCTCGTGTTCCTGATCGGGCTCATGCTCCGAGTGTATTCGGAGTGGGCAACGGTCCCCGCCCTGGGGGACAGGGGGACGGCACCAGGGGGTCGGTACTGGGCAGTGGTGTACGAGGGTTCGTTGCCATCGCCCTTGCCCACGGTGTGACCTTGCCCGAGGCAGCGATGCTCGCCCGTCACGCGAACCCCCGTGTGACGCTGGCGGTGTATGCCGGGCTCACTGATGGCGCGCGTGAGACGGCCGTTGAGAAGTTGCTGACAGCCGGGTTCGGAACCTAGTGCGTAACAGCCGCGCCTGATCAGGCGGCGCTATATCTTCATATCACTACGCTATATCTACCCAGACCTGCTATAGTCCTTCCTAGACGTGCGCTATCGCGTACTACCTAAGGAGGAAGAGCACATGTACGTACAGGTTCCAGTCCCTGAAGAAGAGGTGTTCGCCGTCTTCGAGTTCCTGCTTACGCGCCCCGCCCCTCGTGCGGCAGACTTGACCACAGAGCCCGAGCCCGCAGTGAAGCCGAGCGCAGTCGAGGACAACGAGGAGAACGCCGACGAGACCGCTGCGATCTGGTACGCCGTGAACGATGATGCGCGGGCCGTCCTCGTGTCGATCGCGAGGATGAGGGGCACCCGACCGTTCATGAAAGACCTAGAAGACGACTCGGGCGTGGCGAACGTTGGAGCCGCGATGATGTCCATCGCGAGTCAGTGCAAGAAGCTCGGGCTAGCCTGGCCCATCGAACGAAGACGAGACAGTAGGACGAACAAGATTCGGTACTCCGCGCGCACCGAAGTGGCCGACCGCATCCTCGGCCTTGCAGCAGAAGAAAAGGGTGCTTGACGCGCACACACTCCTCAGCTCAAACTCGAATGCAGGTCTAAGGCTAGGCCGGGGCTGCTGCTCAGAAGTGATTCGTGTACGAGAGGAAGCGCCAGCCCTCCGGAGTGGTGAGCAGGTGGTAGCTCGTCCAGCTGTCTCGGAGCACTTCGCCCTCGGGGTCAACCGTGTTCCAGTTCACCGTCACGAAGACGGAATGCTCGCCGAGCGGTCGAGCTTCGGTCTCGACGCGCCTCCAACTGTCAACGCCTACGAAGCGGTAGGTCTGGACCATCGCAGCGAAGTGGTTCCGCACCGCATTGCGGTCAGGCAAGTGGATCGCCTCGCCCTTCCGGATCGCGAGGAACGGCCAAAGGCATAGGTCCGTCACCCCTTCTGCATCGCGTTCCGCGTAGCGCCGGTGGTATTCGTCAAGCAGCGCATCGACCGTATTGGTCACGGCGCGGACTCTGGCAGTTGTGGCATACACGGTCAACGCGAACGACGGCGAGCATGAACCGCCAGAGCGCGTGTGGGAACAGTGGGAACAGCTGGCGTTCGTTCCCGTTCGGACGGGTTCGGTACGCGTTGGCGCAACCCCTGGAAACATGCGTCTCGAGCGAACGGGCGCGAACGCTTGCGAACATCCACCACGTCTCGACAAGCTGGGGGTCACTGGTTCGAGCCCAGTACCGCCCATGGCTTAGGCAAGCCACTTTGACCACACAAGAGGCCCCGTGCGGGGCCTCAGTTTGTGTCTGAGTCAGATTTGGATCAGATTGGACCCGAGCTGCGCGACGGGTTTCGATTTCACGCTTCCCGTCTTCGAAAGCGTCCAACATGCCGTTGACGAAAGCCTCGACAGCAGCCAGTCCGGTCGCTGATCGTCCGCAATGCGGATACCGTGCCGGCGTGGGCACTCTGCTGGTGGACGGCTACCGGATCGAACCCCCTGACCATGCGGACGTGGGACGCGTTCGCAGATCTGGCCGAGCGGCACAACGGTGTGTGGGGCGGTTGCTGGTGCACGTACTTCCACCTCCACCCAGATCCCAAGGAGGAGCGCAGGGCGCTCGGCCATCGCGAGTTCAAGCGGCGTCTCGTCGAGGCCGGCCGTGCCCACGCCGCCCTGGTATTCGACCGTGATGTCGCGGTCGCCTGGGCCCAGTTCGGGACGGTCCCAGAGCTACCGAACATCCACCACCGCAAGGAGTGGGAGCAGGGGGTCGCCCGGATGCCGGACTACCGGATCACGTGCCTGTTCGTGGACCGCGGATACCGGCGCGCGGGAATCGCCGCGGTCGCAGTACGGGGTGCGCTGGCGCTGATCGCCGCGGCGGGAGGCGGCCTCGTCGAGGCGTACCCGCACGACCTGCCCGAGGGCAAGAAAACCTCGGCATCGTTCCTCTACAACGCCACCCGGACCATGTACGAGCGGCTCGGGTTTAGCTACGAGCGCTCCAAGGGCAAGGGCAACTGCGTGATGAGCATGGCCGTCCCGGCCGCTACGTCGTGACAGACCGCAGGTACGACTTCCGAGGACGACACGGTGTTCGCCATCGGGTGGCTTGACGTGCCACTCCCCGGCACGGCTCCCTGCGCCTCGATGGCCGCTCACCGATGACAGTTCGATCCGCACCAGGGCGCGTCGCGCCCACGTGAGCGCATCGCCCGGGTTGTACTCGAACTCGTTCAATACGTACACGTACGGGTGTGTCTGAGGGGCGAAGCATGAGCCGCCGGTTCTTCACCAATTCGTTGTCATAAAAGACGACATGTCTAGATTGGGCACATGACACTAAAGCGAATGGATAACGTCGGCATCGTCGTCGACAACCTCGAAGCGACGATCGAGTTCTTTCGCGAGCTCGGCCTCGAGCTCGAAGGCCGAACCATGGTGGAAGGAGAGTGGGCAGGGCGCGTCACCGGGCTGGGTGACCAGCGCGTCGAGATCGCCATGATGCGCACGCCTGACGGCCACAGCCGGCTCGAGCTCTCGCGCTTTCTCGTGCCGCCAGTGGTTGCCGATCACCGGAACGCCCCGGTCAACGCTCTCGGCTACCTGCGAGTCATGTTCGCCGTGGACGACATCGACGAGACGCTCGCCCGGCTCCGCAAGCACGGCGCGGAGCTCGTCAGCAGCGAAGTCGTCCAGTACGAAGACTCGTATCGGCTCTGCTACATCCGCGGACCCGAATGCCTACTCATTGGTCTCGCGGAGGAACTCGGGTGAGCGGAGCCACGATGAACGCCCGCGCCTCAATCGCCATCACGCCAGTGCTCGTTGCCGACCTGCACGTCGAGGGCGAGCGGATGCCGGTCTACGTGCACGTCATCGACCATCCCGATGCGCGCGTGCTGGTCGACACTGGCATGACGGAGCTGCACCCGGCTATGGCCGATATGGATCCCCACCTTCAGCCACTAAGCGAGCAGGACTTCGATCTCGCCGGCATCGACATCGTCGTCAACACACACCTGCACGCCGACCACTGCGGTGGCAACCACCTCTTCGCCGGCAGGCCGATCCACGTCCAGGCGCGCGAGCTCGCCGACGCGCGTTCGCTCGACGACTACACGATCCGTGAATGGGTGGACTTCGACGGCGCGACGTATGTCGAGCACGAAGGCGAGGTGGAGCTGCTACCGGGAATCCGCCTGCTGCCGGCACCCGGGCACACCGACGGGCACCAGGTGGTCGTCGCCGAGACCGGCGGGCGTCCGGTCGTCGTCGGCGGCGACGTGGCGGTTTGGTTCGGCGAGTTCGACGAGCCGCCCACCGAAGGCCGGTTGCGGGTGCTTGCACTTGACCCCGAGCTGGTCTGGCTCGCACACGAGCACGAGCCGTGGCGACCCCGCACCGTCTAAGTGGGCTGAGTCGTTGCTCCCCGAGGATCAATGGTCGCGAGTCGCGCTAAACCGCGCCCGCGTACACCTCCGCGAGCCGTTGTCCCGAGTCGTTGACCTTCCGTTTCTCGAACTCGCCCACATACAGGTCGAGCGTTGTGGAGACCTTCGAGTGACCCGCGAAACGCGAGACCTGTGCCGCATCCGCGCCTGAGCGGATCAGGTGCGTGATAAAGAACGCCGCCGGGGTTGTCGTGTACCGGACCGACTGCACGGCAGTCACGCTCGATTGATCGTGAGCTTGGCGTTACTACCCGCGGCTCCGAGCAGCCGCGAGGGTTCCTACTAACGGCACTGCCGGCGGCTGTGAGCCGCCGGCAGCGCTCTCTCATCAAGCCCTCTCGGGCGGTGTGCTTCGCCGTCCTACGGGACGAACGTCCCTTCCGGACCTGCCGGCGTAGGTAGTGGCGAAGAACCCGGCACGTTCTTGCCCGCGACGCCGTTCACGGACTCCGTCGAGAACGCGAACGTCAGTTGCGCGAACGCGATCAGGTCGCTGTTGACCGTCAGTGCGTGATCGCTGTTGTTCGCGAACGTGTCGCATGCGAGGTGGTAGCACGGGTCGAACTGGGCACCAACCGTACCGCCCCAGATCGCTGCCTGCTCGGCGGTCTTGACCACCTCCGCTCCCGTGAAGAGACCACCCGACGGAATGTCCGCCTCGATGAATGCCTGGTAGTCGCTCCGTCCGGAGAATTCGGAGTCGTCGTACGGCTCGCCGACCAGCGTGTAGTACGACTCGTAGACGTCCTCGATCGCGATCGAGCCATCCGGAATCGGGACCGGCGCAGCGAAGCTCGATTCGTCCGCGTCGTACACCCCGAGGAAGTAGTTCGGCGATCCGACCATGTCGTAGTTCATGTACAGCGCGATCTGGTCGCGCTCGTCCTGGGAGAGACCCTCGACGTAGGCGGTCGAGCCGATCAGGCCCTCCTCCTCGGCGCCCCACCAGCCGAACCGGATCGTGTTCTCCGGCTTCACCTTGGCGATCATCAGCGCCGTCTCGAGGAGTGCCGCCGAGCCGGAGCCGTTGTCGTTGATGCCCGGGCCCTCGGTGACGGAGTCGAGGTGCGCCCCCGCCATCACGACGTTGTCGTCGTTCTTCCCCTCCAACTCCGCGATGACGTTCACGTCGGTGCGCGTCTCGGGTGCGTCGACTTGGATGTGTGCCCGCGATCCCGCCTGAGCGAGAGCTTCGCCTTGCGCGAAGCTTGCCCCGACGACCGGAATGGTGACCGGCGGTGCGCCAACGGGTAGAGGCAGAAGTGTGCCGACGATGAGCGGTTCCCGCGCAGGAGTATTGCCCTGGTTGAAGATGATCACCGCTGACGCCCCTGCCGCCTGTGCGTTCACAGCCTTGACCCCGAAGGTGCACGTCCCTCGCTGGATGAGCGCGATGTTCCCTGGCGTGAAGCCAGCGAAGTCAGCCGCCTCGCAGCCGCTCGTGACGGGATCTCGCGGCGGAGCCAGGACGACGTCCACCGGTGTCACGTTGGCGGTGACGTTCCCGAAGCCGGAGCCCGTGTACGCGCCGCTCGGGTAAGTCGCAGTGATCGGAGCCAGCTGCTCCAGGATCACCGGGAAGTTGAAGGTGAACTGGAACTCGTCGAGCGTCACGTCGTAGCCGGCGTCCTCGAGTAGTCCGGCGACGTACTCGACGCTCCCCGCGTAGCCCTCGGTCCCGGCCGCGCGCGTGTCCGGGTAGAAGGGATCGTCGTTGGCGTCCGCGATCGCCTGGAACGCGGCCTGGTGTGCGCGGACGCCTTCGAGCGTCACGCATTCGAGCAAGGTCTGGTACGTCGTGTTCGTGCGGTTCTTGCACCCTGGCGGGGCGGATGTCGCGGCAGCTGGCAATGCCAGCGTGAGCAGCATGGTCACCGCCGCGATGGCGAGTGCGACAGCTCCCGCCCTGAGGCGCAGCCTCGATGGATGAGTCATGTATCCCCTCTCCTCTTGTTCGGTTCGGTACCGAACCGTGCTGGGCACCCTACCCGGCGGCGACGCAGGTCAAACGCGGACGGGATGGGCGGGCGGCGATGAGGACCGCGAGTGGCAGAAGCGCGAGAAGCAGCGGCTCATCGAGACGTACGAACGCACGTGGGGTCGGAAGCCCGACGAGTTCCGCTAAGGGATGGAGGTCCCGCGAGTCAGCGGAAAGAGATGCCGCTGGGCGGCCAGTACGTGAGCATCACCGGGCCGATTAGGTTCCTTCGAGGCACCGTTCCCCAGGTGCGCGAGTCGCAGGAGTGCATGCGGTTGTCGCCCAGGACGAAGTAGTGGTCAGGTGCAACGCGCTGCCAGTTGGCCGTTTCGCGACCTCGTCGCGATCGATCGACGTAAGGCTCGATGAGGCGCTCGCCGTCGATGTAGATGATGCCGTCGCGCTCCGAGACCCGTTCGCTCGGGAGTGCGACGATGCGCTTGACGAACGTCGAGCCGCCACTCCCTCCGCACCGCTCGGCCGTTTCGGGACTCTTGAAGACGACGATCTCTCCACGCTCGGGGTCACGGAACCTGTATGCAAGCCGGTTCGCGATCACGCGGTCGCTGAATCTGCCCTCGCAGAAAGCGCCCGGCTCCGCACAGTGGAGCGTTGGCTCCATCGATGAGGTGGGGATGCGGTATGGCTTGGCGACCTCTGCCTGAAACGCCAGGACGAAGGCAACGGCGATGGCGATCGTGACGAGCCAGTCAACGATCGTCCGCCAAGGCTGCGGTATCCGGCTCTGGGCACGATCGAGAACCTTCATGGAACCGACATTGTGCGCATGGCTTCCGCTGCTGTGGGCCGGCGTGAAGCGCCGCGCCGAGGGAGGGGGATCGGAGGAGGGACGTCGGAGGCGATTCTTCAGTCAGGCGCCGACCATCCCGGCCGACGTCGTCGCTTTCGCTCCTGCAGTCCATGCCGATACAGACCGGGCAACGTCGTGAGGGCCAAGTCGCTTCTCGATCACGTCCGTGACGGGACGTTTCGGCCGCGCATGCACACGGCCGTTCTCGCTCGCGAGGCGTTGCCGGTCAAGCCACCCGACCCCGACCCCACCCCGGCCCGCCGACGGCAGCGGGCAGCGCAACCTGACGCGCCACCCTGGACACGACAGCGACCCGGCGTGGTCGCCCGACGGCCAGAAGATCGCCTTCGTGACCAAGCGCGACGGCAACTTCGAGGTCTATGCCATGAACGTCGACGGGAGCGAGCAGCGGAACCTGACTCGCAACCCCGCGCCGGACCGCGCTCCTGCCTGGTCGCCTGGGCAGGCGAGGTGAGCTATCGAGGCAACGCGGTCTTCCAAGAGGAGGAGGTCATGAGCCGCGCACGTTTGGTCTCCCAAACAGTAGAGCGAGTGCAGGAGGAGTAGGGAGCGGTAACGGGCAGGTACCTTCTCGACGAAGCGCAGCTCGGGTCACTGGCTGGCGCCCGCTACCGCCCACCTCCCCCGAGGGAACACCGATGCACGGCTCCTCAGAGCGCGCTACTGACGGTCTCGCCCACGAGCACGATCCCGGTGATCACGATTCCGGCGAGCGCGACGGTAATCGCCGCGACTAGCAGCCGCCGCCGCGAGGTGCGTCCGCGAGTCGACCGCCGCCTCGATTGCGACGAAGGTCGTTCCCGAGCGTCGGGCCGACTCTCGCGCCTCCTTCTCCACGTCCTGGCGGCTGCCGTGCACGAGGTACCGGTACGTGACGCCCTCCGGATCCGCGACGACAGCGATGTAGCTCTTGACTCGGCGGTCCCTCCTCCGCATTCGAACTCGTTATCGGTCGGGCGCAGGAAGAGTTGAGGTCCCCCGCGTCTCGAGCCGGAGGCTGGCTCCGCGTGCGGCTGCCTACTCGGAGTCGCTCACCACGAGCCGCGTCACCTCGAGCCCTGGAAATCGGCGTTCGATGTCGGCGGCGCGGCCCTCCTCGAGCCAGGTCGCCTCTTCGTCGGGGCGCGTGACGACCACGAGCTCGTCCGCCTCGAAGTCCGCGAGCGCATCTTCGGCGGCCTGCAGCGGGTCGGAGTCGCCCGCCTCGGCTTCGACGTCGTCCGAGGTCGCGTCGTCGACGGAGGCCGCGGCATCCTCGGCTTCCTCGCGTGCGTCGTCGTCCGCGTTGGTCAGCCACTGAAGACGCGACTGCTTGACCGCCGGGACGACGACCTTCAACTCGTCGACGTTTCCGCCGAGCGCCTGCCGAAGCACCGCCACCGGGCGGTCGACCGAGCTGATCACGAGAACGTTACGTCGGGTGCCTTCTGACATTCTCAGCGCCTCCTGTTGGCTTTGCTAGTCATCACGTCTGTACCCCGTCCTGTCCTTACCGACGCATGGGAGGAGCCGCATGAAGATCAAGGCCGCGGTGCTCGAGGAGTTCGGGCGTCCGCTCTCGATCCAGGAGCTTGAGCTGTCCGAGCCCGGAGCCGGCGAGGTGCTGGTGCGGCTCGCGGCCTGCGGCGTCTGTCATACCGACCTCTACACGGCTTCGGGCGCTGATCCGAGCGGCTACGTGCCGTGCGTGCTCGGGCACGAGGGCGCAGGCGTCGTGGAGAAGGTGGGGACCGATGTCAGCTCGCTGGAAGCCGGCGACCACGTCATCACGCTCTTCGCTCCCGAGTGCGGGGAGTGCATCCATTGCCGGAGCGGTCGCACGAATCGCTGTGTCGCGATCCGCGAGCAACAAGGGCTCGGGTACCTCCCCGATGGGACGACGCGTCTCTCCCGTGGAGGCGAGCCGATGAGGCACTTCATGGGGACGTCGACCTTCGCCGAGTACACGGTGATGCCGGAGATCGCGCTCGCCAAGGTGTCCCCCGAAGCGCCGCTCGAGGGCTGCGCGCCGTTCGCGTGCGGCCTTTCGACCGGCATCGGGGCGGCGCTGTACACCGCCGGTGTCGAGTCGGGCTCGACGTGCGCCGTCTTCGGCTGTGGCCTCGTCGGGCTCGGCGCCGTCATCGGCGCGAGACTCGCGGGCGCCGAGCGAATCATCGCGATCGATCTGTCGCAGGAGCGACTCACCCAGGCGCGACACCACGGCGCGACGGACACGCACGTGGCCGGCGAGGACACGGTCGACTGGATCCGCGCCGAGACCGATGGGTTCGGCGCCGAGTACACGTTCGAGGCGACGGGCAACGTGCACGTCATGCGACAGGCAGTGGAGGCGGCCCGCGAGGCGTGGGGGCTGGCGACGATGATCGGGGTGGCCGGTAAGGGAGAGACGCTCGACATCGTCCCGCGCTTCCTGATCACCGGCCGTCGCGTCACCGGCTCGTCGTTCGGGGGAGTGAAGGGGCGGACCCAGGTGCCGGAGCTGGTCGACCGCTGGCTGGCCGGCGAGATCGACGTCGATTCGCTCCTGAGCCACCGGCTCGCGCTCGACGAGGTCAACCGCGGCTTCGAGCTCATGGAAGCGCAGGACGGGATCCGCAGCGTCATCGTCTTCGGCTGAGCCGTCAACACTCTTGACGTCGAGCGCCGGCGACACGTAGCCTGGCTGCCAGTCGCGTGCGCCTTCCCACCCGCACAGGTCTCGTTCTCGCCGTCGCCGCGTTCGTGGTGGCACTTCCGACCGCGGCCGGAGCCCTGCCGGGCGGAGCGGCGAGCCTCGCGTCAGTCTCGGCGAACAGCCAGAACTACCAGGACTCGACCGGGGAGGACCCGCTCGCGCCGGATATCACGACGCTCACGGTGTCGAACACCGACGCGGGCATCATCTCGTTCCGGGTCAACGTCCCGAACCGGCCGACGCTCGGGCAGGACATGCTCTTCGAGATCTGGGTCGACACGGACAACAACACAGCGACGGGCTCGCCCGACCTCGGTGGCGCCGACTACATCATGCAGCTCGTGCGCGGCGAGATCAGCCTCTACAAGTGGGACGGAACCGACTACACGCGCCGCTTCGGCGACCCGTCTGCGGTCACCTTGACCTTCTCGTATCAGGCCGGCCTCACCGCGCGCATCTCCGCGGCCGAGCTCGGCAACACCAAGGCGTTCAAGTTCCTCGTCATCGCGATCTCGGGCCTCGTCGTCGATCCGATCACCGGGGACATCGACGGGGCGAACTCCAAGGCGGACGTCGCCCCCGGTGGCGGAGTCGGCCTCTTTCCGTACACCGTGTCGATTGCCAAGCCCACGCTCGTCGTGCGCAGGGTCACGACCACGCCCGCAAGCCCGAAGGCCGGGACGACCTTCACGATGCGCATGACCGCGGCCAGATCGGACACCGGCGCCGTCCTCCAGAACGGCCGCGTCACGTGCGTCGGCCGCGCCGGGACGGCACGCCTTCGCGCGCAGCTGGCGCGTGTTCAGGGAGGCGCGGTCCTTTGCACCTGGCTGATCCCCGCGAACGCGAAAGGGAGGACGTTCAGGGGATCGGCGACCATCGCGTTCGAGGGTCTGAGCGCGTCGCGGAGCATCTCGCGGAAGATCTCGTAGCTCTCTGCTCGTGCGTCGCCTCGCGCCTCTTGCCTGTCTAGCGTTCCTCGTCGCCTCTGCCGGAACAGCGTCCGGCGCCCTCGATCCCGATCCGCGGAGCGTCATCGAGCGGGCGCAGTCCAGACTCTACGAGGCTCCGTCCGCGGTACGGGCTCCGGGAAACGGGACGGCCGGTTCCCGCGCGCGCGTCATCGTCACGCTCGACGATCCGCCGCTCGCCGCCGCCGCCCCGCGGAACGCCTTCGCCACCGTCGGCGCGCGCCGGAAGCTGAATCTCACGAGTTCCTTCTCCCGCTCGTACCTCGCACGCATCGACCTCGCCCAGGAGCGGGCGATCACGAGCCTGCGCGCCGCCATGCCGGAGGCGACGGTCTCGCGCCGCTATCGCGTGCTCCTGAACGGATTCGTCGTCAGCGTCCCATACGCCAAGCTCCCCGAGCTCCTCGGCCTCGGAATCGCGGAGACCGTGTATCCGAGCTACACCTACACCTCGCTCCTGAACAGAGGTCCCGCCGTCATCGGCGCGCCGGACTTCGCCCGGCTGACCGGAGCGAAGGGCGAAGGGATCAAGGTCGCGGTCGTCGACGACGGGGTCGACACCGAGCATCCGTTCCTCGCCCCGACGGGGCTCTCCTATCCACCGGGCTTCCCCAAGGGTGGTGGAGGGACGACGCCGAAGGTGATCGTCGCGAAGGGCTTCGCCGGACCGGGAGTGAGCGCTGGGCCGATCGACCGCGAGCAATCCTTCCACGGAACGTTCGTCGCCGGCGTGATCGCCGGCGTCGAGGGAACAGACGTCGCCGCGAGCAGACTGGGCCAGTGCAGCGAGGAGGCGGGTGCCTGTCATCCGGCCGTCGACGACATCAGCGGCGTCGCCCCGCGGGCCTACATCGGCAACTACCGGGTCTTCAACGTGCCGCAGCCCCTCGGCGGCTGCTGCTCGGGGACGACTCCCGAGATCGTTGCCGCGTTCGAGGCCGCGGTCCGGGACGGAATGGACGTGATCAACTTCTCGGGCGGCGGGCCGCAGTCGGATCCGCGAACGGACGCACTGATCGAGGCCGTCGCCAACGTCGTCCGTGCGGGAGTCGTCCCGGTGGTGTCGGCGGGGAACGACCGGGACTTCTTTGGGCTGGGCACAGCCGGGTCGCCCGCGACCGCTCCCGACGCGATCGCTGTCGGTGCGACGACGAACTCGCATGTCTTCGACGCGTCCTTCGCGGTCGTCTCGCCCTCAGGTGCCCTCGGGCGGATTCCCTTCGTCCCGACGGACGACATCCCGCAGGCGTGGATCCAGGCGAATCAGCGCCTGGTCGACGTGGGAGCGATCGGCGGGGCGAGTCGGTTGCTGTGCGAGGGTGCGCTCCCCGCAGGCTCGCTGCGGGGCGCGATCGCGCTCGTCAGTCGCGGCGGCTGCCAGTACCAGGCGAAAGCGGATCGCGCTCGCGCGGCAGGAGCGATCGGCTTGGTCATCTCGGAGACTGCCCCCGGCGATCCCGGGTTCTCGATCTTCCAGGGAGCGGGTGGCACGGTCTCGGACCTCGACGGTGCCAGGCTCCGCGCGGCGGCGGCGAGCACGGGCGGCGCTCTGACGGTTCGGTTCACGAAGGACCTGCTCGAGGTTCCGACGACGTGGCCAGGAGTTCCGACGAGCTTCTCAGCCGGAGGCCTGACACCGTTCGGCCATGCGCTCAAGCCCGACGTCACGGCGCCGGGAGCGAACATCCTGTCCTCGACGCTGCCCGAGTTCGGAGGCGATCCCTTCATCGTCTCGGCCGGCACGAGCTTCTCCGCCCCGCATGTCTCCGGTGCCGCCGCGCTTCTCCTCCAGCGCCACCCGACGTGGACGCCCAAGCAGCTGAAGTCGGCATTGATGTCCACGGCAGGGCGCGCGTTCGCCAATACCGCTCTCACCCAGGAGGCCTCGGTCCTCCTCCAGGGCGCGGGCCTCGTCAACGTGCCCGCCGCCGATCGCCCGGTGCTCTTCACCGATCCGCAATCGCTGTCGTTCGGCTACCTGGACGTCAACGCGGGAGCTGCAAGCCGCGCGATCCCGGTGCTGATCTCCGACGCCGGTGACGGCGCCGGAGCCTGGAGCGTCGAGATCCAGCCGCAGGTGACATCGAGCGGAGCGGGCGTGACAGCCGCCCCGTTCACGCTCCCGAGCGGCGGCACCGCGCTCGTCCAGATGGTGGCGAGCGCTGCCGCGGGCGCACCCCAGGGCGACAACTTCGGGTTTGTCGTGCTCCGACGGGGAGACGTCGTCAGGCGCATCCCCTATGCGTTCTCGGTGACTCGGCCGCAGCTGACGGGGACCCGCACGGTCCCACTTCGGGCGATTCAGACCGGCAACACCGCGACCGGCGGCGAGGACCGGGCTCGCGTCTACCGCTGGCCGACGTTGCCATTCGGCATCCTCTCGATCTTCGGCGTCGATCCGGCCGTGAACGACGACGGCAAGGAGACCGTCTACACCCTCGACATCCCACGCCAGGCGGTCAACGCAGGTGTCGTCATCGCGCGCCCAGCGCTCGAGCTCGACGCGGCGATCACCGCGCAGCTCAGCTCGAATGCTCCGATACATCCATGGTTCTTGAGCTCGCTCGACGAGAACGACGTGCAGGGGTACTCGGGGATTCCGGTCAACTCGAACGGCCTGATGCCGGACTTCCTCCGCAACGTCGGAGCTGCGGGAGGCGTCTTCCTGCCGCCCGGCCGGTACTACGTCTCCGTGGACTCGGGCCGGGACTTCTTCACGGGCCGCTCGCTTGCCGGCCCCTACCGGCTGCGCTCCTGGGTCAACGACGTCAAGCCGCCGAACATCGCGCTGATCACGAGGCGGCTATCCGCCGGCCGCCCCACGATCGTCGCCCGCGTGCGCGACGCGGCATCGGGTGTGGATCCTCTCTCGCTGTTGCTCCTCTTCGGTCAGTTCCAGCTCGGGGCGACGTCGTACGACCCCGACACCGGCGTCGCGGTCTTCCCGATTCCACGTGAGGCGAACGCGCTCACCCCGGGCCCGTCGTTCATGCGAGTCTTCGCATCCGACTTCCAGGAGACGAAGAACATCAACACCGCGGGCGTCAACCCGATGCCGAACTCGCGTTTCCGAGGTATCCGCATGGAGGTCGTTGCGCGCCCCACGGTGTCCTGGATCCTCCCGGGCAAGGGTGTCTGCCTTCCGGCCCGTGCTCGCTTGCAGGTCGTCGCGGGCTCGAACGCCACGGTCTCGTCGGTCGGGTTCTTCGACGGCAGGCGCCAGATCGGGCGCGCCCGCCGCAACGTCGCCGGCATCTACGAGATCTCGTGGCGCACGTCCGGAAAGAAACGCGGGACGCACACCTTGACGGCGGTCGTCTCGGACACGCGAGGGCGCGAGGCCGAGGCAGTGCAGACCGTCCGCGTCTGCCGCTAGTCCTCGATCCGGTCCTCGGCGTCGTCGGTGGCGTCGGGCTCCTCGTAGACGACCAGCCCGCGGAGGAAGCCCTTGAGGCGCGTGCGGATCGGCAGGCCCGGCGGCCCCGGAGGCTGTGACCACTCGTAGGCGAACTCGGCGCCGAGCAGCAGGATCAGCGCGACCACGTAGACGAAGACCAGGAACGTCATCACTCCGGTGATCGACCCGTAGATCACGTTGTAGCGCGAGAAGTCCAGCAGGATCGCGAGGAGCCGCGCAGCGCCCCAGATGCCGACCGCCGTGAGGATCGCTCCCGCGAGGGCCGCAGTCCGCCGTAGCTTCCTGCCCGGTGCGACGCGGTACAAGAGCAGCGTCATGACTCCGATGAGGACGAGCTGCACGAAGTCCCGGACGAGGGCCCCGGTCGGGCTGGTGACGACTTCGATCCCGAGCCGCTCCGAGATGGAGTCGACGGCCCGGCTGAAGAGCGTCGCGAATGCGGACAGCCCGATCACGGCCAGGACGAGCACGCCGGTGACTCCGACGAGGACGAAGTCGACGAGCTTCGCATGCGCTGCCGGCCGGCGGCGGTCGGCCTTGAGCGCGGACTCGAGTCCGACGCGGATCGCCGCCATCATCCCGGAGGCGCCCCACAGCAGCGCGATCAGGAACAACAGTCCGAGAGCGGACAGCGGCGAGGCGATCTGCTCGATCGAGCTGCGAACGTCCTCCTGACCCGACGAGGACACGGGCAGCACCGCCAGCAGCTCGTCGATCACATTCGCGCGGATCTCGTCGTCCTGGAGCACCAGCCCGAAGATCGAGACCAGCAGGATCGTGAGGGGAAAGAGCGAGAAGAGCACGTGGAAGGCGATCGCCGCCGCATACTGCGGCGCGCGGTCGCGAAAGAGGCCCTCGATCGCCAGGGCCAGCGCGACGACCACGCCCGTTGCCACGTCCGAGGGCCTCCGGAGAAGGCGTGCGATCCGCCCGTCCTGCTCAACGGCTGGGGTATCGCTCACCGCCTGAGTGTAAGAGCCGCTCCGAGCGATCGCCGACGGTCACGCGAGAATCCCGGCGATGCCTCCGCCGAACGCGCTCTCGCGAACCGTCGACTCGCACGTGTTCACCGTGGTCGTCGTGGCCACGATCGCCGTGAACGCGGTCGTGCTCGGGCTGCAGACGTACGACGGGCTCGAGGCGCGTTGGGGCGGGCTGCTCGACCTGTTGAACGCCGCCTGCCTCGCGGTCTTCATCGCCGAGCTCGTGCTCCGTGTCGCGGCCTACTGGCCGCGTCCGTGGAGGTTCTTCGCGAACGGTTGGAACATCTTCGACTTCGTCGTCGTCATGGCCGCGTTCGTGCCGGGAATACGGCAGAACTCGACCTTACTCCGGCTCGTCCGCCTGCTCCGCGTGGTTCGGCTCGTCCGGGTGCTGCCCGATCTGCGCGTGCTCCTCCTCGGCGTCTGGCGAAGCCTCCTGCCGCTCGCCTCGATCGCCGCGGTGACCGCGATGATCCTCTTCGTCTACGGCATGGTCGGGTGGATCCTGTTTGCGGACGAGCTACCCGAGCGGTGGGGAAACATCGGGGCGGCGATGCTGACGCTCTTCGTGATGCTGACACTCGAAGACTTCCCCGTCTACATGGACGAGGCCATGGAGATCCATTCGTGGGCGTGGATCTACTTCGTCAGCTTCATCCTC
This sequence comes from uncultured Actinomycetes bacterium, assembly GCA_963840705.1. Lineage (GTDB taxonomy): Bacteria > Actinomycetota > Thermoleophilia > Gaiellales > Gaiellaceae > GMQP-bins7. The sequence continues at coordinate 64,284 of CAWIZT010000004.1, read as the reverse complement.
GTGGCCGCGTTCATCGTCCTGAACGTGCTGATCGGTGTCGTCCTGAACTCGATGGAGGAGGCGCGCGAGATCGAGCGGCGCCAGGCGATCCGCGAGCGGCACCCGGGTCGCCGCCAGGCCGCTTCGCCGCTCGACCCCGAGGCGCACGCCCACGTCTCGGAGCGCATCGTGATCCTGCGGAGAGCGCTCGACGACCTCGAGGTCGAGCTGGCGCTCGAGAGTGCGCCGCGCGAGTAGGACGCGCTCGCCCTAGCTGTCGGAGCCCCAGTCGGTGCCGACGATCCCGAGGACGGTGACGATGACACCGATCGCGATCGCCGCCTGAGCCATGCGTCGTCGGCGACCGCCTCGGCCGAGCATTCCGAGCGTGATGCCGCCTCCTGCCAGCACGAAGGGAAGGCCGAGCCAGATTCCCGGCAGGGCCAGCACGGAGAGGATGCTGCAGACGAGCCCTCGTTTCCCTGCGAGGTCGGCGCGCGCCGGGCTCGATATCGTCCGCCCACCACGACCCCGAACACGATCGCCGCCAGGACGATGATGAGCACCACGCTGATCGCGAACGCAGGCGCGTCCGCCGGGAAGGGCTCCTCGACGTCAAGCATATGGTCGAAGAACATGGCGACGATCGCGAGAGCGGTGACGCCTGCTGCGCCGGTGGTCCAAGAAAACTTCGGGATCATCCGTGCAGAGAACGCAGGAGGTACGCCTCGATCGGCTCCTGCTTTCCCTTTACGCGGCGAGGTGGGAGAGCCTCGACAACAGCGCGCCCCCCGAGCAGGCGATACGTCGCGGCGCCGATCAACACTTCGCCCACGGGGGCTTCCGACTGGAGGCGTGCGGCCACGTTGACGACGTCTCCGACGAGCCCGTGCTTGCGATGCCCACGTGTGGCCCCGACAACACCGGCATGCACCTCGCCGCTGTTGACCCCCACCCGGAAGCGTGGCCAGTCCGACCGACCTTCCGCGGCTTTTCGGGCTGCTCGCTGCAGGAGCAGGCTCGCGCGTGCCGCGCGGACTGCATGGTCAGGCTCGTCGGCCCTCCCGAACACGACCATGAGCTCGTCTCCGACGATCTGGTGCACCTCCCCGCCGGCTCGCTCCATCAGCGGGATGATGCGCTCGAAGTAGACGTTCAGCATCGCGGCGACCTGCGCCGGATCACGCTGCTCGGAGTAACGGGTGAAGCTCGCGAGATCGGCGAGGACGATGCTCACGTTCTTCGCCCCGGCAAGCGTCTCGTCCAGATAGAGCGCGCTGAACCGCTCCTCGTGCCACTCGCTGCGCGCCGCGTAGCCGATCACGAGGAAGGCGCCGAGCATCAGCACGTGCCACTCCCACCACGACAGCTGCCAGTTGCTCGCCCACGCGATGACCACCATCGCCTCCGCGAGGAACGCGAACGCGAGCGTGAACGCGAAGACGAAGCGCTCACGGCGTCTCCGGTAGAGGCGTACGAAACCGAGTGCCGCGACCCCGTACAGGCCGAGTCCGACTGCGGCGAGCACCAGCTGCCACCCGTCGAGCTCTTCGGACTCGAGGGGGCCGTCGAGCGGCGGGAGCTCCGCAAGCGAGACCACGGCCCAGGCCGCCATGAGTGCGAAGAGGCCCGCAAGCAGGAGCTGCGCGTGCCGGACGACGCTTCGCGCGCGCTCGGGCCTGAGCTCGATCGCCGACGCGGCTGCGAACACGCCCGCCACGACGAGCCCGAACGGCGTTGCGAGCTCGAAGCCGGCGTTGGGGCCGAGCAGGACGGTGGGGGTCGCGAGAGCGTGGAGCCCGAGGAAACCGGAGCTGGCGATGAAGGCGAGCGAGATGAGAAAGAGCCGGGCGTCGCGGCGCCGCCGGGCAGCGGTGCTGATCGCCCAACCGAGAGCCGTCGCGACGACGGCTGCTCCCAGGACGAGCCAGAAGTGCGCCTGCTGGTTCTCCCAGCTGATGTCGACCCTCGGCCGGGCGAGGAGGACCGCGAGCAGGACGAGCGGAGCTGCGACGACTGCGAGCCACAAGGCGGAAAATCTCAAACCGGGGTCAGGCTAAAGCCTGACCCCACCGCGCGGTACAGTAGGGCCATGATGTACCGGGACACACCCCGCGCATAACCTCCGACTCGTATCCTCCCGCGCGATGAAGGTCGTGCTCCCGGACTCCTCCGAGCTCGAGCTCGCGGACGGCGCTTCTGCTCTCGACGCGGCGCGCGCGATCGGTCCAAAGCTCGCCGAGCAGGCTGTGCTGGTCCGCGTGAACGGCGCGACGCGAGACCTTCGCCTGCCGCTCTCGGACGGGGAGCAGATCAGATTCTTGACCACGCGCGATACGGAGGACGTGGACGCGCTCGCAGTCTTGCGGCACTCGACCGCGCACCTGCTCGCGGAGGCGGTGCTGCGGCTTCATCCAGGGGTCAAGATCGCGATCGGTCCCCCGATCGCCGACGGCTTCTACTACGACTTCGAGTTTCCCGAGCCGATCGCCGAAGACGATCTCGCTGCGATCGAGGAGGAGATGCGGCGTGAGCTTGCCGAAGGCCGCTCGTGGGCCCGCGAGGAGCTCTCTCGTGAGGAGGCAATCGCCAGGTTCGAGGGAGAAGGTCAGCCCTACAAGGTCGAGCTCGCCCGGGAGGCCGACGGGGAGATCTCGCTCTACACGCAGGGCGAGTTCACCGATCTCTGCCGCGGGCCGCACCTGCAGGAATCGTCTCCGATCGGAGCACTGAAACTCACCGGGCTCGCGGGCGCGTACTGGCGAGGCGACGAGAAGAAGACGCAGCTGACGAGAATCTACGGAACCGCCTTCTTCTCGCAGGTCGATCTCGACGCACACCTCGAGCGCCTCGAGCAGGCCCGCGCCCGCGACCATCGCCGGCTCGGGCTCGCATCTCGACCTATTCCACTTCGACGCGCACTCACCCGGCTCGCCGCTCTGGCACCCCAAGGGCATGACGATCTACAACGAGCTCGAGGCGGTCCGGCGACGGGAGAACGCGAAGCGTGGCTATCTCGAGGTGAAGACGCCGTTGATCTACGACAAGGCGCTCTGGATCACGTCAGGGCATTGGGAGAAGTTCAGGGAGAACATGTTCCTGATCCCTGGGGACACGGACGAGCAGACCTATGGGATGAAGCCGATGAACTGCCCGGGGCACATGCTGCTCTACGGCAGCCGCTTGCGAAGCTATCGGGAGCTGCCGATCCGGTACGCGGAGGCCGCTCCATTGCATCGGAACGAGCTCGCAGGAACGCTGCACGGGCTGACCCGCGTCCGGTACGTCACGCAGGATGACGCCCACATCTTCTGCACAGAGGATCAGGTCGCAGGGGAGGTCGACGCGGCGATCGACTATGTCCGGTACCTCTACGGCCTGTTCGGGATGGAGCCGCACGCGGAGCTCTCGACTCGGCCCGACAATCGGCTCGGCTCCGACGAGCAGTGGGACCGCGCCGAGAGAGCACTGCAGGGCGCCCTCGATCGCCACGCAATGACATATGTCGTCGGTGAGGGTGAGGGCACGTTCTACGGGCCGAAGATCGATCTGCACATGACCGACGTTCTCGGACGCTCCTGGCAGATGGGAACGATCCAGTACGACATGCAGATGCCGGAGCGGTTCGGGCTCACGTACATGGGCGCCGACAACACGGAGCACATGCCGATCGTGATCCACCGTGCGCTCTTCGGGTCGTTCGAGCGCTTCATCGGGATCCTCGTGGAGCACTACGCGGGCGACTTCCCGTTCTGGCTCGCTCCCGTGCAAGCGCGCGTCGTGCCGGTCGGCGAGGCGCATCGCGCGCAGGCTCACGCTCTTCGAGAACGGCTCGCAACCGACGGCTTCCGCGCGGAGGTCGACGAGCGCGACGAGACGCTGGGCAGGCGCATCCGCGACGCCGAGCTCGAGAAGGTTCCGTTCGTGATCGTGTACGGGGAGCGCGAGTCGGACGAGGCGCTCGCCGTCAGAGAGCATGGGGGTGAGCAGTCGACGGTGTCGCTGGACGAGCTCCTCGAGAGATTCCGGGAGCTCGCCGCAGGGCCACGGTCGTCGTAGGTGCTAGGATCCTCCCCCTGCAAGCAGGAGCGGGAACATGCTTCCTCACCTCCCGGGCGCGAGCTCGCGGGGGTTCAACCGAGCCGATCGGTCGACGAGGATCATGCCGCTGCTTGCAGCGGTTTTGTCGTATACGAGGAGGGAATCGAGAGTCTGGTGATTAGCTTTTGAGACCGCGCCGCCGCCGGCCCAGCCTGGACCGGGTCGTTCCGCGCAAGCGGGAGGAGCGCATCAACGAGGAGATCCGCGTGCCGCGAGTGCGCCTCGTGGACGAGAACGGAGGACAGGTCGGGATCACGGAGACGAAGGAAGCGCTCGACTTCGCGTTCAAGAAGGGCCTCGACCTCGTGGAAGTGGCAGCAGGAGCAGATCCACCGGTCGCGCGGGTGATGGACTACTCCAAGTACCGCTACGAGCAAGAGCAGCGCGCAAAGCAAGCCCGAAAGCACCAGCTCCAGATTCAAGTCAAGGAGATCAAGCTCAGACCAAAGATCGGAACCCATGACTACGAGACCAAGAAGGGGCACGTCGTGCGCTTTCTCGGTCAGCGAGCGAAGGTGAAGGTCACGATCATGTTCCGGGGGCGCGAGACGCTCCATCCGGAACGGGGTCGAAACCTCCTCATGCGGCTCGCAGAGGACGTGAAGGAGCTCGGATCAATCGAGCAGCAGCCGATCCTCGACGGTCGCAACATGGTCATGGTTCTGGCGCCATTGAAGAACGTGGGAGTGAAGACAGATGCCAAAGATGAAGACGTCGTCGGGAGCGAGGAAGCGGTTCAAGGTGACGGGCTCGGGGAAGATCCTGCGCCGGCACGCGATGAAGAGCCACAACCTCGAGAAGAAGTCGTCGAAGCGTAGGCGCGGCTTTCGCAAGCTGTACGGCGTAGCCGAGAGCGACGCCAAGCGCGTCCGGAAGCTTCTGAGGGGGGACTGAGATGCCCAGGGTCAAGAGGGCGGTCCACGCGCGCAAGAAGCGCGCAAAGGTCCTGGAGCAGGCGAAGGGCTACAGAGGGCTCAAGAAGTCGCACTACAAGTACGCGAAGGAGCAGGTCGACCGCTCCCTCGTCTACGCCTACCGCGACCGGAGGGTCAAGAAGCGCACGTTCCGCTCGCTCTGGATCGTTCGCATCAACGCTGCCGCGCGCCTGAACGGGCTCTCCTACAACCGCTTCATGGCTGGCGTGCGGCTCGCCGGCATCGAGCTCGACCGCAAGTCGCTCGCCGACATCGCCGTATCCGACCCGGAGGCGTTCGCCGTCGTCGCGGACAGGGCGAAGGCGGCACTCGAGTCCGACTCTTCCGCGGCGGCCTGATCGAGTCGCGTCAGAACGAGAAGCTCCGGCTCGTCCGGAAGCTTCTCTCTGCGCGCAAGCACCGGGAGAAGAGCGGGCTCTTCGTGGTCGAGAACGAAGACCTGGTCGAGGCTGCACGCGATGCGTCGGTGGAGCCCGTCGAGCTACTCGTCGCGGGCGAAGACGTCGTGCCGGAGCTCCTCGGCGAAGTCTCGACGCTCGGCCACGCGCCTCGCGTCGTTGCCGTGTTCCGGCGGGACGACCTGCCGGTCGGCGAGCGAGACGTGACGCTTGCACTCTGGCGGGTCACGGATCCGGGGAATGTGGGCACGCTCCTACGAACGGCCGATGCGTTCGGCGCAGCGGTGTCGCTCTCACCGGAATGCGCAGATCCGCTCGGGCCAAGAGCGTTGCGGGCGTCCGCGGGGGCGATCTTCCGCGTACCGCTCGTCGGGTGGAACGACACGCCCGGTCGGTGTGTTGGGCTGGTCGCGCACGGCGGCGCTGCTCTCTCCGAGGTCGATCTCGAGCCTCCAGTCACGTTCCTCCTGGGCTCCGAACGGGAAGGGTTGCCCGAGGCCCTGGTAACAGACTGTTACAGGGCGACGATCCCGCTTCCCGGGGAGGCCGAGTCGCTGAACGTCGCGGCGGCGGGCGCGATCGCGCTCTATGAAGCCTGGCGACGGCGGTCGGGGCGAGCCTCGGCCTTCCGGCGGTAGTGCTCGATCTGCTCCAGCATGCGACGCGTGACATCGTCGTAGCGGGCCTTATCTGCCGCTACCTCCTCACGAATCCTCTTCTTCACTTCCTTCCGAGTCATCATCCTCCTCTCCTTCGAGGATCGCTGTGATTCGTCTGAGCTCGGTCCGAATGTCAAACAGCGCTTCGATGATAACCCTGACCGCGTCGTCGGTGAGCACTCCGCCACCGTGTCAGACGATTGCGCTCGGCGCCAGATGGCCGCTCGAGACGCGTCGTGTCTAGCCAAACCCGCCTCCGCCACCGCCCCCGCCACCACCGCCGCCTCCCGAAAAGCCGCCTCCACCCCCGCCGGAGCCGGAGTTGGGCGGCGCCAGCGCGCTCCCGAAGCCAGAGGTCAGGTCGCCGATCGAAAGGCTGGTGACGCCGGAGCCGAGATCACCGCTCGGCGAGATCCAGTAGATCGTGCTCGCCTGGTGCAGCGCCTCGGGCATATGGATCTGCGCTCCCTGCAGCACGCGCTCGGCGATGCCGAAAGCGATCCCGTACACGAGGAAGCGCTCCCAGAGGACGAGGGTCGCAGGGGGTGCCTCCTGCAGGCGCGGGAAGTCGGTCAAGTACCGGCGAAACGCGTCCCAGCGCTCGGCCTCCGTCTGTGCGGGCGGTGACCGTCTACGCCAGAGGCGACGGCCGAACACGACCGTCGCGCCGAGGAGTGCAGCGTTGACGATCAGGCTGATGCCGACGCCGACGAGCACGACGTCCGAATAGCGCGGATACGCGGGGCGCCAGCCGTCCTGGGCGAGGAAGAGGAGCAACGCGCCTCCGATCGCGAACAGGACCGCGGCGCCGACGAGCGGCACCGCGCCGAGCGAGCGGAACCAGCTTCGCCGGTCGGCCTCCCGCCCGACTGCCCCTTTGAACGACTCGAAGCGCTCGGACATCGACTCGCGCTCGTCCTCGATTCGCTCGCGAAAGCGGGAGAGCCGCTCCGACCCGCCATCCAACACCGCGTCGACGACGCCGGCGACGTCGTTCTCCCAAGGCGTCAGGTCCGTTGCTTGGCCCGCAGCGAGCTCGAGATCCGAGATGGTCTGCGTGCGAAGACCGCCCCAGATCTTCCGCTCCGTCGTCGTCGGCGTCGCGGTATAGGTGCCGCGCCGGATCAGGTCGAAGAGCGTCGCCGTGAACTCGTACGACCCGGCCTCTCCTCCCTGACGGAGAAGCGTGGGGATGAGGGCGGGCTGGGTGTCGGTCGGAGGCTCCTGCTCGTACTCCCTGTCGTAGCGGGTTCGGCGCTCGCGGCCGAGAAACCAGAACACTGCGGCGATGACGATGAGCGCGGGGAGCATTGCGAGCGCTAGCACCGAGAGACCCGTGCGCAGCGGCTTCGACTTGAGCTCGTCGATCCGCTCCTGATCCTTCGCATATTCCTCGGCGTCCGCCCGTTCCTCGTCGACGATCTTCGCGAGCCCAGGACCGTCCTCGACGCGCATGCCCGCGGTCGACGAGAACGCGCCCCGCGGGTAGAGGGCCCTCAGCTCGACGAACTGTCCGGCAGGAACGTCGAGCGCGCGCAGGAGCGCGCGTGGCCCCGCGAGCGTGACATCTCCGCGCACCCATACGGGATGCCCCCATGCGCGCACGACTTCGGCGGGGCCCGAGGTGGTAGCGGTGAGGCGGCCGAGCGACTGCTCCCACTCGTCCCCCCAGACCTTGAGGTCGACGTCGACCACGTCGTCGTAACCGACCGAGAGCCCGCTGAAGCGGTAGCGGATCGCGAACGTGCGCGTCTCACCCGTCGCCTGGAAGCGCCAGACGATCCGAATCCGCCCGCCGAGATCACGGGTGCCGAACGTGCCGGCCGGACCGCCCGGCTCGAGCTCGGTCGGGGCGCCCGGACGGTACGTACGCCCGTCCTCCGAGATTGCGATATCCGAGATGCGCTCCCCGCTCCGGTAGGGAATCTCGCGAAAGCCGTACGTGAACCCGAAGTCACTCCCGAAAGCGACCGTGATCCGCTCCTCGACCGCGACGCTGCCGTCCGTTCGTACTGCCGCCTGAACGTCGGCCTGGACGAGCTCGTACGACTGGGCGAGGGCCGCCGGCGCGACCGCGAGCGCGACGATCCAGAGAGCACTCGTGGCGAGGATCAGACGCCGCCGCCCTGGTTGACTCGATACCGGTATCACACCCCGAGACTCCCGGAACTGCCCTGACATGAAGGGGTCTGCTTCCGCGCGAGTGGAACTCGCGCTAGCGAGTTCCACTCTTGCGCACTAGAACTCGACGGTAGGAACCTCCCGTTGTGCCTCCTCCTCGACCTCGAAGAACTCGCGGATGCTGAACCCGAACGGCCCCGCGAGCACCAGTCCCGGGAAGGTCTGGATCGCGTTGTTGTAGGTCAGGACCGAGTCGTTGTAGACCTGGCGGGCGACGGCCACGCGGTTCTCCGTCTCCGCGAGCTCCGTCTGGAGCTGGCGGAAGTTCTCGTCGGCCTGCAGCTCGGGATAGGCCTCCGCGACGGCCAGGAGGCGGCCGAGCGCGGCGCCGAGGATTCCCTCTGCCTGCGCGGTCTCGGCGGGTGTCCCCGCCTGCTGGGCTCTCGTACGTGCGGCGGTCACGGCTTCGAACGTCTCACGCTCGTGCGCGGCGTAGCCCTTCACCGTCTCGACGAGGTTCGGGATCAGATCCCAGCGGCGCTTGAGCTGTACCTCGACCTGTGCCCACGCGTTGTCGACCCGGTTCCGGAGCCGGACCAGATTGTTGTAGAGCAGGACGAGGATGAGCGCGATCAGGAGGACGATCGCGAGGAGGACGATGAGCCAGATCACGCGCCCGACTCTATGGATAGGCTGAGGGAATGGCAACCGTGACCGCTTTGTTCGTCTCTCCCGCGCGAAGGAGCGGCCGCTCGGAGGCTCGTGAGCGCGTCCTCGCCATCGCGAATCAGGGCTTCGAAGGCTGCGCCCACGGCAATCCTCCCAGGCGCGAGGTGCTCCTGGCGTCCAAGGAGCATCTCGACGCTGTCGGCGTCGAGCCGGGAGCGATCCGCGAGAACGTGACGGTGGAGGGGGCCGACGTCCAGGCCTGGCCGATAGGCCAGCGGGTGAAGGTCGGCGGGGCGACGTTGGAGATCACCATGGTGTGCGATCCCTGCCACCGGATGGACGAGCTCCGTGACGGGTTGCGGGCCGAACTGGACGACAAGCGCGGGATGCTCGCGCACATCGTCGAGGGCGGCGAGATCGCGCTCGGCGACGAGATCCAGCTCGTCTAGCGCTCGCCGCGACGGCAGACGAAGATCATGTCCTCCTCGTCCGAGTACGGCCTCGCGTCGAACCAGCCGTACAGCGCCTCCACCTCGAACTCCGCTTCGTCGAGGAGACGCAGCCACTCCGGGGCGGACAGCCAGTGGAGGCCGAACGTCGTCTCGGAGCCTCCCGACCGAACGGAGAGCGCGAGCGTCCGCGATCCCTCGTCCCAGACCGCACGCTCGAAGATGCCCGGTTCCCGCTCGAGCCAGCGGTCGTGCGTCTCGTCGATGTCCTCCCGGTTCGGCGCGAACACGTCGAACACGAAGCGCCCTTGCGGCTCCAGCAGCGACCTCGCGGCGCGAAGCGCCCGCAGCTTCTCCGCCTCGGTCTCCATGTGCAGGAGGGAACGGAAGGGGCAGATGACCAGCGGCACGTGCTCGGAGACCGGTGGCTCGCGAAGATCTCCCACCCGGAGATCGAGGAGATGGCCGACGCGCGCCGCGTCCGCCGCCTCGCGGGCGACCGCAAGCATCTCGGGCGACGAGTCGACTCCGATGAGAGTGACACCGGCTTTCGCGATCGGGACTGCGATTCGGCCCGTACCGACCGCGAGCTCGACGACGGGTCCGCCCGACGCGAGCGCCCGGTCGACGTAGAAGTCGACGTCCTCGGTGACGGAACGGCTCCACGGGTCGTAGAAGCGTGCGATCTCGTCGTACAACGTCACAGCGGCCGCGATTCAAGCACGCCGAAGGCCGTTGGTAACCTCGCTGACCCGATGGACGTGCAGAAGTTGGAGACCGAGGCCCTCGCTGCGCTCGCGGCGAGCGGCTCCGCCGACGAGGTCGAGCGAGTCCGAGTCGAGTACCTGGGACGCAAGAGCGCCCTCAAGCTCGCACTTCGCGAGGTGCGCGATCGCGAGACGGGAATGTCACTGAACGCCCTGCGCGAGCGGCTCGAGGCGGCGATCGACGTACGCGAAGGGGAGCTCGAGCGCGCCGAGCTCGACCGGCGTCTGACCGAGGAGCGGATCGACGTCACCTTGCCCGGCACCGAGGTCGAGCGCGGGCACCTGCACCTCATCACGCAGATCCGCCGAGAGGTCGAGGACATCTTCCTCGGCCTGGGCTACACGGTCGTCGACGGCCGTGAGGTCGAGACGACCCGTTACAACTTCGACGGCCTCAACTTTCCCGAAGGGCACCCGACGCGATCGCCTCTTCAGACGCTCTTTCTCGACGAGGAGACGGTTCTGCGCACGGAGACGTCGCCCTCGCAGATCCGAACGATGGAGGCGCAGCAGCCGCCCGTCTACATCGTCTCGCTCGGCCGCGTCTATCGACGCGATACCCCTGACGCGACCCACACGCCGACGTTCCACCAGGTCGAAGGGCTGGTCGTCGACGAAGGGATCACGCTCGGCGATCTGCTCGGCACGCTCGACTATCTCCTGAAGGCACTCTTCGGCCAGGACCGTCGGACGCTCTTCACGACGAATTACTTCCCGTTCACCGAGCCGTCCGTCGAGGCGCGAGTCTCCTGTCACGTGTGCGACGGCTCCGGCTGTCCGGTGTGCCGGCACTCGGGGTGGATCGAGGTCGGCGGGTCCGGGATGGTCGACCCCAACCTCTTCGATTTCGTCGGCTACGACGCCGAGCGCTACACGGGGTTCGCCTTCGGCTGGGGCCTCGAGCGCATTGCAGTGCTCCGCCACGGAATTCCGGACCTGCGCGAGCTCTGGCGAAACGACCCGCGATTCCTCGCGCAGTTCTGATGCGCGCCCCGCTCTCCTGGCTCCGCGAGTACGTCACCGTCGACGCCACGCCTGAGACGATCGCCGAGCGGCTCGCGATCTCGTCGTTCGACGACGTGGAGCAGATTCGCGACGCCGGCGTCGCGGACGTCGACGGCAATCTCGGCCGATTTCTCGTGGGAGCGGTGCTGGATGCCGGGGCGCATCCGAATGCCGACCGGCTGCGCGTCTGCCAGGTCGACGTCGGAGAGGGTGATGCGCGTCAGATCATCTGCGGCGCGTGGAACTTCGAGACCGGCGCGAACGTGGCAGTCGCCCTTCCTGGTGCGTTACTCCCGATCTTCGACGCCCCCCTCGACGAGCGCGAGCTTCGCGGCGAGGCCTCGAGGGGAATGATCTTGGCCGAGGACGAGATCGGCCTCGGACCGGATCACGCCGGCATCATCGTGCTCCCGAGCGGAATCGAGCCGGGAACGCCGCTCATCGACGTACTGGCGATCAAGGACCGAGTCCTCGACGTCACACCCACACCGAACCGCGTGGATCTGCTCTCCATGGTCGGGCTGGCGCGCGAGATCGCGGCGCTGCTCGACGGCGAGCTGCACATTCCCGAGACCGCGGATCCTCCCGTGGTCGACGACGAGCGAGTCGACGTCACGGTCGAGGACTTCGCCGGCTGCCCGCGCTACATCGGCCGCGTCTTCCACGACGTCACCATCGGACCTTCGCCGCAGTGGCTCCGTTCCCGACTCCACCTCGCCGAGATGCGCCCGATCTCGAACGTCGTCGACGTGACGAACTACGTCATGCACGTGTGGGGGAGCCCTCTGCACGCGTTCGACCGCGGGAAGCTCGCCGGCGGGCGGATCGTCGTTCGGCGCGCACGCCCCGACGAGGAGCTGCGTACGCTCGACGGAACGCTGAGGCGGCTCCGGCCGGACGATCTCATGATCGCCGACGGTGAGAAGTCCGTCGCTCTTGCTGCGATCATGGGAGGGGAGGAGAGCGAGGTCTCGGAGCGCACGACCGAGGTGCTCCTGGAAGCCGCGAACTTCGAGCCGCTCGGCATCCTCGGAACCTCGGAGCGCCTCGGCCTGCGCACCGCCGGCTCGAATCGCTGGGAGAAGGGCGTCGACCCGCACCTCGCCGAGCCCGCGGCAATCCTCGCGAGCCGCCTTCTCGTCGATCTCGCCGGAGCGCGAATGACAGCAAGCGCGGACGTCCACGCGGGGCTTCCCGAACGTCCCATCGTTCGCTTCCGACCCGAGCGCGCCAACACATTGGTCGGGATCGAGGTGCCAGAGCCCGAGCAGCGCTCGATCCTCGAGGGCTTCGGCTTCGACATCTCCGCGGAGTGGGAGGTCACGGTGCCGACGTGGCGCGCCCGCGACGTCACGCGCGAGGTCGACGTGATCGAGGAAGTCGCGCGCGCGGTGCTCGACCGCGTTCCGCACACGCTGCCGCTGCGCAGGCACGTACGGGGACGACTCTCGAAGGAACAGCGGCTGCGCCGGGTCGTCGAGGACGTGCTCGTCGGCGCGGGGCTCTCGGAGGCCTACACGTGGAGCCTCGCGGCCTCCGATCCGCGACCCGACGCGGTAAGGCTTCCCGACCCGATGACCTCCGATCAGGCGGTTCTCCGGACAACGCTCCTGCCGGGTCTCGTCGAGGCCGCACGCACGGCGCGTGACGTCGGCGTCTCGGGCGCCGGCCTCTTCGAGATCGCCCGGGTCTACCTGCCGTCGGGCAAGCGACTACCGGAGGAGCGCTGGCGGCTCGGGGGCATCGTCGCGGGCGGGTACCTCGCCGCGAAGGGCGTCCTGGAGACGCTGTACGAGACGCTGCACACGGAGTTCCGCGTGCGCCGTTCCTCCCACCCGCTCTTCCATCCAGGCAAGACCGCCGAGACCGACGCCGGAACCCTGGGCGAACTCCACCCGACGGTCCTCGAAGGCGAGCTCGGCGCCTTCGAGCTCGACCTGGACACGCTCTTCCAGGTCTCGCCCGAACGCGTGGTGTACGAAGACGTTTTGACGTATCCGGCGATCCGCCAGGACATCGCGCTCGCGATGGACGAGGAAGTCGAGGTCGGCAGGCTCCTCGACGTCGCGCGCGAGGCCGTGGGGCCGGTTCTCCGCGAGGTTCACGCGTTCGACGTCTATCGCGGCGAGCAGGTCGGGGAGGGGAGAAAGTCGGTCGCGATCCACCTCTCCTTCCAGTCCCCGGAGCGCACGCTGACGGACGAGGAGGCGGCCGAGCTACGAGGCCGAATCGTGAGCGCGCTGGCGAAGGGATTCGGAGCGGAGCTGAGGGCCTGAGAGGTCGCAAACCGATTCCGAAGATCGGCCGTAAGGTGCAGCAATGACCCGAGTCGCCGCCCTCGTCGTCGCGCTCGCCGTCGCCGCCCTTCTCGGGGCGGCGGACGGCACAGCCGTTCAGGCCCAGAACCCGAAGCTCTTCGGAACGGTCGGGCCCGAGTTCACGATCGTGCTGAGGGACGCACAGGGAGCGCGGGTCACGCAGATCGCGCCGGGAACCTACGACGTCGTGGTCGAGGACCGGTCCCCGGAGCACAACTTCCACCTCACGGGACCCGGCGTGAACCGGAACACCGAGGTGGAGTTCACGGGCACTGCAAACTGGACCGTGACGTTTGAGGAGGGGCGCTATCAGTACGTCTGCGACCCACACGCAGCATCGATGCGTGGCACGTTGAACGTCGGGAATTACCCAGCCGCCTCCAGCTCCACCGCCAGCTCCAGCTCCCGCCCCAGCTCCCGTCACGGCGAAGTCCAGGCTCGTGCTCTCGTCCGGCCCCGGCTTCGTCATCTCCCTCAAGACCGCCGCGGGCAAGGCCGTGAAGACGATGAAGACCGGTACCTACACGGTGAGTGTGCGCGATCGCTCCCGATTGCACAACGCGCACGTCGTTGCACCGGGCTACAACCGGAAGACGACGCTCCCCTTCGTGGGAGCTCAGACCTGGAAGATCGGCCTCAAGCGCACCGGCACGCTTCGCTTCCTGTGCGATCCGCACGCGTCTTCCGGGATGCGCGGATCAGCGAAGATCGTCCGCTTAGACGGAGCGTCCCGCCAGGCGCCAGACCGGACCGAGCGTGGCTTCGTTCCCGGTATCGGAGAGCACGTTCAAGACTCTCGTGCGCCCCGTGATCCCGTCGCCCTCGATGCGCTCGAGACAGCGCCTCGCCATCCCCGGCGAGGTTCCGTAGCCCGCGCCTGAAGAGACCCGGAAGCGAAGGGCGATCTCCTCCGGGTTCCGCGTCGGATTCAGTGGCGCGCCGAGCAGCGCCGCGCGTGGGAGGTAGTCCGTCGAGTCGACCTCGAGCTCGCAGAGAAGGTCGCGCCAACCCGGCGGCAACTCGGCCAGAGCGTTGTCCCAGCTCTCGACGAGGCCCACCGCCTCCTCCGGCTCGACGCGAGCTGGTGCGGCGCGCGTCTCCGCATGCGAGCCGACGAGCGCGAGCGTGCCCCAGATTCGCTTTCGGTCGAGGCGTCCGACCAGGTTCCGAACCTTCTCCGGCCCGCCGCCTTCCCGCCGGACCTGAAACCTGAGCTCGTTACCCGCACGACCGGGGCCGAGCGGGGCGAGAACCGCGGCCGCCGCACCGATCGTGCCGGGATCCTCGACCGCGAACATGAGGTGCGCCTCCGACCAGTCGGCGCCGAGCTCGCGCTCGATCAGCTTCCACTGTTCAGCCGCCTGCATCGGCGGCTCAGCTTACTTCAGCTTCTCCCTGACCTCGGAGTTCACCTCGCCGCCGAAGAGCAGGGCCACCGCGGTGAGCCACAGCCAGGTCAGCGTGACGATGACCGCCGAGAGCGATCCCCAGGTCTTGTTGTAGGACTCGAACAGGCTGGTATAGACGGCGAACGCGGACGAGACGAGCACCCACACGAGGGCGGCGACCGCCGCGCCCGGCAACACGAACCGCCAGCCCCGGTGCTCGACATCGGGAGCGACGTAGTGGAGGACGGCAAACGCCGCCAGCAGGCCGCCCAGGAGCAACGGCCACTGAACGACCCACCACATCCAGGAAAGCACGTTCTCGATGCCGAGCACGTCTCCCACCCAGCGCTGGGCGTAGGGACCCAGGATCAGGAGGAAGACGACGAGCGCGACGGCGCCGCCCATCACCGCGACGAGGAGCAGAGCGACGAGTCGCTTGCGGACGAAACTGCGTCCGTCCTTCTGGTCGTGAGCGGTGTTCAGCGCAGCCATGTACGTCGTCATGGCGCTCGTGGACGCCCAGAGCGCGAGCACGAACCCGACCACCGCGAGCAGCAGTCCTGCAGACGGCTGTTCCTCGAGCCGCGTCAGGCTGTCGCCGAGCAGCTGAGTGGCCTCGGCGGGCATGAAGGCGTCGAGGCGCTCCATGAAGTCGCGGATCGTGTCCGCGTCCGAGACGAGGGTGAAGAGGCCGAGCGCGAGGAGCAGGGTGGCGGGAATCGCAAAGAAGGAGCTGTACGCGAGTGCGGAGGCCAACATGGGAACCGCGTCGTCCAGCGACTCCGTGATGGCTCGCCTGAAGATCGCGATCCAGTCACGCACGGAAAGGTCGCGGAAGCGCTCGCTTCGCTCCGGCTGGAGCAGAGGAGGCTCGTGCTTGGTCGGCTCGACGTGAGCCGGAGTCATGGTCAGTCGCTCGCGACCGCGGCGTGCGAAGTAGCGCATCGTCGCCCCGATTCCGCCGGAGATCACAAATGCCGTTGCGAACGCAGCGGGCGCCAGCATCGAGATACGGGAGCGAACCTGGTGCTGCACATCCGTCGCCTCGCCGAGCCGGCTACGCAACTCATCGACGGCCGTTGCGAGCCGGTCCCGTTCCAGAGCGATCTCGTTGCGCACGGCTTCAGGGGTTCGCGTCTCAGCCACGACCGTTTCCCTTCAGTGCCTCGGCGGTGAGCCTGGCCTCGCTCACCGCGGCCTCGGGAATCGGCGGCACTGCCCGTTTGAGGACGGAGATGCCGATCGCGGCGAGCACCGACCGTGGTGATCAGCAGCGCGGCGCCGACGATCAGGAGCGCGAGCCAGGTGGCGAGAAACGTTGCGAGGCCGGCAGCGGCGGTCGCGAGAAGAAAGCCGAGTGCGAACAGCGCGAGGATGGCGGCGCCGAGCACGAGCCCGCCGCCGACTCCGAGCGAGGCCAGCTTTCCGCGAACCTCCAGCACGGCGAGCTCGGCCTCGAGCCGGGCGAGCGCGCTCGCCCGTTCTGCGACCTCGTGGATCACCGATCCGACGCCGTCAGCGCGGGTGGGCATGGCTCCGCCAGTCGATCGCTCGAGCAAGGAGCGCGCCCATCGCTGCGGCTCCCACCAGGAGAAGCAGGGGGCGATTTCGGCTCTTCGCCTTCATGGTCGGTTTGCTACCCGGGCCGACCTCCGGGCAAACAGCGGCCGCTGGAGGCGGATGAGCATAATGGCCGGTTCATGACCACGGTCGAGGAGAAGGCAGGCTCCGGCGGAGGGCGGGTGTCCAAGGAGGGCCTGCGCGGCTTCTTTCGCGAGATGCTGCTGATCCGGCGTTTCGAGGAGAAGGTCGAGGAGCGCTTTCGGGCGGGCGAGCTGCCCGGTTTCCTCCACGTCGCGATCGGCCAGGAAGCGGCCGCGGCGGGCGTGTGCGCCGCCCTCGAGCGCGAGGACGTCATCGCTTCGACGCACCGCGCGCACGGACACTCGATCGCCAAGGGCACGCCGATCGAGCGCGTCATGGCGGAGCTGTACGGGAAGATCGAAGGCTGCTCGCACGGGTACGGGGGCTCGATGCACCTGTACGACGTCGAAGTGGGGAACCTCGGCGCGAACGCGGTCGTCGCAGGCGGAATTCCCGGGATCGTGGGCGCCGCGCTCGCGTTCCAGATGCGCAACGAGAAGCGGGTAGCCGTCGCATTCTTCGGCGACGGCGCGACGAACACGGGCACCTTCCACGAGTCACTGAACCTCGCCCAGCTCTGGAAGGTCCCGGCCGTCTTCGTCCTCGAGAACAACGGTTGGGCAGAGTCCACTCCGGCGAAGCAGCACCTCCCGCTCCCGGTGGACGAGCTCGGAAAGCGCGCGTTGGCGTACGGGATGAAGCTCATCGAGGCCGACGGCCAGGACGTCGAGGCGGTGTACCTGGCAGCGCTCGCCGCCCGCGAGCACGCGGTCTTGGGCTCCGGGCCGGTGCTTCTCCACCTGCGCACCTTCCGGCTGGTGGGGCATTACGTCGGCGACCCGCAGATCTACCGCGAAAAGGAAGAGCTCGAGGAGACCAGGGAGACCAAGGATCCGATCGAGCTCCTGCGCGCGCGACTGGAGCTCTCCGAGGACGAATTCACGTCGCTCGACGCCGAGATCATCGCCGAGGTCGAGGCCTCCGTCGAGTTTGCGAAGGCGGGAACCGATCCCAAGCCCGAGGACGCGCTCGCGAACGTCTACGCGAATGCCTGAGCTGACCTACCGCGAGGCCGTCCGCGACGCACTGTCACGTGCGCTCCGCGAGGACGACAACGTCTTCCTCATGGGTGAGGACATCGCCGAGATGGGCGGCTCGATGGCCGTGACCCAGGGCCTCCTCGACGAGTTCGGCCCGAAGCGGATCCGAAACACGCCGATCTCGGAGATGGCGATCGTGGGGAGCGGGATCGGCGCCGCGATCCAGGGAATGCGCCCGGTGGTCGAGATCATGTACGAGGACTTCCTCACCCTGTCCATGGAGCAGCTCGTCAATCAGGCTGCGAAGCACCGGACGATGTCCGGCGGTCAGGTGAAGGTGCCGCTGACGATCCGGACGCAGGGTGGCGCGGGCTGGTCGCCGGGCGCACAGCATGCACAGCAGCTCGAGGCCTGGTTCGTGCACGTGCCGGGCCTCAAGGTGGTGTTCGCCTCGACCCCCGAGGACGTACGCGGCCTCCTCTGGTCGGCGATCTACGACGACAACCCCGTCGTCTTCTTCGAGCACCGCACGTTGTATCCGCTGAAAGGCGAGGTCCCGGACGAGCTCGAGCCGATTCCACTCGGGAAGGCGCGTGTCCACCGCGAAGGGGGCGACGTGACCGTGGTCGCGACCGGCCGGCTCGTGCACGACGCGCTGCAAGCGGCCGAGCAGGCGGAGAAGGACGGGATCTCGGTCGAGGTCGTGGATCCCCGAACGCTGCTCCCGCTCGACGAGGAGACGATCGTCGAATCCGTGAAGAAGACCAACCGCTGCGTGACCGCGCACGAGGCGGTCGTGCGCGGAGGGTTCGGCGCCGAGCTCGCAGCGGTGATCCAGCATGCAGCCTTCGACTGGCTCGACGCCCCCATCGAGCGCGTGGGCTCGAAGTTCGCGCCGCTCCCGTTCGCTCCCGTGATGGAGCAGTACGTGGTCCCCCAGGTGGAGGACGTCCTCGACGCGATCCGGCGTACGGTCGCGAGGGCATAGGCCCGCTCATGGCGATCGAGATCAAGCTCCCTCGTCTCGGACAAGGCATGGAGGCGGGCACGATCGTCCGCTGGCTCAAGTCGGAGGGTGACGAAGTCGCGAAGGGCGAGCCGCTCTTCGAGCTCGATACCGACAAGGTGACGCAGGAGGTCGAGGCGGACGCCGCCGGCGTCCTGCTCAAGATCGTCGTCGCGGAGGGTGAGGCCAGCGTCGGCACCACCGTCGCGGTGCTCGGTGCGGCCGACGAGGACGTGTCCGAGATCCTCGCCGGCGCCCAGGGCGGGAACGGGGACGCACCGGCCGCGACGGCTCCGGTGGAGGAACCCGCCGCGGAGGACGAGGAGCCCGCCGGGGCCGAGCTGTCGGCGGAGGCTTCGTCAGGAGGCGAGGACGCGGCGGCGGCTTCCGCTCCGTCCTCGACACCTTCTCCCCCAACGCGTGCCGAGGGCGAGCGGGTCAAGGCCAGCCCGCTTGCCCGACGGATCGCCCGGGAGCGAGGCCTCGACATCGCCGCGCTCGCCGGCACCGGGCCCGAGGGCAGGATCATCGCGGAGGACGTGGAGCACGCGGGCGACGGGGCCGCTCCCCCCACGGCGGTCGCAGCTTCCGACGAGGGGGCGGTCGAGGTGGTCGAGCTCAGCTCCATTCGACGGACGATCGCTCGGCGTCTGACCGAAGCCTGGGCCGCACCGGTCTTCCAGCTCTCCGTGACCGCCGACGCGTCGGCGCTCTCGGCCACGCGCGAGCGGATGGTCGAGCTCCTGCGCGAGGGCGAGACGAAGCCGACGGTGAGCGACGTCCTCACCCGCCTCGTCGCTGCGGCGCTCCAGCGCCACCCGGCGGTGAACGCGCTCTTCGTCGACGGGAAGATCCATCGTTACCAGCGCGCGAACGTCGGCATCGCCGTAGCCACCCCGAACGGTCTCGTCGTGCCGGTGATCCGCGCGGCCGACCGGAAGTCGGTGCTCGAGATCGCGGCGGTTCGCGCGGATCTCGTGTCCCGCGCCCGGGAGGGCAAGCTCAAGATGCCCGACCTCGAAGAAGGCACCTTCACGATCTCGAACCTGGGCATGTACGACATCGAGCAGTTCATCGCCGTCCTCAACCCGCCGCAGGTGGCGATCCTCGCCGTCGGCTCGATCGAAAACCGCCCGGCTGCGATCGACGGCAGCGTCGAGATCCGACCCACGCTCACGTTGACCATCACCTGCGACCACCGTGCGATCGACGGCTCGGAGGGCGCGGAGTTCCTGCGCACTGTGAAGTCGCTGGTCGAATCGCCGGCTTTGGCCTTGTAGCCTCTTTCCCATGATCATCCGCCGTGGCGGCCGCCAGGACGTTCGTTTCCTGCGGGACATGCTCCACCACGCGTACTACTGGCGCGAGCGCCAGCCGGGCGAGGGGCCGGGACCGGTGGCGCTGTACGTCAAGGGCTGGGGAAGACCCGGCGACACGGCGCTGATCGCGATCGAGGACGGCTTCCCGGTCGGAGCGGCCTGGTACCGGCTGTTCCGGCGCGAGCTGCCCGGCTACGGGTTCGTCGACGAGGAGACGCCGGAGCTCGCGATCGCAGTCGTGCCGAGCCGGCGTGGAGGCGGAATCGGCGATGCCCTCCTGAATGCGCTCTACCAGCGGGCGAAGGCCGACGGTCACCGGGCAGTGAGCCTCGCCGTGGAGCGGGACAACGAGCTGCTGGTCTCGTACTACGAGAAGAAGCACGGATTTACGCGCGTCGACGAGGACGGGGCCGACAGCGTCACCATGCGTCGCGGGCTCTGAGGCTCTGAGGCGAGCCCGGGCCGCCACTCGATACGATCGAGCCATGGAATTCGACGTCGCCGTTCTCGGCGCCGGCCCCGCCGGCTATACCGCAGCGATCCGAGCGGCGCAGCTCGGGGCACGCGTCGTCTGCGTCGAGAAGGAGCCCGAGCTCGGAGGAACATGTCTTCGCGTCGGCTGCATTCCGACGAAGGCCTGGGTTCAGACGGCGCATGCGCTGCACGCTGCCCGCGAGATCGACCCGAGGCTGGGAGTCGTCACCGGCGAGCCCACACTCGACTTCGCCCAGGCGAACGAGTGGAAGACAGCGGTGGTGCACCAGATGACGACCGGGGTCGCATCGCTCTTCAAGGCCAACGGCGTGACGGCTTTCGAGGGCATCGGGCACTTCGAGGACGCGCGCTCGATCGTCTTCGAAGGCAAGGACACGGGTCTCACGTTCACGAGCGCGATCGTCGCCACCGGCTCGTATCCCGTCCGCCCGCCGATCCGCGGGATCGACTCTCCGCGCTGCGTCGACTCGACCGGCCTGCTTGCTCAGACCGAGGTGCCGAAACGCCTCGTCGTTCTCGGCGGTGGGATCATCGGCTGCGAGTTCGCCTCGATCTTCGAGCGCTTCGGCAGCGAGGTGACGATCATCGAGATGCTCGACTCCTTGATCCCGCAGGAGGACACGGACGCCGCGAGCGAGCTGCGGAAGGCGTTTGCGAAGCGCGGCATCGTGGTCCACCTGGGCAAGGAGTGCACGCAGATCAACGAAACCGCAGGTGGGCTCGACGTGCGCTTCGGGGAGGGTGAGAACGTCGAGTGCGACCTCATGCTCGTCTCCGTCGGTCGAGCGCCGCTCGTCGACGGGCTCGGTCTCGAAGCGGCCGGCGTGGCCTTCGACCCGCGCCAGGGAATCGAGACGGACGGCACTCGTCGCACCTCGGTGTCGCACATCTACGCGGCCGGGGACGTCGCGGGCTACTGGCAGCTCGCACACACCGGCTTCCGCGAAGGTGAGATCGCCGCCGAGAACGCCCTCGGTCACTCGATCGACATCGGCGACCCCGCCGTCCCGCGTCCGATCTACACCGACCCGGAGATCGCCGGGGTGGGGCTGACCGAAGCGCAGGCTCGTGAGCAGCACGGGGACAACGTCGCCGTGGGCCGCTTCCCCTGGGTCGCGAACGCGCGCGCGGTGATGATGGGCGAGACGACCGGGTGGGTGAAGACCATTCACGAGACGACCTACGGCGAGCTTCTCGGCGTCGTGATGGTCGGTCCGCACGCCACCGACCTGATCGAGGCAGCGGTCGTGGGCCTGGACGCCGAGGCGACGATCGAGACGATCGCAGACGGAATGGCGCCTCATCCGACGCTGTCCGAGGCCTTCAAGGAGGCAGGGCTCGTGGCCCTCGAGCGGGCAATCCATCTGCCGCCGCGGAGGAAGGCATCGGTTTGACGGCGGCCGCGGTCGGTTAACCTGTCCTCCATGAGTGTCATCAACAGGAGAAACGCTGTACTCGGGTACACCGTGCTCAAGCTGCACGAGCGTCGGCGGAAGCAGCGACGGCGGAGCGTGTCGAAGATCGCGCTCTACGTGGGTCTCGGAATCGTGTCGGCCGGCATCCTCGCCGGACTGATGGCGGTGCTCGTTCGCCGTCATCGCGGCGATGCGGTCGATCGCGTGGAGAGCTTCGCTGAGGGCGAGATCGTCGGCGAGCAGGTTGCCGCGGAGCCACTCCCGGCGACGTGAGTCGTCGGCGCGGCGACATCGACCCATCGGTGATACGTCGTGCCGTCGCCGGGCTCGTTCCCTATGAGCCGGGCAAGCCCGTAGAGGAAGTGCAGCGCGAGCACGGGCTCGAGCGTGTCGTCAAGCTCGCGTCCAACGAAGGCCCTTTCGGGCCGTTTCCCGCTGCCCGGGAGGCGATCGCCCGTGCCTCGCTCGAGTTGAACCGGTATCCGGACGGCGGATCATGGCGGCTCGGGCACGCGCTCGCCGAGAGACACGGCGTCGATTTCGAGAACGTCACGGTCTGCTCGGGTGCCGATGCCGTGATCGGGTACCTGGCCATGGTCGCGCTCGATCCGGGCGACGAGGCGATCACCGGCTGGCCCTCCTTTCCGAGCTACGTGCTCGACACGCTGAAGCTCGGCGGCGTGCCCGTGCGTGTTCCGTTGCGCGACAACCGGTTCGATCTCGAGGCCATCATCGGCGCGATCACGCCGCGGACGAAGCTCGTTTTCATCGCGGCCCCGAACAATCCGACGGGCACGACGAACAGTCGTGCGGAGCTGGAGGCGTACTTCGCAGACGTCCCGCCGCAGGTGCTCACGGTGGTCGATCAGGCCTACTTCGAATACGTCGAGGATCCGGACTATCCGGACGCGATCGAGGAGTTCCAGAAGGCGGGTGCGAACGTGCTCGTCCTGAGGACGTTCTCGAAGATCTTCGGTCTCGCGGGCCTGCGCGTGGGCTACGGCGTCGGCCCGGCAGACGTCATTGCCGCGATCGGCAAGGTTCGTCGTGCCTTCGACGTGAGCTCCGTCGGGCAGGAGGCTGCTCTCGCGAGCCTCGGCGATGACGACGAGCTGGCCCGTCGTCGGACGACGAATCGCGAGTCGATGGCGATGCTCGCCGCGACTCTCCGCGAGCGCGGGCTCGATCCGGTGGAGCCCGCGGTCGCGAACTTCGTGTTCGTCCGTGCGCGAGACGCCCTCGGTCTCAACGACGCCTTGCTCCGTCAGGGCGTCATCGTTCGTCCGCTGGGCTCTTTCGGTGCACCGGACGCGCTCAGGATCACCGTCGGCAGACCGGAGGAGATCACCGTCCTCGCGGACGCGCTGGACGCAGTGGCACCTGCCGCCACGACGCGTCCCGCTTCCTGAGAAGCGCGAACGACTCGCACCCACCTCCTCATTCGGTAGCAGCCGAGCTCGTTCGAGGGGATCACGGGGGAGACGGGCGAGAAGGAGATGTGGGCGCGTCGCGCCGTACTAAAGAAAACTGTGCCCGTGACGGTCGTAAGGGGTGTGGCGAGAGGCCAAGACGACTTGCTCGAGGAGATCGAGCTGATCTACAGGCTCCGATACCCCGGATTCCTCCGCGTGGCCGTCGCGATCACGCGCGACGAGCAGTTGGGTGCTGACGCCGTGCAGGATGCGTTCGTCGGCATCGTGCGAAGCAGGCACGGCATCCGAAGGCGTGGCGCGCTCGAGGCGTTCGCGTGGCGCGCCATCGTCAACGCGGCTCGCGATCGGCGGGCCGTCCGCGCCGAAGCGGGTGAGCCGCCCGAGCTGACCGCGCCGAGCGCAGCCGAGCCCGACGAATCGGTTCGGCAGGCAATCGCGGAGCTGCCCGAGCGCCAGCGCCTCATGCTGTTCCTGCGCTACTTCGCCGATCTCGACTACGCCGAGATCGGGCGCGTCATGCAGGTTCGGCCCGGAACGGTGGCTGCGGCGCTGAACGCTGGGCGAGCGGCCGTGAAGGAGAGTCTGGAGCGGGAGGAGGCGACAGCGTGGCGGTCGTAGACGACGTTCGTGGTGCGCTCGAGCAAACGGTGCCTGATTTCAGTGACCGCAGCGGCGACTGGGCGGGCGTCCTCGCGATGGCGCAAGCCGGCGAGGGTGATGGCCGCGGGCGCGCCGGCGCATCCCAGGGCCGACGCCGCCGGCGCCTCGTCGTGCTCGCTGCCGTGGCGCTCGTCGCGGTGGTCAGCGCCTCTGCGTTCGCCGTGCGCGCCTTCGTCATCGACAAGGGCATCGTCGGGCTGCCTCCGGTGGGAGCGACGCCGAGTACTCCTGAGAGCGGAGTGCTCGAGATGTACTACTGGATTAACTACCCGCGGAGCAGGAGCTGGGTGTACGCCGACGGGCGGCTGATCCGGCTTGGTGCTAGCCGGGCCAACGGAAGGGCGCGCCGGGGCTTCATCGAGCAACGCCTCACACGCGGGGGAGTCAACCTCTTGCGATCCGAGATCGTCTCGGCAGGAGGGTTCGGACACGCCCAGCCGCCTCCCGGCAGCACGTCCCTCAACGAAACCTTCGGGCCGGATTACATCCAGGTACGCAAGGGTGACCGGCTCGTCCCCCTCAGGTGGGCGAGCGACCTGAAGCGTCTCGAGGCGCGGCTTACAGATCCGGAGTCGTGGCTGCCGGCGAGCGCGTGGAAGCAGCGGAAGTTCAGGGCGTACGTGCCCTCCAGGTTCGACGTCTGCGCCGGGGCGGTCGTCGTGACCGACCTCGACAAACCTGCGTCAGGACGCGTCGTGCCGATGGGTCCTGCTCGCATCGTGGCTCTGCTACCGGCGGCAGCCCAGAACGTCCTCCGCGGCAGGGAATGGCGCACGGAGGTATCGCGGGGCCCGGGCGTGGGGCCTGGTGTCCCCGGAGTGAGGAGAGGGGTCTACGGAGGCTGCTTCGCAGTGACGACCAACGAAGCCCGCTCGCTCGCCAAGGCTCTCGACGGTGCGGGACCCGCAACCGCAAGGAAGGGCGGCTTCGTCAATCTGAACTACAGATTCGTTGCCCCAGACCCGAGCCGCCAGGTCTGGATCAGCTTCTCGCCGTACCTCCCGCACGGCGAGACCACCTGCCTGGGGTGCGGATGAGCAGTCGAGTTCTTCTGAGAGGAGTACGCATGAAAGCTCGAGTGGTAGCCCTCGTCGCGCTCGCGGCGGCGGTCACACTGACATCGGTTGCAGCGGCCGGTCCTGCCGCAGCGAAACAGCGGGTGGCGATCGACATGAAGCTCTGGCCGCAGAAGACGTTCGTACTCACGCCGCTACGGGCCGGACCCCTGAAGAGCGACTCGGGCACGATCAGCCACAACTTCTTGAGCATCCCCGGACGCGACGTGATGCGCGACGGACAGAAAGTCACGATCTACGACGGCGGTGTGGCGACATTCACCGGAAAGCGAGGAACGCTCACGACTCGAAACCGGAACGAGTGGGTCGATTTCGCGCGCGACGCGAATGGCGACGGTCAGAACGACGGCATCGGCATCGGGACCTGGAAGGTCGTGCGCGGTACTGGCCAGTACGCCGGGATCGTCGGCAAGGGGCGGTTTGGCCATATAGGCCTCGGTAGCCCGTGGTACGCGCGCTACGAGGGCTTCTTGACCTCTCCGTAGTGCGCTGAACCGGACGGAGCAGTGCGCGAGCAACGCCGCTTCGCCCGGGGCGAGAGTAGGGGAAGGCTTGCTCGAACGGCGAAACACGGCCTGTGGCTCGGCTATCCTGGGGTGACGGGCGCCTGGAGGGCGCTCGTCGGCTGTCATGCGAACGACTCTGAAGCGAGGTCTGGGGCGCGCCGCGGCGCAGAACGGAAACGGGATTCCCGTTTTCCCTCCCGGCGCGTCGTCTCCCGTCGCCGTCTACCGGCAGCCGCCGCCCGGACGCCGCACGCGCGTGAGCCTGATCGGCCAGATCGCAGTCTGGTTGGGAGTCGCCTCGCTCGTCCTCGCCTCGGGAGTCGCCGGCGGCGTCTATCTCTCGTTCCACGAGCGGGTCGGCGAGATCGCGGCGAACACGCCCGCGGTCAAGCGTGCCGCTCAAAGGCTCGCGGTGCCGTTGCCGGGGCAGCCCGCGGTCGCGCTGGTCATCGGCTACGACCATCGCATCTCAGACGGCAAGGGCGCGCCCTCGCGTTCGGACACGATGATGCTCGTCCGCGCAGATCCGGAGACCGACTCGATCTCCCTTCTGTCGTTCCCGCGCGACATGCAGGTCGAGATCCGCTGCCCCGGAGTCACCCCGTTCTTCGGCAGGATCAACTCCGCATATCAGGAGTGCGGGCCGCAGGGCTCGCTCCAGACCGTGAAGGCGCTGACGGGTCTCGAGGTCAACTACCTGATCACGGTCAACTTCCGCGGGTTCCGCCAGATCGTGGACAAGCTCGGCGGCTCCTGGATCGACGTCGACCGCCGCTACTTCAACGACCGCGGAGGACCGACAGGATACGCGACGATCAACCTCCGGCCCGGCTACCAGCAGCTGACCGGCCGTCGAGCGCTCGACTACGTCCGCTACCGCCACACGGACTCGGACCTCTACCGCGTGGCGCGCCAGCAGCAGTTCGTGCGGGCGTTCAAGAGCCAGATCAAGGAGAGCTTCGCCCCGATAGCGCTGCTGAAGGTCGTCAACACGATCACGAAGAACGTCGAGGTCGCGCAGGGTGGGGGCTCGGATGTGAGCGGCCGCACGGTGCTCTCGTACGCGCTCTTCGCCTACGGCCTGCCGCGTGGGCGGGTCTTCCAGTCACGGATCGAAGGGTTCGAGGGCGTCTTCGAGCTGACGACGGACTCGGCGAACGTCTCGCGTGCGGTTCGCACGTTCACGCACCCCGACGTGGAGTCCTCCGAGAAGGCGACCGCGGTTGCGCTCGGCGAGAAGCTCAAGCGCCGCGTGCGTGCGCCACGCGACACGACCGTAACGGTGTTGAACGGCAACGGGGTCGCGGGGTCGGCCTCGACGGCCGGATTCCAGCTCGGGGAGCGCGGGTACCAGATCCTGACTCCGCCCAACGGGCTGCCGGCGAACGCACCGGGTTTCGACTACTTCCGGACGCAGGTCTACTACGCCGCGAAGGTGAACGGGGCGCGTGAGGCCGCCGAGAAGGTCACGAACCTGTTCGCCTCGGCCGAGACCAAGCGCCTTCCCGCGGAGATCTCCCAGCTCGCGAACGGTGCGATGCTCACCGTCGTCGTCGGCCAGACCTTCCACGGGACTCTCGCTGCGGCTGCGATCGACCAGACTCCGCGTCGCGAGAAGCCGAACGTCGTCTTCGCTCCCAACGCGTCCCGCGACCTCCTGCGCGAGCGCCGTGCCCGTGTGTCGTTCCCGCTCATGGTCCCGACCGTGATCGAGCGGAGCTCGTGGACCGACTCGACGATGCCGGTCCGGATGTACTGGATCGACCCCGACGAGAAGCACAAGGCCGTTCGGCTCGTCTACAGCATGGGCTCGAACGAGTACTGGGGCGTGCAGATGACGGACTGGGACGACGCTCCGGTGCTTGCGGACAAGAGCCTCACGCGGCGCATCAAGGGTCGAATCTACGACCTCTACTTCGACGGCCCCAAGCTGCACATGGTCGTCCTGCGCACGAAGCATGCCCGCTACTGGGTTGTCAACTCGCTGCTCGACCGGCTCTCCAACGAGACGATGCTCGCAATCGCCAAGGGCCTGAAGCCGCTGGCGAGAGGGAAGTAGCACTCGGAGTGCGTGTCGCGGTCTTCGGCGCCGGCTACGTCGGCCTCGTCACCGGCGCCTGCCTCGCCGATCTCGGTCACGACGTCGTCGTGCGCGACATCGTCCCGGAGAAGATCGACACGCTGCGAGAGGGTGACGTGCCGATCTACGAGGAGGGGCTCACCGAGCTGATCGAGAAGAACGAGGAACGGCTGACCTTCACGACCGAGGTCGCAGAGGCCCTCGAGGGAGCAGATGTCGTCTATGTCGCCGTCGGCACCCCGCCAACGCGCTCCGGCGACGCGGACCTGACCGCGGTCTGGACCGTCGTGGACGAGCTGCCGCGAGTCGAGCGGAGGGTCGTCCTGGCCATGAAGAGCACCGTTCCGGTCGGAACGGGTCGGACCGTCCGTCATCGCTTGGACGAGCGCGGGCTCGAGAACGTGGGCTACGTCTCGAATCCGGAGTTCACGGCCGAGGGCACGGCCGTCCGCGACTTCATGCACCCCGACCGGATCGTGATCGGCTCGTTCGATCCCGCGGACGGCGACACCGTCGAGCGGCTGCACGAGGGGATCGACGCCCCCGTCGTCCGCTCCGACGTCGCGTCTGCCGAGATGATCAAGCTCGCCGCGAACGCCGCTCTCGTCACGCGCATCTCGTTCATCAACGAGATCGCGAACGTCTGCGAGGCCACCGGGGCGGACGTCCTCACCGTCGCCGAGGGAATCGGGCTCGATCACCGGATCGGTCCCTCGTTCCTGCGGGCGGGCATCGGCTTCGGCGGCTCGTGCTTTCCGAAGGACTCGTTGGCCCTGAAGCAGCTCGCGGCGAACTCCGGGTACAGCTTCCAGCTCCTGAACGCGGTGATCGAGGTCAACGAGCTCCAGAAGCGCCGGGTGGTCGGCAAGCTCGAACGCCGGCTCGGCTCGCTGCGCGGAAAGAAGATCGCGCTTCTCGGGCTCGCCTTCAAGCCAGGCACGGACGACCTGCGAGAGGCACCGAGCCTCGTCCTCGCGGGCCGCCTGCAGGCGGAGGGCGCCGAGGTGAGCGCGTGGGATCCGGTCGCCGACGCCGCCGGTCAGCTCGACGGCGTCGAGATCGCCGGTTCGGCGCTCGACGCCCTGGCCGGTGCGGATGCGGCGGTGATCGTGACCGAGTGGCCGGAGCTCCGCGAGCTCGACTGGGCCGCGGCCGGGGCGCGGATGCGCAACATGCTCGTCGTCGACGGGCGCAACATGCTCGACCCCGTGCACCTGCGCGGGATCGGATTCGAGTACGAGGGCATAGGACGAGGCGTCCAGTGAGCCTCCCCGCCGTCGTCCTCGTCGGCGGACAGGGCACTCGGCTGCGACCGCTGACCGACCGGACGAGGAAGGACATGCTCCCGCTCGTCGATCGCCCGCTTCTTGCCTACACCTTCGAGCATCTGGCGCGCTTCGGCGTGGAGGAGGGAATCGTCTCGTGTGGGTATCTGCCCGACCAGATCGGCGCCGCCTTCGGCGAGCGCTACGCGGGACTGGCGCTCGAGTACGCCGTCGAGTCGGAACCCCTCGGGACGGGCGGCGCCATCGGGTTTGCCGCGCGCGGGCTCGAGAGCAGCTTCTTCGCGTTGAACGGCGACTCGCTCCGCGAAGCGGATCTCGCCGAGCTCGTTCGCTTCCACCGTTCCACCGGCGCGAAGGCGACGATCTTGCTCACCCCGGTGGCCGATCCGAGCCGCTACGGGCTCGTGCGAATCGCGGCCGACGGAAGGGTCGAGAGCTTTCTCGAGAAGCCTCGTCCGGAGGACATCGACACCGACCTGATCAACGCCGGTCTCTACGTGCTCGAGCCGGAGGTGCTGGAGCTCGTTCCGGAGGGCCGTGCGGTCTCCATCGAGCGCGAGGTCTTCCCGCGGCTCGCGGATGCCGGGACGGTCTTCGGGGCCGCGCTTCCGGGCTACTGGCTCGACGTCGGGACGCCGGAGTCCTACCTGCAGGCGCACCGTGACGTCCTCGAGCGGACCTTTCAGACGGAGGTCGGGAATGCCCTCGGGTCGGACTTCACGCTCGTCGACCCGAGTGCCGAGGTACAGCCCGGAGCGCGGCTGGTGCCTCCCGTCTATGTCGGCCCTGGTGCGGTGGTCGAAGCCGGCGCCCGAGTGGGGAGCCTCGCGGTCGTGGGCGAACGGACGCGCCTCGGTGCGGGGGCCATCGTCGAGAACGCAGTCGTGGGTGCCCGCGCGAGCGTCGGCGCGGGCTCGGTCGTCGTGGGCTCCGTCGTCGGCGACGAAGCCGAGCTCGGGGAGGGCTGCGAGGTGCGAAACCTGGCCGTGATCGGCCCGGGTGCCGTGCTCGGAGCCGGCAACGAGCTCGACCACGGCCTCCGCGTCGGCGCCGACCAGCGAATCCCCGATCGGGCGCTTCGCTTCTCGTGAGCCAGAGCGCGCGCGACGCCTACGGCTTCTCGCCGCGGCGAGTCGAGAAGCCATGGGGCTGGGAGCTGATCTGGGCCGAAACCGAGCAGTTCGTCGGCAAGCTCTTGTTCATCCGCGCCGGAGAAGCGCTGAGCCTCCAGTACCACGAGGTGAAGGATGAGTCCTGGCTCGTCCACGAAGGACGAGCACGTCTCGAGCTCGGCAGGGTGGGGGACGGTGAGCTGGAGGCGATCGAGGTCGTCCCAGGCGAAGCCCTCCGCTTTCCGCCGGCAACCGTGCACCGCGTGACCGCGCTCGAGGACACGCTCGTCGTCGAGGTGTCGACGCCGCACCTGGACGACGTCGTCCGCCTGGAAGACCGCTACGGGCGGGAGGGCACCTCGGAGCCCTGAAGCGCGCGGTGACTCTCACCCCCAGGGTGACGGTCACCGAGCTCGTCTCGGTCGCGGTGCGCCGCGACAGCGGCGACGACAAGCGCGACTCCCGCGACCTCGATCCACGACGGAAGCTGGCTCAGGACGAGGATGCCGACGACGGTCGCGGTCGCCGGCAGGAGCGAGACCAGGAGCGAATACGTCTCGCGTCGGAGACGGGCCATGGCGAGCTGGTCGAAGACGTAGGGGACGACCGAGGACGCGATACCCACGCCGATGCCGGCGGCCAGGGCCACCGGGTCGACGAACGCCGGTGCTGCACTCCAGCCGGCGAGCGGAGTCACGCAGACCGCCGCGACGAGCATCGCCGTTGCCAAGCCGTCGATCCGTCCGACTCCCGGAATCCGCGAGAGGCGGTGGGCGAGCACGATGTACAGCGCGAAGAACGCGGCGTTGACGAAGGCGAACGCGAGGCCGATCGGCTCGCCCTCGAGCTCGACGTCCGTCAAGAGATAGACGCCCACGACCGCGAGGCCGAGCGCCGCTGCGTTCCTCGGCGTTCTCGCTCCGAGCGCGGCCAGGAGGATGACGGGGAGGAACTCGACCGCGGCGACGGTGCCGAGCGGCAAACGGTCGATGGCGACGTAGAAGCACACGTTCATCAGCGCAAAGACGGCACCGAGGCCGAGTACGACCTTCCGTCCGCCGCGATCCAGGTTGGCCAGACGCCGCCACGGGCGTCGCCAGAGCGCGAAGATCGCCGCTGCGCTCGCGATCCGGAGCCAGGCGACACCGAGCGGCTCGACCCGTGCGAACAGGAGCACGGCGAACGCCGGTCCGAGGTAGTGGAAGATCGCGCTGCCGACGAAGAACGCCTCCGGGCGCGTCCGCTCGAAGAGGCGGGTGAGGGAAACGAACACACCGGCATGGTCGCAAGCGTTCTGCCATGCTGGAATGGTCGATCGACGGAATGAGGAACGAAATGCCACGTGAACCAAGGAATCGTGAAGCCGTCGCCTACGAAGCGAGACTTCTCGACGAAACCAACCTCAGGGTGCTGCGGGAGCTCCAAACGGACGGCCGCATCGGCATGGCGGAGCTCGGCCGCCGCATCGGCATGTCGGCGCCCGCCGTTGCGGAACGCGTGCAGCGACTCGAGCGGGCGGGGGTGATCGCCGGCTACCGCGCCGAGATCGAACCGTCCGCGCTCGGCTTCCCGGTGTCCGTGGTCGTTCGGATACGACCGTCGCCGGGTCAGCTCCAGAGGATCCCCGATATCGCACGAGAGACGGTGGAGGTGGGGGAGTGCTACCGCATCACCGGGGAGGACTGCTACCTGCTTCGGCTCCATCTGCGCTCGATCGACGATCTGGAGGACGTGCTCGATCGCTTCACGCCTCACGGTCTGACGACCACGTCGATCATCCATTCGACGCCGGTCCCGCGGCGCGGGCCTCCGATCGGCGGGGACTAGACTCGGACCGAAGTGGCTGGAGCTAGGCGACACGACGTGAAAGATCTCGCGCTAGCCACCGAAGGCGTGCGGCGGATCGAGTGGGCGGATCGGCAGATGCCCGTGCTCGCCGCCATCCGCGAGCGGTTCGCTCGCGAACGACCTCTGAGCGGTCTCCGCGTCTCGGCATGCCTCCACGTCACCACCGAGACGGCGAACCTCGCTCGGACGCTGAGGGCAGGAGGCGCCGACGTCGTCCTGTGCGCGTCGAACCCGCTC
The DNA here is from genome assembly GCA_963840705.1 of uncultured Actinomycetes bacterium. Lineage (GTDB taxonomy): Bacteria > Actinomycetota > Thermoleophilia > Gaiellales > Gaiellaceae > GMQP-bins7. The sequence continues at coordinate 32,338 of CAWIZT010000004.1, read as the reverse complement.
ACGACGCAGGACGACGTCGCGGCGGCGCTGGTCGAGGAGCACGGGATCGCGGTCTTCGCGATCAACGGCGAGGACAACGACACGTACTACCGCCACATCGAGGCGGCGGTCGACCACCGACCGCACCTGACGATGGACGACGGGGCGGACGTGATCGGCGTCCTCCACTCGGCCCGCCGCGAGCAGCTCGGCGACGTCATCGCGGGCACCGAGGAGACGACCACCGGAGTCATCCGGCTGAAGGCGCTCGAGCGCGAGGGAAAGCTCGGCTTTCCGGTGATCGCGGTCAACGAGGCGCTGACGAAGCACCTGTTCGACAACCGTTACGGCACTGGCCAGTCGACCATCGACGGGATCATCCGAGCGACCAACGTGCTCCTCGCCGGCGGTCGCTTCGTCGTGGCCGGCTACGGCTGGGTCGGACGAGGTGTCGCGCAGCGTGCGCGCGGCATGGGCGCGCACGTGCTCGTGACCGAGGTCGATCCCGTGCGAGCGCTCGAGGCGGCGATGGACGGCTTCGAGGTTCTGCCCATGGACCGGGCGGCTGTGCTCGGCGACGTGTTCTGCACTGCCACCGGGGACAAGAACGTCATCGGCCGGACGCACTTCGAGCGCATGAAGGACGGTGCGATCCTCGCCAATACGGGGCATTTCAACGTCGAGATCGAGATCGGGGCGCTCCGCGACCTCGCCGTCGAGACCCGCGAGGCGCGTGCGCTCGTTGACGAGTTCACGATGGCCGACGGTCGGCGTCTGTACCTGATCGCGGACGGCCGGCTCGTCAATCTCGCCGCGGCCGAGGGCCACCCGGCGCTCGTCATGGACATGTCCTTCGCGAATCAGGCGCTCTCCGCCGAGTGGGTGGTCGCGAACGGCGCCACGCTCGAGCGCCGTGTCTACGACGTGCCGCGCGAGATCGACCAGGAGATCGCGCGGCTCAAGCTCGCCACGATGGGACTCGAGATCGACGAGCTCACCACGGAGCAGGCCGACTACCTGGCGAGCTGGAACGAGGGAACGTAGCTCTCGAGCCCGAGCGGATCCTCCGGCTGGAGACCGACGCGGTCGTCATCCTCGACCAGCGAAGGCTCCCCGACGAGGAGATCGAGCTGCGCTGCCGGTCGGCGGCCGAGGTCGCGGACGCGATCCGCACGCTGGCTGTTCGCGGCGCTCCTGCGATCGGAGTCGCCGCGGCGTACGGCTTCGCGCTCGCGGCTGCGCTCGGAGAGAACCTCGACGCCTCCTATGACGAGCTCGCGGCGGCGCGTCCGACGGCCGTCAATCTTCGCTGGGCGCTCGACGAGATGCGCGCCGATCCCACTCCGGAGCGGGCGGTGGCGATCCACGAGGCGGAGGTCGCACGCTGTCGCCGGATGGCAGCGCACGCGTCAACGCTGCTCGCTCAGGGCTCGCGTGTTCTGACGCACTGCAACACGGGCGGGCTCGCGACCGGCGGCTACGGCACGGCCCTCGGCGCGATCCGTGCCGCCTGGGAGCGCGGGCTGGTCGAGCACGTCTGGGTCGACGAGACGCGGCCGATGCTCCAGGGGGCACGGCTGACCGCCTGGGAGCTTGACGCCCTCGGCATACCCTTCTCCGTCATCGCCGACGGCGCAGCGTCTGCGCTGATGCGGTCCGGCGACGTGGACTCGATCCTGACGGGAGCCGATCGCATCGCGGCGAACGGCGACACGGCGAACAAGATCGGCACGTATGGTCTCGCCGTGGCCGGTCGGCACCACGGCATTCCGCTCTACGTGGTGGCGCCCACGACGACGCTCGATCCTGCCGCCGCAACCGGCGCGGACATCCCGATCGAAGAGCGTGACCCGCTGGAGGTTTCGCATCGGTACCCCGCGCGGAATCCTGCGTTCGACGTGACTCCGGCAGAGCTGCTCAGCGCGATCGTGACCGAAGAAGGAGTTCACCGCGCTCCGTACCGGGCCTCGCTGCCGCGGGCGGTGCGCTCCTGAAGGCCCTCGTCCTCGCCGCCGGCTACGCGACGCGGCTTTACCCGCTCACCCTCGACAAGCCCAAGGCGCTGCTCGAGGTGGGCGGGAGGCCGATGCTAGACCACGTGCTCGACCGGCTCGAGGAGATGGGAGTCGACGAGACGATCGTCGTCACGAACGCGAAGTTCACGCCCCACTTCGAAGAGTGGGCAACCGGCAAGGAACGCGTGCGCATCGTGAACGACGGGACGACCTCGAACGACGACCGCCTCGGCGCGATCGGGGACACCGCCTTCGTCCTCGACGAGACCGGGTTGGACGACGATCTCGTCGTCGTCGCCGGCGACAACCTGTTCGGGGAGAGCGTGTCCGGCTTCGCCGCGTACGGACAAGAGGTCGACGCTCCCGTGCTGGCCGTTCACGACGTCGGCGACCTGAGCCGCATGAGCGAGTACAACCAGATCGAGATCGACGACCGGGGTCGTATCACCTTCTTCGAGGAGAAGCCCGAGGACGCGCGGTCGACGCTCGCCGGCGTCGCGCTCTACTTCTACCCGCGCCGTACCCTTCCGCTGATCCGGCAGTACCTCGAGGAGGGCAACAACCCCGACCAGCCAGGTCGGCTCGTGCAATGGCTCTACCCGCGCACGTCGGTCTACACCTGGCGCTTGCCGGGTGCGTGGTACGACATCGGCTCCGCGGAGACACTCCAGGAAGCCGATCGCATCTTTTCGCAGAGTCGTAACGGGTAGCCGCCGACAATGAGGTCGTGCTCGAGCTGCTGCTCCCGGAGCGCTGTGCCGTCTGCGAGCGACCTGGCGCCGCGCTCTGCGAGCCGTGTCGCGGCGCACTCGTACGCCTGAGCCCGCCTGTCTGCGAGCGCTGCGGCTCGCCCAGCGCCTGGCCGGTGAGCAGGTGTGCCGAATGCTCGGGCCGGCGCCTCGCCTTCACCCGGGCACGCGCTGCCGTCGTCTACGACGGTCGCGCCAAGGCGTTCGTCCGCTCGTGGAAGGAGCACGGGCGCAGAAGGCTCGCCGGCGAGGCAGCGGCCCTCGTCGCCGAGGTGATCGTCCGTCCCGATGCGCATGCGCTCACGTTCGTCCCAGGCGATCCCGAGCGTGCGTGGAAGCGCGGAGTCGTCGCTCCCAAAGCTCTGGTCGTGGCTCTCGGCGAGCTATGGGATCTCACTGCGTGCGAGCCGCTGCGGCGGGTTCACTCGCTTCCACGCCAGCGCGGGCTCGACCTCGCCGACCGGCGCCGGAACGTGCGAGGAAGTGTCGCCGCCGAAGGCGAAGTCCCCCGCGCCGTCTGTCTCGTCGACGACGTCTACACCTCCGGTGCAACCGCCGACGCCTGCGCGTCGGCTCTCCGTCGCGCGGGAGCGCGTCGCGTCGAGGTCGTTACCTTCGCGAGAGCAGTGCGTTAGATTGAGCCCGAGCTCTTCGTTCCGACGAAAGGGGCGCCCATGCGGCTCCAGGTCAAGGCTCTGCACGACACCCTCGACGACTCGGTGAGGGCATACGTCGAGAAGCGCATCGGGAAGCTCGGAAAGCGGCTCTACGATCAGACCCTCGTCGAGGTGACCTTGTGGAAGGAGCGCAACCCCTCGATTCGAGACGATCACTCGGCCGAGGCGATCGTGTACACGAAGGGGCCGAACCTCATCGCGCGCGAATCCGCGCTCACGTACGAGGCGGCGATTGACCTGCTCGTCGAGAAGCTCGAGCGCCAGATCGAGCGCTACCGCGACAAGCGTGTCCACGAGCCACGCCGTGACGCCCAGAAGAGAGCCGCCGCCGTCACGCCACCGGTCGAGGACGTCGCGGTCGAGAAGACCGGCGGCGAGCAGGACGAAGCAGCCGCATGACGCTTATCTGATGCCGCTCGATCCGGGCCGGCACTGGCTCGAGGCCGGCATTACAGGCATCCCGCGGCAGCGCGAGTGGGATGCCGTGAAGCTGGTGGAGGCACCCGGCAGCACCGGCGAGGAGGTCGAGTTCGTCGCGTTGCCCGACGGTCGCGTCCTGGTGGAGTCGGGGCCGGACGGCTTCGACCCGATGCCGCTGGCGGCGGCTTTCCGAGGATCGATCGAACCTCCGTACCGGGCGGTGGCGCGACGGAGACCGGAGCTCTGGGCGATCGGCGCTCGCTCGATCAGAACCCTCGAGCTCCCGCGCGCTCCGCACGGTGACGCCCTCGAGGTCGTGCGGAGCACGGACGAGCTGCAGATCCGCGTCGACGGCATGCCGTCGGGAGCGCGGCTCTCGGAGCTCGAGGAGCTGGGTCGAGCGCGCTACCCGTCGTTCGTCGTCCGCGCCCAGAGGCTCGTCGACTCCCTCTTCGAGGTCGAGGTCGAGCCGCTCTAGGGCTCCTAGCCGTGCTGCGCTGCCGGTTCCAGATGCTCGGCGATTCTCGCGCGAAGTGCGGCGCCCACGGCCGGAGCCTCGCGCTCGAGATCCCAGACGTCACGGTTGAGCACCGTCACGAGCTTCAGCGGAGTGCGTGCGACGACGGTGGCGGTGCGCCGACCGCTCGAGAGCACCGCGATCTCGCCGAAGACCTCGCCGGGACCCAGCGTTCGTATCAGGACGCCGTCCTGGAGGACGTCGGCCGTTCCGGTGATGATTGCGAACATCGCGAAGCCGAAGTCCCCTTCGCGCAAGAGCGTCGCTCCCGCCTCGACCTCGAGCTCCGCGCACAGCCCGGCGACGCGCTGGCGCTGGTCCAGGGTGAGCTCGGCGAACACCGGCATCTGCGCGAGCTGCTCTGCCTCCATCGCGGCGACGCTACCAAATGCTTCTGTGGCCGTCGGGTGTCGGAGTGGTGACGAGCTGGTTACCGAGGACGGGAGTGCCTGTGAGAACGTCGCAGCAGCAGCCGGTACCCTAGGTTCGTGGCAACCCAGTCGTTCGGCAAGTTCGAGCGGGTCCTTCGCGTGGGCGAGGGGCGGCGTCTCAAGCGCCTGCAAGAGCAGGCGACGTACATCGGGACGCTCGAGCCCGAGTTCGGAGGGCTCTCGGACGCCGAGCTCGCGGCGAAGACCTCCGAGTTCAAGCAGAGGCTCGAGAACGGGGAGTCCCTCGAGGAGCTCATCTTCGAGGTGTTCGCCGCGGTCCGGGAGGCGTTCAAGCGCACGATCGGCGTCCGCCTCTTCGACGTGCAGCTGATGGGTGGGATCGTGCTCCACGAGGGTGACATCGCCGAGATGAAGACGGGCGAGGGCAAGACGTTCGTGGCCGTCCAGGCGCTGTATCTGAACGGGCTCACGGGTCGCGGCGTCCATCTCGTGACGACCAACGACTACCTCGCCAAGCGCGACTCGGAGTGGACGCGCCCCGTGTACGAGCTCCTCGGCTCGTCGGTTGGCTCGATCCAGAACATGATGCCCTTCGCTCAGCGCCGCGAGGCCTACGGCTGCGACGTCGTATACGGGACTAACTCGGAGTTCGGCTTCGACTACCTCCGCGACAACATGGCGGTCTCGCTCGAGGGAACAGTCCAGCGCAGCCACGCGTACGCGATCGTGGACGAGGTCGACTCGATCCTGATCGACGAGGCGCGCACGCCGCTCATCATCTCCGGCGAGCCGGAGGTGGCGGCGTCGACGTACTACGAGTTCGCGCGCGCGGTCAAGGGTCTCGAGGGCAAGGCTGCGACCCGCAAGTCTGCGAAGGGGGAGGACGAGACCGAGACCTCCGGCGCGGACTACCTCTACGACGAGAAGTTCAAGACCGTGTCGCCGGCGCAGACCGCGATCGCCGCGATCGAGAGCGCGCTCGGGATCGACAACCTCTATGACCCGAGCCACGTGCTCCTCGTCAATCACCTGACCCAGGCGCTCAAGGCGCAGTCGCTGTACAAGCGCGACGTCGACTACGTCGTACAGGACGGCGAGGTCAAGATCGTCGACGAGTTCACCGGCCGCATCATGGAGGGGAGGCGCTGGAGCGAGGGCCTGCACCAGGCGATCGAGGCGAAGGAGGGCGTGCGCATCCGCGAGGAGAACGTCACCCTCGCCACGATCACGCTCCAGAACTACTTTCGCCTGTACGAGAAGCTCGGCGGGATGACCGGCACGGCGAAGACGGAGGAGAAGGAGTTCGTGGAGATCTACAACCTCCACGTCGTCGAGATCCCGACGAACGAGCCGGTCGCGCGAGCGGACGAGAACGACTACATCTTCAAGACGGTCGAGGCGAAATGGCAGGCCGTGCTCGACGACATCGTCGGGCGACACGAGCGGGGGCAGCCGGTTCTCGTGGGCACGATCGCCGTCGAGACGTCTGAGTTCCTGGCCGAGCTCCTGAAGCGCAAGGGCATCCCCCACAACGTCCTGAACGCGAAGGAGCACGAGCGCGAGGGCGAGATCATCAAGGACGCCGGCCAGCCGGGCACGGTCACGATCGCGACGAACATGGCCGGCCGCGGCGTCGACATCAAGCTCGGCGAGGGCGTCGTCGACGTGGGCGGGCTGTACGTGCTCGGAACGGAGCGACACGAGGCGCGGCGGATCGACAACCAGCTGCGCGGCCGCTCCGGACGCCAGGGTGACCCGGGCGAGTCGCGCTTCTACCTCTCCGCCCAGGACGATCTCGTCCGGCTCTTCGCAGGCGACCGGATCCACGGGATCATGAACCGCTTCAAGATCCCGGACGACCAGCCGATGGAGGCCGGGATCCTCTCGAAGCAGATCGAGAACGCCCAGAAGAAGGTCGAGGAACAGAACTTCGTGGCGCGCAAGAACGTCCTCAAGTACGACGACGTGATGAACACTCAGCGCCTCGTGATCTACGACCAGCGCCGTCGCGTCCTGGAGGGAGAGGACCTCTCGGACGAGGTGAAGGGCTGGATCACCGAGACGGTCGAGACCGGCGTCGCCCAGTTCACCGACTCAGAGTTCGCGGAGGACTGGGATCTCGACGGCCTCGTCACGCACATGCAGTCGCTCTCCGGGACGGACATAACGGTGGAGGAGCTGCGGGAAGAGGTCGACGTCACCGATCGAGGGGCACTATCGGAGGAATTCGTCGAGGACGCGCTCGAGACGTACGCCGAGCGCGAGCAGGCCCTTGGGGCCGAGCTCGCGCGGGAGGTCGAGCGCTACATCATCCTCCAGGTCGTCGACCAGCGCTGGCGCGAGCACCTGGAGTCGATGGACTACCTGCGCGAGGGCGTCCACCTGCGCGCATTCGCGCAGAAGGACCCGCTCGTCGAGTACCGCGGTGAGGGCCACATTCTCTTCGAGGAGCTCAGCGGCACCATCCGGCAGGAGGTCGTCTTCACGCTCTTCCACGTCTCGGTCCAGGTCGAGCAACCCGCGCTGGAGCCGATGCACGCTCACGACGGCGACCTCCACTACCAGCACGAGACCTCGGCGGGGGCGGAAGCCATCGCCGCCGCTGGCAGCAGCGCCGCGACGGCGGTCGCCAATCCGCCGGCCGCCCGCGCGGCAGCTCTCCCCGTCCAGCATCAAGTCGTCAACGAGCACAAGGACGTCGGGCGGAACGACCCCTGCTGGTGTGGATCCGGCAAGAAGTTCAAGAAGTGCCACGGAGCCTGAGCTGAGCTGAGCTCACGACGCCAGCCACGACGGTGGAAGCGGGTGGTCGTGCTCGTGCTGTCGGGCGTCGTTCTGGCAGTGGCCGGCGTCGGCGCGTTTGCTCTGGTCTGCCGTGGCCGGCCGGCCGTTCTGGCGACCCCCAGCGGTCGCTCCTCTCGCGCCCGACGCGACCTTCTCGGCCGACGTCGTGCTGGCACACGGCGACGGGTACGTCGGCGCCGGGGTCGTCGGAGACCGGGAGCCGGACGCGGATGGCCGGTGTAGCGGACGCTTTGCGCTTCTCGAGCTCGGGAGCGACGGAGCAGCCACAGCGGCCGTCGTCGCCTCCGGGCTCGAGGCCGATCGCTGGTGCGCCAACGAGGTGGAGACTCTCGTCCCGGATGGCGAAGGAGGCTGGCTCATCGGCGGCGTCGGCCGCACCCAGCCGGCGCCGAGCATCGAAGACCAGGGGCCGCGTGGGGAGCGGCTCACGCTCAGGATCTCGGCCGACGGCGAGCCCCGGGATGATTTCGGGGATGGCGGCATCCTGCACAAGTCGGTCGTGATCGGACGCATCCACGGCGAGCTGATCACCGACCAGCTCGAACGGGTCACCGACGGCGGCGAGGTTCACGCCGATCTTCTCGTCGATCGCGGCTCGACCGCTTCGACCTGGACCGATGTGTTCGCGATCGAGGAGAGCACCGTGGTCGCGGTAACCGACTTCGGGAGAGACCTGCGGTTCCAGACGTTCGCAGTCGAGGGCAGTCCGCCGTCGATTCGCTTTCTGCCATTGCGTCCTCTCCTGCCGAGCGGGGCTGACCCGAATCCGGGACTGTCCCTGGACGTCTGCGAGTCCACGTCGCCGTGTACCTTCCCCGGCGCCGAGCTGGACGAAGGCCGCTTGTACGTGCTTCGGCAGCCGTACCAGTCGTACTTCGGGGCCGAATCGCGGCTGATCGCGGTCAATCCCCGGCGGTGGCAGCTCGTGCCGTCGTTCGGGGAGAATGGCCTCGCTCCCCTCCCGGGGCTCGTCGATGCCCCCGTCGCCTTCGCGGTCGAGCCCGGCGGTCGAGTCGTCGTCGCCGGCGCGGTGAGCCTGGGGTCGCTGCCCGGCGGGCTGCGTGTTCTCCGCTTCTCCCGTGGCGGCTCGGCGGACGCGAATTTCGGCGGAATGGTTCACCGCGAGGAAAGAGCTGTCCCGGGAGTGGGCCAGGTCGTGGTCGACGGCGAGGGACGTGTCGTCGTGCTCGAAGCGGGCGGCGCGTCGCTCGTACGATTGACGCCCGCAGGACGCGTCGACCCGGCGTTCGGAGACGGCGGCTTCGTCGACCTCGCGCGCGTCGACGTGTGCGGTCTGGCACCCGGCAGCTTCGCCGAAGCCTGCACGGAGCGGTAACCGACCGCGAGTCAGGCACGTCCTGACAACTGCGGAACTCGCCGGTCGACGCGAGCTAGCCGAGGGATTCAGTCGACGCGGCGTACGCGGGTGCGACGGCGCGCGCGCTCGGCAGCCCGGCGAATCATCGCAGCGTGATGGGAGTGCCGTTTCTCGGACTTTCCCGGTGCGGCACGCGTCCAGCTACCGTCCGGGCCGAGCAACCAGGCGTTCGCGTTGTCCGCGAGCGCGCTGTCGAGGATTGCGTGCACCTCCTGGCGCGCCCGGACGCTTTCGATGGGGACGAGGACCTCGATCCGGTGATCCAGATTTCTCTGCATCAGATCGGCGCTGCCGATGTAGGTCGTCGATCGCTTGCCGGCCTCGAAGGCGAACACGCGGCTGTGCTCGAGAAACCGCCCGACGATCGAGCGCACGCGGATGCTCTCCGAGAGGCCCTCGACGTTCGGACGCAGCGCGCAGGTCGAGCGCGCGATCACGTCGATCTCGGCGCCGGCCTGCGAGGCGGCGTAGAGCTCGTCGACGATGTTCGGGTCGACCAGGTGGTTCACCTTCAACCGGATGCGGGCCGTCTCGCCTTCCGCTGCGGCTGCGGCAACCGCGCGGATCTCGGCGACAAGGCCGCTTCGCAGCGTGAATGGCGCCACGAGGAGCTTGCGAAACTCTTGCGGCCGGCCGAACCCGGTGATGTGGTTGAAGAGCTCGGCGACGTCGGCGGTGATGTCCTCGTCCGCGGTGAAGAGGCCGATGTCCTCGTACTGCCGGGCGGTGGCCGCGTGGTAGTTGCCCGTGCCGATATGCGCGTAGCGGCGGAGGGCGCCGCCTTCGCGCCGCACCACGAGGGTCGTCTTCGCGTGGATCTTCATGTCGGGGAAGCCGTACGCGACGTGGACGCCTGCCTGCTCGAGCGCGTGCGACCACTCGATGTTCCGGCGCTCGTCGAACCGCGCCTTGAGCTCGACGAGGCACACCGATTGCTTGCCCTCCTCCGCGCCGCGGATGAGTGCGCCGACCAGCGCGCTGTCGTTCGACGTCCGATAGACGGCCGTCTTCATCATGATGACGTCCGGATCCTGAGCGGCCGCCTGGGCGAACGTCTCGAAGCTGGCACGGTACGAGTCATAGGGCTGGTGGACGAGGATGTCGCCACGACGAATCTCGTCGAACAGCGCAGCGGGTCGGCTCTGTGCGCCCGCGAAGCGTGGAGGTACGACGGGCACTCGCGGCTCGTCCTTGAGCTCCGGGCGGTCGAGCAGGGCAAGCTCCATGAGCTCGGAGAGATCGAGCGGGCTCTCGATCCGGTAGACCTGCGACTCGTCGACGGCCAAACCGTTCTTCAGCTGCTCCACCATCTGATCCGAGGCAGAAGAGCTCACCTCGACGCGGACGACGTCGCCGAAGCGACGCTTTCGGAGCTCGGTCTCGACGGCTTCGAGGAGATCGGCTGCGTCGTCGGAGACCTCGAAGTCGGCATCCCGCGTGACGCGGAAGACCGCCCGCTCGATGACGGACGCCCCCGGAAAGAGCCGTGCCAGGAAGTGCGCGATTACCTGCTCGAGCGGGAGGTACAGCCCGTCGCGGCCGACAGCGAGAAACCGCGGCAGGCCCTCGGGAATCTTGACCCGCGCAAAGCGTTCCTCGCCGCTCTCGGGATCCTGGACGAAGACGGCGAGTGACAGCGAAAGTCCGGAGATATACGGAAACGGCTGGCCTGGGCCGACCGCGAGCGGCGTGAGCACGGGAAAGATCTCGCGCTCGAAGCGCTGGTCGAGCTCCTTCAGATCCTTCTTGTGGCAGTCCTTGATCCCGCCGACGACGATTCCCTCTGCCGCGAGCGCCGGGCGGAGCTCGCGCTTCCAGATTCGTGATTGGCGGGAGGCCAGGTCGAGCACGCGCTCTCGGATCCGGGCGAGGGCCTGATGTGGCGTCAGCCCGTCGGCCGAGTGCACGTTGAGAGCGGACTCCGCCTGGCCGAGTAGGCCGGCGACGCGAACCTGGAAGAACTCGTCGAGGTTGGAGGAGAGGATGGCGCAGAACTTCACGCGTTCGAGCAGCGGAATTCCTTCATCGGCTGCGAGGTCGAGCACTCGGGCGTGGAAGTCGAGCAGTGACAGCTCGCGGTTGAGCAAGTGCTCGCTGGGTATGTCGACCCGGGTTGCCACGTCTCCATCATGCATCGGCGTTCCCGCATCGTGCCTCAAGCGCCGCGACTGCGTGTCTTGCGCCTTTCGAGCCATCTTCAGCGCGCCTGCGCGGCTGTCGGCCTTCGGCTCTCTGCTTCTGCCTCCTCGACGACCTCTTCGACGACCACGCCGAACTTCAGCATCCTGCCGCCGAACGCGATGCTGCAGACTGCGAACCAGGCCCAGCCGAGCGCGAGCCCTGCGATCACATCGCTCAGCCAGTGGAAGTCCAGGAGCACGCGCGTACACGCGACCGCAACCGCGATCGCGACGGCGCTTCCTGCGAGGAACGCGCGTGTCCGCGCGGGGCGGCCGCGCCCGAGCACCAGTGCGGCGGCGGCGTAGAACGCGGCAGCCGTCGCCGAGTGACCGCTCGGGAACGACGGCCCGAGCGTCTCGGCAATCGGGTTCAGCGCCGGCCGGACTCGGTCCAGAAGCTCCTTGAGCCCGTTCGTGAGGAGATTCTGGCCCAGGATCACGAGCAGCAGGAAGGGTGCGATCCACCTGCTCGGCCGCCGGATGTACTCGACGACGGCGACCACGATCGCGAGCCCGATGACCAGGAGCGTGTCCCCGAGGTGGGTGATCCAGCCGAGCACCCGCTGTGAGACGTCGGTCGCATGATCGGCACCCCACTGCGCAACGCTCGCGTCGAGATCGACGAGCTGCGAGTTGGTTCGCACGAGATACGCGAACAGCGCCAGGAGCAGTCCACCCAGGAGCACGAGCCCGAGAGCGATCGTCAGTGCCAGGCCCGTGGCCACCTCGGCGTTGAGCCTGGCTTTGAGAGTTCGACGGAGCCGGCTGTGATGACCGATCTCCCGCCCGACGGCCTTCGCCGCGGCGACCGTCGGCGCCGGTCTCGCAGGTCCGGGCGACGGGTAGTGCCAGGCGAGGAAGCCGACGAGCGACCCGGCGGTGAGCGCGACCACGAGGAGAACGAGGAGCGGCATCTCTCAGTCGGATGGCCCAGTGCGTTCGTGACACCACATGCTTTCCGGATGTTTCCCAGCTGGCGACAGAGGGAAACCTGCGTTGATGGAAGCGGCGGGCATGACCTCCGATGTGAGTCCCACCTCTGCTGCGCACGATTCTCCGAACGACCCCGTTTTTCCCGCGCTCGAGCCGCAGTCGGGCAGCCTTTCAAATCGAGTCGGCGAGCGACTGTCCGGGCTCCATCCTGTGCTGGTCTTCCTTGCCGGGATTCTTCTCAGCTACCTCGCGCTCGCTTCGGTCACCCTCGCGGTGGGTCTCTTCTTCACCGAGACGATCCTTCCCCTCGGAGGCCTCGAGGAGGCCGACGGCGACACCGTCGAGTGGCTCGTGGAGCAACGCACGCCAACGCTCAACGACGTGTCGTTCTTCGGGTCGGAGATCTCGGGCGGGATCGTCCTCCCGATTCTCGTCGTCCTGCTGGCGATCGGCTTCGCCATACGCCGCCACTGGCTCGCCGCCGTCTTCGCCCTCTTCTGCGTCGCCCTCGAATCGGCGACGTACCGAACGACCGTCTTCTTCGTCGACCGCGAACGCCCGGATGTTCCGCGGCTCGACGACCTGCCCCCCGACGCGAGCTTCCCCTCGGGTCACGTTGCGGCTTCGATCGCCGTGTACGGGGGTCTCGCGCTGCTCATCACCTCGCGCCTCACCTCCGGTATCCATCGAGCCATCGTCTGGGGCATCGCCGTCGCCATCCCGCTCGTCGTCGGCGTATCTCGCATGTACCGAGGCATGCACCACCCGCTCGACACGCTCGCGGGCGTCCTCGTCGGCATCGCCGCACTCGCGCTGGTCGTGTTCGTCGCCCGCGTGACCGGAGTCGTTGCTCGTGCACGTGACGACGAGAAGACGGCGAGCGCGAGCTGATGAGTACCGTCGCGGTCATCGCCCATGCGGGCAAGACGTTCGGAGGCGGACTGGTCGAGCTTCGCCGTGAGCTCGAGAAGCAGGGTGTCGCGGATCCGCTCTGGTACGAGGTGCCGAAGAGCCGCAAGGCCCCGAAACAGGTCCAGCGGGCCCTTGCAGAGGGCGCCGACCTGCTCTTCGTCTGGGGTGGGGACGGAATGGTTCAGCGCTGCATCGACGCGCTATCCGGATCGGACGCAACGGTCGCGATCGTTCCGGCCGGTACGGCGAACCTCTTCGCCTCCAATCTCGAGATCCCGCAGGACATCGAGCAAGCCGTGCGCATCGGGCTCGAGGGCACTCGGCGCACCCTCGACGTGGGGCGCATGAACGACGAGCGCTTCGCGGTGATGGCCGGCGCCGGCTTCGACGCGCAGATGATCAGGGACGCGGACGGAGGGTTGAAGGATCGCTTCGGCCGGCTGGCGTACGTCTGGACCGGGACGAAGCAGCTCGGCCGCAAGCCGTTCGGAGCCAAGATCGAGGTCGACGGCGCGACGTGGTTCGACGGCCAGGCGAGCAGCGTCCTCATCGGAAACGTCGGGAAGCTCTTCGCGGGAGTGGAGGCATTCGAGGACGCCAGTCCGGACGACGGAAAGCTCGAGCTCGGGGTTGTGACCGCCGACGGGCTCCTCGAGTGGACGCGAACGATCGCTCGCACTGCAGTGGGGTCGTCTAGCGCATCGCCCTTCGTCCAGGTGACCAAGGCGACCTCGGTGCAGGTGAAGTTCGATCGCAAGATCCTGTACGAGCTCGATGGAGGCGACCGCAAGCCCGTCAAGAAGCTGACGGTCGAGATCGAGCCGTCGGCGATCACCGTCTGTGTTCCGACGACCGAAGACACGCTCATGAGCACCGCTGCCAAAGTCCCGGAGACCTGGAAGCTGACGGGCGACGACGCACGCAAGACCCTCGTGGAGACGGGCCGCGCAAAACTCGTCAAGGACGCATTCGTGAGGCTGCGCGCCGCGGACGGCTTCAGCCATGCGCGCTCGCTCGCGTTCGTCACCTCGCTCGTGCTCGTGCAGGGCCTGGTCGCGCTGGTCGGGTTCTCCGTCGCATTCGGGGACCTGCGAATCAGCAAGGAGATCATCCAGGCGATCCAGGCGTCCTTTCCAGGCCCGGTGGGTGCGCTGCTGACCGACGCGGTAACCCAGGCGAGAAAAGTCGGATGCCGACGAGCGGTATCTTCCGCTGCTCGTGGGGCTCGCCGGCACGATCGTGACCGGGACGACCGCGATGGGTCAGATCGAGCGCGGCTTCAACCGGATCTACGGCATCGAGCAGGATCGGCCCGTCCTGCGCAAGTACGGACGGGCGTTCCTCCTCGCCATCGGAGCCGGAACCGTCCTGGCGTGCAATTTCATCGTCTTCACCTGGGGGCGGGGAAACGGCGCTACCAACGACCTGCTGGGAGCGACGTCGCCTCTCGTGCGCTGGCCCATCGCCCTCCTCGTGGCGGGCTTGGCGTTGGCTGCGATGCTCCGCTTCGCCCCGTTCAGACGGCAGCCGGCATGGTCGTGGCTGGTTTTCGGCGCCGCGTTCTGTGTGGCGGGTTGGGCGCTCGTGACGCTCCTGCTGGGGGCCTTCCTGCAGGTGAGCACGTCCTTCGGGGATACGTACGGTCCGCTTGCGGGCATCGTCGCGCTCCAGCTCTGGACGCTGTTCTCCTCGATTGCGATCTTCTTCGGCGCGGCCGTCGCTGCCCAGCTCGAGGCCGTGCGGGCCGGGGCTCCCAAGCCTCGCGAGGAGCCGGTACCGGAAGGTCGGCCAGAGCGCGAGTCGACGGCCTCCTACGCGTCGTAGATCCGGCCCTGGAGCGAGCCGAGGAAGCGCCGGTGGCGCACCGATACCCCGGGAAGCTTGACCAGACGGTGCGTCAAGGGCAGGTCGTTCTGCAGACGATCCAGCTGCTCTTCGGAGATCGGCTCCCACCGCTCGTCGATGACGGACGCCGGCTCACCGTCGATCTCTTCCCGGGGAAGCTCGAGGTGCTCCGACCACAGCCGCAGGCGAGTGTCACGCGCCAGCTTCTCGTCGTGGGTGACGACGTTGACCTCCGAGTCGTTGAAGAGCGAGTGCTCGTTGAGGTTCGCCGAGCCGATGGTCAGCCAGCGGTCGTCCACGATCGCGACCTTTGCATGAACGTAGATGGGGTCTCGCAGGCGGCCGGTGCGTGCGTAGACCGAGCACGCGAGGAACCGTGCGTTGCCATCGTCGGCGTGAATGAGCGCCGCGACCTGGCCGCGTGAGATGTCGGCGCCGTCGTTCGCACTCACGGGCAGTAGGACGACGATGCGGAAGTCGTCGCAGGGGGGATCGCGGAGCTTCTCGGCGAGCAGCGCGACGATCTCGGAGGACCACAGAAACTGGTTCTCGATGTAGATGAAGCGCTCAGCCGAGCGAAACGCGCCGACGTAGGACTCGAGAACGGAGAAGTCGCCTCGTGGAAGGGATCTCTCGTAGACCTTCTCGGGAATCGTGCGAACGACCTGCAGATCGACGTCGCCCGCCGCGTTCTGAGCCCGCGGAGCGGGCAGTTCCTCCTTCGCCGCGGCATGCCAGCGGAGGCGGAAGTGCTCGGCCACGTCGGCGACAGCCGGGCCCTCGATGCGCACGGCGACGTCGTGCCAGCCGGTGACTCCCCGCGAAGGATGATCCTGGCTGTCGTACGGGTCTCCACCGTCGAGCGTGAGGTCGATGCCCCCGACGAAGGCGACGCGGTCGTCGATCACGATCGTCTTCTCGTGATGGCAGTGCATGAAACGGACGCAGGAGTCGAACTCGCAGCGGATCCGGTTTCTCACGTTGAACCGCTCGACCATCTGCCGAACCTCCCGGCGAGACGGACTGAAGATCGGCACCGGAGCGCCGCTCCAGATCAGCACGCGCACGTCGATCCGCTCGGCGAGCTCGGCGAGCAGGTTTCGCACGATCGCGGGATCGTCGCCCCGCGTGAGCTCGAGCTCCGGCGAGAAGAAGCAGCCGGTCAGATGAACGTGCGACTCCGCTCGGGCGAGCTCGTCCGCGACCATCGGCAGAAACGAGGCCCCGTCGATGAGGACCTCGACAGCGTTTCCCGACCGCGCGGGGAGAACGCCACGGGCCCAGCCGCGCCCGTCGACTTCGAGCGCATGCTGCCATCCGATCCTGCGCAGGCGCCGAGCGTGATGCGTCGCGACGGCGCGATCGATCGCGCTGCCGAAGGCATGGCCCGCAGCCTCCCCGACTTCGCGCCGAATGCTGCGAGCGGCTTGAACCGGCTTCGACACCGTCCAATCCTACGACCGAAGGTCGCGAAATGCGATCCAGGAACTGTCGCGCTAGCCGCTCTCTGCGAGCGGCTCCTTCTCGCTCAACCGAGGCGTGAGCACGGCTGCGACTCCTCCGGCGAGGACCAACGCCGCGACGACGTTGCGCCAGCCGCCCGGCGAGATCAGTTGGAGGGACACGACCCCCCAGGCGATCATCGCGAAGCCGAGGGACACGCTGAGAACCGTGCGAGCCGCGGTAGCTGTGGCGTGGGACTGCGGTCGGCCGTGCAGTAACCGAGCGACCGCCGTGGCGAACACGAATGTGAGCGCGCCGACGATGCAATCGAGGACGTAGTGGTTCCCGGTTCCCACGATGACGACGAACACCAAGGCGGGGTACGCCACCGAGACCCAGGCAATGGGCGAGCGGGGAGCGAGCCAGAGGGAGGCGGCAGCGATGAAGACTGCGAAGCCGAAGTGCTGGCTCGCGATCGCCGCAGTCGAGTTGTGGATCAGCGTCGCGATCGAGCCCGCGAGCTCCTCTTGCCGAGGCGCCGGGCCGAAACCGAGCTCGGAGATCCAGTGCGGTGGCGCGAGGGGATAGAGGCCGATGGCGAGGAGCGCCGGAATGAACGAGACCACGAAGATCGTCCGCAGCCTCGCGTACCGCTCGGGCGCGTAGGCGCACGCGGCGGCCATGAAGCCGAACAGCGCCGGGGTGTGGATGCCTGTGTACATCCATTCGAGAATGCCGTCGTAGGGCGCGGTCGTGGCGAGACCGATGAGTGGGCCTTCGACATCGAGTCCGAGGGAGTCCTCCAGCCCGCGCACCGAGCGCGCGTGGGCGAGCGAGGTCTGCACGCTGCCCTCGAGCGGGATGCGCGCCACCTGCCAGGCGAGCAGGACCAGCGCGACGATTCCCATCTCGACCTCGACGGGGTGCCGCGTTCGAGCTGTCCTTCTGAGCGACGCGATCATCGTGTCGAACTGACCTTTCCCCGAACCTTCCTTCGTGAAGCACAAGCCTTGCACGACCAGAGGCTCGGCTACGCTCCTCCTCATGGCCGAGATGACGCAGAGCCTCGACCAGCGGCTCGAGGAGATCGGAGCCCAGCTCGCCTGGGTCCGTGATTATCTTTGACCCGGAGGCGTTGGCGCGCGGACAAGTAGGGCTCGAGGAGGCCATGGGTGCGCCCGGATTCTGGGATGACCAGGCCCAGGCCGCACGAATCTCGACCGAGCACGCACGCGCGTCCCGAAAGCTCGAGCGCTACGAGCGCCTGCGGCGCGAGTACGAGGACGCGAAGGAACTCCTCTCCCTCGGTGAAGCCGAGCTCGGCGGAGAACTCGCCGAGATCGTCGACTCGCTCGAAGGCGAGCTTGGGAGACTGCAGGAGGATGCGCTCTTCACCGGGAAGTACGACGCGGGCGATGCGATCCTCGAGATCCACTCGGGAACGGGGGGGACCGACGCCCAGGACTGGGCCGAGATGCTGCTCCGCATGTATCTGCGCTGGGCGTCCGACCGCGGCTTCGAGCACGAGCTGCTCGAAGCGAGCCCGGGCGAGGAGGCAGGCCTGAAGTCGGCCACGGTCACCGTTCGCGGCGAGAACGCCTACGGCGTGCTCAAGGCGGAGCGGGGCGTCCATCGCCTCGTGCGGCAGTCACCATTCGACGCCTCGCACCGTCGACACACCGCTTTCTCGCAGGTCGTCGTGGCTCCGCTCCTTCCCGACGATGCCCCCATCGAGATCGACGAGTCGGACTTGAGGATCGACACCTATCGAGCGAGCGGAGCCGGCGGCCAGCACGTGAACAAGACCGACAGCGCGGTTCGCATCACGCACATCCCGAGCGGAATCGTCGTTCAGTGCCAGAACGAGCGCTCGCAGACCTCGAACAAGCAGACTGCGCTCAGGATCCTGCGCTCGCGCCTCGCCGAGCTCGAGGAGGAGAAGCGCGAGGCCGAGCTGGCACGCGAGCGGGGGGCTGCGCAGGACATCGGCTTCGGGAGTCAAATCCGCTCCTACGTGCTCCACCCCTACCAGCTGGTCAAGGATCATCGGACCGACCACGAAGTCGGCAACACGCAGTCCGTGCTCGATGGCGCGCTCGACGGCTTCGTCCACTCCTACCTCCTCGCCAAGGCGGCGGGGAAAGTCCTGTAAAAGGCCGCCGAAATGTCAGCTACAATCGGCGCTTCCCAAGAACCGGAGCAGCCCTTGCGGGCTGTGTCTCCTCTTGACCCGGTGCTTGACTACGACTCTCAGACAGACGCGACGATGACCGCATTGGCCGAGCCCCAGACCGACCTTCTCGCGACCCCGCACCCAGTGGACGGCGAGCAGAGCGGCTCGACGATGATCGTCTTCGAGAACGTCCAGAAGATCTACGAGCCTGGGGTAGTCGCCCTCGAGGGCGTCTCTTTCACGATCGACAAGGGCGAGTTCGTCTTCGTCGTCGGGGCCTCGGGCTCCGGAAAGTCGACGGTCATCCGGTTGCTGCTGAAGGAGATCGAGGCCACGCAGGGGCGCATCGTCGTCGGCGGACGGGATCTCGCGCGGCTCAAGCGCTCGAAGGTTCCGCTTCTCCGTCGCAACCTTGGCTGCGTGTTCCAGGACTTCAAGCTCCTGCCGAACCGCACCGCGGCCGAGAACATCGGCTACGCGTTGCGCGTCCAGGGCCAGTCGAGCGCGCAGATCCGCAAGAAGGTCCCGGAGGTGCTCAATCTCGTCGGCCTCTCGCACAAGATGAACTCCCGGCCGGAAGAGCTCTCCGGCGGCGAGCAGCAGCGCGTCTCGATCGCCAGGGCGTTCGTCAACCACCCGCCGCTGCTCGTCTGCGACGAGCCCACCGGGAACCTCGATCCGGATACCTCCGTCGGGATCATGCAGCTGCTCTACCGCATCAGCCGCACGGGCACGACGATCCTCATGGTCACCCACGACCGCGAGATGGTGGACAAGATGCGCAAGCGCGTGATCGCGCTCGAAGCAGGCAGGCTCGTCCGTGACGAGCGTCGCGGCGGATACACCGAGGAATGACCCGGCTTCGGCTCATCGTCTCGGAGGCGCTTCGGTCGATCGGTGCGAACCTCTCGACCACCTTCGCGTCCGTCGTCTCGGTGCTGATCGGGATGGTCCTGATCGGAGTCTTCGTCGGCATCGGCACCTGGCTCGTGTCGTGGTCCGACGACAAGAAGCGGGAGCTCGCGGTGCACGTCTACGTCAAGGACGAGGCGACCCCGAAGCAGATCGACCAGCTCCGCGTGCAGCTCGAGTCGGATCAACGTGTCAAGCCCGGCGGCATCACCTTCGTCACCAAGGCGGAAGCGCTCGCGATCATGCGCAAGCGGAACCCCGAGCTCACCGAGAACCTCGTCTCGAATCCGCTGCCCGCCTCCTTCGACGTCATCCCGAAGCGAGGCGAGGACACGGCAGCGCTTGCCGCTGCCGTCCAGAACGCCAAGCTCTCGGCTGTCGACGAGGTCAGGCACGGCAAGGAGGTCTCCGAGCGGATCCTGCAGATCGCCCGGGCGATTCAGCTCGTCTTCCTCGTCGTGGTCATCGTGCTGCTCGGAGCCTCGACCATCCTCATCGCCAACACGATCCGCCTTTCGATCTTCGCGCGGCGTCGCGAGATCGAGGTGATGAAGCTCGTCGGGGCGACGAACTGGTTCGTGCGAGGTCCGTTCATGCTGGAGGGCGTTCTCACGGGCCTGGCCGGTTCCGTCGCGGCCGTCGCCCTGCTGTTCGTCGGAAGGGAGATCGCAGTCCCGCGGATCCTTGGGCACATCCAGGACGACCCTGACGTCCGTGCGCTCGCGTTCACCTGGACCGCCGCGCTCCTGATTGCGATCGGCCTCGGAATCGGCGCGATCGGCTCCGGGCTGACGCTGCGCCGCTTCCTCCGCGTCTGACCGACGCCGGTGGGGAACGGGATGGTCGCGAACATCCACCGGATACCGTGCGACGATGCGCCAGCGACGACCTCCCCGCGGAAGGCAGAAGCGCCCGAGCCGGTCCGAACGCGCCCATCGGCGTAACTCCGGGAACGCTGTTCGGCACGCCGAGCGGCGCATCGCGATCTCGCTCCCTTCGCGCGGGCACGCGCCCGAGCGGGTCGTCGCGCATCTCGGCCCGACGAACTCTGGCAAGACGCACGCTGCCCTCGACGAGCTCGTCGCGAAGGGTGCGGGCGTGTACGCAGGGCCGCTGCGGATGCTCGCGCAGGAGGCGCACCGGAGACTCGGCGCGCGCATCGGATTGGAGAACGTCGGGCTCGTTACCGGCGAGGAGCGAGTGAACGAGCGCGCGCCGATCGTCTGCTGCACCGTCGAGATGGCGCCTCAGTCGGGAGAGCTTCTCGTCCTGGACGAGATCCAGTGGGCGGACGACGACGAGCGAGGATCGGCTTGGACGCGGCTCATGCTCGCGGGCGAGTACCGCGAGATCCTCCTCCTGGGAGCGCTCGACGCGCTCCCGCTCGTCGAGCGTGCTTTTCCCGCTGCCGAGCTGAAGGTCTTCGAGCGGATGCTTCCGCTCGAGTGGGTCGGCGAACGCACGCTGCGCTCGCTCGGGACCGGCACGGTCGTCGTGGCGTTCAGCCGGAAAGCGGTTCTGGCGCTCGCGGGCGAGGTGAATCGCTTGCATCCCGGCCGCGTCGCGGTGCTGTACGGAGCCATGCCGCTCGCATCGAGGCGGGAGGAGATCGATCGCTTCCTGTCCGGCGAAGCAGTTGTCTGCGTCGCCACGGACGTGCTCGGCCACGGCGTGAACCTGCCGTGCGAGACGCTGCTGTTCGCCGAGACGACGAAGTTCGACGGGGACGAGCGGCGGAACCTTCTCCCCTGGGAGATCGCCCAGATCGCAGGTCGCGCCGGCCGCTTCGGCCTCGTCGAGCGCGGCCACGTCGGCGTGCTCGCCGGACTCGCCTGGGGAACGGCGGATCCGGATCTCGTCGAGTCGGCGCTCGAGCCCCATGTCCGGCTCCCGGGCGAGCACTGGGGGTATCGCGTCGTCGACGAGGCGCGGATCCGTCCGCGGCTGTCTGATCTCGGGGTCGAAGACCCGCGAGACCTCGACGCCGCGCTCGTGGCCTGGCATCGCGTGGCGGTGCGCGAGTGGGCGTTTGAGAGTTGGCTCGCCGTCGAGTCGTTGCAGCCTTTGCGGCAGCGGCTCGAAGCGGTGCAGCGCCGACTCGCCCAGCGGGGCCGGCGCCTCTCGCTGGACGACTCCTGGAAGCTCGTCAACGCTCCGGTGGACGAGGATAACCTCGAGCTCCTGGGAACCCTCGCGTTGGCGATCGCAGGCGACCGCGTCGCGCGGCCTCACCTGACCTTTCTCCTCGACACGGCGCGACTGCGAGACGCGCGGCTCGAGGACGCAGAGCAAGCTGGACGCGAGGCGAGCATCCTGCGCTGGTTCGCGCTGCAGTATCCCGGCGTCGGTGGCGTCACCATCGAGCGCGCGGCTGCGCTCGAGGAAACGGCAGCGGCGCGCGTGGTCTCACGTCTGCGGGTCGAGGTCGAATCGCCCACACTCGGCCGCTGCCGGTCGTGTGGTCGTTCCTGCGCCCCCTGGTTCCCGCTCTGCGAGCGCTGCGCCGGGATCGCTCAGCGGTCGCGATAATGAAGCGCTCATGACTCCCGACGACCTGCGCGCCATCCCGTTCTTCGCCGACGTCTCGGACGCCGGGCTCGCGCGTATGGCCGAATGCGTGGCGGAGCTCGAGCGCGATCCGGGGCAGGTGATCGCGCTGCCCGGTGACCCAGGCTCGGGGATGTTCGTGATCTGCGAAGGGACGGTCTCGGTCGAGCTCCGCGGCGACGCTCCCATCGAGCTCGAGGAGGGGAACTTCTTCGGCGAGCTCGCGCTCTTGACCCCCGAGGCCACCCGGATCGGGCGGGTGCGCGCCGCGACGAAAGTCCGTCTGCTGAGCATCCCGCGCGAGGACGCGCTCGCGCTCGTCGAGTCGGAGCCGAGCGTCGCCTTGAGGATGCTCAAGGAGATCGCGCGCCGTTTCGCCGGCGTTCCGCTGAATCCCTGACATGGCTGCCACCAAGCTGATCGCCGAGAACCGCCGCGCGCGGCGGGACTACGAGTTCCTGGAGCGGCTCGAGGCCGGCGTCGTCCTTTCCGGGACCGAGGTCAAATCCGCGCGAGACGGTCACGTCCAGCTCGGCGCCGCGTACGCGGACATCCGAGACGGCGAGGCCTGGCTCGTCGGATCCTCGATCGCCGAGTATGCCCAGAAGGGCTCATCCGGCCATGATCCGGACCGGGACCGGAAGCTTCTGCTCCACCGCCAGGAGATCGACTCGCTCTACGGGAAGATTCGCGAGAAGGGCCTGACGCTCGTCCCCCTCCGCATGTACTTCAAAGACGGTCGCGTGAAGGTCGAGCTTGCGCTTGCGAAGGGCCGCGAGCGAGCCGACAAGCGCCGCGTGATCGCGGATCGAGACGCGCAACGGCAGATCGAGCGCGCGCTGAAGGGCCGTCGCTAGATCGAAGCGAGCCGAGGTCGCGGCCGCGAAGCGGACGCCTTTAGGGATTTGCGCGATCGGAAACCGCGAGAGCGGTTGCCGATCTGCGCCAACTCATCAGACGTACTCGAACGTCACGGCCGGCTCCGGCGCCGGAACCTGCTCGAACGCCGCTTCCAGCGCGTCCTCTGTCTTCGCGTCGCCCTGCATGATCAGGCGGTGGCGGAGCACGTACGGCGCGATCTGCTGAACGTCCTCGATGCTCACGTAGTTCCGTCCGTTCAGCCGTGCGGTTGCCTTCGAGGCGCTGGCCCAGTGCATGATCCCGCGCGAGCTGACGCCGAGCTCCACGCCCTCGAGCGAGCGCGTCATCCGCGCGATCGCGACCATGTAGCGGCCGACCTCCTCGGGTAGCTCCGTCGAGTCGAGCTCAATGCGAGCCTTGTCAAGGCCGACGACGCCGAGGAGCGGCTGCACCTCGCCGAGCATGTCCGGGGCAACTCCCTTATGTGGGAGGTCGAGCATCTCGTACTCGCTCTCGGCATCCGAGTACTCGAGATGGACCTTGAAGAGGAAGCGGTCGAGCTGCGACTCGGGAAGCTCGAAGACGTCGCGGTGCTCGTACGGGTTCTGGGTCGCGATCACGAGGAAAGGATCGGGCAGGCGGTGCCCCTTGCCCTCGACCGTCACCTGGCGCTCCTGCATGGCCTCGAGCAACGCGGCCTGGGTGCGCGGCGGGGTGCGGTTGATCTCGTCGGCGAGGAGGACGTTCGTGAAGACGACGCCGGGGATGAAGATCTGCTCGCCGGCGCGGATCGTGTTCCGACCGGTGATCTCGGCGGGCGCGGTGTCCGGCGTGAACTGGATCCGCTTGAACTGGGCACCGAGCATGTGTGCCGCGGCGCGTCCGAGCAACGTCTTGGCGCTGCCGGGCGGCCCCTCGATCAGGACGTGTCCTCGAGCCAGGGCCGCGACGAGCAGGAGCTCGACTGCCGCGTCCTGCCCGATGACCACCTTCGAGACTTCGACCTTTGCGCGCTCGCGCAGGTCGACGAGGTTCTCGTAGGGCGCCTCGACGATGAGTGGCACAGTCCCAGTCCTTCCCCAGATTGCTCGTTCCATCGTTCGCGAAGAGTAGCGCTCCGCAGAGATGCCGCGAGCTCCCAGCCCCGGTTCCCCTCTCGAACTATCGCGATCCGGCGGCCGGCGTCAACCCCCACCGCGAGCGAACGAGTTGTCTACGCGAGCTCGACTCGCGAGGGCAGCGGTGCGGGTACGGAGTCCATCGCGCGTTGGAGGACCTCGTCCGCCGAGGCACCTTCCGACAGGATCATGCGATGGCGAAGCACGTAGGGCGCCATCTCGCGAACATCCTCGATCGTGACGACGTGCCGGCCGTTGAGGCGGGCGGACGCCTTCGAGGCGCTCATCAGGTGGATCATCGCGCGCGAGCTCACGCCGAGCTCGACGCCGGGCATGTCCCGCGTGCGCCGGCCGAGCGCGACGATGTAGCGCCCGATGGAGTCGGAGACCTCGGTCTCCATGAGCTCCTGGCGCGCCTTGTCGAGCCCGACGACGCCCAGCAGCGGCCGCACCTCGCCGAGCATGTCGGGAGCGATTCCGTTGTGCGGGAGGTTGAGCATCGCGAGCTCGTTCTCGGGGTCCGCATACTCGAGGTTGATCTTGAAGAGGAACCGGTCGAGCTGTGACTCGGGGAGCTCGAAGACGCCCGAGTGCTCATACGGGTTCTGGGTGGCGATCACGAGGAACGGGTCGGGAAGCTTGTGCACCTTGCCGTCGACCGTCACCTGGCGCTCCTGCATCGGCTCGAAGAGAGCTGCCTGCGTACGCGGTGGGGTGCGGTTGATCTCGTCGGCCAGGAGGACGTTCGTGAACACGGCGCCGGGGAGGAAGACCTGCTCGCCCGCCTTGATCACGTTCATGCCGTTGAGCTCGGCGGGAGTCGTGTCAGGGGTGAACTGGATGCGCTTGAACTGTGCGCCGAACATGTGTGCCACCGCGCGCCCGAGCAGCGTCTTCGCGCTGCCGGGGGGTCCCTCGAGAAGAACGTGACCGTGTGCGAGCGCAGCAACGAGGAGCAGCTCGACCGTTCGACCCTGTCCCACGACCACCTTCGAAACCTCGGCCTTCGCACGCTCGCGCAGACCCGCAAGGTCGTCGTACCTCTCCTCCATCATCAACGCCACAGCGAGTCCTTTCTCCCGGTGTGTTCTGAGTCCTGGTGTTCTTCCCGATTCGGCGGCGCTCCGCTTATCGGCAGCTATCCTTCGAACCTGAACACACATACGGGGGCGACCAGGTCTCGACGTGGTCGGTTCTCCGGCAGAGCTGCGAGCCGAGGTCGCCGGTTGGCCTCGTAAATCAACCGGCACCAAAGCAAGTGCGAACAAGAACGAACTCGCACTCGCCGCCTAGTCTGACTAGGTAAGGCGACGTCGACCCGGATTGGGCCCGAGATCCGGAGTTCGGCGCCAACAATCGGGCTGGCGCCTAGGGAGAGCCAATCGCCCGAAGCGCGAGACTTCAGGATGGCTGGCCCGTCGGTAGGTCGTTCGCGAACCGGCCGCCGGGCGAGATCAAAGCGCGAACTACGCTCGTAGACGCTCTGTTCGGTGCGACCGCGGACGCGGGTTCGATTCCCGCCGCCTCCATGATTGGCTCAACCATGCGTGTTTGCGACGCACGCGTGGGGAACGATTTACGTCAGCGCATCCTGCAGGGTCATTCGGGCGGGTTGCGCCACGGTCCGGGCGCGTGGGCGGCGCGAGGACTAGGGCGTGGCTGGAGCGTCGAGAGCCATCACTTGACCTTGAGGGTCGGGGCTTTCGAGCTGTATTCGAAAGCACTACGAACGCGTTCGGGAAGGTACTGCTCGTGCCGCCTCGCGAACGCCAGCAGATCGTCCTCCCCGATGATGGAGATACCGCGTCTGTTGCCGGAGTAGAACTTCGCCGCGCTGTACGCTCCGGACAGCCCCCTCGTCGACGTGTTCTCGCTTGCCGCCTTCGATCCGGGCCCGAAGCCGGGGACCTTCCAGAGCTGCTCGACGACGAACCGGATCGACTACATCTTCGTGAGCAAGAACCTGGCGCCGAAGGTCGTGGATGGAGGAGTCGAGCGGCACGGCCTCTGGGGCGCGCCGACGAACAAGAACCCCCCGAGCGCGTGGGAGATCTATCCCACCATCACGGAGTCCAGCCAGGCAGCCTCCGATCACGCTGCGATCTTCGTCGACCTCAACATCTGAACGAGTCGCTTCAAGCGTCGGATCAGCCGGCTCGTGCCGACCAGATCAGCAGATCGAGGATCCGCACCTCGGTGAGGTCGTGGCCCCGTCTTACGAGCTCCCGCCGGGTCGCGCGCAGCGCCCTGCGATTGAGGTCGAGGTCGCGTTTGTAGCCGCGGACGAGCGCAAGCGCGCGTTCTCCGAACGGAGCGTCTGCTCCGAGGTCGTCGTGGGCCAGGTACGTCTGGACGACGCTGTCGAGCATGGGGACGAGCGCGGGGCGTTTCGGATGAAGAGCCTTCGTCATCTTCGAGAGACCGATCCCGCGGATGTCTGCGAACGCGTCGAAGAGTTGCCCCAATGGCTGCCATGGCACCAGCGTTCCTGTGCCGGCCAGCGAGACACCGGGAGCAATGGCCCGCAGCGCGAGCTCGATCGCCCGACGGCGCTCGAGTGTGGCCGCGATCTCGGCCGCCGAGATGCGAGCGCCTCCCCGGTTCGCCAACCTCAGGTCAGACTCATCGAACGAGGACGAGGCATCGCCGGCCTCGAAGCGCCATGACTCGAGGTATCCGCTCACAACCTGCACGGGATCCTGGATCTCGATCTCGTCACGGAGGCTGACTGGCGTGATCGGCCTCGTCTTCACGCAGGCAGGCTAGGCGGGCGAGGGGTGCGCGCGGACGGGGGTGTCAACCAGCCGATACCGTCTGCGCATGGGCGCCATGACGGTGGACGGCTACCGGATCGAACCCCTGAGCATGCAGACGTGGGATGCGTTCGCGGATCTGGCCGAGCGGCACAACGGTGTGTGGGGCGGTTGCTGGTGCACGTACTTCCACCTCCACCCGGATCCCGAGGAGGAGCGCAGGGCGCTCGGCCATCGCGAGTTCAAGCGGCGTCTCGTCGAGGCCGGCCGTGCCCACGCCGCGCTGGTATTCGACGGTGATGTCGCGGTCGCCTGGGCCCAGTTCGGGACGGTCCCAGAGCTACCGAACATCCACCACCGCAAGGAGTGGGAGCAGGGCGTCGCCCGGATGCCGGACTACCGGATCACGTGCCTGTTCGTGGACCGCGGATACCGGCGCGCGGGAATGGCCGCGGTCGCAGTACGGGGTGCGCTGGCGCTGATCGCCGCGGCGGGAGGCGGCCTCGTCGAGGCGTACCCGCACGACCTGCCCGAGGGCAAGAAGACCTCGGCATCGTTCCTCTACAACGCCACCCGGACCATGTACGAGCGGCTCGGGTTCAGCTACGAGCGCTCCAAGGGCAAGGGCAACTGCGTGATGAGCATGGCCGTCCCGGCCGCCACGTCGTGACGGGCCCCACCTCCGCTTCCGCCGGGCCCGTCGACGGCGCCTACGTGCTCGAGAACGAGTTCCGCTACCTGCTCGCGCGCGCGCCTGAGCACCGCGGCGGTCGGCTCGGCCGTCGACTAGGTTGCCTGCACGGCTCGATGCAGGCGCGACTCCGGCTCACACGACAGCAGATCCTCGCGTTCCGACGGCGCGTCGGCGGCCTCGACGAGCGGGTGCCGACGACCGTCGCGTCGCTGCGGCGGGCCGCCTGGGCCGGGCTGCAGGACAGCATGCCGCGCGCCGCCCTGCTCTCGCTCCACGCGCGCCTCATCGGGGTCGAGCCCTCGGCCTGGGAGCACCCTTCGCTCGTCCAGGTGTGGGGGCCGCGGTACAGCACGTACGTCGTCGCCGAGCGCGACTTCGCGCTGTTCACGCTGGCGAGGCTGCCCGAGCGCGGCAAGAGCCGTGCGCGGGCCGAGCAGATCGCCGAGCGGCTCCGCGCGTATCTCGACGGTGCACGCACGACCGACCGAGAGGCCGGGCTCGCGATCCGCGCGAACCCCAGGTACGCCGCGCCGACGGGCACGGTGGCGATCCGGTGGGAGGGCGCGCGGGCACCGACGATCTGGACGGTGCCGGCGCCAGGGATCGAGCCGGCCGACGCCTGTCGCGAGCTGGCACGGCGGTACCTGCACGTCTTCGGGCCGACGACGGCCGATGGCTTCGCCCGGTGGGCGGGGATCTCGCGGCGCGCGGGGGCGGACGCCTTTGCCGCGCTGGCGGGTTCGTTGCTGCCCGTTCGCTCGCCGCTCGGGGAGGAGCTGCTCCTCGCGGACGACGAGCCCGCGATGCGCGCCGCCGAGACCACGCCGGCGCCGGCGCGCCTGCTGCCGAGCGGCGACGCGTACTTCCTGCTGGACGGCGCGGAGCGGGAGCTGCTCGTACCGCGGGCGGACCGGCGGGAGCTGCTCTGGACCTCCCGGGTCTGGCCGGGCGCGCTCCTCGTCGAGGGCGAGATCCGCGGCACGTGGAGGCGGGCACAGCACACCGTCCGGATCGACGCGTGGGGGCGCCCGTCGCGCGTCGTGCGCGATACGGTCGAGGCCGAGGCAGCCGCCCTGCCGCTCCCCGGGCTCGACAGGGCGATCGACGTCGTCTGGAACGCTTAGGCGCGGTCGTCAGCGGCTCACGACGCCGTGCTGCGGGCGGAGCCGGACGACGAGCAACCGCAGCCTGCCACCGCTTCGTTCCCCGCGACCGTGTCCCGGCCCCGACCAACACGTTCGAGGTAGGGCGGCGGGAACGTCACGCGGGGTTCGAATTCCCGCCGCCTCCACTTCTCGCTCAACAGAGCCATTTGCCGCCGGTACTGTTCCCTTCGTGGAATTTACAGATCGGAGGTTGCCGTGGCGAAGGGCGAGCAACACGACGTTCTCGATCCTCAAATTCAGCAGATTCTCGACCGAGCTGGAGTAACCTCGCAACAGCTGTTCGGGGGCGATCTAGACGTTCACGATGCGGCGGTGAGCACAACCGCCGACGGTTTTGCCACGGACCTGCATCGCGCAACGCGTCCAAACTGGTTTCCCACGCTGTTCCGGCAAATCGACGCGAAGACATTCTGCAAGACTCTCGAAGCGCAGCTTGATCCGCTCACGGTCGGCTACTCGTACCGGCTCATGAAGGGTGGTCGCCAAGTCGGCGGGAAGTCGTCTTATTGGGCTCAGCTTCCTGCGATCACACCCTTCTTCCCTGACGACGGGAGCGTGAACTGGCGTTTCAGCGTGCCGATGAATACCGGTAGCGTGAGTAAATTCATCACCGCCGTTGCGCTGTATCGTCTGCTGGCGGACCGCAGCATCCCGATTACGACTTCGATTGTGAATTTTGTTCCTGCCTATTGGCAGGCCGACAGCTCAGTGAATCAGGTCTCATTCCGGATGTTGTTGCGGCACACGTCCGGTCTCGGCCAGGAATTCAATATTCCGCCAACTTCGGTCAACGCTGCCTCAATTAACACGAGCTCAGGGCCTGGCGACATCGCGTCGGCGCGGGTTGCCTGCAACACGGGTTCCTCACTCGACGCGGCGTACGATTACAAGAACATCAACTACATAATTCTGCGTGTCGCTTTCGCGATCCTGGCAGGCGTGCCTCGAACTCTCGACCAGCAGTCGAGCCCTGTGAACATCGACACGCTTTGGGACTTGGTGTCCGCCAACGCCTACGCCAATTACGTCAACGACGTACTCTTTGGCCCTGCCAACATAGCGCCGCGAAACTTCGTCGCTGATGTTGATGCTGCCAAGGGTTACGGAACCCCGCCGATACCGCCGGGGACGCCTAGCGGCGACGCCACCGCGGGAGCAGGCTCGACCGGCTGGCATCTCACGATCGGTGAGCTCACGCGGCTGATCGACGCAGTCCGACGCGGCAAGTCAATTCTTTCGCAAAAGGAGTTCGGTCGCGTGCTCGCCAGTCTCTATGGTCTCGATGCTGCGGAAACCACGGACGCCGGACTGGTTTACAGGAAGGGCGGCCGAACCTTGTTCGGTACGAACCAGGGCATGGATTCGGCCATCTACATCATGCCCAATGACTTGGAGCTGGCGATATTCGTCAATTCAGTTCCGCCTTCGCCGCCCGCACCGCCGGCGCCAGCTCCGGGCGCCCCACCGCCCTCCCCACCGACATGGCCCAGCCATCTCGATGGCATCATGAACGCGATTCGCAGCAGCATTTACCTCGGTATCTAAATGGCATAGGCTCGCCCGCGGCGACTCAGTACTCGAGCGCGTCACGCGCGTTGAGGGGCGCCTCCTGTGAGCTCAGGGCCTTCGGAGCTCTCTACGTCTGCCTTGGCTCGTGTGACGCTCACCTACCTGGCACACATTCTGGAAATTTGTCCGCCGCCGCCTCCGCCGACGCGATGATGCCGTCTCTGTCCTCGGTTAGCAGGTAGCGCTGTGAGACCAGCTGGTCGGCCGCGGCCGCCACGCGGTCGGAGTAGGCCTGGCGCGTCGGGTACAGGTCGGCGCAATAGCTCGTTCCCAGGGCGTCATCCACCGTCCGGTAGGGAGTGAACATCCCTTCGATGCCACCAAACGCGCACAGTAACCCGGACGAGGAAGCCGGGCTCGATTCGAGCATGAAGTTGGCGCGACCAGTGGCCAAATCGCCGCTTCCCAGCGGCCGGCTTAGGTAGTGATACGAATCCGTGATGTCGAAATCAGGAGACCAAACCCCGTGACAATCGATCCCGCGATACAGCCCCAGCGGCGCGGCGGCCTGCGGCAGCTCGACGCCTCCGAAACCATTGCCGGTGGAAGGATCGAGGGACACGATGCCATAGCCGAATGCCGAGATGGGCGCACGAGCCTCCATGTACGCGGAAACCGGTAGCGGCGTGTCATGCCGAATCTTGTCCACGAGGTTCACGAGATCCGCGCGCAGGACCGGGCTCCGATCCAGGGGATTCTGTCGGGTCCAGGAAGGATCCAGCCCAAGGTACTCCAAGAAAAGCGCCTGCGGGAAATACGGTTCTTCTACGTGCGCGGCCGAATTGATCTCGTGCACCTTGTAATGGTCGAGCTCACGGGGATTGCCGGGCGGCCCGGAGCGGGCGCTGCCCGGGACGAACTGGACATCGCTCTCCGACTGGACGAGCACCATGGGTCCCTCGCTGGGATCATCCGGACCGTCGCACGGCAAGGATGCCAGGTCGCTCGCGGCGGTGACGTCGGGGCACAGCTGGAATTCTCCGCGGAATTTGAGCGTGTCCCCAAATCCAGCCAGCAGCATCCCGTCCAGGACGCGCCCACGCGCGAAGATGGCGTCGGCCGATCCCCAAGTTGAGTTGAGGTGATGGGGATTGGCGATGACCGCCTTCAGCTGCGTGGCGGTGTAGGAGTTGCCAAAGCCGACCACGTCACTGACCAGGCACAGATCCTGGCGATCGGCACTGATGAAATTGAGCGCGGTCTTCGGCTCGCGCAGCCATCTGGAGACGTCGCGATAGAGGATCGCGTAGTCCTGCGGTCTTTCCAGATGCAGCCCCATTCCCGTGTTGTCGGGAAGGCCGGCGATGTAGTCGAGCGAGCCGATGCCGCCGAAGGAGAAGTTGTTGGCTTGAAACCCCATGTAGACGACGCCACCCCCGCCGTGACCGGGATCGCCGAAGAGGAACGATTCGCGGAAACTGGCCCAGGCCTCGTGAGAGCCCTGGTCGAGCAGCGGGTCGTAGACGGGGTCATTCACTGCTTGCGTAACTCCCGGCGGGAAAGCAGGCTCGCCGATGAGAAACGGATGGATGAGCTCGACCAGCCCCACATGGGCTAGGCGCCCGCTGTCGCAGATGTTGGTCTTGGGGGCCACGATGCGTACCGGAACCTTGTAGCTGCCACAGGTGCCGTCCCAGAAGCGATAGAAATTCGTATTGCTGATCGTGCCGATAAGGTCGTCGTTGGACGCGTGGGCATAGCTGTCTCCGCCGACGCCGTTGAACGTGCCGCTGCGGACAATCTCGACGATGGGCTCGGCTTCGGAAAGCGGCGAGCAGGGAAGCGATGTGGCGGCGGTGCTTCCTAGTGGTCGAGCCGACGGAGCAGCCTGTGGGCTCCCTTGAGCTGTGACGCCTCCCGTCAAAAGAACACTGACTGCTCCTGCTGAGAATGGAGCAAGCGCCGCAGCCGCCGCGACGACAGCACCGAGAAGCACGAGGCGTCGCGTCCGCCGAAAAATGCGCATGTCCTTACCCCCTCAGTGCTGCCTGCCTCAGCGAGGAGAGCCTACGATGCGGCAGGACCAAAAGTCAATACGGGACGTCTATCTCTCTTACGCGGCCTCGCCGTACCGAGATCGTCGCCGTCGGGATTGTGGACGCGGACGGTTGCGAAGGCGAGCAGGCAGGCGGCGGGAATGTCACGCGGGTTCGATTCCCGCCGCCTCCATGAAATCGCGATTTGCAGGGACTTTGCCGTGAGGCGGGGGGAATGATTCGCGAGGGGGATCATTCCTCCTCGTCCTCGGCGGCGAACGTCTGGAGGAGTGGCACCTCCAACTGCTGAATGTCCCAGTCGGT
>CAWIZT010000003.1:0-67263 GCA_963840705.1 uncultured Actinomycetes bacterium | reverse complement strand
CTCCAACGCTCCGGTCGCAGGCAGGATCAGGTCAGCCCAGCCTCCGGCGAGCTCGTGGAACATCGTCACGACGATCACGCGCTCCGCCTGCTCGGCCAGTGCCCGCACACCCGGGTCGGCCGCAGCGTCTTCGCCCGAGACCACGAGCACGCTGATCGTCTCCGGCCTCGTCTCGTCGGCATCCGCGGACGCCGACCAGGCCGCTGCGACCGCGCGTCCGTTGGGCGTCACGGGAAGGTGGAAAGCTCCGCAGCCGGGCTTGTCGTCGAAGCCGAGCTCGTGCGCGAGCTCGGCGATCCTGGCTCCGCCACCACCGCCGGGCCCGGACCAGACCAGAACCGACCGGTCCGCACCCCGCAACCGCCGCCCGAGCTCGTTGTCCGGCTTCGCGAGCTCTCGACAGAACGCCGACGAGCTGCCCGGTGCGACCTGCATCGTTCCCGTGGGCGAGCCGACGACGATCTCGGCGCCGCGACGCCTGGCTTCCCTGAGCCAGAGATCCACGATCGGCGCGCGCTCGACCACGGGGTCGTCTCCGACGACGAGGACGAGCTGCGCCTCGGCGATCGCCGACAGCGGCAGGCGGAACGCGTCGAGCGCGTCCGACGTCGCTTCGGGAAGGACGGCCGAGTGGGCTCCGACGCCTGCCCGCAGGAGTCGCCCGAGCGCGTAGGCGATCTCCGTCGTCTCCGCACCGGAAAGCGCGGTCACGATCCCGCCCTCGGCCTCGCGGAGCATCTCCTCCGCGGCGTCGAGCGCCTCGTCCCAGGAGATCTCCTTCAGCCCCTTCGGTCCCCGCCGGAGCGGCGCCGTGATGCGGTCGCGCGCTCTCAAGTGCGGGTACGTGAAGCGGCCCTTGTCGCAGAGCCACCCGCGGTCGATCTCCGCGTGGTTCCGAGACAGGATTCGCTTGACCTTGCCCTCGCGAATCGTGGCCGTCGTGTTGCAGCCGGTGGCGCAGCCGGTGCACACCGTGGGGACGTTCTGGATCTCCCACGGCCGCGCGTCGAAGCGGTACATGCTCGACGTCAGCGCGCCGACGGGGCAGAGCTCGACCACGTTGCCGGAGAAGACCGAGCGGTAGGGCTCGTCCTCGAAGGTCGCGATCTCCGAGCGGGCGCCGCGATTCCGCGCGATGAGGAGCCCGTCCTCGGCGACTTCCTCGGAGAAGCGCGTGCAGCGGTAGCAGAGGATGCAGCGCTCGCGATCCAGCGCGATCAGCGGCGAGACGGGGATCGGCTTGTCGAACGTCACCTTGGGGAAGGTCATGCGCGTCGCGCCCGGTCCGTACCTGAACGTCAGGTCCTGCAGCGGGCACTCGCCGCCCTTGTCGCAGACCGGGCAGTCGAGCGGGTGGTTGACGAGGATGAACTCGAGCGTCGCCTCCTGGCCGTCGGCGGCCTTGGCGGAGGTGGCGGCAGTGCGCACGACCATCCCCTCGGTGGCGGTCAGGGTGCAGCCCGCCTGCAGCTTCGGGATTCCCTCGATCTCGACGAGGCACATCCGGCAGGCCCCGATCGGCGCGCCGAGCCGCGGCTCGTAGCAGAAGACCGGGATCTCCACCCCGGCCGCGAGCGCCGCCTCGACCAGCCCCGTGCTCGCGGGCACCTGGACGGGGCGGTCGTCGACGGTCAGCGAGACGAGCTCAGGCATGGACGGTCTCCGCGGCGTGCGCGGCGTGCTGGTCGATCGGAGCGAAGGTGCCCTCGATCGAACTCTCCCCACCGAACGGGCAGCCGTGCCCGTCGACGTGTGCCTCGAACTCAGCGCGGTACTTCTGGAGGTAGCTCGCCACCGGGTACACCGCGAAGTCGCCGAGGGCACACAGCGACTTTCCGAGCATCCGGTCGCAGACCTGATCCAGGAGATCGAGATCCGCGCGCTCCCCTCCACCCTCCTCGAGCTTCGTCAGGATCTGCACCAACCAGCGGGTACCGACGCGGCAGGGGGTGCACTTGCCGCACGACTCGTGCATGTAGAACTGCTCCGCCCTGAGTGCGAGCTGCACCATGCAGCAGCGATCGTCGACGGCGATGATCGCCGCCGATCCGAAGAACGATCCCGCCGTCTGGATCGAGTCGTAGTCCATCGGCGTGTCGATCTCCGCAGGCGTCAGCACCGGGACCGACGAGCCTCCCGGGATGACCGCCTTCAGCTCTCGCCCCCCGGCGATGCCGCCGGCGACGTCGTAGATCAGCTCGCGAAGCGTCGTTCCCAGCGGTCGCTCGTAGTTCCCCGGCTGGGCGACGTTCCCGGAGAGCGAGAAGACCGCGGTACCCGGCGCGGAAGGACCCCGATCTGCGAGAACTCGGCCGCGCCGAGCTCGATGATCTTCGGGACGAGCGCGATCGTCGAGACGTTGTTGATCTGGGTCGGGGCGGCGTAGAGCCCGTTCACCGGCGGGAACGGCGGCCGAGGGCGCGGCTGCCCACGCTGACCCTCGAGCGACTCGAGGAGCGCGGTCTCCTCGCCGCAGATGTAGGCGCCGGCACCGCGATGCAGGACGATCGTGACGCCGCCCAGCAGGCCGGCGGCGCGTGCGTCCTCGAGCGCGTCACGCATGACGTCGAACTCGTGCGCGTATTCCCCCCTGATGTAGATGAACACGCTCTCCGAGCCGATGCCGTGCGCGGTGATCAGGCAGCCCTCGAGCAGGCGGTGCGGGGTCATTCGCAGCACGTCACGGTCCTTGAACGCGCCGGGCTCGGACTCGTCCGCGTTGATGACGAGGTAGGTGGGCTTGCCGGTGCCCTTCGCGAGGAGCGACGCCTTGCGGCCCATCGGGAAGCCTGCCCCGCCCCGGCCTCGCAGGGTCGCGGCGCTGATCTCGTCCACGACCGCCTGAGGCTCGAGCGCGCGGGCCCTGTCCAGAGCCAGATAGCCACCGACCTCGCGGTACTCGTCGAGCCGCGTGAGGTCGTGCTCCTGCGTTCCCGCGGTGAGCAGCATCGGGCTATTCGCGTCCACGGAGCTCCTCGAGGAGACCGGGAACGTCCTCGGGCCGCAGCGGCTCGTGGTAGACGTGGTCGACGACGACGACCGGAGCGCGGCCGCAGCCGCCGGCGCACTCGATCGCTCGCAGCGTCACCTCGCCATCGTCGGTGGTGTCACCCGGCCGGACACCGAGCTCGTTCGCGAACGCATCCAGGACGGCCTGGGCGCCGGCGAGCGCACAGGAGAGGTTGGTGCAGACCTCGACCATGTGCTTCCCGACCGGCTCGAGGTGGTACATGTCGTAGAAGGACGCGATCGAGTGGCAGAACGCCGGCGTCACGTCGAGCGCGTCCGCGACCTCGCGCAGCGCCTCGGGCGGGAGCCAGCCGTCGTGCTCGGACTGCGCGAGCCGGAGCGCGTCCATCACCGCGGAGCGGCTCTGCGGGTACTTCCGGCGCAGCTCCTGGATCTGCTCGTACGTCTCCTTGGTCATCGGTCGGCGTCTCCCATGACGGGGTCGAGCGAGCCGGCGATGGCGACGAGATCCGCGACCAGGCAGCCCTGCACCGTCGTTGCCGTAGCCTGGAGCGCAGCGAAGCTCGGCGCGCGGAACTTCACGCGCCAGGGCCGTGGCCCGCCGTCGGAAACGAGGTAGCAGCCGGACTCGCCGCGCGGAGACTCGATCACCACGTAGACCTCCCCCTCGGGCACGACGTAGCCCTCGGTGACGATCTTGAAGTGATGGATCAGGGACTCCATGGAGGTGTGCAGCTCGTGCCGGGGCGGGAGGACGACCTTCCGGTCGTCCGCGATCCACGGCTCTCCGTCCAGCTCGTCGATCCGGTCGAGGCACTGGCGAACGATGCGCACCGACTCGCGCATCTCGTCCAGGTGCACCTTGTAGCGGTCGTAGACGTCGCCGTTCGGATAGACGGGGACGTCGAACTCGACCTCGTCGTACGCGAGGTACGGCATCGCTTTCCGGAGATCCCAGTTCACCCCCGACGAGCGGAGCATCGGCCCCGACTGCGCGAGGGCGAGCGCGTCGTCCGCGGAGAGCAGCCCGATTCCCTTGGTGCGCTCGAGCCAGATCGCGTTTCGATCGAGGAGCGACTCGTACTCGTCGAGCGACCGGAGCATCCGCGGGAGGAACTTCTGCGTCTCCGCCGTGAAGGCCGGCGGAAGATCTTCGGCGAGCCCGCCCACCTGGAAGTAGCGCGTGTGCATGCGCGTCCCTCCGGCCATCTCGAACAGGTCGAGGATCTCGTCGCGGTCGTCGAACGTGTACCAGAGGAGCGAGATCGCTCCCAGTTCGAGCGCGGAGGTTCCGAGCCAGATCAGATGCGAATGAATGCGGTTGAGCTCGGTCAGCGCCATCCGCACCCACGTCGCGCGCCGCGGCACGTCGATTTCGAGGAGCTTCTCGATCGCCAGCACGTACACGAGCTCGTTCGACTGGAAGGAGACGTAGTCGACCCGCGGTGCATAGGTGACCGACTTCCACCACGTCTTCGACTCCATGTTCTTCTCGAAGCCCGTGTGGAGGTAGCCGATCACCGCGCGGATTCCGGCGACCGTCTCTCCATCAAGGTCCACGATCAGCCGCAGGACGCCGTGTGTGGAGGGGTGGTTCGGCCCGAAGTTGATGGTCAGGATGTCGCCGAGATCGTGCTTGCCGGGGTCGATCTCGAGGATCGTCGGGACCGGGCTCGGGATTCGCGTGCCCTCGTAGATGCGCGTGGAAGGAAGGACGGCCAGCGTCAGCTCACTCCTCGTCCGAGAAGCGGACGGGCTCCCCGCCCAAGGGGTAGTCCTTGCGGTGCGGGTGACCCTCCCAATCGTCGTCCATCAGGATGCGAACAAGATTCGGGTGGCCCTCGAAAGGGATACCCATCATGTCCCAGGCTTCGCGCTCGAACCAGTCGGCAGCCGGCCAGACGGGGAGGACGCTCGCCACGGGCTCGCCGTCAGCGAGCCACACCTGCACGCGAACCCGCGCGGGCTCGTCGCCGACGCGGAGGAGATGGTACGAGACGGAGAAGCGCTCGGGCTTCGGGTCGGGCAGGCGAGCGAGCCCCTGTGAGCCCGGTGCATTCAGGTCGCGTCCGCCCGCGGTGCCGATGAAGCCCGCGACCCCGACCTCGCCCCAGCCGAGGTAGTCGGTGGGAGTGATGTCGCTCAGGAAGTTGAAGCCGTGCTCGTCACGCAGGAGCAGGCAGGCGTCGACGAGCCGCGCTGGATCGACCACGAGCGTCGTCTCCCCGTACGACTCGCGCGTCTCGATCACGCCCGGGACTCCGGCGTACGTCATAGAGGTGGTCATTGCGACTCCGCGGATCTCGTACGCCGGAGGCACCCCGGCCCGGATCTTCTCGTGCAGCCGGATGACTCCCTCGATCAGCGCCTCTGGCCGCGGTGGGCACCCGGGGACGTGCACGTCGACGGGAACGATCTTGTCGACCCCCTGCAGGATCGTGTAGTTCGCGAACATCCCTCCGGAGCTCGCACACGCTCCCATCGCGATTACCCATTTCGGCTCGAGCATCTGGTCGTAGACCTGGACGAGCGGCGGCGCCATCTTGTGCGTCACCCGCCCCGAGACGATGAGCAGGTCGGCCTGGCGTGGCGACGAGCTGAACTTCTCCATGCCGAAGCGCGAGATGTCGTAGCGCGAGGAGACGACAGCGATCATCTCCATCGCGCAGCACGCGAGACCGAAGGTGTCGGGCCAGACCGAGCTCGACTGCGCCCACGCGATCGCCTTCTGCACGGTCGTCAGCAGGAGCGCGTCCTCGATCATCTCGACCTCGCGCTCGAAGACCCCCGGGCCCTTGTCCGGCCAGAGGACGCGCTCCGACTGCAGGCCCGCGCCTGCCAGCGGTCGGTCGCTGACGACCGGCAACTCACGCTTCAGTGCCAGTTCAACGCCCCCTTTCGCCAGATGTAGACGTACGCGACCGCCAGGATCGCGACGAAGACCAGGAACTCCACGAGCCCGAACCAGCCGAGCGCGTCGAGCTGCACGGCGAGCGGGTAGAGAAACACGATCTCGATGTCGAAGAGGATGAAGAGGATCGCCGTCAGGTAGAAGCTCACCGTGAAGCGGCGCTCCTGGCTCGGTGCCTCCACTGCGACCCCGGACTCGAACGGCAGCATCTTCTGCCGCTTCCTGGCCACCGGCCGGCGGGGGAGGATGACGGACGCGAGGATCAGAGATGCCGGGATCGCCGCCGCGAAGAGCGCATAGATCAGGAACGGCAGCCAGTTCTGCAACACGCCTCGCTACCCCCGCGTGGGCCTCGGTCGTCTGTCTCGCGGCGAAACCTAGCACTCCCCTTTCCGGCGCACGAAGGGATCGGAGTTTCCGCGCAGAATGCGCGATACGAGTGTCACAAACTCGGGTCTGGAAACGGCACCCCCGTCCGCTACCATGCGATTCACATGGCAACGATCGAGCATCCTGTCGACATCCCTGGCGAAACCTTGATCTCGTTGACGCCGGTCGCGGCGGAAAAGATCCGGGACCTGCTTGCCGAGGAAACGGACGAGAGCCTCGTCCTGCGCGTGGCGATCCAGGGTGGCGGCTGCTCGGGCTTCCAGTACGGCCTTGGCTTCGACAACGTCGCCGAGGGCGACCTGGAGCTCTCCCTCGAGGGCGTGGCAGTCGTCGTCGACCCGTTCAGCGCTCCCTACCTGCGAGGCACGACGATCGACTTCCTGAACACGATCCAGGAGTCCGGCTTCAAGATCGACAACCCGAACGCCGTCTCGTCCTGCGGCTGCGGCCACTCGTTCCAGGTCGCAGAGGACGAGGAGCTGCCCGAAGGAACGCAAGTGGGCGGCTGCGGCTCGGGCTGCTCGCACTGATCCTCTAGCCGATCAGTGGTTGCCGACCGCATGCGCGGTTGAGATTCGCCGGCGGCTGCCGTAGGCTCCGCCGCTCTACCTACGGCGGGAGGAGCTGGCGTGAGGACGCTCTATGCGGTGTGGTCGTGGATCCTGTTCGCGGCGATCGTCGTGCAGGTCGGCCTGGCGGGCTACGGTGCCTTCTACGCGGCCAGCAAGCTCGGCGACGAGGGTTCGACGATCGACGAGGACGTGTTCTTCGACGGCTTCATCGCTCATGCGATCTTCGGTTATGTGGTCATGCTCGCGGCCCTGATCTTCATGATCATCGGCGTCGTCGCCGGCATCGGCAGATGGCGGCTCGGCATGCACGGCGTGCTGTTCGCGTTGCTCGTCCTGCAGATGATCCTTGCGTTCATCGGGTTCGAGGCGCCGGTCATCGGCTTCTTCCATCCGGTCAACGCGCTCCTGATCTTCACGCTCGCCGGCATGGTCGCCTGGCGAGAGTGGCGCTTCCGCAAGGAGGGGCCGCCGCCGGATCTCGCCCCGGCGGTCTAGCCCA
This sequence comes from uncultured Actinomycetes bacterium, assembly GCA_963840705.1. Taxonomy (GTDB): domain Bacteria; phylum Actinomycetota; class Thermoleophilia; order Gaiellales; family Gaiellaceae; genus GMQP-bins7. Next base: position 59,921 of record CAWIZT010000003.1, on the reverse strand, counting down.
ACCGCGTCATTCGGGAGCGTTAGCGTGCTCGCCGCCGACGTCGAACGGGGTGGTGACGCCCGAGTAGGCGACATGCATCGTCAGGCCGTCGGCAGCGTGGCGCAGGTTGTGACAGTGATCCATCCAGAGGCCGGGGTTGTCCGCACGGAACGCCACGCCATAGCGCTCGCCGGGCCCGACATTCAGCGTGTCCGCCCACCACGGACTGCCTGAGAGAGGGCGGTCCTCGCGGCTCAGCACGAGCACGTGGTGGCCGTGCAGGTGCATCGGGTGATGGGCGTCCGTCTCGTTCGAGATCTCGATCTCGACGAGATCCCCCTCCTCGACGACGAACGTCGGCACGTGCGGGAAGATCTCGCCGTTGATCGCCCACTGCATCCCGGGCCGTCCGTCGAAGAAGCCAGGCTTCTCGGAGATCGTGAGCTCGAACCTGCGGTCGAACTCGCTGGAGGCAGCGAACGGCGTCGCCGCGGGCTTGCCGTAGGACGTCGGGTCGAAGACCGGCAGCTCGGGGGACACGACCGGGGCTGTTTCCTGGCCGGCGTTGAGCGCGAGTGCGGCGCCCGTGTCGACGAGCAAGAGCCACACCGGGGACGCAGGCACGGTGAAGGCCACGTCGATGCGGCCACCGCCCGCGACCTCGAGGAGCGTGTCGCTCAGCTCCTCGGGCCCGTTCAGGTCGGTGCCGTCGAGCGCGACGACCTCGAACGGCGCTCCAGCGAGTGCGAACCGGTGGGGTGAGTTGTCGGAGTTCACGAGGCGCAGCCGAGCCCGTGTTCCGGCCGGGACGTCGAGCTGTTCGACCCCTTCGTTGGCATCGAGGGTCGGGATGCCGTCGAACGTATGCGCCATGACGACGCGATCGAAATCGAACTGCGTCGAGGCGGCCGGCTCGATGACGATCGCGCCGAAGAGCCCGCGCCGGACTTCCTTCGACGACGCCTGGTGCGTGTGGTACCAGAACGTGCCGACCTGCTCCGCGCGGAAGCGGTACACGTAGCGCTGGCCCGGAACAACCGCGTCCTGGGTCACGCCTGCGACCCCGTCCTCCGCGTTCGGCACGTCGATGCCGTGCCAGTGAATCGTCACGCCCTGCGCGACGTCCTCGTTCTCCAGCGCCACTTCGACGAGGTCGCCTTCGCGGACCCGTAGCTCAGGTCCTGGCGAGCGACCGTCGAAGGTCAGCGCGTCGACCTGTCGGCCCGAGGCGAGCTCGATCGTCGCCCGCCGCGCCGTGAGCGTGAAGCTCGCGTCGGGCTCGCCCTCGCGTGGGCCGTGCAGGCTCGCGACGCTCACACCGGGGAGGGAGCCGCCGTGTTGGGCGTGAGAGACCTCGCTGCCGCCGCCGAAGTCGACCCGTCCGTGATCCATCACGTTGTACGTGCCGGCAAGACGGCTGTCCCACCACATCAGCCCGACCCAACCGAGGATTCCTGCGGCGAGGACTGATACGAGCGCGATCAACATGCCGAGAGCTGCCTTGCGCACGGCAATAGGATGGCGATCCGTGAGCGACGACGGCGCCGCCATGCCTCTCCGCGTCGCCGTGGTCGGTTCCGGGCCGGCGGCCTTCTATGCGGCCGGACATCTTCTCGCGAGCACCGATCCGGCGGCCGAGGTCGACATGCTCGAGCGGCTGCCGACGCCCTGGGGGCTCGTCCGCCTCGGCGTCGCCCCCGACCATCCGAACCTGAAAACGGTCTCGCGTGCGTTCGAGCGGATCGCCGAGCGGCCCGGATTTCGCTTCTTCGGGAACGTCGAGGTCGGAAAAGACGTTTCGCACGACGAGCTCATGGCGCTCTACGACGCCGTCGTGTACGCGGTCGGTGCGCAGACGGACCGTCGTCTCGGGATCCCGGGCGAGGACCTGTCCGGCTCGTGGGCTGCCACCGAGCTCGTCGCCTGGTACAACGGCCACCCGGACTTCCAGGAGCTCGAGTTCGACCTCTCGAGCGAGCGCGCTGTGGTCATCGGCAACGGAAACGTCGCGCTCGACGTCGCGCGGATGCTGGCGCTGACGCGTGAGGAGCTCGCGCCAACCGACACGACAGACGCGGCGATCGAGGCGATCGCGGAGTCCGGGATCCGCGAGATCGTCGTCCTTGGACGCCGCGGCCCGGTGCAGGCGGCGTGGACCTCGACGGAGCTCCAGGAGATGGGGGAGCTCGCCGGCGCGGACGTCGTCGTCGACCCCGCGGAGCTCGACCTCGATCCCGCCAGCGAGGCCGAGCTCGCCGACGCGTCCAACATCGTCCAGCGAAACGTCGAGATCCTGCGTGGGTTCGCAGTGCGGCAGCGGACCGGCAAGCAGCGAGTGGTGGAGTTGCGCTTTCGGAGCTCGCCGGTCTCCTTCGTCGGCGAGGAGCGCGTCAGGGGCGTGGAGATCGCGAAGAACCGACTCGAGCCCGACGGGAGGGGGAGCGTCAAAGCGGTGGCGACCGATGACCGCGAGGTCATCCCGTGCGGGATCGTCTTCCGGAGCGTCGGCTACCGGGGTGTTCCGCTTCCGGGGGCCCCGTTCGACGAAGCAACGGGGACGATGCCGCACGCCGGCGGACGCGTCCTCGACGAGTCAGGCGCCCCGATCCCCGGCGTCTACGCCGCGGGCTGGATCAAGCGCGGCCCGACCGGCGTGATCGGGACGAACAAGAAGGACGCCGTCGAGACCGTCGACCATCTGCTCGAGGACGCCCGCGCGGGCCTGGTCCCTCGTGCCGGGGGTGAAGGCAGGATCGAGGATCTTCTGACTGATCGTGGGATCGAGATCGTGCTGTACGCGGGGTGGAGCGCAATCGACACGGTCGAGCGAGCCAGGGGCGAGGAGCAGGGCCGCCCGAGGGTGAAGCTCTGCAGCTGGGGCGAGCTGCTCGCAGCCGCCCGCGGTTAGAGCAAGAGCACACCCTGTGGAGAGATTTTCGCGCTCTTGTCACGCTTACAGGGACGGGCACTGTAAAGACGCCGCCGATCGCGAACGGCGCCGCGGCTAGACTCGCAGGCATGAGCGAGACGACGGAGCAGGACGAGCTCTGGGGCGTGGAAACCGAAAAGGCAGTCGCCAACTTCCCCGTCTCCGGCGAGCCGATTCCCCTCTCGGTCTCGCGCTGGCTCGGCCGCATCAAGGCTGCCGCGGCCCGGGTGAACGCCGAGCTCGAGCTGCTCGATGCAGATATCGCAGAGCGAATCGCGGCTGCCGGGGAACGCATCGCGGCGGGCGAGTTCGACGACCAGTTTCCGATCGACGTCTTCCAGACCGGGTCGGGAACGAGCTCGAACACCAACGCGAACGAGGTGATCGCCGCAATCGCAGGGGACGGTGTGCATCCGAACGATCACGTCAACATGGGCCAGTCGTCGAACGATGTCTTCCCGTCCGCCGTGCATCTCGCTGCACTCGACCAGCTCGTGAACGACCTCTGCCCTGCGCTCGCTCAGCTCGCCGAGTCGCTCGGACGCAAGGCTGCGGAGTTCGACGACATCGTCAAGTCGGGCCGCACGCACATGATGGACGCCGTCCCGGTCACTCTCGGCCAGGAGTTCGGTGGATACGCGGCGCAGGTGAGCCAGGGAATTGCCCGGATCGAGGACGCGATGTCACGGCTCGGGCAGATCCCGCTCGGAGGCACTGCGACCGGCACGGGCCTGAACACGCACCCCGAGTTCGCAGCACGTGTTCGTGCACGTCTCACCGAGCAGACGGGCCTCGCGATCTCGGCTCCAGTCGACCCGTTCGAGGCGCAGGCTGCGCGCGACGCGCTGGTCGAGACCTCGGGCGCGCTCAAGGTCGTCGCCGTCTCGCTCACGAAGGTCGCCGGCGACCTGCGCCTGATGGGGTCGGGGCCACGTGCGGGACTGGCCGAGATCCGCCTCCCCGAGCTCCAGAAGGGAAGCTCGATCATGCCCGGGAAGGTCAATCCCGTCATTCCCGAAGTCGTCACCCAGGTTGCAGCGCAGGTGATCGGGAACGACACCGCAATCACCGTCGGCGGGATGAACGGCCAGTTCGAGCTGAACGTGTACGTCCCGTTGATCGCCCGGAACCTGCTCCAGTCGATCGCCTTGCTCTCGAGCGCGAGCCGCCTGCTCGCCGAGAAGTGCGTCGACGGGATCGAGGCGAACCGCGAGCAGCTCGAGCGTTACGCCGAGCTCACGCTCTCCGCCGCGACCGCTCTCAACCCGCACATCGGCTACGACAAGGGCACGGAGATCGTGGACGAGGCCGCCGCGTCGGGACGATCGCTTCGCGAGGTCGCGCGTGAGGCCGGAGTGAGCGATGCAACGCTCGACCAGGCGCTCGACTATCGCCGGATGGCGAAGCCGCACGAGTAGACCGTCAGCGTGTCGCCACGACCACGAGCTTGTCGGTTCCAGACTCGGCGCCCCAGACTTCGCCCGCTCGCCCGAGGATCTGTCTCACGGCGGCACCGGCACTCGGCAGGCGAACGCTCGTGAACTCGGCGGTCACGGGATCGAAGCGGACGAGAGCGTTGGAGCCGAAGTCGCTCAGCCACACCTTGTCGCGCTCGTCGACGTAGACGGCGTAGATCATCGGATTCGCGCCCGGAGCGCGCCACTCTCGCCACCGGCGTGCGAGCGGGTCGTACATGCCGACCTTGCCTGCGTTCCACTCGCTGATCCAGATTCGCCCTCGAGAATCTGACCACGCTCGGCGCGCGCCCTGCCCCGCGGTCGGCGGTCGCAGCACCGTCGCCTTTCCCGTGCGAGTGTCGATCTGGCCGAGGTAGCTGCCCGCGAGCGACGCGTAGTAGACGTCTCCCGACGGAGAGGTGGTGATCCCGTACGGCCCTTCTCCTCGCGGCGCCCGAAACACGCGCACCTTTCCCACCTTCGGGTCTAGACGACCGTAGATCCCGCTCTGGCCCGTGAACCAGAGGACGCCCTTGCGGTCGAACGTCGCAGTGTTCAGGTTGGCGTAGCCGGTGCTCTCCGGAAGCGGAAATCTGCGGACCTGCCTCGTCCGGGGGTCGACGCGGACGATCGCGTTGAGGCCGCCGTCCGTGATCCAAGGCGCCCCGTCCGGGCCGACGATCACGCCGTGAGGAGCGGAGCCGCTTCCTAGCCGCGTGAGTCTCGACCTGCCCGTCGTCGGGTTCAGCCAGCCGAGCTGGCCCGACCCCTGCGCTGTGTACCAGACGCCTCCGTCCCGAGCCGGCGCGACGTCGTGCGGGTGGGTCCCGCTCGGAACCGCGTATTCGCGCACCGGCGGCTGGCTCTTCCCGGGAATGGCCGCGCTGGCCGAGGTAGCGGCGACAAGCGCAGCGACGAGGACGAAGATGGAGGGTCGCGGCATGCCTCGCACTTCGAGACGCTACCGAACCCCGACGCCGGAAGCGAGACACAGAGGCGACACTCTCCGGGCGTCAACGGGCTGCCGCTGTCAACGGCCGGCTATGCGCCCCTCCGTGACGGAGGCCGTCGCGCGCGCGATGGCGCACGACGGCCTCGATCCAGGAGACCTGTCAGTTGGAGGGGTTGAGCTCGGCCCGGCTCTCGCTCCAGCGCGCGGTCAGCGCGTAGAGCACGATGATGTTCAGCGCCATCACGGTCAGTGACCAGAGCGGATACTGGCTGTTCCCGAGGAAGCCGAGCTGGGCGATGAAGTTCAGGGAAACGGCGACGATCGCGAACCAGCGCGCCCACCCCTGCCCGCTCAGCAAGCCGAGGCCTGCGAGGACGAGCAACGCGCCCCAGATCACCATGACCCAGCCCCAGCCCGTCAGGTCGAAGACGAGGAAGCCGGACTCAGTGACGACGTAGTACTCGTCCTCGAACAGGGCGATCAGACCCTGGAAGAAGTCGATCCCGCCGATGATCAGCATCAGAATGCCGGCGAAACCGATCCAACCTGCCATGCTTTTGGCGTTCATTTGTACCTCCCGTTGGGGACGTTACGACTCGCCTGAAGGGAACTCACGGGGTGCCATCGGCGGGAGCCACCCCCGTCGTGTCGGAGAGAACGAGGCGCCGGACGACCTCGACGCCGGCGACCAGGATGGCCAGGAAGACGAGGCCGGCGAGGAGCGAGCGCTGGAAGGCCGGCAGGAAGGTCGCGAGCACCACCATGAGGCCGGCGACCAGACCGTAGGTCCAGACGAGGCTCACAGCGACAGGACGCAGAGCGACCCGAGCGCGCGCAGCGAGACGCGCGGGTCCGACCAGCCAGGTACCGATGAGCACGAGCACACCGACGGCAATCCAGACCCATGCACGATCAGCCAGAGCCTGCGTCAGGATGTTCCACGTATTCGAGCCGGCAGGCTGCGTTGCGTCGCTCGTGAGCTCGTCGACGAGGTAGGCACCGACAGCCTGGCGCGTGAACAGCAGCAGGACGCCGACGACAAGCAGGCCGATCCCGAGAGCCCTGACCTCTAGGCGTCGACGGCCCACGGCCAGCCAGATCGCCAGGGCCGCGACTGCGAGCGCGACGAGCCAGAGCCAGGCTGCAAGGGCACGAAGCACGCGCACCGCCGCCTGCACCGTTTCGAGCTGTTCCGCCTCGATGAGCTCGATGCGCCCGGCGCCGGGAGGCAACTGCTGCTCCAGATCGCCGATCGGAGCGATCTGCTGACCGAGCGTGACGATGATCGGCCTCAGATCCAGATAGATCTTCCCGTCCCCGGTGCGGACGAACCTTCCCTCGTCCTCGATGAGCGCAAGAAGCTGCTGCTGGGTCCGGGTCGCAACCGTGACCCATGCGGCCTGCACCCGCGGACGCTCGAGGAGTCTGTCCGCCGCCTGGTCCGCAGCCTGCCGAGAGAGAGATGCGAGCGTCGGCGCCAGCGCACGCTGGGCCTCGGGGAGCCTCGCGGCGATCCGCTCCTCGACGTCGACGTTCGCGTACAGCTGCTCAACGGCAGTGAGAGCCACCTGCTCCCGAATGTCGTCGTCCTGGATCAGGTCGCTTGCGATCCGCTCGATCCCGCTCTCCTCGAGCACCGTTCGCTCGACGGCGAAGGCGAGCATCGAGACGAAGCCGAGGAGAAGCGCGAGCACGGTGAGGGCCCGCGCGAGGACGACTCTTCCACGACCGGCGTGCCGGCGTGAGTCAGCGGGCTCGACCGTCTCTCGATCCGGTTGCAGTTCGTCGGGCACTCCGTGCTCCTCTCGGGCGATGCCCGCATGCTCTCATGCCTGTGACCTGTGTGCGGCATGCCACCGACGCGTTCACCCGGGTGACAGCCCCCAGCCTCGACCGAGCGCGGTCCTGCCGGTTGTAGAGTCCGCGCGTGTCGACTCCCGAGCACGGGGCGGTCCCCCGTCGAACCGACGTCCGTCCGCGCCTCCGTCCTGCGCGGCTGCTCTTGGCACTCTTCGTCAGCGCGGCCAGCGTCTTTCTCGCTGCGGGGATCCTGCCTCGCTTCGACGTAGGCGATTTCTGGCAGGCGCTCGTCGCCGCTCTCGCGATCGCCGTTCTGAACGCCGTGCTCTCGCCGCTCGTCGCAGCGGTTCAACTTCCGTACACGGTCGCGACGTCCTTTCTGCTGCTACTCATCTTGAACGCTGTCGTGCTCCGCATCGTCGATGCACTCTCGGAGGGTGCGATCCGCGTCGACGGCGCTGGAGCGGCGATTCTCGCGGCGCTCGTCATCACCGCCATCTCGACGGCCCTCGAGGCCGTCGCCGGGACGAACGACGACGACGTCTACATGCTCCGCGTAATCCAGCGCATCGCCCGGCGCTCCGGCGAGAAGGTCGAGACGGACGTCCCTGGGATCGTGTTCCTCGAGATCGACGGCCTCGCGAAACCGGTGCTCCAGCGCGCGATGCGGGACGGGAACGCGCCCACGATGGCACGGTGGCTTGCGGATCGGTCGCATCGCCTGCTCGAGTGGGAGACCGATCTCTCTTCGCAGACCGGCGCGAGCCAGGCGGGCATCCTCCTCGGCTCGAACGAGGACATCCCGGCGTTCCGGTGGGTCGAGAAGGAGCGCGGGATCATGATGACCTGCTCGGCGCCGGCCGACTGCGAGGAGATCGAGCGCCGACACGCAGGTGATGGGTTGTTACGGAACGGAGGCGCGAGTCGCGGGAACCTCCTCTCCGGCGAGGCCGACCACCTGATCCTCACCGTCAGCCGGATGGAGGCCGAGAAGGGCGCCAACCCCGGCTACCGCGCGTTCTTCTCGAACGCGCACAACGTCACTCGCGCGCTCGTCCTCTTCTTCTGGGAGGTCATCCTCGAGTGGGTCGCAGCACTGCGCGCGATTCGCCGCGACGTCCAGCCACGCGGTCACCGGGGCGGGATCTATCCGTTCCTACGGGGCGCGATGTGCGTCATCGTCCGCGACCTGATCGTCTTCGGCGTCTTGACGGACCTGATGAAGGGCCGGCCCGCGATCTACGCGACGTTCTCGAGCTACGACGAGGTCGCACACCACTCCGGGCTGGAACGAGCCGACACACTCGAGGCGTTGCGAAAGCTGGACCAGCAGTTCGCGCGCATCGACCGCGCTCGCCGCTACGCACCACGGCCGTACGAGATCGTCGTGCTCTCCGACCACGGGCAGACGCAGGGCGCGACCTTCAAGCAGCGAAACGGCTACGGCCTGGACGACCTCGTCGAGCGCTCACTCGCAGCCGGGGGTGTGACCGAGGTCGCGGGCGGCGACGAGCAGAACGCGATGGTCGGCCTAGCCGTGAAAGAAGCTACGGGGACACAGCCGAAACGGCCGAAGAACGACGTCTCGGATAGGGAGATCGTCGTCATGGGGTCCGGAAACCTCGGGCTCGTCTACCTGATGGAGGAGCAGCGCCGGCTGACACAGGAGGAGATCGAGGAGCGGCATCCGCGCCTCCTGCCGGCGCTCCGCGAGCATCCTCACGTCGGCTGGCTGCTGGTTCGATCGGCCGAGCACGGCGCGGTCGTGCTCGGCGGAAGCGGCACGCGATATCTGGCCGACGATCGCGTGGAGGGCGAGGATCCGCTGGCGGCCTTCTCCCCGACCGCTTACCTGCATCTCAGGCGAACCGACGGGTTCGCCCATGTTGCGGACATCATGGTCGGCAGCTTCTACGATCCCGCGCTCGACGAGGGCTGCGCATTCGAAGAGCTCATCTCGTTCCACGGCGGTCTGGGCGGGCTACAGACGCGCCCGTTCATCCTGTCTCCTGTGGCGCTCCCGGCGCCGGACGGCCCGATCCTCGGGGCAGCGGCCGTCCACTCGCTGCTCAAGGGCTGGAGGTCGGTACTCCACGACCGAGCGGATGCATCGGCGCCCGGTTGAGCCCGACCTCCGGCGCGACGAAGTGAGACGATTCCGGCGATGAGCGTCCCCAACGACTCGATCCGGGAACATGCCGAGCGGCTCGTGACAGACCCCGTGGATCGGAATGCGCTCAGTCTGGCCTTCTCGGAAAGCAGCGCCTCGTCGGCGGAAGTGCTCGTCGGCGGGCCGAGCTTCTACCCGCCCATGGTCGAGGACATCCGCGGCGCGTCTTCTTCGGTGCACATCAACCAGTTCGGATTCCGGCCAGGCCGAATCGGGGACACGTTCGCCGAGGCGCTCATCATCAAAGCGTCGGAAGGCGTTCCCGTTCGACTCGTCGTCGACCGGAACGGATCGGACCCGAGAGTTCCTCCCGGGAGTTCTACGCCGATCTGATTGCCGCGGGCATCCAGGTTTGCACCACGCGTGCCACGCGGGTACGCGCGCCCTTCGGACCGCTCGGGAGTGATGGACCCGTGCGCTGGAATCTGGGCGCACTCGGGCACATAGACCATCGCAAGGTCGTCGTCGTCGACGGTCGGATCGGCTGGGTAGGCGGCGCCGGAATCGAAGACCATTTCGAGGACGGTCGGTTCCACGACCTGTTCGTTCGCGTCGCAGGCCCCGTGGTCGCGCAACTCCAACTCGTCTTTCTCGCCACCCTCCGCTGGCTCGGCGGCGCGGTACCAGTCGCAGAGATCGACACGCTTTTCCCCTTGCTCGAGGATGGCCCGGACCCCGTGCCGGCGGTCGTCCTGCACAACGCTCCCGGCAAATACCGGCCGATCACCGACGCCATCGCGCGCCTGCTCGAGAACGCATCCGAGACGCTCGACGTCGTCAACCCGTACGTCACCGACCGCGGAATGATCCGGCGCATCGAGGACGCTGCCCGTCGCGGCGTTCGCGTCCGCCTCTTCGTCCCCGCGAACGCGAACAACTGGGCCTGCGCGGCCGCTCAGCAGTTCCATCACGGAGCGCTCCTCGACGCAGGCGTCCGCATTCTCGAGTACCCGACGATGCTGCACGCGAAGGCGTTCGTCCGCGACGGCGAGGAGCTGATCGCCGGAACGTGCAACCTGGAGGCCTGGAGCCTCAAGCGCTTCTTCGAGATCGATCTCCAGATCCGATCCAGTACCGTCGCGACCCAGTTCGACGAGCGGTTCAGCGTTCCGGCCGAAGCAGTGTCGTCACCTGGTAGACGGCTCACCGGCACCAAGGAGCGCGCAAGAGCAACGGTGTTCGCCGCGCTTTCTCCGCTGCTCTGACGAGCGCCGCGAGCGTTGACGGCGGCACACGCTCCCGTCTGCAATCACCTAGCGAGGGACGTCTTCTCATCTGTTAACGTCCCGGACGCCGCACCATCCTCAGTTGACGAGACAGCATCCGACAACCGATCAGAGGAGGCATACGTGGTCGCCGCGGATTACCCGTTTCTCGAGGTCATGTGGTCGATGCTCGTCTTCTTCCTCTGGATCATGTGGTTCTGGCTGCTCTTCACCGTCTGGTTCGACATCTTTCGCCGCGACGACATCTCCGGCTGGGGCAAGGCCGGCTGGCTCATCTTTACGGCTGTCCTGCCCTTCCTCGGCGTGTTCGTGTACGTGATCACGCAGAACGACGCGATGACGAAGCGCAACATCGAGCGCGCGAGGGGTCAGCAGGCGCAGTTCGACGACTACGTGCGTGAGACGGCGGGGGGCAGTGGCACGGCTGCGGAGATCGAAAAGGCGAAGCAGCTCCTCGACAGCGGCGCGATCACGCAGGCGGAGTTCGACACGATGAAACACAAGGCGCTGGCGTAGGCGGAACCTGGTCTCCGAAGGCGACCGGAGAGGCGTGACCGACATGGCGACCCAGGCATCGATGTTGACGGGGCTCGAGCCGAGCTCCTTCTGGGGACACTTCGAGGCGCTGACGAAGATCCCCCGCCCGTCGCGCGCCGAGGAGCCGGTGATCGAGCACGTCCGCGCATGGGCCGACCAGCACGGTTTCGAGCTCCAGCAGGACGCCGGCCGAAACCTCGTGATCCGGGTTCCGGCGTCACCGGGGCGCGAGTCGGCACCCACCGTGACGCTTCAGGGCCACCTCGACATGGTCTGCGAGCGCGACCCCTCGAGCTCGAACGATCCGGCCGAGGGACGCATCGCGCTCGTTCGTGACGGCGAGTGGCTGACCGCGGACGGGACGACGCTCGGCGCCGACGACGGGGTCGCGATCGCGGCCATGATGGCGCTGGCGGAGGACGAGTCGCTGCCTCACGGGCCCCTCGAGTTGCTGATGACGGTGGCGGAGGAGGTCGGGCTGGAGGGCGCGAACGCACTCGACCCCGCGCTCGTGACGGGTTCGATTCTCGTGAATCTCGACAGCGAGGAGGACGGCCGGCTGACGGTCGGCTGCGCGGGAAGCACTGACACGTGGGTGCGGATCGACGAGCCGCGCGACGATCCCGATCCCGAAGCAGTCGCGCTGTCCGTGACCGTTGCAGGCGGCTCGGGCGGACACTCCGGATCGGGCATCGCACTCGGCCGCTCGAACGCGATCAAGGTCCTCGGCCGGGCGCTGCGCGAAGCGCACGCGAAGGCTCCCTTCCGCCTCACTTCGGTGAACGGAGGCAAAAGCCGCAACGCGATCCCGCGCGATGCAGCCGCGGTGATCTCGGTCGACCCGGGGAACGAGGCCGCGCTTCGCGAGGCACTCGAGGCTGCGTCGACGACGATCCGCGACGCGTTCTCGACGACCGACGCGGGCGTCACGGTCTCGGTCGCGCCCGCGGACACGGGCGAGAAACCGTGGACGGACGACGCGACGACGCGTCTGCTGGACGCGATCGCACTCGTGCCCACTGGGCCGCTCGCCCTGAGCCAGGACTTCGACGACCTCATCGAGACGTCGACATCGCTCGGGGAGGCGATCACCGAGGGCGACCAGCTGACGCTGCACAGCCTCTCGCGCTCCTCCAACGACTCGGCGCTCCCCGAGGTGATCGCCGCGCTCGACGCCGTCGCCCGGCTCAGCGGCGGTCAGCTCGAGGTCAAGCACAACTACAACGGCTGGCGGCCGAACCTCGACTCGCCCGCGCTCGCTGCCGCTCGTTCGGTGTACGAGCGCGAGTTCGGCGAGCCTCCTATAGTCACAGCCGTGCACGCCGGCCTCGAGACCGCCGTGATCGGAAGCAAGGTCTCCGGCCTCGACATGCTCTCCTTCGGGCCGCAGATCGAGTTTCCCCACTCGCCGGACGAGCGCGTGAGTGTTCCGACAGTCGAGCGCTATTGGAAGCTCCTCGTCGCCGTCGTCGACGAGCTCTCGGCCGAAGGGCGCCGCTGATGCGTTTCCTTGGCTGGGTCATCGCCGCCGTGGGCATCGTGCTCGTGCTGGTCGCAACCGGCCTCATCGGCGATCGCGACAGGAGCGGCGAGAGCGTGCCCGCGGACGAGTGGGCGCAGGACGTCTGCGCGGCGGTCGGCGTGTGGCGCGGTGAGGAAGAGGCCATCAGCGAGTCGTTTCGACTCTCCTCCGAGAGCAACGAGCAAACCGAGAACGCGCCCACCCCCGAAGGACGGCTAGGTGCGGCGCAGGTCGCGCTGGAGCGAAGCATCGGGGCCGTCGACACGCTCGTCGAGGCGATCGACCGGGCGGGCAGTCCTGACACGGCAGGGGGCGAGCAGGCCGCCAGCGAGGTAGCGAACTGGGCGAACGGCGCCAAAGACGACCTGGAGGAGGCCGAAGACCTTCTCGACGACGAACCGGACTCGCTCGAAGACGACGTCGAACGGGTCACGGAGATCGCCCGGCTGATCGGTGGCGTGCTGGAAAGCGGCCGTCAGACCCTCGCGACGGTCGCCACCTCCGACCCTGAGCTCGAGGCCGCGTTCCGTGATTCGAGCACGTGCCGGCAACTGCAGGAGGAGAACGGCTAGATGTCGACCACCGACTGGATCCTGATCGCCGTCCAAGGCCTCGTCGTCATCGGCTTCATCTTCCTCGGAGTGCGCTCGGGCGGCATCGGCCTCGGCCTCTGGGGCGGCGTCGGCACGCTGGTCCTCGTCTTCCTCTTCGGGCTGGAGCCGGGGGAACCGCCGGTCAGCGCGATGCTCATCATCATCGCCGTCATCTCCGCGGCGGCGGCGATGCAGGCAGCAGGTGGCATCGACTACATGGTCCAGATCGCGAGCACGGCGCTTCGCGCCCGCCCGAAGGCGCTCAACTTCGTCGCCCCCTACGTCTCGTACGTCCTCACGATCCTCACCGGGACGGGCAACACCTTCTTCTCGATCATCCCGGTGATCAACGAGGTCGCGTACGCGAACAAGATCCGACCGGAACGTGCGCTTGCCGGGTCGTCGATCGCCTCCGCCCTGGGGATCACGTCCAGCCCTGTCGCCGCCGCGACCGCCACGATCTTGCCGCTCGTCGAGGTGTACGGCTACGAGCTGATCGACGTGCTCCTCATCACGATTCCGGCGAGCATCATCGGGATCCTCCCGATGGCCTTCGTGATGAGCCGCCACGGGAAGGACCTCGACGACGACACCGAGTACCAACGTCGGCTCGCCTCGGGCGAGGTGAGCCCGCCCGCGCCGCCTGCCGATATCGTCCTCGAGCCGTTTGCGAAGCGGAGCGTCGCGATCTTCCTCGCCGGCGTCGTCGCGATCTGCATCTTCGGACTCTTCGAGGGCCTCCGGCCGACCGTCGCTGCCGAAGAAGGCGGCGTCGAGCCGATGTCCATCACGCCGCTGATCCAGATGTTCATGCTCACTGCGGCAGCGCTGATCCTCTTGCTCTGCCGCGTGAAGGCGAACGACGTGGCGGGCTCGCCGATCTTCCGGTCGGGGATGGTCGCGATGATCGCGCTCTTCGGGATCGCGTGGATGGCGGACACCTTCATCGCCAACAACGAGGACGCGATCGTCCAGCTCCTCGGCAGCATGGCGGAGAACTTCCCGTTCATGATCGCGATCGCGATCTTCGCGGTCGCGGCGCTCACGACCAGCCAGTCCGCGGCAACGCGGACGATGGTTCCGCTCGGTCTGGCGCTCGGAATCGGCGCCGGGTACATGATCGCCATGTGGACCGCGGTCGTAGGCGTCATGTTCCTCCCGGCCAACGGCACTCAGATCGCGGCCGCCGAAGCCGACACCACGGGCACGACGACCCTCGGTAAGCGCGTCGTCGACCACTCGTTCCAGCTTCCGCTCCAGGTCTGCTGGGTGGCGACTGCGCTCGCGGGAATCGTGATCGCCTGGCTCTTCTTCGGCGACACGAGCGCTGCCTCGACGCCAACGCCGACGACAACGACGACTCCGTAGATCCGTGAGCGTCCGCGGGGCGGCGTTCCTCGGCATCGGCGCCATGGTCGGCGCCGGCATCTTCGCGCTGCTGGGCGAAGCGGGGGCCGTCGCGGGATCCGCGGTCTGGCTCTCGTTCCTCCTCGCCGGGATCGTGGCGACGCTCCTCGGCTACACGGTCGTGAAGCTCGGCATCCGGTATCCGTCCTCGGGAGGGTTGATCGCGTACCTCATGGCGGGGTTCGGGAACGGACGCCTGGTCGGCATCGCGTCCTGGCTCGGCTATTTCGCGGCGATCGTGATCGTCTGCTCGATGGTCGCCGTCTCGTTCGGCAGTTACGCGACCTCGCTTTTCGTGGGCGACGAAGCCGGCGCTGGTTGGGACAACATCTTCACGACACTGGTCGTGCTTGCGATGGCCGGAGTGAACCTGGTCGGGTCGAAGAGCGTCGACCGCGCGCAATCGTTGATCGTGATCGTGCTGCTCGGCGTCTTCGCGGTCTTCATCGCCGTGACGATCGTCGACATCGACTTCGACCTCCTCGCCTTCAGCGGGTACCCGAGCTTCTCCTCCATCATCGCGAGCGTCGCCCTCACGTTCTTCGCGTACCTCGGCTTCAGCGTCATCACGTTCGCGGTAGGAGACCTGCGGGACCCGACTCGGGAGCTGCCGAAGGCGATGTACGGCGCGCTCGGCGTGACGACGGTCCTCTACGTGCTGATCTCGCTCGGGGTATTCGGAACGCTGACCGTCGCGGAGGTGATCGACTACGGCGAGACCGCGATCGCCGAAGCGGCGCGTCCGGCGTTGGGCGACGCGGGCTTCACGATCATGGCCGTGGCTGCGTTGCTCGCCACAGCCTCGTCGGTCCTCGCGACGCTCTACGCCTCGGGCGGCTTGACTGCGATGCTGGCCGAAAGCGGCCAGTTTCCGCCGTTCTTCGGACGTGGGTCGCCTCTGGGCTCGAAGGGCGGGATGCTGATCACCGCGGGGATCGTGCTGGTCGTCTCCAACCTCGTCGACCTCTCGGCGATCGCGTCGGTCGGCAGCGCCTGCTCGCTCGTCATCTTCCTTCTCGTCGGCCTTTCCGCCTACCGACTTCGAGCGGAGATCGGCGCGCGTGCGCCCATCGTGCTCGTGGCGCTTGCGGTGACCGCGATCGTGCTCGCGTTCTTCGCCGTGGACACGCTGAGGAACTCTCCGGAGACCTTCATCGCGATCATCGCGATCGCGCTGCTCGCCGTCGTCCTCGACGCGGTCTGGAAGCGCCTCCGCCCCGCGGTGTGAGCCAGCCCGAGGCGACGCAGGACACCGAGTTCCTGCTCCGATTCACGCGCGCCGGACACGAGGCCGGATATCCGACCGCCGATCTCGAGGAACGGGTTCTCGCGCTCGCACGCGTGCTCGGGCTCGAGGATGCGCAGATCTCGGTCACGCCGACCGTCATCGACGTCACCGTCGGAACGCTTCGAGCTCAGCGCAGCTACACGCTGCGGGTCCGACCGAGCACCGTCGACCTCGAGCGCATCGCTGAGCTCGACGACCTCGCCCACGACGTCCTCGAGGGCAACCTCGAGGCGGATGCTGCGCTCACGTCGCTGGAGGCACTGCGCGACGAGTCCTTGCGACGGTCATGGCCGATCCTGCTCGCGGCCTATGCGCTCGCGGGCGCCGCGCTGACGCCGGTTCTGGGCGGCGGCTGGCGCGAGGCCGTGACGGCCGCGCTCGTCGGGCTCATCGTCGGAGCCGTAGCCGTCGCCACACGGGGAATCGTGCGTGCCGAGCCGATCGCCGCTCCGATTGCGGCTGTCTCCGCGAGCTTCGCCGCGACCGCAATCGCACAGCTCGGTATCGACGCCTCACCGGATCTCGTGACACTCGCGGCACTCGTCACCTTCCTGCCCGGGATGACGCTGACGATCGGGATGCGGGAGCTCGCGAGCGAGCACCTCCAGTCGGGCGTCGCGAACACGGCGAGCGCGCTCGTCCAGCTCCTGGGGCTCGTCTTCGGCGTCGAGATCGGACGTTCGATCGCGATCAACTGGTTCGGGCCGGTCGGGCAGATCGCGCCGGATCCCGTGTTCAGCCCCTGGCATCTCGTCGCGGCGATCGCGGCCGGGCTCGCGTTCACGCTCACCCTCCGGGCGCGTTATTCGGATGCGTATGTGATGTGCGCTGCCACGGTGCTCGCTCTCGTGGCCAACGAGGCCGGCGCGGCGCTCTTCGGAAAACAGGCTGCCGCGTTCGTCGCCGCGCTCGCGATCGGCGTGGTCGGAAACCTGGCCGGGGCACGGCTTCACCGCTCGGCGCTCGTCTTCATCGTTCCGGGTGTACTGATGCTCGTTCCCGGGAGCGCCGGCTACAACAGCGTCCTGAAGCTCGTAACGGATCAGACGATCAACGGGATCACGGCAGGGTTCGACACCTTCGTCACGGCGATCTCGATCGCGTACGGGCTCATGGTGTCGACCGTCGTCCTCCCCCGCCGCTTCAGAGGGGCGGTCTGACCCGTGGCGACGACGAGCTGGCGTCGATCACGCACGCTGACCATGTCGTGTGCGCTGCACCGCCGTCGCTACGGCGCTTGCAGCGAGAAAGAAGCTCGCCGCGACGACGACTACCAGCCCGTACGACGCTGTCGCGTCGAGAGTGGCGCGATTGTCGAGCCAGTTCTCGACCGCCGTCCAAGCCACGACCGCGGCGGCGCCGAGCACACCGACGATCCCGATCCAGGAGCCTCGCCGCAGGGACCGCGTCCAGCCGAGCGCAAGCGCGGCGACGATGACCGCGAGGCAGCCGTCGTTCGGGCCTTGCGTCCCGTTGAGGGTTACGGGCTCGTCGGACGTCCGGGTCAGGAAGACGCCGAGCACGAGCACCGCGATCGCGATCCCGGGCCGCAGTCGTGTAGCGAGCCGCTCCAGGAGCTTGCGTACTTCCTCTGAGTTGAACCTGAGAGAATCGTCCGCATTACGAGCGCTGACACCGCCACTTCGGTCCGGGCGAGCGACACGATGTTCGTGCTGCTCACGCTCGCCTCGGGCCTGTTCCTGATGACGCTCGACAGCTCGGTGATGAACGTCTCGATCGCGACGGTCCCGAAAGGCGCTTTTCGGTGAGCACGCCACCGTTTTCGTCACGGCTCTGGCGTTCGGCATGGCCGGTGGGCTCGCCGGCCGGCTGCCCGACCGTTCGGCGCTCGTCTCCGTCGTGCCGGGGGTGCTGATGCTGGTGACACGCAGCGCCGGCTTCGCAAATGCGCTGCAGCTGCCCTCGGATCAGACCGTCAGCGGGATCGCTGGCGCGTTCGACACGTTCGTCACAGCCATGTCCATCGCTTACGGTCTGCTCGTGTCAGCCGTCATCCCGCCGCGCCGCGTTGTCGGCGCACGCCGTGCACCGTTCGAGGCGAACTCTTGACGGACCCGGGTCTCCGACGCGCAATCGAAGCCACCGTGCGGTCGACCGCGTCGTCGCTCGACGGTCGACGCTTCACGTTTCGCTGTTCGGTCGAGGGTCTTCGGCTCCAGGCCGGGGGCTACGTCTCCATCGACGAACTGCTCGGCCAAATGCATTCGCTCGAGCTCGCGTCGGACGAGGTGCGACAAGGCGCTGAGACCGTCCGGATCGGCGTCGTCCAAGGCAGCGGAGCTGTTCTCGACGGCGGCGGCGAGCCATTCCACGAGGTCGCGTTCGAGCCGGCGAACGAAGCGGCGGTCGCCGACTGGCTCGAGGGGACCCGCCCGGCGCGTGCCGCGCTCGATGTCGGCGAACTGCTCCTCGAACCCGGTGTCCGGTTCTCGCTCGACGCCGGCGGCTTCGACCGGCACACCTTCTTCTGCGGGCAGTCGGGCTCGGGGAAGACATACGCGCTCGGCACCGCGCTCGAGCGGCTCCTTCTCGAGACAACGCTTCGTCTTGTCGTTCTCGATCCCAACTCGGACTTCGTCCGCCTCGCGGAGGTGCGCGACGACGCCGACGAGTCCGTCTCGGAGCGCTATCGGGAAGTAGTCGCCGGCGTGACGGTTCGCGGAGGAGGGGCAAGTGGAGCGGGCCGCCTGCACGTGCGCTTCACGGATCTCGACGGTGAGGAGCAGGCCGCCGTGCTCCACCTCGACCCCATTCGCGATCGGGACGAGTACAGCGTGCTGCTCGACCAGCTCGAGAGCGGTTTCGAGACCGGTGTCTCGGACGCCGGCGAGCTGGCCCGCCGCCTGCTGGCGGCTTCGAGCCCACATGTCCAGGCCCTGGGCGCCCGCCTGCGCAACCTCGGCGTACACCGCTGGCCTATCTGGTCGGCGGGGGACACCGGAGCGCTCCAGGATCTGGTCGCAGGAGACCGCCCGCGCGCGCTCGTCGTCGACCTCGGCTCGCTCGAGTCGCCGGGAGAAAAGGCGGTCGCGGCGGAGAGCGTCCTCGCAGCGCTCTGGCGCAGGCGGATGGAGCGCGAGCCGGTGCTGATCGTCATCGACGAGGCCCACAACGTGTGCCCGCGCGAGCCGGCCGATCCCGTCACCGCCCTCGCGACGGAATACGCGGCGCGGATCGCCACCGAGGGCCGCAAGTTCGGTCTGTATCTCCTGGTGTCGACGCAGCGGCCGCGACGGGTCAACGAGCTCGTCGTCTCGCAGTGCGACAACCTCGTCCTGATGAGAATGAACTCGACCGGAGATCTCGCGTATATCGCCGACGAGCTTTCGTTCGCCCCAGCGCCGCTGATCGAGCGGGCGACCTCCTTCCGCATCGGCGAGGGCCTCGTCGCGGGGAAGTTCGCGTCGCATCCGGCGTTGGTGCGGTTCGGTCCGCGGATCGCGGCCGAGGGCGGGGGCGACGTGCCCGCAACCTGGGCGCAGGAGAATCCCTCGTGAGCCCCACGAGAACGGCCGCCGTGCCGGCCGCCGGGGCCGCCACTCTCGTCCTTTTCACGCTCGCGTCGGGCCAGTTCCTGATGACACTCGACAGCTCGGTGATGAACGTCTCGATCGCGACGGTCGCGAAGGACGTGGGCACGACCGTGACCGGGATCCAGGGAGCGATCACCGCCTACACGCTCGTGATGGCGGCCCTGATGATCACCGGCGCGAAGGTCGGGGCGATAATCGGTAGGAAGCGAGCCTTCGCCATCGGCTGCGTGATCTACGGCTGCGGCTCGTTCACGACGTCGATCGCGCAGAGCCTGCCCGTGCTGCTCTTCGGCTGGTCGTTCCTCGAGGGCGTCGGTGCGGCGCTGATCCTGCCGGCGATCGTCGCCCTGGTGGCTGCGAACTTCCCGGCCGAGCGGCGGCCCGCTGCGTACGGTCTCGTCGCAGCTGCGGGCGCCGTCGCCGTTGCCGTCGGCCCGCTGATCGGCGGCTTCTGCACGACGTACTTCTCATGGCGGTGGGTGTTCGCGGGAGAGGTCGTGCTCGTGCTCGCGATCCTGCTCCTGACGCGCCGGATCGCCGACGCCCCGGTCGAGAAGCGCCCCCAGTTGGACTACGTCGGTTCGGTGCTCTCTGCGCTTGGCCTGGGCCTGCTCGTCTT
Organism: uncultured Actinomycetes bacterium; assembly: GCA_963840705.1. Taxonomy (GTDB): domain Bacteria; phylum Actinomycetota; class Thermoleophilia; order Gaiellales; family Gaiellaceae; genus GMQP-bins7. The sequence continues at coordinate 39,888 of CAWIZT010000003.1, read as the reverse complement.
CGGGGTGCTTCGCACTGCCGAGTGGGGCTGGATCCAGCCCAAGACCGGTGGGCCGTCCTGGGCCGGTCTCTCGCCTTCGATCTGGCTGATCCTCGGCGGCTTCTTCGTGATCTGGGTGTTCTTCCGCTGGCAGGCCCGTCGCGAGTCGCACGGCCAGGAGCCGCTGGTGCGGCCCGCGATGCTCCGCAACCGGCAGCTGACCGGCGGTCTCACGATGTTCTTCTTCCAGTTCCTCGTCCAGGCGGGGTTCTTCTTCGTCGTTCCGCTCTATCTCTCGGTGGCGCTCGGCCTGTCCGCGATCGAGACCGGCGTCCGCCTGCTGCCGCTCTCGGTCACCCTGCTCGCCGCAGCTATCGGGATCCCACGTCTCTTGCCGACGATCTCCCCGCGCCTCGTTGTCCGAGTCGGACTGCTGGCGCTGCTCGCCGGCACGGTCGTGCTACTCGGAGCACTCGACCCGGACGCAGGGCCCGAGATCGTCTTCGTGCCGCTTCTCCTGATCGGCCTCGGGATCGGAGCGCTCGCCTCGCAGCTGGGTGCCGTGACGGTGTCGGCCTTGCCGGACGACGAGAGCCCGGAGGTCGGCGGCCTTCAGAACACGATGACGAACCTCGGCGCCTCGCTCGGCACCGCGCTCGCCGGCTCGCTCTTGATCGCGACCATGACCTCGGCGTTCCTCATCAATGTCGCGCAGAGCCCGGCGATCCCGCCCGACGTCACGCAGCAGGCGCAGGTGGAGCTGGCCGGCGGGGTGCCGTTTATCTCCGATGCCGATCTCGAGGCTGCCCTCGAGGAAAGCCAGGCCGACCCGGAAGCAGCGGACGCGGCGCTCGACGCCTACGGCGACGCTCGGATCGACGGGCTGCGCTCGGCACTTGCGATCCTCGCGTTGCTCGCAGTCGTGGCGCTGTTCCTGGCGCAGAGCATCCCGACGAGACAGCCCGGCGCAGCGGAGAGGGGCTAGGGCGATGTGCCGCTGGCTTGCCTATTCGGGATCGCCGATCCGGCTCGAGGAGCTCCTCGTCAAGCGAGATCGCTCACTCATCGATCAGAGCCTGAACTCGCGGCTCGGGGCGACGACGACGAACGGCGACGGCTTCGGCGTCGGCTGGTACGACGAGGCGGAGACGCCGAGGGTCTACCGCAGCGTCCATCCGGCCTGGAACGACCGTAACCTGCGCGAGCTCGCCGCCGGGATCTCGTCGCCACTCTTCTTCTCCCACATCCGCGCCTCGACGGGAACGGCGATCCAGGAGACGAACACGCACCCATTCCGCTACGGGCGCTGGCTCTGGATGCACAACGGGCTGATCCGCGAGTTCCCGCGCGTGAGGCGCGAGCTGGTGCTCGCCGTCGACGAGTCGCTCTATCCGTCGATCGAGGGCACGACCGACTCGGAGGCGATGTTCTACCTCGCGCTCACGTTCGGGCTGGAGGGCGATCCCGTAACTGCCGTCGAGCGCATGGTCGGCTTCGTCGAGGACACGGGCCGCGGGCATGGCATCGAGCATCCCGTCCAGATGACGATCGCGACGACGGACGGGCGCAGCATTTGGGCGTTCCGGTATTCGAGCGAGGGTGAGTCGCGCTCGCTCTACTTCAGCACGCGGATGGACGCCCTGAAGGCCTTCTACCCGGAGAGCGAGGAGCTCGCGGGCCTGTCGGACGAGACGAGAGTCGTCGTCTCAGAGCCGTTAGGCGACCTTGCGGGCGCATGGAACGAAGTGCCCGAGTCCCACGTCGGGATCGTCCAGCCGGGCGCCGACGAGCTACGACCCTTCACGCCGCGCAGACGCTGAAATGTGTCCGCTCACGGGGGCTGCAGGCGGGGCGGTTCGCACCGCGCCGTGCGGCGCTACTTCGGGTCTAGGCTCCGTCGATGACGGAGCTACGCGAGTGTCGTCGTGGAACGCCGGATCGACGGGAGGTAGGATGTCAGCATCTGAAACGGGGACGGTTCGCCCGGGCCTTATGGTTGGGCCCACGAGCGAGTTCAGCCTGTTTTTCCGTGTCAAGCCTGGCCAGGGTGAAACCGTTCGAGCTGCGCTTCGGGATCTGCAGGAGTCGCCGGGGTACCGGCCAGGCGACTACGGCATGGCGATCGCGACGATTCACGAGGCGCGGTTCGTTCTCTTCGACGACGACACGCGGCTCGCGTTCATCACGAGCTTCGACGGGCCCTGGGACGCCTACATGGAGGACTTCTTCACGTCGGGGCCGACGCTGGCCCTTTTCGATGCCGTCTTCCAGCACGTCGAGGGCTACGAGGGCTTGCCCGATCTCCAGGCGGTGAAGGCGTTCGTCCTCGGCGCAGAGCAGACGGCGGCGGCGTATCAGCGGAATTACGGAGGCACCGTGAAGGAGATCAGAAAGGCCCTGCGGGTAAACGACGCGTTCCAGCGGGTGCTGGACGATCCCGACGCCGGCGAGGCGCTCCAGCATCCCGCGCTGAAGCCGCTGCTCGACGAGGCGGCCGACTAGCCGCCGGCGACGGGGAAGGCGATGTCGGACCACATCTCGGGACCGCGGGCGCTGGCGGAGCCGATCGCGGACATCACGGACGTCTACGCCTTTCCAAGCCCGGAGCGGCAGGGGCATCTGGTGCTCGTGCAGAACACGCTCCCGTTTGCGCAGCCCTCGGCCCTTTTCTCGGACGGGCTCGTCTACCGCTTCCGGCTGCGGCCGCTAACGCCGGGAGCCCCGAGCGATCCTGCGCCGTTCGCCGTCGCCGACGAAGAGTTCGTGTTCGACTGCGTGTTTTCCGATCCGGCCGCGGGCGACGGCGCGCGGGGACAGGAAGGCGCATGCACGACGCCTGCCGGGGGCACGGTCACCTTCAAGGTGAACGATGAGCAGGGCGGGTCCGGTCATGGCGTGCGAGTGTTTGCCGGCCCGCGCTGGGATCCGTTCATCATGGACGCGCCGGCGGCGCTGAAGACGATCGCGACCGGCAAGCTCGCGTTCACCGATCCGGGTGCGATCTACATGGACGGCAAGAACGTCCTCAGCCTCGTCGTCGAGGTCGACTGTGCGCAGGTCTTGAACGACGTGGAGCTGGTCGGGGTCGTCGCGGAGACGCTGACGCGGGGCAAGCTCGCGGTGCGAATCGAGCGGGTCGGCAGGCCGGAGGTGAAGAACATGATGCTCGCGCCGAAGCAGTTCGATCCGGTCAACCGCGACCTCGAGATCCGCGATCTCTACAACATGGAGGACGCGTTCCACCTCGCCGACGGGTACGAGGGCGCATACCGGGCGCGGCTCAACGCCAATCTCGCCTTCTGGGACGGCCTCGACGGCAAGACGGACTGGCCCACGGACGGTAACGGCACCCACCCGCTGACCGAGCTCGTTCTCGCCGATTACCTCGTCGTCGACCCCAGCAAGCCGTACGCCGAGCAGGGCTCGTTCTTGGAGATCGAGCGCGCCACCCGCGAGGGCCGGCCACACGAGACGTGCGGTGGACGAGCGCCCAACGACGACGTCATCGACACGATCTTCACGCTGCTGATCAACGCCGGCAACGGCCCCGTGATCCGCGACGGCGTCGACCAGTCAACGAGGCCCGCCTCGCGCAGCTTCCCCTACCTCTCGCCGGCGAATCCGGATCCGCCGGAACCCCCTGAGCACCACTGATGGGAATTACCGAGGGCACGCTGACAGCCGGCGAGGGCGCCAGCCTCGAGCTCGACGACATCCAGAGCGGCGCGCTGCACGAGCGACCCTCGCCCTATGTGGGCAGGTATCTGCTGCTCCGCATCGACGACCGAGCGGCGGGACGGGAACTGGTGCGGCGTCTGCACCCGTTCGTCGACTCCGGCCGGCCGTCGGTCGATCCGGCGCAGGACGCCTGGATCACGGTCGCCTTCACGTACCACGGTCTCAAGGCGCTGGGCGTGCCGCAGGAGTCGCTGGACAGCTTCTCGCCAGAGTTCCGGCAGGGGATGGCGGCGCGCGCGGCCGAACTCGGCGATGTCGGCGAGAGCAGCCCCGAGCACTGGGAGAAGCCGCTCGGGACGGCCGACGTGCACGTCGCGCTGGCAGTGCTCTCGCCCGATGCGGCACGCTTGGAGGCGCTCGCCGAGCGGGCCCGGGACGCGCACGAGCAGCTGCCCGGCGTCGAGGTGATCTGGCGCCAGGACTGCTACCAGCTCCCGACCGGACGCACCTCCTTCGGGTTCAAGGACGGCATTGGCCAGCCCGCGGTCGAAGGAAGCGGGATCTCGCCCTCCAACCCGAAGGAGCGGCCGATCAAGGCCGGCGAGATCATTCTCGGCTACCCGGACGAGACCGGAGAGCTGCCGCCGATCCCGACCCCCGAGGTGCTCGGCCGCAACGGCACCTACGTCGTCTTCCGCAAGCTGCACACGCGGGTCGCGGCCTACCGGCAGTACCTGCGCGCGAAGGCAGCGAGTCGCGAAGAGGAGGCGCTGCTGGGCGCGAAGATGGTCGGACGCTGGCAGAGCGGGGCGCCCTTGGCGCTCACCCCCGAGCGCGACGATCCCCAGCTCGGCGCCGACCCGGAGCGCAACAACGATTTCCTCTATGGCGACGATCTGCGTGGGTTCAAGTGCCCGGCCGGCGCGCACGCACGCCGCGCCAACCCGCGGGACGCGCTCGACCACGAAGGAAGCGTCAACGTCCGCCTCCACCGCATGATTCGCCGCGGCACGAGCTACGGGCCGATGCTGCCCGAAGGGGTGCTCGAGGACGACGGCGAGGACCGCGGGATCATCTTCGTGTTCGCCGGCGCGCACCTGAAGCGCCAGTTCGAGTTCGTCAAGACCCAATGGCTTAACGACGGCATCTTCATCGGCGCCCCGACGGAGAAGGACCCCCTCGTCGGACCGAGTGAGGGATCCAGCAGCTTCACGATCCCTCAGCGGCCCATCCGCCGCCGCCTGCAGGAACTGCCGCCCTTCGTCGTCACCCGCGGCGGCGAGTACTGCTTCGCCCCTGGCCTGCGAGCGCTGCGCTGGCTGGGGGAGCTCACGACTTGACGGAAGGAGAAGACGTGGCAACACCAGACAGGCACCGATCGCTGGAAGGCGCTCGACTTCGGCCCACCGCCATCCGGCGAGGCCGAGCCCGACGCAGCCCGTGCTCGCCGACTACGTCGCCGACGGGCACGTCGCTGTGATCACCCTGAACCGGCCACACGCCGACAACGCGATCACCACCGAGATGGGCGCACGGCTGACCGAGATCCTCGAGACGATCGCGGTCCGTCCCTCGATTCGCGTCGCCATCATCACCGGCGCCGGTACGCGCGCGTTCTCGGTGGGCAGCGACCTGCGCCAACGTAAGAACATGACCAAAGAGGACTGGCTGCGCCAGCGGCAGGACTTCGATCGCACGCTCTACACGCTGCGGCAGCTGCGCAAGCCGATCTTCGCCGCCGTGAACGGGATCGCCTACGGCGGCGGCTCCGAGATCGCCCAGAGCACCGACTTCATCATCGCCTCCGAGAACGCCACCTTCGGCCAGCCCGAAGCGATGATCGGCCTCGCGGCCGGCGGCGGCTCGCCGGTCTTCCTTCCACGCGCCCTGCCGCCAGGCAAAGCCCTCCAGATGCTGATGACCGGCGAGCCGATAACCGCGGAAGAGGCCTACCGCCTGGGGATGGTCAACGAGATCCATCCGCAGGCCGAGCTGATGGACGCTGCGCACCGGATCGCGGCGAAGATCGCGAGCAACTCGCCGACGGCAGTCCAGTCGGTGAAGCGGGCCGTGCGGATGGGCGAGGGGCAACCGATCGAGCAGGCGATCGCGATCATGATGGAGGCGCACTGGCGCTCGGCCGTCCACCCAGACCGCATCGAGGGCATCGGCGCCTTCAACGACGACCGCGACCCGACCTTCCAGGACCCCGACTACTGATGCGTACCGAACCACCCCACGCGAGGAGACTGAGACATGGCAGTAGCAGACGAGCTCGAAGCATCGCGCCGCGCTGAAAATGATCAACCCTGCGCCCTTCAACGCAGAGGCGCCGCCCGAAGCGCTGGCCGGCGAGATCACTCCGGTCGAGCTCCACTACGTCCGGAGCAACTTCGCGGTGCCCACCCACGACGGCACCCTCGAAGTCGGCGGTGCCGTCGATAACCCGACCAAGCTCACGCTCGACGACCTGCGCGCCATGCCCGCGGTCGAGCGCGCCGTGACGCTCGAATGTGCCGGGAACGGGCGCCTCGAGATGCGGCCGCTGCCCGTCGGCGAGCCATGGGGCGACTACGCGGTCTCGACCGCCCGGTGGAAGGGCGCCCTCCTGCAGCGAGGTGCTGGAGCAGGCCCACCCGGCGGCGGACGGCCTCGAGGTCTGCTTCGAAGGCGCCGACCACGGCTCGTATCACCTCAAGCCGGTGCTTGCGGACCAACCGCGACGACTTGGCGTTCGTCCGCTCGCTCGCCCTCGCCCACGCAACCGATCCGGCGGCGGAGATCCTGATCGCCTACGAGATGAACGGCCAGCCGCTGACGCCCGACCACGGAGCCCCCTTCCGGCTGATCGTGCCCCACTGGTACGCCGTCGCATCCGTGAAATGGCTGAAGCGGATCGACGTCCTGACTGAGCCGTACGTGGGCGAGTTTCAGACCGGCCACTACATGTACGAATGGCCGGATCGAGAGCACGAACGCGTCACCCTGATGCGCGTCCGCGCCCGCATCACCGACCCCGCCCCCGGCGCGACGATCGCGACCGGCAGGTACACCGTACGCGGAAAGGCGTGGTCAGGCTCCGGACCGGTAACCGACGTGCACGTCAGCTTCACCGGCGAGGGAGACTGGCACCCGGCGAAGCTCGAACCCCCGAAAGGTCCATACCAATGGCAGGATTGGTCGCTCGACTGGGAGGCGTCCGACATCGGCCGACACTCCCTCCGCGCCCGAGCAACCGACGCGGCCGGCAACGTACAACCCGACGTCTCGCCCTGGAACCGGCTCGGCTACGGAAACAACGCAATCGAGGTCTCCTACGTCGACGTGCGCTGACGCCCGTGCGTCTGGCGGAGCGTGTGCAGCCGATGAGGCGTCGCACACGGCCGAGTCGGGATCTGAGTAGGTCCGGACACGGGACCTGGTTCGCCGCTCACGTTCGCCGGCTCCACGCATTCTCTGCGGCTCGCCAGCGCACGTCGACGCCGCTAGCGAGCTCTCGCTGCCCTTTGTCGGATAGGCCGGCATGTGCCACAGGGCCCCCCTCCCGCCGCCTCGACGCGTAGCCTCTCGCGTCATGGACCCAGGCGGCGCTCGACGAGTTGCGTTGCTGCTTCCCATGCGGACGATCCTGCTCATCGCGGCGGCGATCGGGGTGATGGTCGCTTTCTGGGCGATCGGCGACACGTTCCTGATCGTCTTCGTCGGCATCTTCCTCGGGCTCGTGTTCGAGTATCCGGTGCGCTTCGTGATGGCGAAGACGGGCATGTCGCGCGGACTTGCCGCGACGGTGACCGTCCTCGGAACCGCGGTCGCGGTCACCGTGCTCGCCCTGCTCTTGCTCGTGCCGTTCGTCGGCGGGGTGCGCGACTACCTCCAGGATCTGCCTGCGACGGTGGAGAGTCTGCGCGACTCCGGAGAGCTCGACTCCGTCGGCGACTCGGGCGCGGCAGAGAACGTCCAGGCGGGCGCCGAGTCGATCTCGGCGTCGGTGCCCGACGCCATCACGGCGATGCTCGGCATCGCGGGCAGCTTCTTCAGCGTCTTCCTGGCGGCATTCACGATCCTCTTCATCTGCCTCTTCCTGCTCACCGATATCGGCAACCTCAAGCGAGCGCTCGCAAGCATGCTGGTGCCCGGCGAGGACGAGCGCTGGCTCGCAGTGTGGGAACGGGTCACCGAATCGGTCTCCCGCTGGGCGATCGGTGTGGTGGTCATCGCGACGATCGCCGGAACCACCCAGGGGATCACTGCCTGGCTCCTCGGCTCTAGCTACGCGCTCGGAATCGCCGTGATCGCGGGGCTGCTCGACATGATCCCGAACATCGGCGCCACGATCGCGGGCTTCATCCTCGTGCCCACGCTCTGGGCCGAGGAAGGTCTCGTGGCCGCGATCATCATGCTCGTCGTGGTGCTCGTCTACCAGCAGGTCGAGAACAACATCCTCACACCGAAGATCCAGGGTAAGGCGGTCGCCCTCTCGGGCTTCTTCATCATCGTCTCGGTGACCTTGTTCGGCGCCCTCCTCGGAGTGCTCGGCGCGCTCACCGCGGTGCCCCTCGCGGCGACGGTCCAGATCTTCGTGCAGGAGCTGACCGAGGCACGACGCGAGGACGTCGCGGCGGCGAAAGCTGCGCTGGAGGAGCCGGAGGCCGTTACATCCCTATAGATCATCGCGGAGCGCTGAGGTTCCCCGCGACGGCCTTCGTTACCGCGCCGAGCGTTCGACGAGCAACGTAAGCCCGTCACGGCCGGTTACGACGACCGTCTCGCCTTGTTCCGCTCCCTCGTCGCTACGCGCTTCCCAGATCTCGCCCGCTAGTCGTACCTGACCTTCGGGGAGGCATGCAACCACGACAGACGCCGTCTGTCCGATCAAGGTCTCGGCACCTGATGTCGCGCGCCGGCCGCGCACCTTGCGGTTCCAGAAGACCACCTCGCCACCGAAGAGGACGAGGCACACGACGAATCCGACCGCGTTCCAGGGCGACGGGACCACGACCAGCAAGGCCAGTGCGACGAGAAGGAACATCGAGTGAAATCCTACGGACGCCGGGCGTGAAGCGGAAGCAAAGCCGATGCCGTCGCGTAGGCGGGTTCCGTCGTCCGACGAGCCGAGGCGCCCGCGGTGCTGAGCTCGATCCTGCGCTCGTCTGAGGACGCGAAGCGAATGTCACCGGGGAGGGGATGCGCCGGGTTCCCGCCGAGGGGGGAGCTCTTCCGCCGGACGGTGGACGAAGAGGCCTCGGGCCGTGCGTTGAAGCTGCAATCTCACGGAACCGCGCGGTGCTTCGGGCGGCCGTGACCACGCTGTCGCGACCTCGGCGCCGAACAACAGCGCGCACGCGTATAGGTACACCGAGTACAGGAGAACGAGGGCGGCCGTGAGCGACCCGAAGACGGCACTGAAGCGGATCGCCTTCTCGTAGACCCAACCGGAGGCGAAGGCGATCCCGGCAAGGCATACGGCGGTGACGATCGCTCCCGCGAGTGCGTCCCGCCCTCGGATCCGGCGAGCGGGCACGAAGCGGTAGAGGAGGAGTACGACACCGACCGAGAGGACGAGCGGTAGGCCGACGACAACGACGTCGTCACCGGGGGTCGAGGCGTCCAGGCCGAGTCGTGACACGAACTCCTCGAGTGCCCGGCGGACGGGCTCTCCCAGGACGCTCACGGCCGCGACGACCAGAACGAGCAGGGCCGCTCCGCCGACCAGCACCAGGTCGACGAGCTTCCCGCGCGCGGCCGGGCGTGACTCCTCAACCTGCATGGCCGTCTCGAGCCCGATTCGGATCGCCGCCATCATGCCGCTCGCCGACCACGCGAAGACGAGCAAGCTCACGAAGCCGATCACGCTTCTCGGAGTCGCGAGTGCATCGATCTCGTCCTCCACGTCCTGAGCGCCCTCGGCAGAGACGGGTAGCGCATCGACGACGAGGTCGACGACCTCTTCGTGTAGCTTCGTACCCTCGAGCACGAGGCCGAACACGGAGACTAGGAGGATCGCGAGCGGGACCAGCGAGAACAGGATGCGGTAAGCGATTCCCGCTGCTTGCTGCGTGCACCGGTGCTCGAAGAAGCCCTCCGCAGCCTGTGGCAGCACTCGAAAGAGCGACCGCCCGATCGCTAGAGGCCAGATCAGCAGGCGCCGAAACGATTCGACCAAGTCTTCCCTCCGAGCGTCATCCCCCGGCTTCCTCGGCGCGATATACCAGCACCTCGTCGGAAAGTGCGGAAACTCCGGTGGGATGTGGGCGCCCCGCGGCCGCGCGGGGCGCCCACTAGCTCAGATCCCGAGGATCTGCTTCTTCTTCGCCTGGAACTCGTCCTCGGTCAGGATTCCCTGGTTTTTCAGTTGCGCGAGCTGCTCGAGCTCCGCGGCGTAGTCGGGCTCAGCCGGTGCGGCCGGCGCAGCGGGAGCCGCTGCTTGCTGCGCCGCCACTTGCTGGTCGTACGCGGCCTGATCCTGCGCTGCGTACTTCTGGTCCTGCCGATGGCGCACCGCTCCGGCAGTTCCCGCAACGACTGCGGTCGTGGCGGCAGCACGGACGAGACCCGGCCCTCTTCTTCCGAACATCAGCGCTCTCCTTCCTAGACCTTTGCCTGGTCGACGGCCCATTCACGCGCGGCCTGGACCACCTCGTGCGGCAGCCGCTCGAACGCGAGCAGTTCTCCGCCCGCGTCTCGCATCGCCTGGGAGACCTTCTTCGCCCAGACGTTCTCCCAGACGAAGAGCGCCGCTGACGAGTTCGGCTCGAGCCCGTCCGCGGCATCCATCAAATCGTCTTCGTTGAAGAGGCCGCTGACCTCGATGCCTGCTTTCTCCAGCCCTTCCTGGACGTCCGGATCGAGCTCGGTGAGCTCCATCGCCACCGCGTTTCCGTCCTGATCCTTGCCCACGAAGGCGATGTCGATGATGCGGATCGTGCCTGCTTCCACCAGATCCGCGAGCGCGGGTGCGATCTCCCCGCGGAACCGATTTCCGGGGAAGGCCACCACTGCGTAGTCGACGGGGCCGATCTCTTCCATGTGCTTCTCCTCTCGCTTACGACGCTGCGAGCGCCTTTTGCTTGATCGCGTCGAACTCGGACTGCGTGATCGCCCCCGAGTCGAGGAGACCCTTCGCCTTCTCGATCTCGGCTGCGGCACCGCCGCTACCGGCGACCGACTTCACGTAGTCGTCCATCTGCGCTTGCTGGGCTTGCATCTTCTCGACGTTTCTCTCCGTCATCCCGTCGTGGTTGGCGATGAGGTAGATGAACACGCCGAGATACGGCAGCAGGATCACGAAGATCATCCAGAGCACCTTCCCGGCGCCGGATGTGTCGCGACGGCGGAAGATGTCGCTGAACACCGTGATCAGGAGCCAGAACCAGATCACCCACGCGAAGAAGATGAACATCGTCCAGACGATGTCGAGGAACGGATAGTCAGCTGCGATCAACCTGGAACCTCCTTGAGGGGGGACGGCAGCTTAGACTCTTTCACAGTTGCCGGGAGCACTGCGACCCGTTCACCACTCTCGCACCCGAGTGAGAACCGGCGGTCGTTCTGCATGTTGAATACGAACGAGTGAGCGGTTCGTTGCCTTCGGCGGATCGATGAACCTAGTCTGGGGTTTCGCGATCCTGATTGCGGCCGTTGCCGTGGCCGTCGCTGCGATGCTGCTGGTTCGTCGTAGAGCACCCGAGGGCAGCTACTTCTCGGACGGTGACCGCGCGTCGGGGGTCTTCGGTGTCCTCGCGACGGGCTTCGCGATCTTCGCCGGTTTCGTCATCTTTCTCGCGTTCACGAGCTATGACCAGTCCCGGAGCGGCGGAGAGGCCGAAGCGCTCGTGGTTGTGCAGCAGTACGAGAACGCGCAGTTTTTCCCTGCCGAGGCTCGGGAGCGCCTTTCGGGGGAGCTCGTCTGCTACGCGCGCTCTGTCGTCTTCGAAGAGTGGCCGCGCATGGAGGACGGTACAGCCGAGAATGCGATCAACCCGTGGTCGGTCGCGCTCTTCAGGACCCTGAAGACGGTGAGCCTCGACGGCCCGACGGAGGAAGCCGCGTACGGAAAGTGGCTCGACCAGACGTCCGATCGCGAGGAAGCGCGACGTGACCGTCTGCACGGCGCGTCCGGCATCATCCCGACCTCCGTTTGGCTCGTCCTCTTCTTCGTGGCCGGCGTCGTCTTCGCCTACATGCTGTTCTTCGCCGACAGCGGCGAGCGAGCCGTGTCCCAGGCGATGTTGATGGGCTCTGCTACGGCAGTCGTCGTCGCGACGCTGCTCGCGATCTACGCGCTCGACAGTCCATATCAAACCGGGGTGGGGAACATCGAGCCGGTGGCAATGGAGCGGTCTCTCGCGGTTCTCGAGGAGGCCCGCTCGATCCTGCAGGACGATTCCGCACTCCCGTGTGACGACCGCGGACGTGCAGGATGACCGACCGCACCGAGCTGGTCGCGACGGTCTTGTTGGCGTTCGCTGCCGTCGCGACCGCGTGGTGCAGCTACCAGGCCACCCGCTGGAACGGTGAGCAGGCTGTGGCATCGGGCCGCACGAATGCGATTCGCATCGAAGCAGCGCGTGCACAGGGTCTCGCAGAGGCGCAGACTCAGATAGACGTCGCCACGTTCACGCAGTGGGTCGACGCGTACGCCCGTGAGGAATCCGAGCTGGCGAACTTCTACTTCCTGCGTTTCCGAAAGGAGTTCAAGCCGGCCGTCGATGCTTGGCTGGCGACCAGACCGTTGAGGACGCCCGACGCTCCGCTGAGCCCGTTCGCGATGCCTGAGTACCGACTGGCCGCAGCGCAGGAGGCCGACCGGCTCGATGCCGAAGCCGAAGTGTCGGCCGCCGCTGTGCGCCGAAACATTCAGCGCGCGTCCAACTACGTGCTCGGAGTCGTTCTCTGTGCGGTCGCACTCTTCTTCGCCGGGATGAGCACGAAGCTACGGGATCCACGGTTGCGAAAGATCACCGTCGCGCTCGGCTGCGTCTTCTTCGTCAGCAGCGTCGCCTGGATCGCGACCTTTCCTGTAAGCCTCGCCGTCTGAGCCTCCAATGACGTGGGCCCTCGCCACCCTCGCCCTGGCGTTCCTGGCCTACGCGGCGATCTCGGGTCGTGTCGCTGGTACCCCGGTCACGTCGGCGATGGTGTTCACGGGTGTCGGCTTGCTCGTCGGAAGCGACGCGCTCGGGCTCGTGGATCTCGCGCCAGCGGGGGAGACCGTCAAGCTGCTCGCGGAAGCGACCTTGACCCTCGTGCTCTTCATCGATGCTTCGCGCATCGACGTGCGCGCGCTCCGCGGAGAATTCGGCGTGCCCGCGAGGTTGCTCGGGATCGGGCTGCCGCTCACGCTCGTGGCGGGGTTCGCAGCTGCGATCGGCGTTCTCGCTGAGCTCACGTGGGCGGAAGCCCTCGTCCTGGCTGTCGTGCTCGCGCCCACCGATGCGGCGCTCGGCCAGGCGGTGGTGACGTTGCCGCGGCTTCCGTTGCGGATCCGGCAGGGCCTGAACGTCGAGAGCGGGCTAAACGACGGCATCTGCGTGCCGCTCTTCTTCATCGCGCTGGCGGTGGCACAGGCCGAGGCCGGCGCGATCGGAAACGGAGCAGCAGCGCGCCTCGTCTCCGAGCAGATCGGATACGGAACTCTGGGCGGCGCCGTCGGTGGCGCCGCGGCCGCGCTGGTCGTCGTCGTCTCCTCCCGGCGTGGCCTCATCGATGCGGGCTGGCTCCAGATCGTGCCCCTCGCCGGCGCTGGTCTCGCGTACGGGGTCGCGACGCCTCTCGGCGGCTCTGGCTTCATCGCGGCGTTCGTCGGAGGCTTCGTCTTCGGCTGGCTGCGCAGAGGCCGTGGCGGCGAGGTCAGCTACCTGCTCGAGCAGGGCGGCACGGGTCTCGGCGCGGTGACCTTCGTCGTGTTCGGCGCGGTGCTGCTCGGGCCGGCGCTGGGAGCGGTGACCTGGCCGATCATGCTCTACGCGCTGCTCAGCTTGACGGTCGTGCGGATGCTCCCCGTTGCGATCTCGTTGCTGGGAACCGGCGCCCGGAGACCGACCATCGGATTCCTGGCGTGGTTCGGCCCACGCGGCCTGGCTTCGATCGTGTTCGCGATCATCCTCATCGAGGAAGGAGGCCTGCCCCACGACGACACGATCCTCGTCACCGTGTTTCTCACCATCGGGCTCTCGGTCCTCGCGCACGGCCTGTCGGCGGCACCGCTCGCAGAGCGGTATGCGCGCTGGCTCGAGTCCCATCCGATCGACGCCGTGGCTCCCCTCGAGGGGGCGGTTGTGCAGGAGGCGCCGCGCCCCGGCGACTAGTTCGCTCAGGTGCCGAGCAGCGACAAGCAGAATCCCACGACCGTGGCGGCACCGGCCAGCGCGCCTCCGCGATCGTAGGCGAACGGCATCAGCGAGTTGGTCAGCATCGCGAGGAGGCCGCCTGCGGCAAGTGCCGCCATTCGCTCGCCGGTGGCAGCGCCGGTCGCGTCCGCCGCGAGGAAGCCCAACGCGGCGGCGACACCGCAGGCAACGACGACGAGGAGCCAGAGCGTCCCAAGACGACGTGGACTCCAGCCAGAAGCCGCGAGGTCGGCCGAGGGTGCCATCGCCTGGGGGACGTTCGAGACGAACACCGCGGCGATGAAGCTGGGGCTGAGCGGGAATCCCGTGGCGAGCTGAATGCCGAAGATGATCGACTCGGGAACGCCGTCGACTACGGAGCCCACGACGATGCCCATGGACGCGCCCGACCCCTCGGTGCCATAGCGCCGCTCGACCAAGAAGTCACCACCGAGGAACACCGCAACGCCGACCAACATCCAGGCGGCTAGCTCCAAGGAGTTGAGCTCTTCCGCTTCGGCTACGAGGTCGAACGAGACCGCCGCGATCAGGGCGCCCGCGCCGAAGCCCGCGAGGATGCCTACGAGCCGACGCGGCACGGTGACCCAGCAGACGAGTAAGCCCGCGAGCAGGAGCGAAGACTGCGCAAGCGTTCCCAGTCCGAACGCTTCGAGCATGCGCCTCCGTTACCTGGTGCGGGCGCCGAAGTCGGGTTCGCGCACTCTCATCCTGTGGTCTCAGCGGTGAACAGTCCGCGTTCTCCCGGCGGCGGTTCGCCGGCCGGAGGCCCTTCACGCGCTTTTGCGAGCGCGAGGTCACGGCTTATGTGCACGGCGGCCGACGTGAGCGGGGCTCCGAGGATGAGGCCGATCATCCCGAAGAGGCTCCCGAAGCCGATCGTCGCGATGAGGACGACGAGCGGGTTGAGATCGAGCGTCGCGCCGAACGCAATCGGCTGGACGATGTTCTGAAGCAAGCCGTTTGCGAGCAGCACGATGACGAGCATGATCAGCGCCGCATCCGTTCCACCGGCTGACAGCGCGAGGAGCACTGCGAACGCGCCGGACACGAAGGCGCCGATAAAGGGAACGTACGCCGTGACGAACGTGACGACGGCGATGGTTCCCCACAGTGGGATGTCGAGCAGGTAGGCGCCGATTCCGACCACGACGCCGTTGAACGCGGCGACGATCGAGACGCCGAAGAAGTAACGGCGGAGCGACTGCATCACATTTCCCGTGATCGTCGTCGAGACCGCTAGCGGAACGCCCATGTTGCGATCGATGAAGCGGCGCACCGTCGGCCCGTCCTTCAGCAGGAAGAGGGTGCTGAAGGCCGAGAACGTGAGAAAGAAGATCAGCGACGTCAGACCCTCGATCCCCCGCGCGAGCCCGTTGATCAGGGCCGCGCCTGCATCGGTGACGCCATTCTTGGCGTCCTCCGTGGCGCTCGAGGTGTCGTTCGCCCCTGCGTCGTTGACCCAGCCTTCGACCTGGCCGACGGCATCGGAGACGCCGTCCTCGATCTCCGACGACTGTTCGACGATGCCGCCGAAGACGAGCAGGAAGATGACCACTCCGAGCACCATGAACCCGAGTAACACCAGGATCGCACCGGCGATACGCGGCACTCCGTGCGCCTGCATCTTCGCGACAGCCGGGGCGGCGACCGTCGCGAGTAGGGCGCCAACGACCACAGGGTCGACGATGGTCGAGGTGAGGCCGAGCAGCCAGATCGCGCCCATGAGGACGAGGCCCACGCCGACGAGGAACCAAGCGAGCAGCCCGAGATCGCGCAGCCACATCGGCGCCGAGAAGACGCGCGACAACGAGGTCGCGTCGATCTTCACGACCGTCTCGTCAGGCACGGGCGCCGACTCCGGGGGCCTGGCGCTCCCGTGACGGAAGCGATCGAAGAGCCCTCCCATCCTCACCTGGCGCATTCTGTCGTGTGCGGCGGACGCGCGCTCAGCCGCCGAGCCCCGCGATCGCGACTCCGATGGCCCTCGGCAGCGTGTCACCGATTGCTTCACCCGTCGCTGGGTCGATGCTGATCCACCAAGCGGATGAAAGCGCGAGGACCTCGCCCTGCTCGTCGCGTACATGGTCACGGATCGCCGAAGCGCCTATGCTTGAGACGATGCCCGCCAAACGATCGCTCACGACTCTGGTCGCTGCCTGTCTTGTTGCGCTTGCGCTCGTCGCCGCGGGCTGCGGCGGCGACGACTCGAGCGAGACCGAGACGGGTGCTGAGGCGTCCGCCGAAGAGTGGGCCGACGATCTCTGCTCGGCGCTGACGACGTGGACCGGCGATCTGCAGGAGGCCGCCGAGCCGCTGACGGATCTCTCGTCGTTTTCGGAGGAGAGCATCCGCCAGGCCGTCGACGACGCAAGGGGTGCGACCGAGACGCTCGCCGACACCGTGCGAGATCTGGGTCGCCCGGACACCAGCTCGGGCGAGGAGATCGAGGGCGCGGTCGATGACCTCGTGGCTGAGCTCGAGGCCGGCGCACAGGAGCTCGACGATACGGCCGCGGACGTTTCGAGCGTTGCCGACATCCCGGCGGCTGCAAGCGCTATCACGACGACGCTTACCCAGCTCGGCACCGAGGTCGGCAATGCCCTCGAGACGATCGGAGATGCCGACGCGAGCGGCGAGCTCGAGACGGCGTTCGAGGGCGCCGACTCCTGCGACGATCTGACGGGGTCGAGCTAGCTCAGCCCCGCCCTCGCCGGCTCCGAGGCCGTCGTCATGCTCGTCTTCCCGCCTTGCGCTTGGGTGAGCGATGACGCGCGTTTCTGCCACCGGCCTCCTGAATCTCGACGCGTCCCCGGCCGAAGGCGTCGATCCGGCCCCAGCGCCCCGGGATGTCGAGAAGCTCGAGATGGCCGATACCTGTCGGCAGCGCCGGGTCGACGACGAGGTGTTCACCAATCGGCTCGAGCCCGAGCATCGTGCGCAGCAGAAGCAGAGGCGTTCCCGTCGACCACGCTTGTGGGCTGCACGCGGTCGGGTACTCGACCGGATACTTCGTCAGGGCGCGCTCGTAGCCTCCGAAAGCCTCCGGCAGCCGACCGACGAAGAACCGGGCGGCGTCGAGGATGCCCGCTGCGATCTGTGCTGCCTCGTCCTTGAAGCCGTACCGTCGCAGGCCCCAGGCGATGAACGAGTTGTCGAACGGCCAGACCGTCCCGACGTGGTAGCCGATCGGGTTATAGCGCCCTTCGCCCTCGGCCAATGTTCGGACTCCCCACCCCGAGAAGAGCCGAGGTCCGAGGAGGTGCTGGGCGACGGTCTTGGCCTTCGACTTGTCGACGATGCCGCTCCAGAGCAGGTGTCCGTTGTTCGACGCGAGCGCGTCGACCTGGTTCCCCTCCGTGTCGAGGGCGAGGGCGAAGTACCCGCCGTCCGAGACCCAGAAGTCGCGGTTGAAACGGCGCTTCAGGTCGGCGGCCTCCCTCTCCAACCGGTCCGCGAGACCCGAATCCTTCCAGACGAGTCGCGCCAGGCGGGCGCCGCGCACCTTCGCGTCGTAGGCGTAGCCCTGCAGCTCGCACGTCGCCCGGGGGAAGCCCGGGAGCCTGCCGTTGCGATAGGAGATCGAATCCCACGAGTCCTTCCAACACTGGTTCTCGAGGCCGGTCTTCTCGTTGCGGCGCCGGTACCAGATGTACCCCGTATCCATGAGGTCGGCGTACTCGTCGATCCAGTTGAGCGCCGCCCGCGCGTGGTGCTCGAGCTCGCGCACCAGCCTCCGGTCGCCGGTCCAGCGCTCGTACTCGTCGAGGAGCACGACGTAGAGCGGCGTCGCGTCAGCGCAGCCGTAGTACGGCGAGTGCGGCCGCTCCTCGAACGCGGTCATCTCCCCGTATCGCATCTCATGCAGGATGCGACCCGGATCCTCGTCGCGGAAGTCGTCGATACGGCTCCCCTGCCAGTCACCGAGCGCGCGCAGAGTCGTCGCGGCCAGCTCGGGCGTGAACGGCAGGGCCTGGAGACTCGTGAAGATGCTGTCCCTCCCGAACATCGTCATGAACCACGGCAGGCCGGCAGCGGGGAGGCTTCGGCCTCCTGCTACCGGTGGCGAGAAGCGGAGCGCAGCGAGATCGACGAGGCTGCGCCGATACGTCGTCCTGAGCTCGTCCTGATCGCACTCGAGCCGCGGCGCGCCCGCGACCCACTTCTCCAGGCTCAACTCCATGCTCGGACGCGCGCGGCGTGTCCCGCGCGCGTATTTCGGTCGGACATAGGACCCCCCGGCTCCGACTGCCGTGACCACCTCCAGGTCGGTAGTCCAGCTGTCGTGCGGCCGGATGCGCGCCCTGAACGTGAGGCCGTTCTTGTCGAGTCGCGCAGGAGCGGTCGCCGAGATGGTCGTCTCCCGCTTGAACGTCTCCCGCTCGTAGCCGAGCCTCAGCCGACCTCGCTCGACTCGCTCGTAGTACTGCCCCTTCTTCCGGAGCGCGTCCTTGACCTCGAAGAGATCGGCGAAGTCGCAACCGACCTCCAGGCGGACGGCGAGGTCGACCGGCTTGTGATGGTGGTTGAGGATCGTAAGCTCCTCGTAAAAGCCGTTTCCGACGGCTCGTCTCCGGATGACGGACAGCTTGGCGTCGACGTACATGGTCCCCGTCCCCGGCACGAGGAAGAAGCGGGTCTCGAAGTACTGGAGATCGTCGATGGAGAGCGCGTTCAGCCGCTCTCCGTCGATCGTCAACACCCACTTCGAGAGGAAGCGGGTGTCGAACGAGAAGAGACCCGTCGGGTCGGTCAGCGAGGCCTCGATGTCACCGTTCGAGTCGCTGACGACGAAGGTGTTGCCGTCCAGGATCTTGACCATGGCGTCGCTCACGGCTTGCTCCCGGGACGAGCAGGGCTGCGCCGCTTTCTCCTCGCACGTGGCGGCCCGGGGAAGAGGCGTTGGAATGCCACCAGCAGCTGCACATCCCCCTCGACGCCGGCCGCGCCACGGAGCAGTGCAGCGAATGCGTTCGTCTTGCCGCTGACGACGTCGTCGAACAACGCCAGGTCTGCCGACACGACGCAGTCCGCCGCTACGTTTCGCCGAGACACGGTCATATCGCCCTTCTCGACCGCCACCAGCCAGCGTTCGACCCGCTTACCCTGGCGGAGGTCGAAGCGCAGGGTCCCGGACGCCGCGTCCAGCCTCGGCTCGTGCCCACGCCCCCCGAGCTCGGCGAAGAACTGTGTAGTTGCCTCGGCCACCCGACTTCCCTCGCCCATCTCGTGAATCGGACGGGCTGCCCTACGCCCGCTCGGACGAGAGGGCTCCCGGCCGGGTCAGCGCCCAGATGACCCAGACGTCGAGCGAGATCAGGAGGATCGCCCAGAACGGGTAGTAGGGGATGAAGAAGAAGTTCGCGACCGCGCTCAGCACCGCAAGCGTCAACGCCACGACGCCTGCCCAGGCGCGACCCGCATAGAGACTCCAGCCGGCTACCAGCAGGAGCGCCCCGAGGAGCAGGTGAATCCAACCCCACGCGCTGGTGTCGAGGTCGAAGACGTAATTCGTGGTCACGACGAAGAACTCGTCGTCGAAGATCGCAGCCAGGCCGGCGATGGTCTGGAAGACGCCGATCAGGATCAGCATCGTCGCGGCGAAGGTGATCCCTCCGAGCGCCCAGCCCGAAACCGGCGGGGGGTTCGGCTCATACTGGGACATGGACAGCTCCTCCCTAGGCGATCCGGACGGGTCGAGCCCGATCCGAAGTGACGACGGCGATGAGCAGTATTCCTCCACGGTAGAGACGAGGTCAAGCCCAAACAGGGATCGTGAGGCTTCACCAGACCGAGACGCTGCCGGGCCAGGGCTCCGCTAGATTTCCCGTCCCAGCACGCGTGACAACCTCGGGAGGTCGGTCGTGACCGGGCAATTCAGGGGCGAAATCCATTTCGACATGAGGATCCGCCGCCTGGCTGGGACGCACTTCCTTCGGTGGTGAGATGACCACGGCGACGTCGACGGGGACTCGGGCGCACCGCAAGGGGATGCGCTGGATTCCGGGCGGCATGTTCGCCATGGGCTCTCAGGGCCACTACCCGGAGGAGGCGCCCGTCCGCGACGTGACGGTCGAGGGCTTCTGGCTCGACGAGCACCCGGTCACCAATCTCGAGTTCACGCGGTTCGTCAAGGCGACCGGGCACGTGACGGTCGCAGAGAAGGTGCCCGAGGCCGAGCGGTATCCGGGCGCTCAACCTGACCTTCTCTTCGCCGGCTCGGTCGTGTTCCAGCCCTCGACCGGGCCGGTAGACCTGAACGACCCCTACCAGTGGTGGTCGTGGCGCCGCGGGGCCGATTGGCGACATCCGGAAGGTCCCGAGAGCGCGCTGCACGGTCGCGAGCGCCATCCCGTGGTGCATGTCGCGTACGCCGACGCCGAGGCGTACGCCGCCTGGGCGGGAAAGGAGTTGCCGAGCGAGGCGGAGTGGGAGCTCGCCGCGCGTGGCGGCCTCGACGGCGCCGAGTTCGCCTGGGGCGACGAGTACCTGCCGAAGGGACGACCGCACGCGAACACCTGGCAGGGAGAGTTCCCCTACGAGAACACCCTGCTGGACGGCTACGACGGCACCTCGCCGGTGGGGAAGTTTCCGCCGAACGGCTACGGGCTCTCCGACATGATCGGAAACGTCTGGGAGTGGACGACCGACTGGTACTCGGTCGGCGGCGCGGAGGCCTCGTCCCCGTGCTGCGGCGCCGACCCGCGCGAGGCGAGCGTCGACGCGAACGACCCCACCGGGATCCCGCGCCGGGTCATGAAAGGCGGCTCGCACCTCTGCGCGCCGAACTACTGCCGCCGCTACCGCCCCGCCGCGCGCATGGCGCAGGCGATCGACACTTCGACGAGCCACCTCGGTTTCCGCTGCCTCGTGCGAGCGGTCTGACGACAAGGAGCGAACACGATGCCGCAGGACAAGCCGAACATCCTCGTGATCTGGGGTGACGACATCGGGATCACGAACCTGAGCTGCTACAGCGACGGGCTGATGGGCTACCGGACGCCGAACATCGACCGGATCGCCGACGAGGGGATGCGCTTCACCGACTCGTATGGCGAGCAGAGCTGCACCGCCGGTCGCTCGTCGTTCATCACCGGCCAGAGCGTCTACCGAACCGGCCTCTCCAAGGTCGGCGTGCCCGGGATGGACATCGGTCTCCAGGCCGAGGACGTGACGATCGCGGAGCTGCTGAAGCCGCTCGGCTACGCGACGGGGCAGTTCGGCAAGAACCACCTCGGCGACCTGAACAAGTACCTGCCGACCGCGCACGGCTTCGACGAGTTCTTCGGCAACCTCTATCACCTGAACGCGGAAGAGGAGCCGGAGCAGCCGAACTGGCCACCGGACGAAGACTTTCCCCATTTCCGCGAGCGTTTCGGCCCGCGCGGCGTCATTCACTCCTGGGCGACGGACGAGGACGACTCGACCGAGGATGGTCGCTTCGGACAGGTCGGAAGGCAGAAGATCGAGGACACCGGACCGCTGACGAAGAAACGGATGGAGACGATCGACGACGAGGTGCTCGAGCACGGGCTCGACTTCATCGAGCGACAGGCGGCCGCCGGGGCGCCCTTCTTCGTCTGGTTCAACACGACGCACATGCACTTCCGGACGCATCCGAAGCCGGAGAGCGTCGGCCAGGCGGGGCGCTGGCAGTCGCCTTACCACGACACCATGATCGATCACGACAAGCACGTCGGCGCGCTCCTCGACAAGCTCGACGAGCTCGGCATCGCCGAGAACACGATCGTCATCTACTCGACCGACAACGGGCCGCACATGAACTCCTGGCCGGACGGCGGCATGACGCCGTTTCGCAGCGAGAAGAACACGAACTGGGAGGGCGCCTTCCGCATCCCCGAGCTGATCCGCTGGCCCGGGAAGATCGCAGCGGGGACGGTCTCGAACGAGATCGTCCAGCACCACGACTGGCTGGCGACCTTCCTTGCCGCCGCTGGCGAGCCGGACATCATCGAGAAGCTCAAGGCTGGCCACCAAATCGGCGACGCGACTTTCAAGGTCCACATCGACGGCTACAACCTGCTCCCGTACCTGACCGGTGAGGCGGACAAGAGTCCGAGGCCGGGTCTCGTCTACTACTCCGACGACGGCGACGTGCTGGCTCTCCGCTTCGACAACTGGAAGGTCGTTTTCATGGAGCAGCGGGCGCAGGGGACGCTGCAGATCTGGGCCGAGCCGTTCGTGGCGCTGCGCGTCCCGAAGCTGTTCAACCTGCGCACGGATCCGTTCGAGCGGGCCGACTTGACCTCGAACACCTACTACGACTGGATCCTCGACAACGCCTACATCGTCCTAGCCGCAACGGCCATCGTCACCCAGTTCCTGGAGACGTTCAAGGAGTTTCCGCCACGGCAGGAGGCGGCGAGCTTTACGATCAACCACGCGGTCGAGAAGCTCGAGGCGGCGCTCGCGTCCAGGCACTGAGCGTGAGCGACCCGCTTGCCTCGTGGAACGACGGGGCGACCAGGGAGGCGGTGCTCGGCTTCGTCGAGCGCGTGTCCGCTGGCGGCGTGCCGCCGGAGGAGCGGGTCGCGGTCTTCGACAACGACGGCACGCTCTGGTGCGAGAAACCGCTGCCCATCCAGGCCGACTTCATCCTGCGTCGGCTCCACGAGATGGCTGAGGCCGACCCGGAGCTCCGCGAGCGGCAGCCCTGGAAGGCCGCGTACGAGGGCGATTACGGCTGGCTGGGGACGGTGATGGAGGAGCACTACAACGGCGACGACACCAACGTGCGCGCGCTCCTGGGGGGCGTGCTCGCCGCACACGGTGGGATCAGCGTCGACGACTTCGAGGCGCAGGCGGGCTCGTTCCTGCACACGGTGAGGCATCCGACGCTCGGCCGCGGCTACCTCGAGTGCGCTTACGCGCCGATGGTCGAGCTGCTCCGCTACCTGGACGCGAACGGGTTCTCGAACTACATCGCTTCGGGCGGTGGCCGCGACTTCATGCGGCCGATCAGCGACGAGCTGTACGGCATCCCGCGCGAGCGGGTGATCGGGAGCTCGACCGCGCTCGACTACGCGGCCGGCGAGGACGGCGGCACGATCATGCGCAAGCCCGAGGCCGACGTGCTCGACGACGGCCCCCAGAAGCCCATCCGGATCTGGAGCCGTGTCGGCCGCCGGCCGCTTCTCGCCGCGGGGAACTCGAACGGCGACATCCAGATGCTCGACTTCACGCAGCACGCGGACAAGCCGTCTCTGCGGCTGCTCGTCCTGCACGACGACGCCGAGCGGGAGTTCGCCTATACGGCAGGCGCGGAGGCGTCGCTCGAGCGCGCCCGGGCGGAGGGCTGGACGATCGTCAGCGTCAAGGACGACTGGTCGACCGTGTTCGCCGATGTGACCTGACGCCCTCACCCGGGTGAAACGCCACTGGTCGCTCGAAGTGCGCGGCGTGTTCCGTCAGACTCCGCAATGGCCACCCCGACCTAGGAGACTCCCCAGCATGAGCGCAGCTGACGCCCGAGATCGCTCTGTCCTGCCGATTCCCGACCGGGCGTTCGCCGGTCACGTCACCTACGACGCGAAGGATCCGGACACGTCGTTTCCGCCTATCGAGCCGCTGCGGCCGCCGGAGGGCGCTCCCAACGTGCTGATCGTGCTGCTCGACGACGTCGGCTTCGCCGCGTCCAGCGCCTTCGGCGGGCCAATCAACACTCCGACGGCTGAGCACCTGGCCGCGAACGGGCTCAAGTACAACCGCTTCCACACGACCGCCCTCTGCTCGCCGACGCGGCAGGCTCTCCTCACCGGCCGGAACCACCACGCGGTCGGGATGGGCGGGATCACCGAGATTGCGACGTCCGCGCCCGGCTATACGTCGGTGCGCCCGAACACGTGCGCGCCCCTTGCCGAGACGCTGAAGCTGAACGGCTACTCGACCGCGCAGTTCGGCAAGTGCCACGAGGTGCCGGTGTGGGAGACGAGCCCGATGGGGCCTTTCAACGCGTGGCCCACCGGCTCCGGCTTCGAGCATTTCTACGGCTTCATCGGCGGCGAGACGAACCAGTACGCGCCGGCGATCTATCGCGACACGGTCCCGATCGAGCCCGAGAAGACGGCGGACGAGGGCTACCACTTCACCGAGGACATGACGGACCAGGCGATCGACTGGGTCAAGCAGCAGAAGGCGCTGATGCCCGACAAGCCGTTCTTCGTCTACTTCGCGCCGGGCGCCACCCATGCTCCACATCACGTACGGCCCGAGTGGTCCAACAAGTACAAAGGCAAGTTCGACGACGGCTGGGACGCGCTCCGCGAGCGGACGTTCGCCCGTCAGAAGGAGCTCGGCGTGATTCCGCCCGAAGCCGAGCTGACGGAGCGCCCGGAGGAGATTCCGGCGTGGGACGACATGCCGGACGACCTGAAGCCCGTGCTCGCCCGCCAGATGGAGGTCTACGCCGGCTTCATGGAGCACACCGACCACCAGGTGGGCAGGCTGGTCGACGCGCTGAGCGAACTCGAGATTCTCGAAAACACGCTCGTCTACTACGTCATCGGCGACAACGGGGCCTCGGCTGAAGGCACGCCGAACGGATGCTTCAACGAGCTCGTCATCCTGAACGGGGCAATCGGGCTCGAGACGACCGAGTTCATGGTGTCCCGGATCGACGACTTCGGCACGCCGGACGCCTACAACCACTACGCGGTCGGCTGGGCGCACGCAATGGACACGCCCTATCAGTGGACGAAACAGGTCGCGTCGCACTGGGGCGGCACACGGAACGGCACGATCGTGCACTGGCCGCGAGGGATCAAGGCCAAGGGCGAAGTCCGGTCGCAGTTCCACCACGTGATCGACGTCGCAGCGACGGTTCTCGACGCAGCGGAGCTCCCCCAGCCCATGAGCGTCAACGGGGTCCAGCAGGCGCCACTCCACGGCGTCTCGATGGCGTACTCCTTCGACGACGCAGGCGCCGACGAGCAGCGGGCGACGCAGTACTTCGAGATGTTTTGCAATCGCGGCATCTACCACCAGGGCTGGACTGCGGTCACGCGGCACAGCACTCCCTGGGTCGCGGCGGAGATGCCGGCGTTCGACGACGACGTCTGGGAGCTCTACGGCCCCGACGACTGGTCGCAGGCCTACGACCTCGCGGACGACCAGCCGGACAAGCTGGCCGAGCTGCAACGCATGTTCCTGATCGAGGCGGGGAAGTACAACGTGCTTCCCCTGGATGACCGGCGCTTCGAGCGCTTCAACGCCGACATGGCCGGGCGCCCGCAGCTCGTACGCGGGACGTCCCAGCTTCTCTTCGGCCGCATGGGTCGGTTGACCGAGAACTCGGTGGTCACGATGAAGAACAAGTCGCACTCGATCACGGCGCAGATCGACGTCCCGGAGCAGGGCGCTGCGAACGGCGTGATCGTCGCCCAGGGCGGGGCGTTCGGCGGCTTCGCGCTGTACGCCAAGGACGGCAAGCCGGCGTACTGCTACAACCTCTTCGGCCTTGAGCGGTTCAAGATCTACGGCGAGGAGCCCATCCCCGCCGGCGAGCACCAGCTGCGGATGGAGTTCACCTACGACGGTGGCGGGCTGGGTAAGGGCGGCGATGTCAAGTTGTACGTCGACGGCGAGCAGGTCGGTGAGGGCCGAGTGGACGGCACCGTCCCGATGCTCTTCTCAGCCGACGAGACGACGGACGTCGGATCGGACACCGCGACACCGGTCAGCGACGATTACGGCGCGAAGGACAGCGAGTTCACCGGCACGGTGCAGTGGGTGCAGCTCGACATCGACGCCTCGGCTGAGGATACGGATCACCTGATCACCCCGGAAGAGCGACTCCGGGTCGCCATGGCCCGTCAGTAGCGATGGCCGGGTAGGCTCGCTCGCGTGACCGACGCAGCCATCGAGCTCGGCCCCGCGCCCGCGGGCGAGCACCCGCGGCGGCGCATCCTCAGGATCGTCGTCTGGCTGGGCGGGATCCTCGTCGTCCTCGGCGTCCTGCAACTCCTCGGCGTCGACGTCTGGGATTGGCTCGACAACCTGTGGGAGTCGGTCACCGCCATCTCGCTCGGCTACGTCATCCTCGGCTGTGTCCTGCAGGGCGCGCAGACGGTACTCACCGCCCTCGGCTGGTACGGGATCCTCCGCTACGCCTATCCGGGTGGCGTCACCTTCATGCCGGTGCTCGCGTCGTACGCAGCCGGCGTCGCGCTGAACAACGTCGTGCCGGCGAACATGGGCACGTTCGTGACGCTCTTGATGTACGTCGCCATCGTTCGGGGATCAACCTTCCCGGGCGTCCTCGCCGGCTACATGGTCCAGAAGATCTTCTACCTGATCGTCGGGACCTTCATCTACCTCTACCTGTTCTCGCAGATTGCCGGCTCGTTCGACTTCCAGTTCGGGAACGAATGGGACGCGCTCTCCAACCATCCGGTTCTCACGATCGGGATCATCGCCGGCTCCGCGTTCCTGATCGCGATCGTCATGCGGGTCTTCTGGCGCTGGGTCAAGGTGATGTGGGCGAGGGCAAAGGAGGGTGCGGCGATCCTCGGAGATTTCGGAGCCTTCGTGAAGCTCGTGCTGCTGCCGCAGATGGGCGGCTACGTGGCGAAGGTCGGGGTGATCATCGTCTTCCTCGCCGCGTACGGGATCCCGGTGTCGTTCGGATCGGTGATGAGTGTCCTCGGCTCGAACCAGCTCGCGAATCTGCTGTCGCTCACCCCGGGCGGCGTCGGTGTGAACCAGGCCTTCAACACGTTCGCCCTGGACAGCTACACGGATGCGACGACCGCGACCGCGTACTCGGTCGGGCAGCAGCTCGTCACCACGGCTTTCAACATCGGCTTCGCGATCCTCCTCGTCTGCATCGTCTTCGGCTGGAGCGGCGGCTCGGCTCTCGTCAGGTCCTCGTACGTGGGCGCCAAGGATAAGGCCTCGGAGATGAAGGAGGATCGGCGGGAGAAGAAAGTAGCCGCACGTGAGGAGGGTGAGACCGAGACGCGAAGCGGTCTGCTCCGATCGTTCCGCCGGTCGCCCGCCGACGACGACGGCGAGCCACCCGGCTGAGGACCTAGCGATGGAATCGAAAGACGATCGCGAGCGCTCCGGGCTTGCCCACACGGCCGGTCGCGCCGCGTTCTTCCCGGCGCGGGCGGCGGCGCGGGCCTGGCGAGGACCGCTCGAAGAGGCGGTGGACGAGGTTCTCTCCGCGCCCGAGATCGCGCGAGTCGTCGACCGGGCGCTGGCCGGATCCCTGCCCGAGGAGATTGCCCGCTCGCTCGTCCGCAACCGCGTGCTCGAGCGCATCGCCGCCGAGCTTGCGGCGAGCGGCGAGCTGGAGCGCCTCGTGACGGCGGCCCTGGCGAGCCCGCGCACGGGGGAGATCACCGACCGGGTCCTCGCCAGCGACGAGACGCAGCGGGCGCTCCACCACGTCGCCTCGAGCCCCGAGCTTCGGGACGCAATCGCTCGCCAGACCACGGGGCTCGCCGAAGAGGTCGTCGGCGGCGTTCGCGCGTCGGCTGCGCGGTTGGACGACCGTGTCGAGCGCGTCGTCGGACGTCCGGCGAGAACGGTGCGCCCGAGCTACGCGGGGATCGCGACGCGGGCGATCGCGCTGGCGACGGACGCAGCTCTGACGATCGTCCTCTTCATGTCGGTCGTCGGAATGGCCGCGCTCGTCTCGTCGCTCGTCGGCGGCCTCCGTCCCGAATGGCTCGTCGGCGCCCTGCTCGGCTCCGGCTGGACGCTGGTCGTGGCCACGTACTTCGTCCTCTTCTGGAGCTCGGCCGGTCAGACGCCGGGGATGCGGCTGATGCGCGTTCGCATTCGCGGTCCGCGCGGGGAGGCTCCTTCGATCCTGCGTTCGCTCGTGCGACTGGTGGGACTCGTCCTCGCCATCATTCCGCTCTTCCTGGGCTTCGTCCCGGTGCTGTTCACCGAGCGACGGCGTGGGCTCCCCGACTTTCTCGCCGGCACGGTCGTCGTCTACGACGATACGGGTCTCTAGGCTGGATCCGTCGCTGCGCGATCCTCCGGGTTCGGGAGCGCGACGGCGACCAACCAACCGACTGCAGCTGCCAGAACGGCGATCGGCGCGATGTCCGCGGCGGACGAGCCCACGAGCAGTGTCGTGAACAGCACCGCCGTGAAGGGTACGCGGAGGGCGGCTGACGTTGCCGCGGCGATTCCCGTCGCGACGGCCGGCGTCAACTCGAGCCCCGGAAGCACGTTCGCGGCGAGGACGCCGATCGCGACACCGATGAGCAAAGCGGGAAACACCGGCCCTCCTCGGAAGCCGGAGCCAAGTGAAAGCGCATAGGCCAGGCCCTTTGCGGCAACGAGCAGGAGCAACACGTCAGCAGATGTCTCTGCGACGACCGCGGGCAGCGCTTCTTGGCCGGAGAACAGGACGAGATCGACCGGTCGGTCCGCGAGAGCCCTGAACAGGACGGCGAGGATGCCGACGAGAAGGCCCGCGGCGACAAGCGTCGCATGCGGACGCCGGTGCGCCCTCTCGCTGATCGCATGTGCGAGATGACGCAGACCGACGACGGTCACGGCGATGGCGGCTGCCACGAGAAGTCCCCAGGCGAGGTCCGCGATCCTGACCGCCTCGTACGTTGGCAGGCCGGGCAGCGCCAGCGAGACCGGCTCGAGCCCCGGCCAGTCGTTGACCCCCGTGAAGACGAGCGCTCCCGTTCCCGCCGCGACGAACCCGGGCAGGAGCGCCCGCCCCAGGGCCTGAGCCGGGATCGCGCCACCGGCCGCTGCCACCTCGAAGAGAAGAAACGCAGCGACCAGCGGACCGCCGAACAGCGCGGCGATCGCCGCGAAGGCGCCCGCCAGCACGAGCAACTGGGATTCGGGCCCGTCCAGGCGCACGATGCGCACAGCGACGGCTCCGAGGCCGAGGCCGAGCGCGATCAGCGGAGCCTCGGGGCCGAGCACGAGCCCGAGCCCGAGGGTGGCGAGCGCGGCCAGCAGGATGCTCGGGAGCTCGGCCGCGCGAACCGGCTCCATACCCAGACCCTCGAGCGGCGAGTGCCCGCCGTGTCCTGGAAGGCGGATCGCGGCAGCGACCAGCACGCCCGCCAGGCCGGGAACCAGGATGACGTACCACCACGGAGGCTGACTCCAGTCGAGGGCGTCAGGAATCTCCTCCCAGACGAGCTGTATGACGTCGTGGATCGCCGTCTGGAAGAGCGCGGCGGCGAAGGCGACCGGCACGCCGAGGAGCGCCGCGTAGACGAGTGTCCGCAGGTACCCGACCGCGCGCTCGTCCACGAGCGGACCTTACTGTTGTCGGTTCCGGCTTGACCGTCGACGGTCGATTCGAGAGGATGGCGTTCGCATGTGTTGCCTGGTGCTGATTGCGAGTGGTCTCGGCCCGCGGATCGCGCTCGCGCTCTGGTGGATCTTCGGGGACAAGGTCGACTTCGCATTCAGCACCTGGATCTGGCCTCTGCTGGGGCTGATCTTCCTGCCCTGGACGACCCTCTTCTACGTCATCGTGTGGTCCGCCGTGGGTGGAGTCAGCGGAGCGGAATGGCTTTTCGTAGGGCTCGGGGTCGTGATCGACATCGCCACCTACAGCGCGCGCTCGGCGCAGTCGCGCTACGGCGGCAGCACGGCGTACTGAGCTAGCCGCAGTTTTCGCAGCCGTACTCCGAGGCAGGGCGAGCAGGTGCGCGACGCGCTGCCGAGAACTCTCAGCCGATGAACGAGAGTGGACCGCGGTTCCCGAGGTGGTACGAGCGGCTGACCTTTCTCCGTGCCATCGTCTCGATCCTCGCGGTAGCGATGACCCTGGTCCTGGTTGCCGGCCTGCTCGAGCGTCTCGTCGAGCCGGAGGTCTTTACGAGCCTCGGTCTTTCCTACTGGTGGGCGATCACGACGGTGACGACCGTCGGCTACGGGGACATCGTGCCAAAGAGCCCCGAGGGGCGCGTCGTCGGGTCACTGCTCATGCTCACGGGTCTCGCCCTCATCCCGACGCTGACGAGCGTGATCGTCTCGACCCTGATCTCGAAGCGCACGCAGGAACAGACGAGACACTTCGAAGGAGAGCTGGCAAAGAGCACTGCGGCACTCCAGCGCATCGAGGACCAACTCGCGCGAATCGAGGGCGGCGCCCCTCGACCGAAGGCAGGTAGCTAGTACGCGACCGCCCCGCGGCCCGTCTCGGCAGCATGCCGTTGCTCGTCGGCGCGGTACGACGAGCGGACGAGTGGCCCCGAGAACACGGAGCCGAACCCCAACGCCTCACCCTGCTCGCGGAACCAGCGGAACTCGTCGGGATGCACCCACCGGTCGATCTCGGCGTGTCTCGGCGACGGTTGGAGGTACTGGCCGATCGTGACGACGTCGACGCCGTGCACGCGCAGGTCGCGCATGGTGTCCACTACCTCGTCGTTCGTCTCGCCCAGCCCGACGATGATCCCGGACTTCGTCAGGACCGGGTATCGCCCGAGCTCCTTGACCCGCCGCAGCAGCCACAACGCCTTGTCGTAGGACGCCTTGGCGCCTCGCATCCGCGCGTGCAGACGGCGGACGGTCTCGATGTTGTGGCCGAAGACGTCCGGCCTTGCGTCGAGAACCGTCGCGAGGGCCTCTTCCTCGACTCCGAGGAAGTCGGGCGTGAGGATCTCCACCGTCGCACCCGGCAGCTTCCGCTGGAGCGCGCGGATCGTCGCCGCGTAGTGGGACGCGCCG
This sequence comes from uncultured Actinomycetes bacterium, assembly GCA_963840705.1. Lineage (GTDB taxonomy): Bacteria > Actinomycetota > Thermoleophilia > Gaiellales > Gaiellaceae > GMQP-bins7. The sequence continues at coordinate 9,193 of CAWIZT010000003.1, read as the reverse complement.
CGGTCCGGGACGTCGTCTCGATCGACCGAGGTCACGACGACATGGGAGAGCCCCATCTGGTGCGCCGCCTGGGCGAGCCGGAGCGGTTCCAGCGGATCCGGCGGCTCGTCGGGCTTCCCCGAGTGGACGTAGCAGTAACGGCAGGCACGCGTGCAGGTGTCGCCAAGGATCTGGAACGTCGCCGTCCCGCGCCCCCAGCACTCGCCGATGTTGGGGCAGCGCGCCTCCTCGCAGATCGTCACGAGCTGGCCCTCGCGCATCAACCCCTTCACCTCGTGGTAGCGCGAATTGGCACTGGGGGCGCGTACCTTCATCCACTCGGGCCGGCGCGGGCGGTCTGCCACAGGCAGCGACTTCTGCATCGCCTGATCAGTCTAGAGACGGCGGCACCCGAGATCCCTGGAGGAGTCAGCTCCCGATACGTGCCACGAGCTCGCGCTCGCCGCCACGCCAATGCACCTGCAGCGACTGCCCGACCCGGGCCAGGAGCGACACCGCCCGCTCGTTGTCGCCGCATACCGTTGCGACGAGCTCGCTGATCCCGGCCGCCCGCGCGTCGGCTGCGAGCTCTCGCGTGAGGATCGTGCCGATACCTCGACCCTGGTACTCGTCCACGACCGCGAATGCGACCTCCGCGGCTGTCCCGTCGCGAACGAGCCGGGCGATGCCCACCGGCTCCGGGTCGGCGCCGAGATACCCCACGAGAACGTGATGCTCGGCGTCGACCCGCGCGAGGACCCGGAGGTCGTGCGTTGACAGGCGCGGCTTCGCGCCGCAGAAACGGCGCTCGCGCGAGCGAGGGCCGAGCCGCTCGAACAGCGCCGAGACGGTCCGCGTGTCCCCGTTTCGCAAGAGCCGGATCGTGAGGCCGTCGACATGACGTGTCTGCACATGTCGATGATCGCGCCGCGGGCCATGCCGTCGCTTCGCCCTGCCGGGCCATCTTCTTGACATGGCCCGTTCCGGCCATCACACTTACGGGCCATGGAGCAGGACATCCGGTTCTGCGAGCTCCGAGGCCGGCGGATCGCGTACGCGTCGGTCGGCGAAGGCCCGTTGCTCCTGTTCGGGGGCCGGTGGGTCACACATCTCGAGGAGGAGTGGGCCGATCGCAGGGTGCGGGCGTTCTTCGAGGAGCTCGCGCAGCGACATCGCGTCGTCCGCTACGACCGGATCGGCGCCGGGCTCTCGGATCGCACCCTTGCCGGGCCACCGACGTTCGAGTCCGAGCGCGAGTCGCTTGCGGCAGTGCACGAAGCGTCCGGCGGCGAGCCGGCGGTGATCTTCGCCTGCTCGTGCGCCGGGCTCGCGACCGCCGCTTACGCCAGCACCGTTCCCGAGCGCGTCCGCAAGATCGTCTTCTTCGGCGGCTACGTGTCGCGTGCCGACATTCCGGAGGCGACGCGTCGCTCGCTCGTCGACTTCGTGCGCACGAACTGGCCGCTCGCCGCCCAGATGCTGGCGGGTCTGTTCATCCCGCATGGGGGCGGGGACGAGATCGAGGCATCCAGCCGCTATCAGCGCCGTTCGGCCGACGCCGAGGTCGCGGCTGCATTCCTCGACCTCGATCTGAGCTCCGACGCGCGGCCGTTCCTTGCGAACGTGACGATGCCGACCCTCGTCGTGCATCGACGCGGAGACCGCACCGTTCCGATCAGCCGGGGACGCGAGCTTGCGGCGTTGTTGCCGAATGCCCGCTTCGTTACCCTGAGCGGCGACTCGCATCTCCCGTGGGCGGACGATCAACGCGAGTTGCAACGCGCGCTCGCGGGCTTCCTCGACGACGTGGCTCGCGCAGAGTCGAACGGCGCCTCGCCCCTGAGCGGCCGTGAGACCGAGGTGCTGCGGCTCGTCGCGGCCGGGTTGTCCAACCGGGAGATCGCCTCGTCGCTCGTCTTGAGCGAGCACACCGTGCACCGGCACGTCGCGAACATCCTCCGCAAGCTGACGCAGTCCTCGCGGGCCGCGGCCGCCGCGCACGCGACTCGCGCCGGGCTGATCTAGACAGCAACGGGCCGGGGTCAGGCTTCAGCCTGACCCCGGTGTGAGGTGTTCGCGAGCGGAGAGACCCAAGACCGAGGTCAGGCTAAAGCCTGAGTGGGTTAGACGCTCGACCGCCGGCTGTGTGCGCGCGCGCGCGCTCGTCGAGCCGCTCGTTCAGCGGGCTGCGAGCGACGCGTGGATCGGCTGCGACCAGAGACCTGCGCCCTCGTCCGCGGGCAGGTCTTCGAGCTCGAGGTCGAACACGTCCGCGATCGCCGCGATCGCTGCCGGCCGCACTGCTTCGACCGTGGTCGGGCGCTCCAGCTCACGAGCCATCGTGGTGAACGCCGCGTCCTCGAGCCCGCACGCGGTGATCCACTCGGTGAACGGTGCGGGGTCGAGGTCGACGTTCAGCGCGTAGCCGTGGGTCGTGACCCAGCGGGAGACGTGGACGCCGATCGACGCGATCTTCCTCGGAGGGCGCGTGAGCCAGACGCCTGTCAGGCTCTCGATCCGCTCTCCGTCGAGCTCGAAGGCGGCGAGCGTGCGGATCAGCGCGTCCTCCAGGTTCCGGACGTAGAGCTTGACGTCCTTGCCGTGCTTCGTGAGGTCGAGGATCGGATAGCAGACGAGCTGGCCGGGACCGTGAAACGTCGACTTCCCGCCGCGGTCGGTCTCGGCGATCTCGACCTCCGCTCCTTCGGGGATGTGGAGCTCTCCCGTGTCGGTGCGCCTCCCGACCGTCACGACCGGCGGATGCTCGAGGAAGACCACGGTCTCGGGGATCGCGCCCTGTGTCACCGCGCCGGCGAGTGAGCGCTGCAGCTCGAACGCCTCCCCGTACGGCACCACGCCGAGCTCCAGCAGGTACGCGCCTCGACTCACCCCGGCAGGCTACTGGTCGGCGATGAGCCCGCGCGCCCTCTCGAGATCGCGTGCGAACACGAGGATCTCGTGCGGCCCACCTGCCGCCATACCCGCCCAAGCCCCGGCCGCGAAGTCCGTCTTGCGCTGCATCGACTCGATCCCTTCCGTCGCGAGCAATCCGCGGATCATCTCCGCCTCGGCCTCGTTCGGGACGATCGTCAGGCTGACCAGCTCACTCTCCGAGGGCACGGTGCTTCCTGCTCAGGTGCCCCGCACCTCGAACCGGTCGGCGCCGTCGTCCGGCAGTACCTCCCACGGAGCGAGCGAGCGGACGAAGATGTGCGAGCCGATCTTCCCTTCGTACGGCGGTTCGAGCGCGCTCAGGCGGACGCTCGTGAACTCCGACTCGGGCCAGCCGGCGCCGAAGAGATTGGATCCGCACTCCGAGCAGAAGGTTTTCGCCGAGCCCTCGTCGGGCTGGAAGCTCTTGACGAGATCGTTTCCGGCAAGCAAGCGAATGGCGTCGGTGCGCACGCGCCCGCTCGCCGTGCCTCCACCACCCGAGAGCTTCTTGCAGCTCTCGCAGTGGCACGCGGCGACGCGCTCGAACGGCTCGGTCACTTCGAACCGCACGCCCCCGCAGAGACAGGCTCCGGTCAACTCAGCCATCAATACGCAGCTTCGTCCCAGGTTTCCAAACGCTCGCGGATGTCCCTGAGAAAACGCCCGGCGAGCGCGCCGTCGACGAGGCGATGGTCATAGGTGAGGGTTAGGTTCATGATCGGACGGATCGCGATCACGTCCTGGCCCATCTCGTCCTGGATGACCCAGGGGCGCTTGACGACCGCATACGTGCCGAGGATCCCTGCCTGAGGCTGGCTGATCACCGGCGTTCCATGGAACGTCCCGTAGCCGCCCGGATTCGTGATCGTGAAGGTTCCGCCCTGCACTTCGTCGGGGAGCAGCTTCTTCGAGCGCGCGCGCTCCGCGATGTCCGCGACTCCCCTCGCGATCCCGAGCAGGTTGAGCGTCTCCGCGTTCTTCAGCACCGGGACGATCAGGCCCTTCCCGTCCGTCAGCTCGACCGCGAAGCCGAGGTTGATGCTGCTACGGGTGACGATGCTCTCTCCGCGTAGCTCGCCGTTGATCCACGGGTACTCCTTGAGCGTCTCGACCGCCGCCCGGGCGATGAAGGCGAGGTAGGTGACGTTCACGCCGTGCGTCCGCTCGTACTCGGGCTTGAGCTTCTTCCTGAGCGCGACGACGCGCGACATGTCGACCTCGATGGCACTCGTCACGTGCGCCGAGGTGTCGAGCGAACGGCGCATGTGCTCCGCGATGCCTCGCCGCATCGCGGAGATCGGCTCGAGGGTCTCACCCGCCGCCGCGAGCGCAGGCGCGGGAGCGGGCTGAACCTGTGTTGGAGGTCGCGGCGTCGGTGGCTCCGGCGTGGGCTCCGGTACGGGGATGGTCTGCGGCTCCGGCGCTTCGTCGGGCGGTCGCGGCACGGGTGCGGGCTCGGGAATCGGGGCAGGCTCCGGAGTGGGCGGTGCGGGATCCGTGGTCGGCGGCCCGGGCAGCACGGCAGCCGGGATTGGGGCAGGGGCCGAGGCAGGCGCTGCGGCACCCGACTCGATGAACGCGAGGATGTCCTTCTTCGTCACCCGGCCGCCGGTGCCGGTGCCGGAGACAGTCGTGGGATCGACCCCGTGCTCGGCCGCGATCCTCGCGACGACAGGGGTGACGAAGGCGCGTCCGTTGCCGGCCGTCTCCGGTTGGGGGGCTGCGGCGGCAGGCGGAGGAGCGGTCGCTGCCGTCGGCGGTTCTGGTTCGGCGGCGGCCGCCGGCGGTGGGGCCGCGACCACGACCTCGGCGTCGCCGACAGGTGGCTCCGCAGCAGTGGGTGCAGGCGCCGGCTCCTCGGGAGCGGCCGCAGGCGCCGGCTCCTCGGGAGCGGCCGCAGGCGCCGGCTCCTCGGGAGTGGCCGCAGTCTCTTCGCCACCTGCGGGCCCGATCCGGCCGAGCACGGTGCCGACGTCGACGGTCTGACCCTCGGAGACGAGGATCTCGGCGAGCACGCCTTCCCCAGGGCTCGGCACTTCGGTGTCGACCTTGTCGGTCGAGATCTCCAGCAACGGCTCGTCGCGCGCGATCGCCTCGCCCGGCTGCTTGAGCCATTTCGTGATCGTGCCCTCGGAGACGGACACGCCCATCTGCGGCATCACGACTTCGATCTGCGTTCCTGTCGACACGTCTCCTCCTAGTACTCGGCGAGCTCTCGCAGGGCTTTGAGGACGTCTTCGACCTGGGGGAGATAGGCCTTCTCGAGCGGGGGCGAGAACGGAACCGGGGTGTCGGGAGCGGTGATGCGCACCACGGGCGCGTCCAGGTCCTCGAATGCCTCCTCGGCTATCGTCGCGGCGATCTCGGCGCCGAAGCCGCCGGTTCGCGTGTCCTCGTGGAGGACGAGCACCTTCGAGCAGCGCCGGACGCTCTCGAGCACGCGCGGCTTGTCCCAGGGAATCAGCGTTCGCAGGTCGAGAACCTCGACCTCGAATCCCTCGCCGGCGAGCTGGTCAGCCGCGTCGGAGGCGGTGTGCACCATCGCCCCCCAGGTCACGACGACGGCGTCGTCGCCTTCGCGATGCACCCGCGCCTGGCCCAACGGGATCGTGTAGCGCTCCTCCGGCACCTCGCCCTTGATGCGGCGGTAGAGATGCTTGTGCTCGAAGTAGAGGACCGGATTCGGGTCCTCGATCGACGTCGCGAGCAGGCCCTTCGCGTCGTGGGGCGTCGCCGGGCACACGATCTTGAGGCCCGGGATGTGCGCGAAGGAGCTCTCCGGGTTCTGAGAGTGAAACGGCCCACCCGAGAATCCACCGCCCGACGGGAGGCGGACGACGATCGGCACGGGAGTGCGGCCGCGGAAGAACTGCTTGGCGGCGACGGTGACGAGGTGGTCCCACGCGCAGGAGATGAAGTCGGCGAACTGCATCTCCGCGACCGGGCGCAGGCCCATCAGCGCGGCGCCGGTCGCGCCCCCCACGATCGCCGTCTCGGAGAGCGGCGTGTCGAGCACCCGCCACGGGCCGAACTCCTCCTGGAAGCCGAGCGTCACCTTGAATGCGCCTCCGTAGACGCCGACGTCCTCGCCGAGCACGAACACGCGCTGGTCGCGCCGCATCTCCTGGCGCAGCCCGTCCGAAATCGCCTGGATATAGGTCAGCTCCGGCATCACTTGTGGTGGGGTGTGTCGAGGTCCTCGGCGGACGCGTAGACGCCTGCCTCGAGCCCGGACGGGTCGGGAAGCGGGGACTCCTCCGCACGCTCGAGCGCGTCGTTCAGGAGCCTCTTCACGACGGACGTGATCTGATCCTCCTCGTCGTCGGTCAGGTCGGCGTTCGACCGGAGCCACGTCCGGAAGCGCTCGAGGGGATCCTGCGCCGCCCACTGCTCGAGCATCTCCTTCGGGACGTAGAACGCGTCGTCGTGAACCGCGTGGCCCTCCATGCGCAGCGTCAGGCATTCGATCAAGGTCGGCCCGCCGCCCTGGCGCGCCTTCTCGATCGCGGCCTTCGCCTCGCGGTACACCGCGAGAACGTCGGTGCCGTCGACGACGACGCCGTCGAAGCCGTAGGCCGCGGCGCGGTCGGCGATGTGCTCGATCGGGTAGCCGAGGTAGGTCGGGGTCGAGTAGGCCCACTGGTTGTTGTCGCAGATGAACACCACCGGGAGCTGTCGCACGCCGGCCATGTTCATGCCCTCGTGCGTGTCCCCGCGCGCTGCTGCGCCTTCGCCGAACCAGCCGACGGCGACGCGGCGGTCGCCACGGATCTTGAACGCCAGCGCCATTCCGACGGCAACGGGAAGCATCGCCGGGAGGTGGCTGACCATCGGGTGGAGACCGAGCTCCGGGACCGCCATGTGCACGTTCCCGTCGCGGCCGCGCGTCGGGCCGCCTTCGCGTCCCATGTACTGCGCGAAGATGCGCCAGGGCTCGACTCCGCGGGTGATGTGAACGCCCATGTCGCGGTGCAGCGGTGTCCCGACGTCGTTCGGGCCCATCGCCGTGCCGACGCCCACCGCCGCGGCCTCGTTGCCGCGCCCCGTGTAGAACGAGCCCGGGATCTTGCCCTGCCGGTAGAGGATGTGACCGCGCTCCTCGATCCCGCGCGTTATCAGCAGAGTGCGATAGATCCCGAGCAGGTCCTCGCGATCGAGACCTGCCTCCTTCACCTCCTGGAACGAGCCTACGGGCTCGGCTTCACGTACGGCCATGCGCTGGTCTCCAGTCCTCGGGCCCGGGTCGCCTTCACTCTAACGAAGGCACCTGCGGGGCCTCTCCTGCGGAAGACCGGAATCCGCTATGCGCGGATCCCGGTCGCGCGAAAGCAGACGACCCCTTCCTGGGGAACCCGAAACAGGATGATTCGCGGTGTGAAGTCGATTGGGCGACAAGACCCCCTCTAGAGTGACCGTCGATGGCCAAGGCCAAACGGAACTGGATCCAGGAGGAGCGCCGAAAGACGCTCGGCGACTGGGTCGCCTTCTGCCTGAGCTGCGGCCACACGCAGCGTTACTTCCTCGAGGGCGAAGGCGAGCTGCCTACCGCATGTCCACAATGCGGAGGCGAGCTGCGTCATCGTTGTCCCGCCTGCGCGACCCCGATCCCGTCGGCGTTTGCCGTCGCGTGTGAGGAGTGCGGAGCCGAGATTCGATCGGATGAGCTCTTCGGAACCGCGATCCGCAAGCCGGGCCGCTAGCTCGACGTTCCCACGATCTGCGAGAAGCGGATCACCGTCACGATGTCGTCCTCTCTCACGTCGCGGTTGTAGAGCTGTCCCAGGAAGTGCGCCATCTCCTCGGTGCGCCGAAGCTCCGGGTTGTCGTGCTCGATCTCGCGCGGCGACAGGTCGCGGAGCTGCTTCACCTCGACCTTGTCGATGACCGCGTCGAAGATCCTGTCCCGCTGCCCGTAGCGCGCGCCGCAGAGAACGGTGACGATCAACCCCTTCCGGTACTTGGGCGACTTGTCGCCGAGCCGAATCGTCGCGGTCTTGCGGCCGCTGCGAAGCTGGTCGGCGACGGCGGTGTTGTAGAAGTTGAGCGCGAACGTCGGCACGGGCGGCCGCGGCATCATACGGGGTCGGAGCCAAGAGCCTCCAGCGCTTTGACCGCCATGTCGCGCTCGCCCCTGTATGCGAGAAGCCGCGCCCCGTCTGAGAGCGGGAGCCAACGCGCCTCCGCGACCTCGAGCTCCATGCCGGCCGGAATCTCTCCGATCCGCCCACCTACGGCATGAGCGAGGAAGAAGCTGACGATCTTGAACACGCGCTCCCCGCGCCAGGTGTAGACGTAGCGGACGTCGCCGAGCTTCGTCTCCAGCCGAGCGCGTACCCCCGTCTCCTCGTACCCTTCCCGCACTGCCGTCTCGGCCGGGCTCTCGCCTTGGTCGATGAGCCCCTTCGGCAGGGCCCAGACGCCTTCTGGCTTTCCCTGCGGCCGCACCGCCGCGAACCAGTACGCCCCGCGCATCCTGCGGACGAGCACGACCCCGGCCGAAAATTCCCGTCGGGTCACGACTTTGTAACAGCGGACGCGGTCATTCTCACCGAATGTGAGTCTGACGGACTCAATCTGGCTTGGTCGCAGCGCCCAGGACTGCTATGGTGCACCTGGCACTCGTCCCAGTGTGAGTGCCAGACGTGTTACAAACTCGTGACCAGGAGGTCGACGAATGGATTTGCAGCCTCTGGGCGACCGCCTGATCGTCGAGGTCCTCGATGAAGAGGAGACGACGGTCAGTGGCATCGTGTTGCCCGACACGGCGAAGGAGAAGCCGCAGCGCGGCAAGGTTCTCGCCGTCGGTCCCGGCCCGCGCGACGAGGACGGGGAGTTCATCAAGATGGACATCGACGTCGACGACGAGATCATCTTCTCGAAGTACGGCGGAACGGAGATCAAGGTCGGCGCCGACGACGTCCTGATCCTGCGTGAGTCGGACGTGCTCGCGAAGGTCGTAACCACAGGTGGCAAGGGCAAGCGCAAGCTCGCCGGCGCCGCCGCATAGCTCGTTTCGCTAGGAGGAAGCAATGGCTCATAAGGAGCTCAAGTTCAACGAGGACGCGCGCCGCTCGATCGAGCGTGGCGTGAACATCCTCGCCGATGCGGTCAAGGTGACGCTCGGGCCGAAGGGGCGCTACGTCGTCCTGGACAAGAAGTTCGGCGCGCCGACGATCACGAACGACGGCGTGACCATCGCCCGCGAGATCGAGGTCGAGGACCCGTTCGAGAACCAGGGCGTGCAGCTCGCACGCGAGGCCGCCACATCGACGGACGACGT
>CAWIZT010000002.1:0-18560 GCA_963840705.1 uncultured Actinomycetes bacterium | reverse complement strand
GCGATGCGATAGCCGCCTCCCACGCGCAGGTCGTCGCAATGCCTGGGGCCGTGAATCCTTCGGGTCCCCGCCACTTCGCGAGAGCCGGCTGGGTGCACGCCTCGAAGACGAGCGGGGTGGCGCGTCGAAGACCCGCTCCAGGTGCAGTGTCAGCCCTGATGGCTCCTCACCGTGCTTGTCCCGCTCGAGCCCGGGTCCAGTCCGTCCCGGAGCGGAACCCGTGCCATGCCGCCGCTTCCACGGTCAGCGCGACCAAGTCCTCGGGCTCCAGGTTGTGCACGTGCGACTTGCCGCAGGCGCGTGCGAGCGTCTGCGTCTCGAGCGTGAGCACGCGAAGGAAGTTCGCGATCCGGCGACCACCGAGCACGGGGTCGAAACGGGCGGCGAGCTCGTCGTCCTGCGTCGAGATCCCCGCGGATCGCGACCGGCCTGATAGTCGTCGTAGAAGCCCGCCGAGCTGCCGATTTCCCGGTACTCGTCCTCCAGCTCGGGGCTGTTGTCGCCCATCGCGACCAGCGCAGCAGTGCCGATCGAGACCGCGTCCGCGCCCAGCGCGAGCGCCTTGGCGACGTCCGCCCCGCTGCGGATCCCTCCGACACGATGAGCTGCACCTGCCGGTGCATCCCGAGCTCCTGCAGCGCGTCGACCGCGAGCCGCGTCGCGGGCAGCGTGGGGATGCCGACATGCTCGATGAAGACGTCCTGCGTCGCCGCGGTGCCACCCTGCATCCCGTCGACGACGATCGCGTCGGCGCCCGCCTTCACCGCGAGCTGGACGTCGTAGTACGTCCGCGACGCACCGACCTTGACGAAGATCGGCTTCTCCCAGTCGGTGATCTCGCGGAGCTCGCCGATCTTGATCTCGAGGTCGTCCGGGCCGGTCCAGTCGGGATGCCGCGAGGCGCTCCGCTGGTCGATGCCCTTCGGCAGATCGCGCATCTCCGCGACGCGGTCGGAGATCTTGTGGCCGAGCAGCATCCCACCGCCACCCGGCTTCGCTCCCTGCCCGACGACGACCTCGATCGCGTCCGCGCGGCGCAGGTCGTCGGGATTCATGCCGTAGCGCGAAGGGAGCAGCTGGTAGACGAGCGTCTGGGAGTGCTCGCGTTCCTCGTTCGTCATGCCGCCGTCGCCCGTGGTCGTGGAGGTGCCCACCTCGCTCGCACCGCGCCCGAGAGCCTCCTTCGCCGGCGCGGAGAGTGCGCCGAAGCTCATGCCGGCGATCGTCACCGGGATCTTCAGCTCGAGGGGCTTCTTCGCGAAGCGCGTTCCGAGCACGACGTCGGTCGCACACCGTTCGCGGTAGCCCTCGAGCGGGTAGCGCGAGATCGACGCGCCGAGAAACAGGAGGTCGTCGAAGTGCGGCAGGCGGCGCTTGGCGCCGAATCCGCGGATGTCGTAGATGCCTTCACGCGAGGCGCGTTGAATCTCGGCAATGGCAGGGCGGTCGAAGAGGTAGGACTCGCGGAGGTTCCAGGGCCGCTCGATTTTCGTCGCCATCAGTACGCGCCTGCGTTGTCGATCCGGAAGTTGTAGAGCTGGCGCGCCGAGCCATACCGTCGGAAATCGGCGGGATCGGCATCGATGTCGGCGGCGCTCAGAAGCTCGGAGAGCTGAGAGCGGTGCTCGTCGCGAAGCTCCTTTTCGATGCAGTCCGCGCCGAGGCTTGCGACGCTGCCGCGCACGTACAGGCGGGCCTCGTAGATCGAATCGCCCAGCGCCTCGCCCGCATCGCCGCAGACGACGAGCGACCCCGTCTGCGCCATGAACGCGCTCATGTGCCCGACCGAGCCGCCGACGACGACGTGGATCCCCTTCATAGAGATCCCGCAGCGCGCCGCCGCGTCTCCGCGAACGACGAGCAGGCCGCCGCGTCCCGTGGCGCCCGCCGATTGACTGGCGTTTCCCTCGACGACGACGAGGCCCGACATCATGTTCTCTGCGACCCCCGTGCTCGCATTGCCGTGGACGACCACGCGAGCTCGCTTGTTCATGCCCGCGCAGTAGTAGCCGACGTGCCCGTCGATCTCGATTTCGACGTCCGCGTCCAGGCCGCATGCCACGGCGTGCGCGCCGTTCGGGTTGACGATGCGCCAGGCGCTGGACCCGGTGCTCGGGTGAGCTCGTGCAGACGCTGATTGAGCTCGCGGAGTGCCGTGGTGTCGAGATCGACGAGCTCGACTGCTGCCTGCTGCTCGCGCTCCGCGACCGCCATCACACGAGCTCCTTCTCCCAGACGTACACGACGCCCGGCTCCGGCTCCCACATCCGCGCGTCGGCCGATCCCGGCAGCACCGAGATCGCGCGCCACTCCGAGCCCATTGCCACCCACTCGTCGGTCTCGGCGAGCACCGCGGGCTTGCACGCGATCGGATCGCGCAAGACCGCGAAGCCGTCGGCTGTTCCGACCGCGAAGGTGTAGAAGCCGTCGAGGTCCGAGAGGCAGCCCTCGAGCGCCTGCTCGAGCGTCGCCCCCTCGCGCATGCGCCAGGCGAGATACCCGGCCGCGACCTCGGTGTCGTTCTCGGTCTGAAAGCCGATCCCCGCCCGACGCAGGTTCTCGCGCAGACGGTTGTGGTTCGAGAGCGAGCCGTTGTGGACGAGGCAGAGGTCGAGCCCCGTCGAGAACGGGTGCGAGCCTTCGGTCGTGACGCGGCTCTCTGTCGCCATGCGCGTGTGGCCGAGCGCATGTGTCCCCTGGAGGTCGGTGAGACGAAACTCCTCCGCGAAGTCGCGAGGGAGCCCGGTCTCCTTGTAGATCTCGATGACGCTCCCCGCGCTCATCACGCGCAGGTCCGGACGGTTTGCCCGCACCCACGCTTCTGCGTCCGCTGCGTCGGCGTCGATGACGAGCACGGCATGGCTCGCCCGCGCGCTCGGCTCCGACGAGCCGCCGAGCTCGTCGGCGAGCCTCGCCGCCAGCCCCGACCAGTCCTCGCGTGGATCCGTGGAGAAGAGCGTCAGCTTGCTCGATCCTGATGGCACGGGATCGCGGTAGACCGCGACACCGGCGCTGTCCGGCCCCCGGTCGTTCATCTGTGCGAGCATCGCGGCCAGATGCACGCCGAGGTGCTCCTCGATCTCGGGCGACTTCGCGAACAGGCCGACGATCCCGCACATATGGTCAGAAGGTACACACGAGCTAACCGACGACAGCGCTAATCGCTGCCGTTCTTGTGAAACTCGATATGGAGAAAGTCTCCATACGGATCAGAACCGGGTTAGATACTCGCGGATCTCCCAGGGTGTGACCTGCTCGTGGTAGCGGTTCCACTCCTCGCGCTTCACGCGGATGAAGTAGTCGACGTAGTCCTCGTCTCGCCCGCGCCCCAGGGCAGCCCTGAGAACATCGTCGTGCTCGAGCTCGTAGGTCGCCTGCAGCAGGGTGGCCGGCAGCGTCTCGAGCCCTCGAGCTTTCAGCTCGTCGTACGGCTGCGCATAGAGGTTGTCCGCGTTCGGCTCCCCTGCGTCGAGACCCCGCTCGATGCCGTCGAGCCCCGCCGCAAGCACCGCTGCCGCCGCCAGATACGGATTGCACGAGCCGTCGATCGTCCGATCCTCGATGCGACCGGGGCCGGGGATGCGCAGCATCTGCGTGCGGTTGTTGTAGCCGTACGTGATCCAGACCGGAGACCACGTCGCCCCGCTCGCCGTCGTTCCCAGCTTGAGCCGCTTGTACGAGTTGACCGTCGGAGCGGTGACGGCGCTGTACGCACGCGCGTGCTCCTTCAGGCCGCCGATGAAGTGGTACGCGGTCTCCGAGAGACCGAGGCCGCGCGGGTCCGACTCGTCCAGGAAGAGGTTCGTGTCGCCATCCCAGAGCGACATGTGGAAGTGACATCCGTTCCCCGTCAGGTGAGAGAACGGCTTCGGCATGAACGTCGCGATCATCCCGTGCTGCTCGGCGAGCGTGTGCACCATGTAGCGGAAGAAGATCCCGCGGTCGCAGCTCGTCAGCGCGTTCGCGTAGGTGAAGTTCTGCTCGAACTGGCCGTTCGCGTCCTCGTGATCGTTCGCGTAGTTGCCCCAGCCCAGGTTGTTGCAGTTCCGCGAGACCTCGGTGAGGAAGTCGTAGCGCCGCGTGAGCCCTGCCATGTCGTAGCAAGGCTTCTCGAGCGTGTCGTGTGGATCGGCGATCGTGATCGAGCCGTCATCGCGCTGCTTGACGAGGAAGTACTCGAGCTCGAGCCCCATCTTGAACTCGAAGCCCTTGCCCTCGGCGCGCGCGAGCATCCGCCGCAGGATCGTGCGCGGGCAGTACGCCCAGTCCTCGCCTTCGACCGTGACGTCGCAGGCGAAGCGCGCAAGGTTCTGCTGCCAGGGAACCGGTGTGTAGCTCGCGAGATCGGGGATCGCCGCGATGTCGGGATCACTTGGCACCTGGCCGATCTCCCCGGCGGCGAAGCCCGCGAAGCCGGCGCCGTCCGACAGCAGGCCGTCGAAGGCCTCCCGCGAGTCGACGGGGACGAGCTTCGCGCTCGGCCGCGCGTACATGTCGACGAACTGCGCGAACACGAACTCGACTCCGCGCGCCTGCATGTCCTGCCAGACCGCGTCCGCGGATATTGCCTCTCCACCCATGCTGCTGCCCTCCTGGACGTGGAGAAATAGGGGTAACACCCTCGTTCCCCGCGATGAAGGTGCGGTTCCTCCACACCTGAGCGGCGGCTATGTGTTGAGTTTTGCCTTGGTACCGAGTGCCTGCTCGAGCTTCACCATCTTCACTGCGATCTCGATCATCAGCCAGTCGTCCTTCCGCAGGTCGAGGCCGGAGAGCTCGGCGATTCTCCTGAGCCGCTGGCGCAAGGTGTTCGGGTGCACGAAGAGCGTCTCCGAGGTCGCGCTGATGTTGCCGTGGCGACGCAGGAACTCCTCGAGCGTCAAGACGAGCTGTGACCCGCGTTGCGCGTCGTACTCGGCGAGGCGCGAGACGGCGTCGACCGTGGCATCGCGGATGCCGCCGTCGACCGCGACCCGCAACAGGTACTTGTACGCGCCGAGGTCCTCGTACGAGAGAACTGCGGGCTCCGCTCGCAGCACGACCGTCCCGAGCAGCGCCTGCTGCGCCTCCGCGAAACCGTCGGCAAACGCCGCCTCACCCTCGCAGACGCTCGAGACCCCGACCGACGCCGGCTCGGCGAAATCGTCGTGGATCCGCTGGAGCCGCTCGAGGAACGATTCGAAGCTGGTCGTGGACAGGTTGACGAGGGCCCGCACGGAGTGCTCGCGGCGATCGAAGAGTGAGCCGGGAGCCGCAAGACGGAGCGCACGCTCGAGGGCGTCGCTCGCGGGCTCGGCGACGAGGACCACGTGCGGCCTCGTCAGATCGCAGCCGAGGCGGATTGCACGCCCCTCGAGGTCCCCGCGCGGCCGTCCGCCCGCGAGCTCCTCGAAGAAGTCCTTGATCAGGTTCTTCTCCGTGAGCTGCTCGATGACCTGGACCTTCTTCAGGCCGACCGCGACCTGGCTCGCGACGGCGCGGCCGAGCTCGACACGCACGCTCCCCTCGGCGACGACCAGTCCGATCAGCTCGTCGTTCGCTACCAGCGGAACCGCAACCCGTGTGCTCCGGCCACCGCGCGCGAGCTCAGGGCCGAGCTCCGCAAGGCCAAGTGTGTCCCGCGCGTTTCCCGGCTCCGGATCGCTGGCAACGCGCTCGAGCTCCTCGCTGCCGGGGTCGAGCAGGTAGAGGTGGCAGGCTCGAGCTGAGAGGAGCGGTCGCGCGCCGGAGACGACGATCTGCAAGAGCTCGTCGAGCGCACCGGCTCCCGCGATCGCTTCTGCGAGCTCCGTGAGCTGCTCGAGCTCGGCGACCCGCATCCGCGCCTCCTCGTACAGCCGCGCGTTCTCGATCGCGCTCGCGACGAGCGCTGCCGAGGTGACGAGGAAGTCGACCTCGTCGTCCGAGAACTCCCGCGGCGCCTCGGTGTGAGCCGTGATGACGCCGATCACGTCGCCTGAGCGAGCGATGACGGGCAGGGCGAGCAGGGACTGGAAGCGCTCCTCCTCCAGCTCGGGGAAATACTTCGTCCGCGGGTCGGCCAGCGCGTTGTCGCGGATGAACGCCGGCTCGCCGCGCTCCGCCGCCCACCAGGCAAGCCCCTCGCCGCGTTGCATGAAGACCTTGTCCGCCTGCCGCTCGTACGGTGGCGAGGCGGCGCGCAGGACGAGCCGGTCTCCAGTCTCGTCGAGGAGATATGCAAAGCACGCGTGTACCCCGCTCGCCTCCGTCATGAGCCGGACGACCGCCTTGAGCACCTCGGTCAGCTCGAGCGACGAGGCGATCGTGGAGACGATCTGCTGAAGGGTCTTCTCGCCCGTTTGCAGCGCCATTCGGGTGGATCGTACGACGCTGAGAGAGGCTGAGTCCAGCCCTCGAACCTGCTAGGAACTCGTTCCTGGATGACGGAACCAGAGAACAGCGAAGAGTCACGACTACGAACTTCTCGTCATCGGATCCGGTCCGGCCGGGCAGAAGGCCGCGATTCAGGCTGCAAAGCTCGGAAGAAGCGCGCCCGCTTGCTCGACTTCTGCGACGTCCAGATCACGGAGGCCTGCAGTACCACCTGCGCGACCTCGGCGTGGTCTTCCGACTCGGGGAGGAAGTCACCGCCGCCGAGCGCCATGCCGAGGCGGCGCTCAGCCACCTCGCGAGCGGGAAGCGCGTTCCGTCCGAGGTCGTCCTGTACGCCGCGGGACGCCAGGGCGAGACGGACAACCTGGCGCCCGAGCAAGTCGGCCTCCAAGCCGACGAGCGTGGGCGTATCGGAGTCGGCTCCGACTACCGCACCTCCGTCGAGCACATCTTCGCGGCGGGCGACGTCGTCGGCTGGCCGGCGCTGGCGGCCACCTCGATGGAACAGGGACGCCTCGCCTCCGCCCACGCCTTCGGAGAGGACGCCGCGCTCACCATGAGCGAGCTGCTCCCGATCGGCATCTACACCATCCCCGAGATCAGTTATGTGGGTCGCACGGAAGAGGAGCTCACGGAAGCGGCCGTCCCCTACGAGGTCGGCCTCTCTCGCTATCGCAAGCTCGCGCGCGGGCACACCCTCGGCGATACCTACGGGATGCTGAAGCTGCTCGTGTCGACCGAGGACCGGACCATCCTCGGTGTCCACGTCCTCGGGACGAACGCGACCGAGGTCGTCCACATCGGACAGACGGTGATGGGATTGAAGGGGACGATCGACTACCTCGTCGACGCGGTCTTCAACTACCCGACGCTGGCCGAGTCGTACAAGGTCGCAGCGCTCGATGCCCGCAACAAGCTCACGGCAGTCGCGCGGCTCGTCCCATAGACCAGTAAGGCTGGTGCCCATGGCTCAGTAACAGAACGGCGGACCTTCAATCCGCGGGTCGGAAGTTCGAATCCTCCCGGGCGCATGGAAGTACCCACAAATCAGGACCGCTTTGTCATGGGCGAAGCGTCTCGGTTCGGTTCTTCAGCTGCTCGCTTGCGGACTGGGGCGCAGCTGGCGCACCTATCCACCAGCAACTTGCTGCAAGTACGGGTTAGCTGAACCGGCGCAAGGTGGGCGCGCTCGTCAGATGGCCGCCGCATGATCGAACTGCTCGACTGCGCGAGCGACATCGACACGTGACGAGACGTCGAGCTTCCGGAAGATGTTCCGCATGTGCGTCTCGACCGTTTTTGGGCTGAGGAACAGCGCCTCGGCGATCTGGGAGTTCGTCCTGCGGTCGACGACGAGTCGGGCGACTTGTTCCTCACGCTCAGTGAGAGCGGCGACGCCGGTCGCGTCGCTCTGGCCCGGCTGCGTCCGCCGATGGACACGGCGGCCGAGCAGCCGCAGCTCGTGATCCGCTGCGTCGCGGTAGCGACGCGCGCCGCAGGCGTGGAACGCGCTCGCGGCCTGCTCGAGCTCGGCGATCGCGCGTTCGCGCTCGCCGGCTTGCGCGAGCGCGCGGCCGGCCAGCGCGTGCGAGAGAGCAGCCTCCACCGGGACACCGACGTCGTCCGCTGCGGCCGCAGAAGCCAGAGCCCGCTCGGCCGCCAGTGCCGCGTCGCCGGAGGCCAGCGCCACCTCTGCCTTCGCCCTGCCCGCCATCGCCATCGCCATGCGGAGCGACCCCATCGAGATCGCGATTCTCTCGGCGCACTCCGCCGCCCGCTCCGCGTCCTCCGGGCGGCCCTGAGGCCAAGAAGCAGCGCGTGAGGAGCTCGAGCCACTTGGCACGAAAGCTCCCCCCGGGCATGAGCGGTATCTCCTCGCCGCCCGTGCGTTCGAGGAGCAGCTCGACGGCCTCGCCCAGATCGGGATCGCCGGTCTCGAGCCGCGCGGCCGACCACGCAAGCCCCGTGGCTGCCGGGATCAAGCCGTTGTCCATACCGCGGGTGAGCTCGACGCTCTCCTCCGCCGTGCGTCACTGCGAGCTCAGCGTCGCCCGCCGCCAGCGCCGTCAGAGAACGATTGAGGAGGAGACCGGCCAGGCTCTGGGCATTGCCGAGGAGGCGAGCTTCCTCGATCGCCGCGTCCAGCATCTCGCCGCCCTCGGCAAGCTCGCCGCGTAGCATCCTGACCCAGGCCAGGAGCATGAAGGCGAACATGACGACGGCCGGTTGGCCAGTGGCACGTGCGACGGCGATCACCCGTTCCGCATGGACTTCAGTGTCGTCGAATCGGTCGAGGTAGAGCTCCGCGCCGCCGAGGTTGATGGCGGAGTCGAGCCGTAGCGCCAGCTCCTCGTCCGTGAGTGAGTCGACGAGCTCCGCCGCCTCGGAGTGATACTTCTCCGCGTCCGCAACCCTGCCGCACAGGCCCGCCCCCCAAGCGAGCAGGGCGGCGGCGCTCGCAGTCAACGCGCGATCGCCGAGCGGCCTGGCGAGCTCGAGTGCGCGCCGCGCCCAGGGCTCGATCTGCTCGAACTCCATCCGGTAGACGCCGTCGAGCGCGAGCTCGATCATGAGCGCCGCCGCTTCCGGGGAGTTGGCGTCCTCGAGGTCTTCCAGCGCCCGCGCCAGGCGACCGTACGCGTCCTGGTGGTAGCCGAGGAGATGCTCGACGCCCGCGCAAGCAGTCGTGAGCCGAACGCGCAGTGCGACGGCCTCCTCCGGAAGGACCTCGATCGTCTTCAGCAACGCGGCATGGGCTTCGGCGAAATGTCCGCAGTTGGCCAACGCTCCGGCGCGTGCGAGCAGCAGCTCGACGCGCTCGTCGACCGGCGCGTCGTCGGCGAGAAGTCGAAGCGCGACCGCAAACCAGTGTGCAGCGCTCGCTGGAGCTTGATGCGCCGCGGCGTTCCCGGCGTCCCGCAATGTCCCGACCGCGGCCTCGTCGCCCTGCCGTCCGGCGAGCTCGACGTGATGTGCGCGCTCGGCAGGGCCGACACCGCGGGCCGCAAGCGCGGCTGCGCACCGCTCGTGAGCCCCGAGCCGCCAACCGCCCGGGGCGGTTTCGTATACCGCGCGCCGAACCAGCGGATGCCGAAAGCGAAAGCGGCGGGGTACTTCGGTCTCGCGAATGACGTCGAGACGAAGCAGCTCGTCCACCGCATCGAGTGCCACGACGTCCTCGACACGCCGCTGCAGCCGTCGCGAGCTCGGGGTCGAACGGATCGCCGGCCACGGCGGCGCCGCGCAGCAAGAGACGGGATTCTTCCGGGAGGAGCGCGAGCTCCTCTGCCAGCGCCGCAGCGACCAGCGGCGGTACATCCAGGTCGCGAAGCGAATCTTCCGGCTGCTCGACCGCACGTGGAGTCTTGCGACCCGCCACCCTGCCGAGCTGCTCGAGATAGAACGGGTTTCCGCCGCTCTCCTCGTACAGGGTGACAGCGGTCGCCTCGTCGAAGGCCTCGCCCAGCAGCTCCACTGATTCGACGCGGCTCAGGGCGCCGAGCTCGAGTCGGGTGAGAGTGCCGGAACGACGGGCCGGCTCGAGTGCCGGCGTCAACCGCTCGGGCGCCTGCCGCGGCCGAAGGGCAACGACGAGGAGAACAGCGGCGTCCGGTGGTCGACGAAGCAGCGCGCCGAGCAGGTCGATCGAGGCGGAGTCGGCCCAGTGGATGTCGTCGAGCAGAAGCACGAGCGGCCTGGCAGCGGTCAGCCGCTCGAGGACCTCGCGCACCGCCCGGTGGCCGCGGTAGCGCTCGTGACGAAATGCCTCTCCGCGTGTCGTTGCGAGCCCCGAGAGCGACGGGAAGACGTTCGCGAGAGCGTTGCGCACGTCGTCGTCGAGGACGTCGAGGCGATCTCGCTCGAGCCCCTGCAGGTACTCGTCGAGCGCATCCACGAAAACCCCGAAAGGCAGGTCGCGCTCCAGTTCCGACGCGGATCCTGACAGCACGAGGTAGCCGAGTGCATCGGCGCGATCGGCGAGCTCGGAGAGCAACCGCGTCTTCCCGATTCCGGGCTCGCCGACGACTTCGACGGCCAGCGAGCCACCGCCGGCGTCAATTGCGGCAAGAAAGCGATCGAGCGAGCCGATCTCCGCGGTCCGCCCGACGAGCGTCTCGGCAACAGTGCTCATTGTAGCGTCCGCCACGAGCATAAGTCAGGGCCGCAGAAATGCGAAATCAGGGTGTCACCCCGATGTCGCGGCGAGCTCTGAGCAGTCAGGCTCGGCTCATGCCTTGTTACGTGCTCCACCACCGTCACGAGCCGCACGAGTGCGGCGTCGTCTTCGCTTCGTTCAAGGGGCACGAGAGCACGCTGCGCCGCAAGGCAACGCTCTCTTCCTGCCGCTCGGGCGAGCACGCGATCTGGTGGACCGTCGAGGCGGGCTCCGAAGGCAGAGGCACTCGCGCTCCTGCCCTTCTACGTCGCTGAGCGCACCACCGCGACGAGCGTCAGCAAGGTCGAGATCCCATGACCGTGCGGTCTCATTCGCTCCGGTACGAACCTGCGGGAGAGGGCGACTGGCGAGAGCTCGCGCGCCGAGAAGGAGACGGCCTCGACATCACGCTTCTCTGGAGCAGGTCGGCCGACCGCGTGAAGGTCACCGTCTTCGACCAGAGATTCGACACCCTCTTCGAACTCGACATCGACGGCGCGGACGCTCTGAGCGCCTTCGAGCACCCGTTCGCATTCGCGCAGTCGCGATTCGTTGCCGCCGACGACGTGCGGCCCACGCAACCCCTGCGACAGCAGGCCTGAAAGGAGACGTCCATGTCATCCAAGAAGCACTCACGGAATCTCGCGGCCCGCATGGGCCGCTGGAGCGCGCGTCATCGGGCGCTCGCGATCTTCGGCTGGCTGGCCTTCGTCGTCGTCGCCTTCGGTGTCGGCATGTTCGTCATCGGGCCGAAGCAGGCAACCGAGGCTCGGGCCCAGGCGAGTCGGGCCGCGCGATCGAGATCCTCGACGAAGGCTTCAAGCAGCCCGCCGGCGAGAACGTGCTCATCCAGAGCGACTCGCTGCAGGCGAGCGATCCGGCAGTTCCAGGCCGCGATCGGCGCGGTCCTCGGCCGCGCTTCGGACGCGCAGCGCGGACGTCACGAACATCCGCTCCCCGCTCGATGCCGAGAACGCGGGTCAGATCTCAGCAGGACGGACGCTCTGCGCTCGTCGAGTTCCAGATCCGCGGCGACGCCGACCTCGCGGTCGAGAAGATCGAGCCGATCCTCGACGCAGTTGCCGGAGTGCAGGCGGCGCATCCCGCAGCTCTTCATCGGAGAGTTCGGCGACGCCAGCGCGGACAAGGAGCTCGAGGGCGTCCTTCATGGGCGACCTCGAGAAGGCCGGCCTCTACTCCGTTCCGGTCACGCTGATCATCCTGATCGTCGTCTTCGGCGCCCTCGTTGCGGCGGGGATCCCGCTGCTGCTCGCGCTGACGGCCGTGCTCGCGACGTTCGGGCTGTGGGCGATTCCGAGCCAGATCTGGCCGAGCGACGAGTCGCTCTACGCGATGGTGCTCCTGATCGGCCTCGCCGTGGGAGTCGACTACTCGATGTTCTACTTGAAGCGGGAGCGCGAGGAGCGCGCCGCCGGGCGCAGCCCGGAGGAAGCCCTCGAGATGGCCGCCGCGACCTCCGGACGCTCGGTGCTCATCTCCGGGGCGACCGTCATCGTCGCGATGGGCGGGCATGCTGTTCGCCGGCGAGATCTTCGCGCCGTTCGGCGTGGCCACGATGCTCGTCGTCGCCGTGCGCCGTGCTCGGCTCGCTGACGGTGCTGCCCGCGGTCCTGTCCAAGCTCGGCGACAACGTCGAGCGGTTGCGCGTGCCGTTCGTCCACCGCCTTCGCCGCGACGACGGCGAGGGCCGCGTCTGGGGCGCGATCGTCGACCGCGTCCTGCGGCGGCCGGTGCTCTCGGCCGTCGCTCGCCGGCGGGCTGCTCCTGGCTGATCGCAGCGCCGGCGCTGACGCTGCACACCGCGGAGCCCGGGATCGACACGTACCCGCAGTCGCTCGACGTGATGAAGACGTACAACCGGCTGCAGGCGGCGTTCCCCGGCACCGAGATCCCGGCGAACGTCGTCGTCAAGGCGGCGGACGTCAGGTCGGCCGAGATGGCCGAGGCGATCGGCGAGCTCGAGCGGCGACGCGCTCGCGACCGGGCCTGATGCACCGGCCGATCGTCGTCGACGTCAACGAGGCGGGCACGGTCGCGAACGTCGCGATCCCGATCGCCGGCAAGGGGAACGACGGACCGTCCAATGCCGCGCTCGCGGTGCTGCGGAAGCGACATCGTCCCGGAGACGGTGGGCTCGGTTCCGGACGCCGAGGTCGCAGTCGGCGGGTTCGCCGCGGAGTCGAAGGACTTCAACGACGAGATGAAGTCGGTCGCTCCGCTACGTGTTCGCCTTCGTGCTCGCGTTCGCCTTCCTGCTCATGCTCGTCGCCTTCCGCTCGATCGTGATCGCGGCCAAGGCGATCCTCCTCAACCTGCTCTCGGTCGCGGCCGCCTACGGCATCCTCGTGCTCGTCTTCCAGCACGGCTGGGGAAAGCAGTTGCTCGGGTTCGAGGCGACGGGCGGCATCGTCCCGTTCCTCCCGATCTTCCTGTTCGTGATCCTGTTCGGGCTCTCGATGGACTACCACGTGTTCATCCTGAGCCGCATCCGGGAGGCCTACGACCGGGGCATGAGCACGGACGCAGGCGATCGCGCACGGGATCAAGACGACCGCGGGCGTGATCACGAGCGCGGCGCTCGTGATGGTCTGCGTCTTCTCGATCTTCGCCGTGCTCTCGTTCATGATCTTCAAGCAGATCGGCGTCGGGCTCGCGGCGGCGATCCTGATCGACGCGACCATCGTTCGCGCGGTGCTCCTGCCGGCGACGATGAAGCTGCTCGGCGACTGGAACTGGTACCTGCCGAAGTGGCTCGAGTGGCTGCCCCACCTCGAGCCGAACGGCGATGTCGAGACGGTCGAGGCGCCAGCCGGTTCCGACGGTGTCGTCGTGACCGAGGCAGCCTCTCATCCGCTCGGCGAGCGGGCCCACAGCGAGGTGTGGGCCCGCATCGCCGGCGAGCGCGTGCTGGCAATCGGCGCGCTCGCCCTCGTCGGTCTTCACGTCATCGACGACAGCTTCCTGCAGCCGCGAGCCGGGCACCGTCGGCGGCAGACCACATCGTCAGCGGCCTGGTGCCGGTGGCACTGCTCGCCGGCGCCGCGATCCTGTACGGCCGCGCTCGAGCCGGAGTGCGGGCGACGCTCGCACTCCTGTTCGGCTTCTTCGGCGTCCTGAGCGGCACCGAAGCCGTCTACTACTCGTTCAACGGCGGGCCCTCCGGAGACGACTTCACCGGGTTCCTGTCGATCGTCGGCGGATTCGTCCTCCTCGGGATCGGCGTCGCGATCCTCTGGCGCTCACGCCGCACGGACGACGGCCGGCTCCGGCGGTATCTCCGTCGGGCGGCGATCACCGTCGGCGTGCTCCTGCTCGTGACGCAGGTGCTGTTCCCGACCGCGATCGCGTACGTCGTCACGCACACCGCCCGCGCCGAAGTGCCGACTCCGGACCTCGGCGGCGCTCACGAAGACGTCGCGTTCACGACGAGCGACGGGCTCGAGCTCGAGGGCTGGTTCGTGCCCTCGCGGAACGGGGCGACCGTGATCGCCTTCCCGGGCCGCTCCGGGCCGCAGAAGCAGACGCGCATGCTCGTCGGTCACGGCTACGGCGTCCTTCTCTTCGACCGACGCGGCGAGGGCGCAAGCGAAGGCGATCCGAACACCTTCGGCTGGCACGGCGAGCGAGACCTGCAGCCGCCGCGGCATATCTCCGCAGCCGTTCGGACGTCGACCCCGAGAGGATTGGCGCGATCGGCCTCTCCGTCGGTGGCGAGATGCTGATCCGGGCAGCGGCGGCATCGGACGATTTCGCGGCCATCGTCTCCGAAGGCGCGAGCGGTCAGTCGGTACGTGACGGAATTGCGAACCGGGAGCTCGGAACCGAGACCCTGCCGGAAGCCAGCATCACGCTCGCGACCGCGCTGTTCACGAACGAGCTGCCGCCGCCCAGCCTGAAGGGAGAGGTGCCGAAGATCGCTCCGCACGCCGTGTTCTTCGTCTATGGCGAGAAAGGTCAGGGCGGAACCGAAACCAAGCCGAACCGCGGTTTCTACGAGGCCGCCCGCGAGCCGAAGCAGATCTGGGAAGTGCCGGACGGCCAGCACATCGCCGGCATCACGACGCAGCCCAGAGAGTACGAGAGACGCGTGATCGCGTTCTTCGACGAGCACCTGCAGGTGAAACGGTGACCACGACCGTCGCAGCAGAGACCGCCCGCCGCAGCGCGTTGTCGGCGCGACTGACCGAGGTTCGCATCGCGCGCGTTTCGCTCGCCGCCCTCGCGTTGCACTTCGTCGACGCGAACTTCCTGCAGCCCCGTCCCGGCACGGCGGCGGGGGATCACCTCACGAGCGGGCTCCTCCCCGTCGCGATGCTCGTCGCGGCGGGTGTCGTCTACCCGCGGCTCCGTGCCGGCGCTCGGGCAGCCATCGCGATGACGTTCGGAGCACTCGGGATCGCGATCGGCTTTCCCGCTGCGTACTACCTGCTGGACGGATCCGCATCGGGAGCGCACTACAGCGGTCTGTTGGCAAGCGCGGCAGGTCTGGTCTTGCTGGCGACCGGGCTTGTGGTGCTCTGGCGAGGAAGACGGACAGGTGGAAGCCGTCGACAAAGGTACGTCCGTCGCACGGCCACGGTGCTCCTGGGCACGCTCGCTGCCGCCGTGATGGTCGCTTACGTCGTCTTCCCGATCGGCTTCGCCTACGGCTACACGCACATCGGCCGCACTGGCCCGCCGGCGGAGCTCGGGATCCCGTTCGAGACGGTGACCGTGCCGACGAGCGACGGCCTCGACCTGGCCGCCCGGTACGTCCCGGCGCGAAACCGCGCTGCGATTGTCGTGTTCCCCGGCTCCTCGGCCGTCACCGAAGCGCGGATGATTGCGAGTCACGGGTATGGCGTCCTCCTCCTCGACCCACGGGGACAGGGCGGAAGCGAGGGCGACCTCGTGCGCTGGGCCGGCGACCGTGATCTCGTCGCCGGCGCGACGTACCTCCAGGGTCGCCCCGACGTCGACCCGGATCGGATCGGCGGGTTCGGCTCCTCGGTCGGCGGCGAGATCCTGCTCGTCGCCGCAGCCGAGTCCACGGCTTTCAGGGCCGTCGTCTCCGAGGGAGCCGGTTTCCCGCTCGGCGACGCGGAGCTACCGGGTCTCGAGGGCGTGCTCTACGCCCCGGCGAATCTCGTGATGCGAGCTGCGGCGACCGTGTTCTCCAACCATGCCCCGCCGCCCCGCATCGTCGACCGTATCGACGAGATAGCTCCGCGCTCCGTCTTCCTGATCTATACCGAGCCCGGAATGGGCGGCGAGGACGTCAGGCAGCCGGAGTACTTCGCAGCCGCACGTGAGCCGAAGAGCATCTGGAAAGTGCCCGGGGCGGAGCACACCGGCGGTATCGAGGCTCGCCCGGCCGAGTATGAGCAGCGAGTGATCGACTTCCTCGACGGCGCTCTGTTAGGCAGCACCGAGTGACCTCGCGAGTGGAGACCGCCGATCGAGCGTGGCCGATGCCCGTAACGCTTCGCCGCGTGCTTCTCCTCGCGCCGCCGCTCGCGCTGGCCGCACTCGAGATCGTCCATCCGCAGCCGGACGAGACCGTCGCGGCGCTTCTCGACGCGGCGACGTGGTTCGCAGTCTTCCACGTCATCCAGCTCGCGCTCGTCGGGCTCGTCGCGCTCTCCGTCCTTCTACTCGCGGACGACTTCGGACGCGCGAACGGCATGGGTGACCCGTCTTGGCGTCGGAGTCTTCCTCGTCTTCTTCAGCGCGTACGACGCAGTCGCCGGAATCGGCACGGGGCTCGCGATGCGGAGTGCACGCGACCTGACCGCCGTGCAACAAGAGGGTGTCTTCGAGGTGGTCAAGAGCTGGCCTGCTGTCGGTGCGCCGTTCGCCCTCAGCATCGTCGGAACGCTGGGCTGGGTGGCCGCGGTCGGTGCTCTCGCTCTCGCGGCTCGCCGCCAGGGAGCGCCGCGCCGCGAATGGATTCTCATCGGGCTCGCGGCGGTGTTCCTGCTCGGTGGGCACCCGTTCCCAGCCGGGACGCTGGCCTTCGGCTGCTTCTTCGTCGGTGCGCTCCTGCACGAGTGGCGCGCCGGCCGAGCCGGCGGGAACGAGCGGTAGGTAACCATCACCATCGGCGAGGACGAGCTCGAGGCGACGACGGGCCCGCTCTGGCAGCCGATGAAGCCTGAGTAGCGACCCTTCAACCGGTCAGTGAACCGCGACCGCACCCAGGTGGGGCTCGTAGGCTCCGGTGTCGATGATGTCCGCAATCTGCTCGACCGCGAAGCGCAGCTCGTCGTCGGAGTTGAAGTAGTGCGGCCCTAGGCGGATGCCCGTATCCGGGCGGAAGTCGCACAGGATCTCGCGCGCCTCGAGCTCGGCATGCACGGCCGCGAACTCCTGAACGCGGAGCACGACCGACCCGCCACGGCGCGCCGGATCGCGTGGGCTCCCAACCTCGAACCCCGCGGCGTCGGCCAAGTCGATCAAGAGTTGCGTCTGGCGCAGCGAGTTCTCGCGGATGCGGGCGACGCCGATCTCCTCCACGAGGTCGTACCCGGCCGTAGCCTGCGTAGTGCGCGGCCGGGTTCGGCGTCCCGGTCAGGAAACGGACGGCGCCGGACGCGTACTCCATCTCCTCCTCGAACGCGAACGGCCGCGCGTGGGCCTGCCAGCCGGCAAGGTCGGCTCCAGCCGCTCGGCGAGATCGGGCCGCACGTAGAGCCAGCCGTTTCCGGGCCCGCCGCAGAGCCACTTGACCGAGCCCCCGACCGCAAAGCCGACACCGAGGGCGCTGACGTCGAGCGGGACGATTCCCGCCGATTGGTAGCAGTCGAGCACCACGTGCGCGCCAACCTCGTCGGCGCGACGGACGATCGGCTCTACGTCCTGAATCTCGCCGACCTTGTACAGGACATGGCTGATCGGGACGAGCAGCGTGCGCTCGTCGATCTGCTCGACGATCTCGGTCTCGTTCTCGCACACCACGACCTCGAGGTCCGGCTGCGCCTGATAGAGGTAGCGCACGGAGGGGAAGTTGCCGCGCTCGTAGACCACGCGGTTTCGTGCTGGATCGACCGGGCGGAAACAGGAGAGCGCAATCGCCTCGGCGATCGTCACGTTCTGCTGCATCACCGTCGCCCCCGGGGGCGCGCCGATGATCCGGCCGATCTGGTCGCCGACCGTCCAGGACGTCTCCCACCAGCCCTCCGCCCAGGCGCGGATGCCGCGCTCCTCCCACATCCGCCCGAACTCCGCGAGTCGCTCGCCGGCCCGGCGCGGCATGGGCCCGAGCGAGTGCGAGACGAGGTAGGTCGTGTGCTCGAGGATCGGAAACTCGGAGCGGTACTCGGTTAGCTCGCGCACGGCAGCAGGGTAATTCTTTAGGCTCGCGCCGGTGCCTACGCGCGTCCGCTTCGATCGCTTCTACACCTACGCCGAGCTCCTGGAGACGCTCGACGGCTGGGCGGAGGAGTTCCCGAGCCTGCTGCGACTCGAGTCGATCGGAGAGTCCTACGAGGGCAGGGAAATCAAGCTCGCGACGGTGACGAACCTCGAGACCGGGCCTCCGGAGGAAAAGCCGGCGATCTTCGTCCACGCCCAGATCCACGCCATGGAGTTCACTGGGACGACGGCCGCCCTCCACCTCCTCGACCGCCTGCTGCACGGTCACGGCGACGACGAGCGGGTGACCCACGCGCTCGACACGCGCACGTTCTACGTCGTCCCCCGCGTGAACCCGGACGGCGCCGACGCGGGGCTCGCGGACGGGCGTTTCCGCCGCTCCAGCGTTCGGCCGTACCCGCATGACGAGCCGCAGGACGGGCTCCACCGCGAGGACGTCGACGGCGACGGTCGCCTCCTCATGATGCGTCTCCGCGACCCGAACGGCTCCTGGAAGCCACATCCGGACGATGCGCGCCTGCTCATCGCGCGTCGCCCGGACGACGTCGAGGGCGAGTTCTTCAGGGTCTTCCCGGAAGGCACCATCCAGAACTGGGACGGGGTCAACGTGAAGATGGCACCCGTGCTCGAGGGCCTGGATCTGAACCGCAACTGGCCGGCCGACTGGGCGCCCGAG
>CAWIZT010000001.1:0-32888 GCA_963840705.1 uncultured Actinomycetes bacterium | reverse complement strand
TCGTGCGTCCGATACGGGACGGGAAGCGCGGCGACGTGGCCCGACACCGCCTCGCGAACCTCTCTCAGCAGCGGCAGCAGCGTCTCCGGGCCGCGCCCGCAATTGAGGCCGACCACGTCCGCGCCCGCGTCCTCCAGCCTCTTGCACGCCTCGCCGAACCGCAGACCGTCCCGGGTCGTGTCGGCCTGGTGCGCGATCATCGTGACGACGGCGGGATGGCCCGCCTCCTTGATGACCTCGAGCGCGAGCAGCGCCTCGTCCACGTGCGAGAACGTCTCGGCGATGATGAAATCGACGCTGGCGTCGGACGCCCAGCCAACTTGCTCCTCGAACATCGCTCGCACGGTCCTCTGCGACTCCGCGTCGTCCGTAAAGACGTTGGTGTTGCAGATGTCCCCGGCGAAGAGCACGTTGCTCTCGGCTGCGACCTCCTTCGCGATCGCGAGCGCCTGCCGGTTGAGCTCCTCGAGCAGATGCTCCTTTCCGACGATCCGCATCTTCTCCCGGTGCGCGTAGTACGTAAACGCCTCCACGACGTCGGAGCCCGCATGCACGAAGTCGCGGTGCAGCTGCGCGACGACCTCGGGATGGTCGAGCACGACCTCGGGGACGAACGCGCCGCCTGCAGATAACCGCGCCGCTCGAGCTCGAACAGATAGCCCTCGGCACAGATCACCGGACCCTTTTCGAGCCGTTCCAGCAGCCCTTCGCTCACGAGCCCATCATGTCAGAACGAACGAGCTCGACGATCGGCTCGAGATCGGGCGAAATCGTCTCTCCGGCGTCCGTGAAGGGAACGCGCTCGCGGACGAGCTCGTAGGCGCGAGCCGTTCCGACGCCGAGGGCGGGCGATCCGCGCAGATCGACGGCCTGAGCCGCGATCGTCAGCTCGATGGCGACGACGCGGGCGCCCAGGCTCACCATCTCCGCGAGGCGGCGGGCGCCGAGCGGAGCCATCGTCGTCCGGTCTTCGATGCCCTCGTGCTGCGTCGTCGACGCGAGCTCGAACGACACGGGCTGGGCGAGCAGGCGCGCCTCCGCGA
Source organism: uncultured Actinomycetes bacterium (assembly GCA_963840705.1). Taxonomy (GTDB): domain Bacteria; phylum Actinomycetota; class Thermoleophilia; order Gaiellales; family Gaiellaceae; genus GMQP-bins7. The sequence continues at coordinate 31,845 of CAWIZT010000001.1, read as the reverse complement.
CGATTCCCTGGACGGCAGCTCCGAGCTCGCTGAGCGCAGGCTCGGCGAGATGCGGTCGCGCGGCGAGCCCCTCCGGCAGCCCGGTGAGCGGAGCCTGCAGCAGCTTGAGCGCTCGCTCGCCCGCGCTCGTCAACGCCGGGGCCAGAGCGATGCGCAGGAAGTCGAGCGCCGCTGCGAGTGGCACGATGTCGAAGTTCCCTGCCGCGATGATCCGCCCCACCGAGGCCGCGACCATGGGGTTGCCCTGGTGGGCGTTCAGCTCGACCGCCAGAACGCCCTGCGCATACGCAAGCGCGTCCCGGGCCGCGCCGTTCACCTGCGGCAGCGTCCGAAAAGTCAACGGATCCTGCAGATTGCGTGGTTGCGCCTCCCACAGGTAGCTGCCCTCGAGCAACGCGCGGAGACGAGCGATCGTCGAGCGCAGTCCGGGATGCGGGCGTGCGTCGGCCACGGTCTCGTCCACGAGCCCCGGGTTGGCCGCGAACGCCTCCAGGTCGAGAGCGCCCGCGACGTCGAGGGCATCCAGCAGCGTCTCGCAGTCCGCGACTGCAAGCGCGGCGAGACCCGTCGAGAACGCGTTGTTGTCGACGAGGACCAACGCCTCGCCCGCCGCGAGCTCGAAGTCGCCGAGGAGCTCGTCCACCAGGTCGGCGTTGGCCGCGAGATCGGCCTGACCGACCGAGCCGAGCACGCGCACTCGAGGAGACACGCCGTCGTTCAGGCGGTCGACCAGGAGCTGTGCGAGCTCCGGGCGCACGCCCGGATATCCCTGCGCGAGCCCGTTGGCGAGCTTCACCATCGTCGCCCGCACCCCGTCCGCGGGTGCGCTCGGCCCCTGGGCGACCAGGTGGCCCCTGATCAGCTGCCGGTTGAAGCGCGCCTGGTCCTCCTCGATTTCGAAGCGCTTGCGCATCCCGACCCCGGTCGAGAAGCCGTACACCCGTTGACCCGACTCGAGCGCCCGCTCGACCACGGCCCGCGAAGCGCGCATCCTCTCGATCGCTTCCTCCGCCAGCTCGACCCGCTCACCGTCACGCGCGACTCGCACGACCTCCTCGAGGGTCAGGCCGTCGCCGGTGAGGACGATCGTCAACCCCAGACCAGCGAGGCCGTCTTCGCGATCGTCTCGAGCTTTGCGCGCTCGTCCTCGACCGTGAGGTCGTTGCCGAGAACGGAGGTCGCAAAGCCGCACTGCGGCGAGAGGGCGAGCCGCTCGAGCGGGCAGAACGCGCTCGCCTCCTCGATCCTCGCCGCGAGCTCGTCGACCGTCTCGCGCCGACCGCTCTTCGTCGTGACGAGTCCGAGCACCGCGGTCTTTCCCTCCGGCACCGCCTTCAGTGGCTCGAACGAGCCCGAGCGTGCGTCGTCGTACTCCAGCATGAGCCGCTCGGCGCTCACGCGCGCGAACAGGCGCTCCGCAAGCCAGTCGTACCCGCCTTCGACGAGCCATCGCGAGGCCTGGTTCCCACGGCAGAGATGCATGGCGAACGTCACACCCTCGCGATCGCCGTAGACCAGGTTGTCGAGCTCGAGACCGAGCTCGAGCCAGCGGTCGGCCGGCCAGCCACGGCTCGCGTAGAAGTCCCGGTAAGTCGGATCGAGCAGCAAGGGATAGTGCGGCGCATCGAGCTGGATGTATGTCGCACCCAGACGCACCAGCTCGTCGACCTCCTCGCGCAGGATCTCGGCGACGTCGCCGAGGAACTCCTCCAGGCTCGCGTAGGCACCGCTCGAGCGCTCGGGATCCCAGAAGTTCGCGAACAGGCTCGGGCTCGGCAGGGTCACCTTGAGGATGCGTTCGGTCCGGGGACCGGCGTACGCGAACTCGTCGGCCGAGAGGAAGCGCCGGCGCCGGAGCTTTCCCTGAACCGCGATCGGCGGGCGCTCGACCTTCATCTCGCCGAGCTCGCCGCTCTGCCACTCCCCCCACAGGAACGCGTCCAGGTCCCAGTCCCCGAAACCCTCGACCGCCTCGGTCATCTGACTCTGGAAGGAGAGCCGGCGCATCTCGCCGTCCGTGACCACCGCCATCCCCGCCTCCTCCTGGAGCCGGAGCGCGGCGTCGACGGCAGCGTCCTCCGCCTGCTTCAGGCCTGTCGCGTCGAGCTCGCCACGCTCGAATCGCCCGCGCGCGTCGAGCAACTCCGGCGGCCGCAGCAGGCTGCCGACGACGTCAGAGCGCGCCTCGAGCACGCGGCAACTCTACTGCGGGCGCGGGCAGCTACACGAGCGTACGTGCTTGGGCGACGGACACCACGTCACCCTTCTGCTCGGAGAGCTCGATCGCGCGGACGACGCGCGCCGATGCCTGGCTGGTCCGCCCCCGAGCACGGTCGATATCCGCCAGCGCGAGCAGGACATCCGCGTGAACATCGAGCGCGTCCGTCCGCTCTACGAGCTCGAGCGCTGCGGCCGCGACCTCCTCGGCAGCCTCGAGCTGTCCGTCGCTCGTGAGGGCGATCGCCTCGGCGAGTCGCGCAGTGACCTGACCGAACGCGTGATCGGGCTGCATCTCGGTGCGACTTCGGCGCGCAAGCTCGACGGCTTCGTCCACCTTTCCCCGGAGCGCGAGAATCCGCGCCAGCTGCGGCACGACCCAGGACAGATAGCCGACATCGCCGATTTCTCGTAGCCGTGCCTCGGCCGACCGCAGCTCCTGTTCCGCTACGTCGAGACGCCCGGACTTACGCTCCACGACCTCGAGCTCACACACGACCCCGAGCGCCGAGACGCGATTGCCGAGCTCCTCGTAGAGCTCCACCGAGCGACGGCACTCCTCCCGTCCACGCTCGAACTCTCCCGTCATCGCGAGGAGAAAGCCGCGAACGCGGGCTGCGAACGCCTCCATGAGGCTCGCGCCTCCGGATCGCTCGACGAGCTCCTCACAGCGTCTGAGCCCATCGCTGACCGACGTCGGGCCGTGGCACGTCGCCATCGCGATTGCTCCGAGGGCACGAAGCTCCTCGCGCCGGTCTCCGGCTCGGCGCGCGTGCTCGACCGTCTGCTCGGCCGCGGCCAGCGAGTCCGCGTAACGGCCGAGACGGAACCGCGCCCAGTGCACGAGCCACCAGGCGCTCGCGAGCCCTCGCTCGTCCTCGAGCCGTCCGAGCTCCGGAAGAGCGCGCTCTGCGGTCGCTTCGAGCTCGACCATCGAGAACTGAGCGTCGGTCTGCGCACGCAGGTTGAGGAGCCCGAGCTGCGCACGAAGCTCCACTGCGCGGGCATCGTCCCGCCGGGCGGCCTCGACGACCGCCGCGAGGGTTGCCCGCGCCTGCTCGAGACGGCCTGATCCGGCGAGCGCCCGTCCCAGCTCGAGGCGGAGCACTCGACCTGCAGGATCGTCCACGGAAACAAGCTCGCACGCGCGCTCGAGGAGCTTTGCCGCTGCGCGATCGTCGCCGAGGTCGACCGCGTGCCGTCCTCCGGTCGCCAACAGCTCGGCGCCCCTCGCTGCGATCTCCGCGGTCTGTTCGTCCCTGAGCCCGAGCTCGAGCCGGTAGCTCGCGGCATCGGCCAGGTGATGCCCGACGATCTCGGCCGGCCGGCTCGGATCGCGCTCGAGATAGTCGGCCAGTCTGAGATGGAGGTCGGCCCGCGACTCCTTTGGAGTCTCGGCGTACGCCGCGTCGCGAACCAGTGCGTGTGCGAACGAGAACGCCTCCCCACTCGGATCGTCGGCGCGAGACGGTCGAATGAGCTGGCGCCGGCCGAGCGAGAGCAGGATCGTCCCGACGTCGTCCCGTGCGTCCGCCGGAAGCAACTCGACGACCGCTGAGTGGCGAAACTCACGTCCTTCGACGGCGGCGACCTGGAGCACCCTTCGCTCGGCTGCTCCGAGACGGTCGATCCGTGCCGCGAGCAGCGCCTGGATCGTCGGCGGGATAACGAGCTCCCCGCTCCGCTCCGCGCCGCTGTTCAGCGCCAGCAGTTGCTCGAGGAAGAAGGGGTTCCCGTCTGCCGCGTCGACGATCCGGCGGAGGTCGTCGGGGGCAAGCTCGCGCTCCGTGCTCAGATGCTCCGCGAGCGTGACCGACTCTGCGTCGGCGAGGGGAGTCAGGACGACGAAGACCGCGTTTCCTCGTGGCACCGACCACGCAGGCCGTTCCTCGAGCAGCTCGGGCCGCGTCAGGCAGAGGATGACGATCCGCGCGCCGCTCGAGAAGCTTGCGACGTACTCCAGCAGGTCGAGCAACGTCTCCTCGGCCCAGTGGATGTCGTCCACGACGAGGACGAGCGGTTGCTCGCGCGCAAGCGCCTCGAAGAGCCGTCGAAACGCCCAGGACGTCTCTTCGCCGGAACTGCCGCCCGCGTCCGCTCCGAACGCGCCGGCAACGACGTCAGCGATCGCTTCTCGGCGCTCGTCGTCAGCCACCAGCTCCAAGACGGCTGCGCGCGGATCCGCGCCAAGGACGGGTTGGAGCGCCTCTGCGAGCGGCAGGAACGTGATGCCCTCCCCGTACGGAGCACAACGCCCGATCAGCACGCGGACCGAGTCGCCGAGCTCGGCCAGGAACTCCCGCGCCAGCCGTGACTTCCCGACCCCGGCCGCTCCCACCACGGTCGCGAGGACGCACTCGGCGTTCTCCGTGGCACGACGGAGCGCATCCTGCAAGACCGCAAGGTCGTGCCTGCGGCCGACGAGCGGTACGTCGTCCCGTCGCCCGTACGGCGAGACATGCGGGAGCACGCGAAGCAGGCGAAAGGCAGCGACCGGCTCTGCCTTCCCCTTGAGGACGAGCGGCTCCAACTCCTCGACCTCGATCGCCTTCCCGCCGAGGACCCGCGTCCGCCCTCCGATCAGGATCTCGCCGGCTCCGGCGGCCTGCTCGAGTCGCGCCGCGATGTTCGTCGTGTCGCTCGAGACGGTGAGCCCCTCGCCACCATCTCCGGACACGAGCACCTCGCCGGTCGACACCCCCGTGCGCACGCCGAGCCGGATCCCGAGGTTCTGCTCGAAGTCGTCGTTCAGGAGCTCGAGGCGCTCGCGGATCTCCGCGGCGGCGCGGAGGGCTCGGAGCGCGTCGTCCTCCCGTGCGGTGGGGACGCCGAAGACGGCGACGACCGCGTCGCCGATGAACTTCTCGACCCTCCCTCCGTGCCGCTCGACCACTCCGCGAACCTCATCGAAGTAGCGCCGGAGGACACGTCCGAGCACCTCCGCATCGAATGTCTCGCCGAGGCTCGTGGAGTCGGCGATGTCGAAGAAGAGCACCGTCACCGTCTTGCGGAGCTGCACGCGCGGAGTCTAGGAGCTTCTAACGTGATGATTGCCCGTCGCGAGGCGGATGCTGGACGTCGCGAGGCAAGGACGCAGGGAGCGTTCATATCCCTCTGGATATGGGCGCGACCGAGGACGCGGCATCGCGGCGTCCAGGGCCGCATCGCGACATGGCCGTCATTGCGTTAGAAGCTCTGATGACGGCTCGGTTGCTCCGCGCGCGAGGGAGGCTCTACGATGCCTGCGAAGAGCGGCAACTCTCCTGGAGGTGTGCATGTCCGAGAAGACGTGGGGTGGCGAGCCCTTCTGGGGGCTCGGGTACGAGTGGGACCCGGACTGGTTCTACACCGACCGGCAGAAGGAGCTGCGCTCGCTTCTGATCGAGCTCTGCGAGACGGAGCTCCGTGCAAATGCAAAGCGCTCCGACGACGAGCTCCTCTTCCCGCGTCGGAACCTCGAGCTGCTTGGAGAGCACGGCTTTCTCGCGCTCACGGTGCCCGAGGAGTACGGCGGGCTCGGCGAGAACCACGTCGCCTACGGAATGGTCTGCGAGACCATCGCGCGCTACGGATGTGCGTCGACCGCGATGTGCTACGTGATGCACATCGGCGCGGTGAACACGATCATGCTCCGCCCCACGCCGGAGCTGATCGACAAGTACATCCGCCCGCTCGGAAGCGGCAAGATCGGGACGCTCTCCTATTCGGACCCCGAGACCGGATCGCACTTCTGGTACCCCATCTCGTCCGGTGCCGAGCGCTCGAACGGCGGCTACAACGTGCGCAAGAAGGCGTCCTGGACGACCTCTGCGGGATTTGCGGACTTCTACGTCGTCCAGACGACGAGCCCCGACTTCTCCGGGTACGACGACCTGTCGGTCTTCGTCATCGACGGCGACGACGTCGAGTCGCAGCCGTCGCTCTGGGACGCGCTCGGCCTCCGCGGCAACCAGTCGGGGCCGCTCGAGGTGCCGAACGTCGAGGTGCCCATGGAGCAGATCGTCGGCCCGGAAGGGGACGGCGCCGCATCGAACGACGAGTCCGTGGATCCGTGGTTCTTGATCGGCTCGTCCTCGGTCTGGAACGGCATCGCGCTCGGCACGATCGACATCGCGAAGCGGCATACGACGCGCAAGCGGCACGTCGACGTGGGCCTGCGCGTGGCCGACTACCCCACCATCCAGGACTACGTGGGCGAGGCCGTGATGGAAACGAACGCGAGCCGCGCGTTCACCTACGCCGTCGCGCAGGCCATGGACAAGGCGACCGACGACAACACGAAGAACCTGGCCGTCGGAGAGTTCGCCCGCGCCGACTTCCTGCACTGGGCGTGGCAGATCAAGTTCATCGCCGCCAAGAACGTCGCGCACGTGGTCGACAAGATGCTCCACGCCTGCGGCGGGTCCGGGTACAAGCGGGACATGGAGCTCGAGCGCTACCTCCGAGACGGCAAGGCCGGCTGGGTGATGGGCCCGACGAACGAGGTGCTGCGCCAGTTCGTCGGCAAGGCGGTCCTGCTCGGCTTCGACTCGCTCGACTACTGGAACCAGACGTACAACCGGCGCGCGGTCGAGAACGAGGTCAAGAAGCTGGACGCCGACGGAAAGCGTGAGCTGGCCGAGAAGCTCGTGGCCGAGGCGGCCGAGCAGGAGGCGAAAGCGCCCGCCGGCGCGAAGTGACGCTCTCGGGCACACCTGCCCTGATCCGGGGCCTGCTTCCCGAGGACCCCTTCCTCGAGACGTATCTCGTGCGGCCGGGTGGCGCGACGGTGTTCGCACTCGCGCCCGACGAGCGCGTGACGATCGTCGACAAGGACGGGGGACAGGTCGCCGAGGTCACGGTGCTCGATGCGTCCGGACGTGACGATGCGGCGGCCCTCGGCGCCAGCGCAGACGCTCCGGCCACGGTCGTGCGCGAGGCGCTCGGAAACCGGAACGGCAGCCTGCTCGTCGGTGAGCTCGCCGCACGTGGCCTCGACCCGGCGGAGGCGAGTGCGGTCCGGCTCTTCGGGGAGTGGTCGCCGCCCGGCTCTTCCCAGGCGTTCCGCGCCGACCGCCCGGTGACCGTCGTCGTGGCCGCTCCGGGCGGTCGCATCGTCGACGGGGCGCCGCCACCGTCCGAGCTCCTGGTCGAAGTGCGTCGAGCCGCGCCACGTGCGTACGAGCAGTTCGAGCTCCCGCCGCCGCTCGCGGAGCCGCGCCTCGACGTGCGCGTCGATGCAGCGACCGCGCTCGCCTACGAGGTGCACGCGGGCGAGTACATCCAGATCATCGACGTCGAGGGCAAGCAGTGCTCCGACTTCCTCGCCTTCCACCAGCGCAAGCTCGAGGACGGGCTCGAGCGGGGGCTCGACGCGACCACCACGCGCACGCTCATGGGCCAGGCCTACCCGCAGCCCGGCCTGTACGGAAAGTTCTACGACGTGGACATGGACCCGCTCGTCGAGGTCGTCCGCGACACCGTCGGGCGGCACGACACCTTCGCGCTGGCCTGCACGCGGAAGTACTACGAGGACATGGGCTACCCGGGTCACGTCAACTGCTCCGACAACTTCAACGGCCAGGTCGTGCCCTACGAGATCGCACCACGCAAGGGCTGGGAGGCGCTCAATTTCTTCTACAACACCGGCTTCGACTCGAGCATGGTCTTCACGATGGACGAGCCGTGGTCACGTCCCGGCGACTACGTGCTCCTGCGGGCCATGAGCGACCTCGTCTGCGCCTCGTCGGCGTGCCCAGACGACATCGACCCCGCGAACGGCTGGCAGATCACGGACGTCCACGTGCGCGTGTACCCGGCCGAGCACACGTTCTCGACCGCGATCGCCCGCCGCGTGACCGCCGACGCCGAGCCGGTGCTGACGCGCGAGACGACCTTCCACCCGCGGACGAGCGAGCTGACGAAGAGCTTCACCGAGTATCGCGGGTACTGGCTTCCGCATTGCTTCGACAACGAGGGCGCCATCGCGGAGTACTGGGCCTGTCGGGAGAAAGCAGCGGTCATGGATCTCTCTCCGCTCCGCAAGTGGGAGGTGCTCGGCCCCGACGCTGAGACGTTGATCCAGACGGCGATCACGCGCGACGCGCGCCGGCTCTCGGTGGGACAGGTCACGTACACGGCGCTGTGCAACGAGACCGGCGGGATGATCGACGACGCGACCGTCTACCGCCTGGGTCAGGACAACTTCCGCTTCGTCGGCGGAGACGAGTACGACGGCATCTGGCTCAAGGAGCTCGCCGAACGCAACGAGCTCAAGGTCTGGATCAAGCCCTCGACCGACCAGCTGCACAACCTCGCGGTGCAAGGACCGTCGAGCCGGGAGATCCTGAAGCAGATCGTCTGGACGCCGCCGTCTCAGACATCGTTCGAGGACCTGCGCTGGTTCCGCTTCACGGTCGGCCGGCTCGGGACGTACGACGGGATCCCGATCGTGATCTCGCGCACCGGATACACGGGCGAGCTCGGCTACGAGGTGTGGTGCCATCCCTCCGACGGGCCGGCAGTGTGGGACGCGATCTGGGAAACCGGAGTCGAGCACGGCCTGACCCCGCTCGGGCTCGAGGCGCTCGACATCCTGCGGATCGAGTCCGGGCTCATCTTTGCCGGCTATGAGTTCGACGACCGGGTCGACCCCTTCGAGGCCGGGATCGGCTTCGCCGTCGATCTCGACACGGACGAGGACTTCGTCGGGCGCGACGCGCTCAGGGAGCGGAAGGAGCACCCGCAGCGCGTGCTCGTCGGACTCGAGCTCGACGGGAACGAGACGGCGGGTCACGGGGACGACGTGTACGTCGGCCGCCGCAAGGTCGGAGTCGTCACGAGCGGGACGCGCAGCCCCGTTCTGAAGAAGAACATCGCCCTTTGCCGCATGGCCGTCCAGTACGCCGATCTCGAAACGTCTGTGGAGGTCGGCAAGCTCGACGGGCTGCAGAAGCGAATCCCGGCGACGGTCGTCCGCTTCCCGTTCTACGACCCCGAGAAGAAGCGCCCGAGGGGGATCGAGAGCCAGTCCTGATCGAGTCCTTCACGCCCGAGCAGCTGGAGACCTTCCAACGCGACGGCTTCCTGATCGTGGACGAAGGACTCGTGTCGGACTCCGCGCTCGAGCTTCTCCGAGACCGCTACCCAAGCCTCTTCGAAGGCGAATACGAGACCGGGATCAGGCCGGACGAGGTGAACTGGGTCCCCGGCCGCGATCCCGAGGACCGAACACGGCAGCTGTGCAACGCCTGGAAGTCGGACTCGGTCGTCGCGGCCCAGGTGTTGTCGGAGAGAACGGGCCGACTCGCCGCGCAGCTCATGGGCTACCGCGGGGTGCGCATCCTCCAGGACAACGTGCTCTGGAAGCCGCCGGGCACGAAGGCGATCGGCTTCCACCAGGACTCGTCGTACGCGGACTATCTCGTTCCGTCGGAGATGGTCACTTGCTGGATCTCTCTCCATGAGACGCAGGCAGATGCGGGACCGCTCGAATTCGTCCGTGGCTCGCACTCATGGCCCAAGTCTCCCCCGGCGCGCACGCAGTTCCACGCGCCGGACGACTGGCTCGCAGGAGCTCGAGCCGCCGCACCCGAGGAAGCCGAGCCAGAGACGGTTCCCGTCGTCGTCAAGCCCGGCGGCGGGTCGTTCCACCACGGACTGACCTGGCACGGCTCGGCGCCGAACGTCAGCGCGAGCGTTACGCGCATGGCACTCGTCTCGCACTTGATCCCGGTCGAGACGCGCTTCCACGAGACGAACGTCGACCTGACGTACTCGCGTTATCGCCGTCGCGGCGATCTCTCGCTCGACGAGTCGTTCTTCCCGGTGCTCTGGGACGAGTCGGGTTACCGCACCCCCTGGCTCACGGAACTGCCGGAGCTCGACTAGCCGGAGGCGTCGAGGACGGTTCGCGGTTCGGGATCAGGCGGTCTCACGGAACCTCGCCGCGAGCACCTCGATCAGCGCGATCGCGGCTCGCGAATCTACCGCGAGCGCAGCGAGCAGCGACTCGCGCGAGACGGCGACGCAGCGCACCGCGCCGTCGGCATGGATGTCCGCGATTCGGCCGCCCCCGGGGTCGAGCACCTCGATCTCGCCGATCAACTCCCCCGCACCGAGGGTCAGCGTCCGCCCCGGCCGCTCGACCCGGACGACACCCTCGAGCACGAGCAGGAGCTCGGCGCCGGGCTCGCCGATCCGCATGATCGCCTCGCCGTCCTCGTATGCGCGTTCCTCGCCTAGCGCGAGGATCGGGTCGAGGAGCTCACGCGGTAGCAGCGAGAACACCTGCGGGTCGCGGACGATGCGCTCGTAGCGGCCGCCGTGGAAGAGGAGGGGCTCGCCTTCCCCGTAGCGCGCAAACTCGACTTGGCCGAGAAAGAGCGAGTGGTCGCCGCCCCAGTACGAGCGAACGACGCGCGCGACGAGATGCGCAAGAGCTCCCTCGACGAGCGGCGTGTCGTGCACGAGCTCGAAGCGAGGCTCTGCACCTTCGACCACCCGCCCCGCGAAGTGATCCGACAGCGTCGCTTGTCGGGCCTCGAGGACGTTGACGCCGAACCTCGTCCCCTCGTGCAGCTGGTTCGACATGCGTGCGCGACGGTCGACGGAGACGAGGACGAGTGGTGGCCGCAGGGAGACCGACATGAACGCGTTCGCGGTCATCCCGTGCACCTGCTCACTCGAGCGGGTCGTGATGATCGTGACGCCGGTGGCGAACATGCCGAGCGTCCGCCGGAAGGCGATCGCCGGGTCACCTTCGAGTCCGCTGCCGAGCTCGAGCGCCTCGGCCAGAGGCGCTGCGTCGAACGAGGCGCCGAATGCCTCGGGCGCCGAGATCGCGGTCTCCAGGTCGACCGCGAACTCCTCGGGTGGGACACCGCTTCGCCGCTCCATGGGGTCCGGCGTGACTCTACTCGGACGCCCCGCAGCCTTCGGACCTTGAAAAGTCCCCGGCCAGCATCCGATAATCGACCCCCCCTGGACTGGACTCGAAAGGAGTCGTCGATGCATCTAGCGACTTGGCTCGCACAGGCCACGCCGCAGTTCCCCGAGCAGGTGACGACGAACTTGCTCCTGCAGAACCTCATCTACGCCTCCGGCACGGTGGGGGCGATCATGATCCTCGCCGGCCTGCTCATGGTCGACGTCGGCGGCGTGCGGCGGGTAAACGTCTTCGCGGCGGCGATCGAGAAGATGGTCGGCTTCTTCATCGGCTTCGTCGTGTACTTCCTGATCGGGTTCGCGATCTGGAACTGGCAGTACTACGTCGCGTTCGACGTCGCCGACCCCTACTGGCAGGCGATCAAGGACTGGTGGCTCGGCGGCACCTTCGCGAACGACCTCGCCCAGGACGTCGACCAGGCGAGCCTCGGCGCCAACCTCAACAACCAGCAGATCTTCATCTTCTTCCTCGCCGCCTTCGCCGGGATCGTCAACGTGCTCATCCACCTCTCAGTGACCGAGCGCATGAAGCCGGCGGCGTACTACGTGATCTGCGTCGTGGCGGCGGTCGTCTCCTCGGTCCTCTCGTGGCTGACCTGGGGGTCGACCGGTCCGCTCACGAACGCGGGCTTCCACGACTTCTTCGGGGTCGGGTTCGTCTACCTCTTCCCGGCGGGGATGGCGCTGGTCCTCGTGCGCAGGGTGGGGGCGCGACCAGGCATGTACGAGCCGCACCCGCAGGTGCCCGAGTACCGGTCGTCCAACCTCGGGCTCACGACGGCGGGCGTCGCGGTGATCTTCGCCGGCCTGCCCATGGTCATCCTCTCCTGCCTCTTCTTCTTCGCCGCCGAAGAGGCCGAGGCGCTCGCCGTCAGCGTCACCATGGCCGACACGAGCGTCGGCATCGCGCTCAACAACCTCGGGCTCGCCTGGGCGGGCGGCGCCCTAACGGGGGCGGCGATCGCGTACTGGAAACGGAGCTACATCTACCTGCTCCTCGGCCCGCTCGGCGGCTACGTCGCCTGCGCGGTGGCCTTCGACGTCTACAAGCCGTGGCAGACCCTCCTCGTCGCGATGGGCGCGCCGATCGTCTGCTACGCCGTGTACGAGTTCAGCCAGGCGCGTCGCTGGGACGAACACAAGCTCACGCCGCTCTTCCTCGGGGCGGGCTCGTACGGGCTGATCATGGTCGGGCTCGTCAGCTGGGGCACCGAGAAGGGCGGGTACTTTGGCCTGACCGAGGGCGATTACGCCTTCCAGAACGCCGAGATCAACGTCTTCTGGCAGCTGATCGGTCTCGTCGTCATCGTGGGGGCCGGCATCCTGACCGCGGCGATTCTCGCGCCGATACTCGAGCGGACGACCGGGCTCAGGCTCTCGGAAGAGGAGCAGGTCGCCGGCGTCGACAGCGGCGACTGGGATCTCGTGGGCGACCTGGGGGTCGCGTCGGGGAACGGCGTCCCGACGACTAGGCCACCGGTCGCGCCCGAGACGCCGCCCGCGATCGTGAACTGAGCTTCAGGGCCGCGCGCGGGGGCGCCGACTGCTCCCGCGCGGCCTGCCCTCCTTGCTAGCATGGCGCCCTACGCAACGTCGTTGCCCACAGAGCAATAACCTGGCACAATCGTGATTCTCCGTCGTCCTTCCTATGTCGTCGTCGGCGCCGGCATCCACGGACTGTCGACCGCGTACCACCTCGCGCAGCGAGTTGCAAGCGCGCGAGCTCGGCTCGGGAGCGGACGTCGTCGTCCTCGACAAGGCGCACCCGGGCGCCGGCGCATCCGGCATCGCCTGCGGTGTCGTTCGCAACAACTACTTCCAGCCCGCGATGAGCGAGCTGATGCAGGCGTGCGTGGAGGTCTGGGAGTCCGACCCCGTGGCCTACGCGTACAACCCGGTCGGCTACATCGCGCTCGGCGCGTCGGTGCAAGAGGCGGACCTGTCTGAAACAGCAACGCGACAGGAGCGGATCGGCTATCGCTCCGAGCTCATCCTCGGGGAGGCCGAGGTGGACGCGCACATGAAGGGTCTCTTCCCCGACTGGCGCGCGCAGGGTGTGACGGTCTGCTTGCACGAGCATCAGGGCGGCTTCGCCTTCAACCTGGACTCGGTCGAGGGCCTCCATGCAAAGTGTCGTGAAGTCGGCGTGTCCGTTCTGTCCGGAGTCGAGGTCACCGGATTCGAGGAAGCGGTTGACGGGTCGATCTCAACGGTCGAGACGTCGGAGGGGCGCATCGAGGTCGGCGAGCAGGTCGTCATCGCGCCGGGGCCGTGGGCCAAGAGCTTCTGGGCCATGCTCGGGATGCCGGACACGATCGACGTGCGGACACCTTCAGGCGACGTGGTCCCCGACCGTCCGATGTGGACGTACTGGAATCTCCAGGAGGGCGAGGTCGGGATCGACCCGCTGCTCTTCGCTACCGCCGACGGCGGCCCGCCTCCCGTCATCCATCTCGACACCGACGCTCCGCTTCTCACCGACGACGGGCGGCTTCTCTCCGACGAGCTCTGGGGGATCTATTTCAAGCGCGACCGCCATTCCGTGCAGGGCGGCGCTTCACCGCTCGTGGTCGAAGACGACGTCGTGCTCGATCCGTACCCACAGACGACCGATATCGACCCCGAGTTCCCGGATGTCTTCTGCGCCGGCCTGTCGCACGCGATGTCCCGGTTCGAGGGCTGCCGACCGTTGTACAAGCAGGCCCGCTCGGGTGGGGTCGGCGCCTTCACCGTCGACAACTTTCCGGTCTTCGACTACCTCCGCCCGAACCTCTACGCGATCCTCGACTCGAACCATGGCTACAAGATGATCGGGGTCGGCAAGGAGGTCGCGAGCGTTCTCCTCGGCGAGCACTCACGCCTGCTCTACCCGTTCCGCTTCGAACGCTTCGAGACCGGCGATCTCCACCCGGTTTCCAGCTCGCCCTATCCCTGGAGCTGATCGTGGGGGAACCCATGGTTCCCCCACGTGCCCCCTCCTTCGGCCCGAGGTACCGAGGATCGCGCGGTCGAGCCTACGGGCGAATAAATCGCCCTTCGGCACCAGACGATTCGTCAGCTCCGGGCTGGCTGGAGTTGCGCCCACCCCGCGCCTCGTAGACGATCACCGCATGCTCCTCATCATCCTGCTCGGGTTCGCGCCGATCATCATGTGGCTCACGCTGGCGATCGCGCTCTACCTGACCGTCATCGAGCTCCGCGAGATGCAGCCCCCGCCGCACTACCTGTGGTGGAGCTGGTGGCTGCTCCTCGTCTTCATGACGCACTTCGTCGGCTACCTGATCCTGAGGGCCTACGCTGTCTACCGACGCTGGAACGCCCGCACGGGGTGAGGGCAGCGGTAACGGCAGCCCGCCGACCGCCCCCAAAGAGCGCCGCGGGCTCCGAGACCATCCGCTCGGAAAGCTTCTGCTCTTTGCCGCGGTTCTGCTTGCGGCCCTCGTCGTAGCCCGCACATGCGGGTCGAACAACCAGGAGATCTCGCAGGACGAGGCGATCGAGATCGCCAAGGAGAACGCCTCGTTCGAGCCGTGTCCGCAGGTGCAATGCGTGCAGATCCGATACGTCCCGCGAGGGATTCCTGTGCGCGGCTACTGGGGCGTCGTCCTGTCGGACAAGCTCGACTCCGACGGCGAGCCGAACCGCACCGAGAGCTTCCTGGTCGACGTCCAGACGGGCGAGGCTGCACGAGCCTAGGCTCCCCTGTGTACAGGGCGCACATAGTCACGACCCGAACCTCGGCCGCACCGAACATGGAAACCGCGTAGCCCGCTTCATACGGTCTTTCGCACACGTCGATCGCGGTACCCGCCCGAGGAGGGGGGTTCGATGATCTCTTCGCTCTTCTCATTCTGGCTCGCCCAGGCAGAACCCACTGCCGAGGAGATTCAGGCGCAGGTCACGCTCGACTCCCAGATCCTGACGGAGCAGTTCTATTTCTGGACCGTCGTGATCATGTGGCTGATCCACGCCGGCTTCATGGCGTACGAGGCGGGCGCCGCGCGACGCAAGAACGTGATGTCGACGGCGATGAAGAACATCCTCACGATCGCCGTCGTGACGCCGAGCTTCTACTACTTCGGCTGGTACATCTACGGGTGCTTCGAGGAAGGCTGGCCGAAGGACGGGCACGGTAGCCCGACCGTCGAGGGGCTCGAGGTCCTCGCGGGCTTCTGCCAGAACACGGCCCCTTGGGCGGCACAGATGGGCCCCAACCTGCAGGACCACGTCAGCGCCGTCTTCTTCCTCGCATTCCTTCTCTTCTCCTGGACGACGGCGTCGATCATGTCGGGAGCGCTCATCGAACGCGTTCGACTCTCCGCGTTCCTGATCCTTGCAGTCGTCCTCGGTTCTGGCGTCTGGATCATGGACGCCGCCTGGGGCTGGAGCGGCGGCGGCTGGCTGGTCACCCGCTACGGCTTCCACGACTCCATCGCGTCGCTCGTCGTTCATGGTGTCGCCGGCGCCTTCACCTTAGGAGTCCTGCTCAACCTTGGCCCCCGTATCGGCAAATACACGGTCGAGGGCGCAGCACGGACCTTCCGCGGGCACAACACGCATCTGACCCTGATGGGTCTGATGCTCATCTTCACAGGGTTCTACGGCTTCTACGCGGCCTGCCTCGTCATCCAGTCCACGGTCTTCCCCGGCTGGCTGAACATCTACTTCTCGCCCACGACGCTGGGCGCGATCGCATTCGTGATCACCTTCGGCTTCGCCGGCGGCTTCACGGGCGGCTGGTTCGCGAGCAAGGGAAATCCGTTCTGGACCCTCTCCGGAGGCCTCGCGGGAGTCATCTCGGTTTCCGCCGGAGCCGATGTCTACCACCCGTCGCTCGCGTACCTGCTCTCGATCTCGGGCGGCATGCTCGCGGTGTACGCGGGGACGTACATCGAGAAGAAGCTGCGGATCGACGATGCGGTCGGTGCGGTGGCGGTGCACGGCGTCTGCGGCTTCTACGGCGTGCTCCTGGTCGGCGTCTTTGCCGGCGGCTATCCGACCGGGATCAACAACGTCGAGACCTCGTTCGGCGGCCAACTGATGGGGATGCTCGCCTTCCTCCCGCTGGCGTTCATCCCGGGCTACGTCGTGAGCTGGATCCTGAAGAAGCTCAATCTCCTGCGCGTGCCGGCGGAAGTCGAGCTCGAGGGCCTCGACCTGGCCGAGTTCGGGCAGGACTTCTTCCCCGAGTTCGAGCGCGTTCCCGAGATCGTCATCGAGCCGGACGGCCGCGAGGTGGATGCGGCGCCGGTGCTCCTCGACGCATACTGGCAAACGAACGGCAGAGCCGAGACCCCGGTGGGTACGGGAGAGAGGAGCTAGGCAATGTTCGACGCGTTCCCGTTCGACGAGTGGAGCGAGGACATCGCGGAGTTCTGGACGTTCGGCGGCGAGGGCTCGACCGGCACCTACATCATGACCGCGCTCGGCGTCGCAGCGATGCTCATCTCGCTAATCGGCTTCGTCGTATTGGAGCAGAGGAAGCTCCGGCGCCAGACGGAGATGCTGAGGGCGTCGGGCGCGCTCGAACGACCGAACGTCGTCGTGACCACGACCACCACGACGATCATCACCTCGGACTAGGCGAAGAGGAGCCCATTCGACATGGCTGACAAGCAGATCGACTTCCCGCCGTTGCAGAAGGAGGTGCGCTGGCTCGCGCCGTTTATGCTCGGGCTCTCGCTCCTCTGCATCGTCGTCGTGGTGATCATCTTGCTCTCCGACGTCGACGGGCCCTTCATCGGCCCCTGGTGAATCAGTACCGTTAGGTAGATGTCGAGGCTTTATCTCCGCTGCGCGATCTGCAGCAGACAACGGGCCGAAGGATTGATCTCAGGGGCCGGGTGGGGCCGGCTCGAGCTCTCGGACGGATCGACGCTCCGCGTCTGTCCTTCGTGCGTCAGCGAACACGCGGACTGGCAGACCCACCTCCTGGCGTGGCTCGAGCCGGATCGGGGTCAGGCTTCAGCCTGAGGCGCTAGAACAGCCCGACCGTCTCGCCGTTCTCATCGATGTCTATGGCGAATGCCGCCGGCGTCTTACCGAGACCGGGCATGGTCATCATGTCGCCACAAAGCGCGACGATCCAGCCCGCCCCCGTGTAGGGCCGGAGATCGCGTACCGGCACCGTGAAGCCGGTCGGCGCGTTTCGGAGCGCCGGGTCGTGCGACAGCGAGAGGTGCGTCTTCGCCATGCAGATCGGCAGCTCGCCCAGGCCTGATTGCTCGAACTCCGCAGCCTTCTTCTTCGCGGCGGGCAGGAGATCGACGCCGTCGGCGCCGTAGACGCGCGTCGCGATGAGCCGGATCTTCTCCTCGATCGGCGCATCGAGCGGATAGGCGAACTCGAAGCTCGAGGGCTGCTCGGCCGCGGCGATCGCCGCCTCCGCAAGCGCCGTCGCGCCCTCGCCCCCTCGCTCGAACGCCTGGTTGACCTCCGCGGCATAGGCGCCGTGCTCGAGCGCAAGCTTCCGCACCGTCTCGAGCTCCTCGTCCGTGTCCGTCGGAAAGGCATTCACCCCGACGACCGCCTGCAGTCCGTAGCCGTTGACGATCCCGATGTGACGAGCGAGGTTCTGCGCGCCGAGCTCGATCGCGTCCAGACCGCCCTCCGGATCGCCCGCGTGGTGCTTGAGCGCGCGAACGGTCGCCACCAGCACGACGGCATCCGGTCGCAGATCGCCGATGCGACACGTGATGTCGAAGAACTTCTCCATGCCCATGTCCGACGCGAACCCCGACTCCGTGACGACGTAGTCGCCGAGCTTGAGTGCGACGCGATCCGCGACGAGCGAGTTGTTGCCGTGCGCGATGTTCGCGAACGGGCCGCAGTGGACGAAGGCGGGCTGCCCCTCGAGGGTCTGCACGAGGTTCGGCTTGATCGCCTCCTTCAGCACGACCGCGAGGGAGCCTGCGGCGCGGAGCTGCTCGGCCGTCACCGGCTCGCCGTCGTAGGTCTGGCCGACGGTGATCTTCCCGAGCCGCTCGCGCAGGTCGTGCAGGTCGCGCGCGACGGCCACGAGCGCCATGATCTCGCTCGCCGCGGTGATGTCGAAGCCGGTCTGCCGCGGGTAGCCGTTCGCCTTCCCACCGAGGCCGGTGACGACGTCGCGGAGCGAGCGGTCGTTCATGTCCAGGCAGCGCCGCCACGAGACGGACGCCGGATCGAGGCCGAGCACGTTTCCGTGCATGAGATGCGCGTCGATCAGCGCCGAGAGGAGGTTGTTCGCGGCCGTGATCGCGTGCAGGTCGCCGGTGAAGTGGAGATTCAGGTCCTCCATGGGGACGACCTGCGCGTAGCCGCCGCCGGCGGCGCCGCCCTTGACGCCGAAGACCGGGCCGAGCGACGCCTCGCGCAGGCAGAGGACGGGCTTCTTGCCGAGGACGCCGAGTCCCTGGGTCAGCGAGACCGACGTGGTCGTCTTCCCCTCGCCCGCGGGCGTCGGCGTGATCGCGGTGACGTTGATCAGCTTCGCGTCCGGCCGGTCGGAGAGACGCTCCAGCACGGAGAGGTCGACCTTCGCCTTGTAGCGGCCGTACGGCTCGATCTCGTCCTGGAGCAGCCCGGCGTCGGCCGCGACGTCGAGGATCGGGCGGAGCGTCGCGTCCTGGGCGATCTCGAGGCTGGATGGCATCTGGGTCTTCATCGCTCGGGAGGCTAGTGGCTCACCGCTGCGGCGGCCAGCTCGGAGACGAGGGTGTCGGTGTAGAAGCGCTCGAGGGCAAATGGCTCGATCAGGTCCGGGGTCTTGCCAGACGCAACGAGCTCCGCCAGCGTCACCCCGACGATGGGCGCGGCCTTGAACCCATACGTCCCCCAGCCGGCCGAGAGATGGAAGTTGTCGATCTCCGTCTTCCCGAGCAGCGGGCTGTAGTCGGGCGAGAGGTCGCAGAGGCCGGTCCAGGTGCGGAGGATGCGAATCCGCTCGAGCTGCGGGAAGAGCTCGAGCGTGTGCTTCGAGGAGTACTCGAGGAAGGAGAGCGTGCCCGTTCCCTTGTACGTGGTGTAGGGCTCGATCTCGGCGCCGATCAGGAACTCGCCGCGGTCGGTCTGCGAGATGTACACGTGCAGCTGCGAGGAGACGATGATCACGTCGAGGAACGGCTTCATCGGCTCGGTGACGAAGGCCTGCAGGATGTGCGTCGTGATCGGGAGTCGCACGCGCGCCAGACCTGCGACGAGCGACGACCAGCCGGCGGTCGCGCAGACGACCTGCCCGCACTCGATGCGCCCGCGCGGCGTCTCCACCGCGACGATCCGGTCGCCGTCGCGCTCGAAGCCCGTGACCTCCGTGTTCGGGTGGATCTCGACCCCGAGCCGGTCGGCGGCTCGCGCGTACCCCCAGACGACGGCGTCGTGCCGGATGATCCCGCCCGGAGCGTGGTAGAGGGCGCCCAGGATCGGATAGGACGGTCGATCCGAGACGTCGAGCGGCGGACAGAGCTCGTGGATCTCCTGCGGGCCGACGACGCTCGACTTGATCCCGAGCAGCTTGTTCACCTCGGCCCGCTCCTGCATCGTCACGAGCGCGCGGTCCGAGTGCGCGAGCGTGAGATGGCCGTGCTGGGAGAACATCAGGTTGAAGTCGAGCTCGGCCGAGAGGCGCTCGTACAGGCGCACGCTCTCGCGGTAGAACTCCGCGCCTTCGGGAGTTCGGTAGTTGGAGCGGATGATCGTCGTGTTCCGCCCGGCGGCGCCCGAGCCGATGTACGACTTGTCGAGCACGCAGACGTCGCGGATCCCGTGCCGCTTGGCGAGGTAGTACGCGGTCGCGAGCCCGTGCGAGCCGGCTCCGACGACCACGACGTCGTAGCGGCGCTTGAGCTCGCCGCGCGGCCGCCACATGCGCCGGACTCGGAAGATGTCCTTCACGCCGCCTCGTCGCCTTGCGGTTCGTCGGGGTCAGGCTAAGCTGGTCGTAGGGGCCGGGCAAGCCTGGCCCCAAGGTCGGTCGGTGCCGCAGTGGCTGGGGTCAGGCTTCAGCCTGACCCCGGTGTTGGGAAGCCCGGCCGCCGCGTCGAGCACCGCCACGGCCACGTCGTGCGCCAGCTCCTGCGGCACGTAGACGCGGAAGCGCTCGCCTTCGTCGCGAAGAACGATCGCCGTCACCCGCGAGAGCAGCGGCCCAGCGGCGGGCAGCTCGTCGAGATCGAGATCGGTCAGCCGCCGCATCAGCTGTTCGCCCTCGATCGCGATCCCGGCCAGCGCGCCGGTCGCGTCGTAGGCAAGCACTCCGACCTCGCGCAGGCGCGCGACGACGTCGGCGGGATCGTCGCCGGTGAACAGGAAGCCGCGGCGAGGCGTAAGCTGCACGAGCTCCTCCCCCGCGCGTGGCGCGACGAGGTCGAGATCGCCGCGGATCTCCACCTTCCCTTCCGGCCACAGATCCTGGACGACGGGCGATCCGGCATCCTCCGAGCGCTCGCCGCAACGGCGACGTCGTCGTTGCCGGGCTCGCAGCGCGAAGGGGAGAGAGGAAGTCGAGGACGAGGCGTCACTGACGCGCATCCGCTTTCCGTCGACGTCGTAGAACGCCCCGGACTTGACCCGGCCGCCGAGCAGGCGCCGGTCGACCCGGACCTCGAACCGCGTCCCGTCCTCGGCCCGCTCGACGGGCAGCCACGCGAGCCCGATCACCGATCCGACCGCTTCGCTCCGGCGCGCGCTCGTGATGCGACCCGCCGGATAGCCCTCGATCACGATCTGCGCGCCCTCGGCGGGGACGACGCCGTCCTCCATGACGAAGCCGACGAGGCGCTCGAGCGGCTCGCGCTCGGCGAAGTGCTCCACCGCGAGCTTGCCGACGAAGTCGTCCTTGTCCATCTTCGGCAGCCACGGCATCGCCGCGGAGAGGAGGTTCGACTCGGAGTCGGTGTCCTGGCCGACGATGACGTGGCCCTTCTCGAGGCGCAGAATCCGCTGGGGCTCGAGCCCGAAGGGCCGCGCGCCCTTCGGCGACGAGCCGGTCCCACAGGAACTCGGCCGCCGCGCTCGGACAGTGGAGCTCGTAGCCGAGCTCGCCGACGAAGCCGATCCGGAGCGCGAGGCAGGGGACTCCCGCGACCTCGAGCTGCCTCGCGTCCAGGTACCTGAGCGCGTCGTCCGAGACATCGTCCTCGGTGAGCCGCTGGAGCGCCTCCCGCGCGCGCGGGCCCGGCAGGTTCAGCGCGGCCAGCGCGCCGGTGACGTTGACGATCTCCGCCTCGTAGCCCCAGACCGCGTTCCACCACTCGAACCACGCGGTCACCGAGTCGGCGCCGGTCGACGTCGTCGTCACGTAGTAGAGCTCCTCCGAGAGCCGCCCGACGGTGCCGTCGTCCATGATCCTGCCCGCCGTCCGAGGTCAGCACGCCGTAGCGGATCCGGCCGGGCCGGAGATCCGCGAAGCGGTTCGGGTAGAGACGCTCGAGGAGCGCAGCTGCCTCCGGGCCTTCGACCAGGATCTTCCCGAGCGTCGACACATCGATCACGCCCAGGGACTCGTGCACGGCGCGAACCTCGTCCTCGGGCCGCTCGGAGTACGCGTACGGGCGCTTCCACGGCCCCGCCCACTGCATCTTCGCCCCCGCTTCCTCGTGCCGGAAGTGCAGGGCCGTGCGACGCGCGGGCTCGAAATGGCGACCGGCGAGGAGCCCCATCTCGACGGGCGACCACGGCGGACGAGCGGTCGTCGCCCCGAGCTCGCGTCTCGTATGCGCGCACCTCCTCCGCGTAGAGGCGGATCGAGGCGAGCTGGCAGAGCTTGCCCTGGCACGGGCCCATCGTCACGGTCGTGTACCGCTTGGCGAGCTCGATCGAGTCGAAGCCCTCGGCGATCGCGCGCGTGACGTCCTTGGTCGTCACGTCCTCGCAGATGCAGACGAAGCACTTCCCTCGACCCTTGTGCTTCGGCGGGACGTCGATCCTCTGCAGTCCCTCGCCCGTTACCGTTCCCACCGCCTCGACGCCGGGCGGAACGCTCGTCGGGACGAACACTCCCGAGCGAGGAGTCGAACTCGACTCGAGCGCCGGCCTGGGCGAGCAGGGAGTACGCGGGCTGGCGGCCGCCCGAGGCGACGACGAGGTCACACGCGATCTCCTCGCCGTCGACGAGCAGCGCTCGCACGCGGCCTCGCCGACGCTGAGCCTCGAGCTCGCGAACGGGCGTCTCGCGCAAGTCGACGACGCGCTGAACCGCGACTCCCGATTCCCTCAGATCGTCCGCGACCTCGAGCCCCGGCTCGTCGGCTGCCACCACCACCGCGCGCTCGCCCGGCCGGATCGAAAAGTCGTGGATCAACCGGCGAACCGCGCTCGGCAGCATCACGCCGACCAGGTCGTTGCCCGGGAAGCACGATCGGCTGCTCGAGCGCTCCGGTCGCGACCACGATGCGCTCGGCCCGATAACGGTAGAGCACGGTTCCGCAGTCCACGGGGACGAGCCCGCCCTCCCAGATTCCGAGGGCGCGTGCGGGTGTCAGCACCTCGACCCCGGCCAGTTCCCCGAGCTGTCGTGGTCCCTCGTCGACGAGCACGACGCCCGGTCCCTCGGCCGCTGCTGCATGTGCTGCCGCGCGGCCGGCTTCCGATCCGCCGATGATCAGGACGCGCGCGCGCCGGTGCTCCACGTCGTAGCGCCGCGAGTGCCCACCCCGCTCGTCGACGCGGCCGAGGCCGGCAAGGTTCCGCAACACCTTCTCGTACAGCGGCCACGCACGACGAGGCCGGATCATCGTCCGGTAGTAGAAGCCGACCGGCGTGAACGGCCCGCCGACCTTGTCCGTGAGCGAGAGGACGTCGAGGTCGAGCTTCCCCCAGACGTTCTGCTCGGTGACGTGCGCGGCCTCGCGCAGCGGCTCGACGCAGACGCGAACGTTCGGCACCCCGTCCACCGTCATCATGCAATTCGGGCAGTGACCGGTGCAGCAGAGGAGGCCGCGCGTCCGGTGGTACTTGAACGAGCGGGAGAACGTCCGCAGGCCGGCCGCGTAGAGCGCGGAGCCGAACGTGTCGCCCTCGTAGCCCTCGATCCGCTTCTCGCCGAAGCGGAAGATCACAGGCCGATCCCGGTCGATCCTCTCGCCTTCCTGCGGCGCCATCCTCATGGGCGTGCCTGGCGGCCGGGCTCGGGGAGGGTGATCGACAGGACCTCGTTCGTTCGCGTGTCGCGTTCGGCCAGGAACCATTCGCCGCAGCCCGTCCGATGCTGCCACCACTCGCGCTGGGGGCCGGCGGCGTTGTCGCGGAAATAGACGTACTCCGTCAGCTCACGCAGCGACGGGGAGCCGTTCTCGGACTTCTCGGGCCTCCGGGTTACCTCGCCGGAGAACGCGTACTCGTCGACCGGCCGGGGGCCGCAGTGGGGACACGAGAGGAGAAACGACATCGGGTATCTACTCGAATTGCACTCTCAGCAACACTGTGTCACTATCCGCAACGAAGCTACAGGGATGTCCCGCACTCGTCAACCTTCCACGCGCCGCATCGGCGCCGCCGAGCGCGCGATCGCGGTGCTCGACACGCTCGCCGAGGCGGGTGAGCTCGGAACCAACGAGATCGCGCGCCGCACGGGCATGACGCCCAGCACCGTATCGCGTCAGCTGGGCACGCTCGCCGCCTCGGGGCTGGTCGAGCGCGTGCAGAGCTCCGGTCGCTATCGCCTCGGCCTGCGGATCGTCCATCTCGCCAACGCGCTCCTCGCCCGCCTCGACGTGCGAGAGGTCGCGCGCCCGCATCTGGTGGCGCTCGTCGAGGCGACGGGCGAGACCGCGACACTTTCCGTGCCCGGCGACGAGGACGCGATCACGGTGGACTTCGTCCCGGGCAGCCACCACGTGCAACCCGTCTCGAAGCTCGGCCGGCCCTCGGTGGGGCATGCGACCTCGGCGGGCAAGGTGATGCTCGCCTTCTCGGGGCGGGAGCTTCGCGACGGCCCGCCGCTGCGCGCCTACACGCCGCGAACCATCACGGATCCGCAAGCGCTTGCGCGGGAGGTGGCGCAGGTGCGCGAGCGGGGATGGGCGCAGGCGGTCGGCGAGCGAGAGCCCGACCTGGCGGCGATTGCTGCACCCATACGGTCGAGCCGGGGAGAGCTCGAGGCGATGGTCGCGCTCCAGGGCCCGAGCTCTCGCTTCGACGAGGCGGCGATGGAAGCGGCGGTGCCGCCCCTCGTCGAGCGGGCGGACGCGATCTCCCGCGAGCTGGGCTGGCGTCCGGCTGACCACACATAGACTCGGCTTCGGTGAGCGCGCGAACGACGTACAACGGCGCAGGCTGACGCATGCCCACCGTCGGCGTCGTGAGCCTCGGCGCGATGGGGAGCGCGATGGCCGACGCGCTCGTCAGGGGCGGAGCTCGTGTGGTCGCGACGCTCGACGGACGCAGCGAGCGAACGGCACGGCTCGCCGAGCGTGCCGCCGCCGTGCGGCTTCTGCCCGACCTGGGCGCGGTCGTTCGCGAGGCGGAAGTCGTCCTCTCGATCGTGCCGCCCGAGCGCGCGAGCGCGGCGGCCGACGCCATCCTGGGAGCTGCGCGAGACGAACCAGCACGACCGCTTCTCGTGGAGTTGAACGCGATCGCACCGGCAACCGTGGTCGAGATTCGGGCCGCGGCTTCGAGGGCAGAGGTCGAAACGGTGGACGGCTCGATCTCGGGACCGCCGCCCTGGAAGCCGGGAACGACCCGCGTCTATCTTTCCGGGCCGCGGGCTTCGGAGATCGCTGCGCTCCCGTTCGAGGGCGTCGACCGGATCGTCGTGGGCGACGAAGTCGGTGCGGCCTCGGCGGTGAAGATGAGCACCGCATCCGTCTACAAGGGCACTACGGCGCTCCTGTTTCAGGCGCTGGTCGCGGCGCATGCCAATGGGGTGTTGGAGCACGTCGTCGCGGATCTGCAAGCTGCCGCGCCCGAGCTTGTCGCGAACATCGAGCGGCGCCTCGCGAGCGCGGCGGCGAAGTCGGGTCGCTATGTCGGCGAGATGCACGAGATCGCCACGAGCCAGTCGGACGCGGGTCTCACCCCTGCTCTCTTCGAAGCGCTGGCCGAGATCTACGGCGCGCTGACCGCGACGCCGGCGGCGGCGAGAGCTCCGGAGGGCATTGCGAGAGGCGAAACGCTGGAGCAGCTGCTCGGAGACATGCGTGAGGCGTGAGTCAGCGTTCCTGCACCGACCGAAGTGCCTCCTCCAGCCGCACGAGACCGTCCGTCCAGCCCGCGTGGTGGAGGTCATAGCGCGCCTGCGTGGCAAACGGGCCCTGGTCGAGAACGAGCTCCGTGGACTGCTCGGCAGCTCGCAACGAGATCGTGACGACAGTCTCCCGGTCCTCGGGGTCGGGATCCTCCCAGCGGAAGGTGTACGCGAGGCGATTTGGGGGATCGACTTCACGGAACTCCCCGCTCAGGTAGAAGAGCTCGCCTACGGGCGGCTGCATCGCGATGCGATAGCCGCCTCCCACGCGCAGGTCGGTCGCAATGCCTGGGGCCGTGAATCCTTCGGGTCCCCACCACTTCGCGAGAAGCTCAGGCTCGGTGCACGCCTCGAAGACGAGCGAGGGTGGCGCGTCGAAGACCCGCTCCAGGTGCAGTGTCAGCCCTGATGGCTCCTGCAACCGGCTACTCCCCGCTCGAGCCCGGGATCCAGTCCGTCCCGGCGAGCGGAACCCGTGCCATCGCCGCGGCTTCCACGGTCAGCGCGACCAAGTCCTCGGGCTCCAGGTTGTGCACGTGCGACTTGCCGCAGGCGCGTGCGAGCGTCTGCGTCTCGAGCGTGAGCACGCGAAGGAAGTTCGCGATCCGGCGACCACCGAGCACGGGGTCGAAACGGGCGGCGAGCTCGTCGTCCTGCGTCGAGATCCCCGCGGGATCGCGACCGGCCTGATAGTCGTCGTAGAAGCCCGCCGAGCTGCCGATTTCCCGGTACTCGTCCTCCAGCTCGGGGCTGTTGTCGCCCATCGCCACGAGCGCCGCGGTTCCGATCGACACCGCGTCCGCGCCCAGCGCGAGCGCCTTGGCGACGTCCGCCCCGCTGCGGATCCCTCCCGACACGATGAGCTGCACCTGCCGGTGCATCCCGAGCTCCTGCAGCGCGTCGACCGCGAGCCGCGTCGCGGGCAGCGTGGGGATGCCGACATGCTCGATGAAGACGTCCTGCGTCGCCGCGGTGCCACCCTGCATCCCGTCGACGACGATCGCGTCGGCGCCCGCCTTCACCGCGAGCTGGACGTCGTAGTACGTCCGCGACGCACCGACCTTGACGAAGATCGGCTTCTCCCAGTCGGTGATCTCGCGGAGCTCGCCGATCTTGATCTCGAGGTCGTCCGGGCCGGTCCAGTCGGGATGCCGCGAGGCGCTCCGCTGGTCGATGCCCTTCGGCAGATCGCGCATCTCCGCGACGCGGTCGGAGATCTTGTGGCCGAGGAGCATCCCACCGCCACCCGGCTTCGCTCCCTGCCCGACGACGACCTCGATCGCGTCCGCGCGGCGCAGGTCGTCGGGATTCATGCCGTAGCGCGAAGGGAGCAGCTGGTAGACGAGCGTCTGGGAGTGCTCGCGTTCCTCGTTCGTCATGCCGCCGTCGCCCGTGGTCGTGGAGGTGCCCACCTCGCTCGCACCGCGCCCGAGAGCCTCCTTCGCCGGCGCGGAGAGTGCGCCGAAGCTCATGCCGGCGATCGTCACCGGGATCTTCAGCTCGAGGGGCTTCTTCGCGAAGCGCGTTCCGAGCACGACGTCGGTCGCACACCGTTCGCGGTAGCCCTCGAGCGGGTAGCGCGAGATCGACGCGCCGAGAAACAGGAGGTCGTCGAAGTGCGGCAGGCGGCGCTTGGCGCCGAATCCGCGGATGTCGTAGATCCCTTCACGCGAGGCGCGTTGAATCTCGGCAATGGCAGCGCGGTCGAAGAGGTAGGACTCGCGGAGGTTCCAGGGCCGCTCGATTTTCGTCGCCATCAGTACGCGCCTGCGTTGTCGATCCGGAAGTTGTAGAGCTGGCGCGCCGAGCCATACCGTCGGAAATCGGCGGGATCGGCATCGATGTCGGCGGCGCTCAGAAGCTCGGAGAGCTGAGAGCGGTGCTCGTCGCGAAGCTCCTTTTCGATGCAGTCCGCGCCGAGGCTTGCGACGCTGCCGCGCACGTACAGGCGGGTCTCGTAGATCGAATCGCCCAGCGCCTCGCCCGCATCGCCGCAGACGACGAGCGACCCCGTCTGCGCCATGAACGCGCTCATGTGCCCGACCGAGCCGCCGACGACGACGTGGATCCCCTTCATAGAGATCCCGCAGCGCGCCGCCGCGTCTCCGCGAACGACGAGCAGGCCGCCGCGTCCCGTGGCGCCCGCCGATTGACTGGCGTTTCCCTCGACGACGACGAGGCCCGACATCATGTTCTCTGCGACCCCCGTGCTCGCATTGCCGTGGACGACCACGCGAGCTCGCTTGTTCATGCCCGCGCAGTAGTAGCCGACGTGCCCGTCGATCTCGATTTCGACGTCCGCGTCCAGGCCGCATGCCACGGCGTGCGCGCCGTTCGGGTTGACGATGCGCCAGGCGCTCGGACCCGGTGCTCGGGTGAGCTCGTGCAGACGCTGATTGAGCTCGCGGAGTGCCGTGGTGTCGAGATCGACGAGCTCGACTGCTGCCTGCTGCTCGCGCTCCGCGACCGCCATCACACGAGCTCCTTCTCCCAGACGTACACGACGCCCGGCTCCGGCTCCCACATCCGCGCGTCGGCCGATCCCGGCAGCACCGAGATCGCGCGCCACTCCGAGCCCATTGCCACCCACTCGTCGGTCTCGGCGAGCACCGCGGGCTTGCACGCGATCGGATCGCGCAAGACCGCGAAGCCGTCGGCTGTTCCGACCGCGAAGGTGTAGAAGCCGTCGAGGTCCACGAGGCAGCCCTCGAGCGCCTGCTCGAGCGTCGCCCCCTCGCGCATGCGCCAGGCGAGATACCCGGCCGCGACCTCGGTGTCGTTCTCGGTCTGAAAGCCGATCCCCGCCCGACGCAGGTTCTCGCGCAGACGGTTGTGGTTCGAGAGCGAGCCGTTGTGGACGAGGCAGAGGTCGAGCCCCGTCGAGAACGGGTGCGAGCCTTCGGTCGTGACGCGGCTCTCTGTCGCCATGCGCGTGTGGCCGAGCGCATGTGTCCCCTGGAGGTCGGTGAGACGAAACTCCTCCGCGAAGTCGCGAGGGAGCCCGGTCTCCTTGTAGATCTCGATGACGCTCCCCGCGCTCATCACGCGCAGGTCCGGACGGTTTGCCCGCACCCACGCTTCTGCGTCCGCTGCGTCGGCGTCGATGACGAGCACGGCATGGCTCGCCCGCGCGCTCGGCTCCGACGAGCCGCCGAGCTCGTCGGCGAGCCTCGCCGCCAGCCCCGACCAGTCCTCGCGTGGATCCGTGGAGAAGAGCGTCAGCTTGCTCGATCCTGTGGCACGGGATCGCGGTAGACCGCGACACCGGCGCTGTCCGGCCCCCGGTCGTTCATCTGTGCGAGCATCGCGGCCAGATGCACGCCGAGGTGCTCCTCGATCTCGGGCGACTTCGCGAACAGGCCGACGATCCCGCACATATGGTCAGAAGGTACACACGAGCTAACCGACGACAGCGCTAATCGCTGCCGTTCTTGTGAAACTCGATATGGAGAAAGTCTCCATACGGATCAGAACCGGGTTAGGTACTCGCGGATCTCCAGGGTGTGACCTGCTCGTGGTAGCGGTTCCACTCCTCGCGCTTCACGCGGATGAAGTAGTCGACGTAGTCCTCGTCTCAGCCGCGCCCCAGGGCAGCCCTGAGAACATCGTCGTCTCGAGCTCGTAGGTCGCCTGCAGCAGGGTGGCCGGCAGCGTCTCGGGCCCTCGAGCTTTCAGCTCGTCGTACGGCTCGCATAGAGGTTGTCCGCGTTCGGCTCCCCTGCGTCGAGACCCCGCTCGATGCCGTCGACCCCGCCGCAAGCACCGCTGCCGCCGCCAGATACGGATTGCACGAGCCGTCGATCATCCGATCCTCGATGCGACCGGGGCCGGGATGCGCAGCGTCTCGTGCAGTTGTTGTAGCCGTACGTGATCCAGACCGGAGACCCGTCGCCCCGCTCGCCGTCGTTCCCAGCTTGAGCCGCTTGTACCCGTTGACCGTCGGAGCGGTGGCGGCGCTGTACGCACGCGCGTGCTCCTTCAGGCCGCCGATGAAGTGGAACGCGGTATCCGAGAGACCGAGGCCGCGCGGGTCCGACCGTCCAGGAAGAGGTTCGTGTCGCCATCCCAGAGCGACATGTGGAAGTGACGGTCGTTCCCCGTCAGGTGTCAGACGGCTTCGGCGTGAACGTCGCGATCATCCCGTGCTGCTCGGCGAGCGTGTGCACCATGTAGCGGAGAAGATCCCGCGGTGGCAGCTGGTCGCGCGTTCGCGTAGGTGAAGTTCTGCTCGGCTGGCCGTTCGCGTCCTCGTGATCGTTCGCGTAGTTGCCCCAGCCCAGGTTGTTCAGTTCCGCGAGACCTCGGTGAGGAAGTCGTAGCGCCGCGTCGCCCTGCCATGTCGTAGCAAGGCTTCTCGAGCGTGTCGTGTGGATCGGCGATCGTGATCGAGCCGTCATCGCGCTGCTTGACAAGGAAGTACTCGAGCTAGAGCCCCATCTTGAACTCGAAGCCCTTGCCCTCGGCGCGCGCGAGCATCCGCCGCAGGATCGTGCGCGGGCAGTACGCCGAGTCCTCGCCTTCGACCGTGACGTCGCAGGCGAAGCGGGCGAGGTCCTGCTGCCAGGGAACCGGTGTGTAGCTGGCGGGATCAGGGATGCCGCGATGTCGGGTCACTTGGCACCTGGCAGATATTCCCGGCGGCGAAGCCCGCGAAGCCGGCGCCGTCCCGACAGCAGGCCGTCGAAGGCCTCCCGCGAGTCGACGGGGACGAGCTTCGCGCTCGGCCGCGCGTCAGTCGACGAACTGCGCGAACACGAACTCGACTCCGCGCGCCTGCATGTCCTGCCAGACCGCGTCCGCGGATATTGCCTCTCCACTCATGCTGCTGCCCTCCTGGGACGTGGAGAAATAGGGGTAACACCCTCGTTCCCCCGCGATGAAGGTGCGGTTCCTCCACACCTGAGCGGCGGCTATGTGTTGAGTTTTGCCTTTGGTACCGAGTGCCTGCTCGAGCTTCACCATCTTCACTGCGATCTCGATCATCAGCCAGTCGTCCTTCCGCAGGTCGAGGCCGGAGAGCTCGGCGTTCTCCTGAGCCGCTGGCGCGATCGTGTTCGGGTGCACGAAGAGCGTCTCCGAGGTCGCGCTGATGTTGCCGTGGCGACGCAGGAACTCCTCGAGCGTAGAGGACGAGCTCGGACGCGTTGCGCGTCGTACTCCGCGAGGCGGGAGACGGCATCGCGTGGTGTCGCGATGCCGCCGTCGACCGCGACCCGCAACAGGTACTTGTACGCGCCGAGGTCCTGGTTCGAGAGACTGCGGGTTCCGTTCGCAGCGCGACCGTCCCGAGCAGCGCCTGCTGCGCCTCCGCGAAACCGTCGGCAAACGCCCCCTCACCCTCGCAGACGCTCGAGACCCCGACCGACGCCGGCTCGGCGAAATCGTCGTGGATTCGCTGGAGCCGCTCGAGGAACGATTCGAAGCTGGTCGTGGACAGGTTGACAAGGGCCCGCGCGGATGCTCGCGGCGATCGAAGAGCGAGCCGGGAGCCGAAACAGGAGCGCACGCTCGAGGGCGTCGCTCGCGGCTCAGCGACGAGGACCACGTCCGGCCTCGTCAGATCGCCGCCGAGGCGGATTGCACGCCCTCGAGGTCCCCGCGCGGCCGTCCGCCGCAAGCTCCTCGAAGAAGTCCCTGATCAGGTTCTTCTCCGTGAGCTGCTCGATGACCTGGACCTTCTTGGCCGACCGCGACCTGGCTCGCGACGGCGCGGCCGAGCTCGACACGCACGCTCCCCTCGGCGACGACCAGCCCTATCAGCTCGTCGTTCGCTACCAGCGGAACCGCAGACCCGTGTGCTCCCGCCACCCCGCGCAAGCTCGGGGCCGACCCGCAGGCCGATGTGTCCCGGCTTTCCGGCTCCGGATCGCTGGCGACGCGCTCGAGCTCCTCGCTGCCCGGGTCGAGCAGGTAGAGGTGGCAGGCTCGAGCTGAGAGGAGCGGTCGCGCGCCGGAGACGACGATATCCAGGCTCCTCGAGCGCACCGGCTCCCGCGATCGCTTCTGCGAGCTCAGCGGGCGGCTCAGCTCGGCGACCCGGATCCGCGCCTCCTCGTACAGCCGCGCGTTCTCGATCGCGCTCGCGACGAGCGCTGCCGAGGTGACGAGGAAGTCGACCTCGTCGTCCGAGAACTCCCGCGGCGCCTCGGTGTGCGCCGTGATGACGCCGATCACGTCGCCTGAGCGAGCGATGGCGGCAGGCGAGCAGGGACTGGAAACGCTCCTCCTCCAGCTCGGGGAAATACTTCATCCGCGGGTCTGCCAGTGCGTTGTCACGGATGAAGGCCGGCTCGCCGCGCTCCGCCGCCCACCAGGCAGCCCCTCGCCGCGTTGCATGACGACCTTGTCCGCCTGCCGCTCGTACGGCGGCGAGGCGGCGCGCAGGACGAGCCGGTCTCCGGTCTGGTCGAGAGATACGCAAAGCACGCGTGTACCCCGCTCGCCTCCGTCATGCAGCCGGACGACCGCCTTGAGCACCTCGGTCAGCTCGAGCGACGAGGCGACCGTCGAGACGATCTGGTGAAGCGTCTTCTCGCCCG